>DASRQZ010000101.1:0-32440 GCA_035696125.1 Polyangia bacterium
CCAAGCTAGGCGGGTGAGGCACGCCGCCGAACCAGCCGGCCGCCCAACCAGGCGCACGGAAACGCACTGCCCGCCAGCGCCAGCGGATACCAGGCGCGGCTGGCGTCCCACATCGCCACGGCACCGGCTATGCTGAGCACGGTGCCGATCGCTCCCAGCACCATGGCGTGGCGCATCGGACGGCGGGGTGCTAGACGGGCGGCCAGCCAGCTTCCCGCGACGTCGATCACGAACCTGTACGCGAACGCCAGCAGGAACAAAGCGTCGGACATCGGAGGGGAACCGAGAGGGGGAAACACGCGGGTCGCGTGCATCACCGCATCGACGGCCGTGGTGACGGCGAAGATCCCCACCAGGCCAGCGGCCACTGCGCCCACGCTGCGCAGGCGGCGCGGCTGGCTGGTCGCGCTGCTGGTGCTGGCGGCCAGGTCGCCGGCGAGGTGGAACTGACGGTTGGCGGGCTGCATCACATCGGTGCTGGTCATGGGCTCCCTCTCTGTTCAGGTGGGGGGTGCCGTCCATCGGCGCCCTTTCACCACAGGGTCGGAGCCGACCCGCGGTTCTCGACATCGGCCAACGAATTATTTAGCGGTCGGTTCGCTCGATTCCTCCAGGCGCGCCGCCCGCAGCAGCAGATAGTCGCGCTCGGCCGCGCTGGTGGTGCGATCGGCGGCCCGCCGGTAGCACGCGATGGCGCCGGCGCGATCCCCGGCCCGTTCCAGCAGGTGCCCGCGAACGGACTCCAGGCGGTGGTGATTCGCCAGCCGGGCGTCGGCGGTCAACCCATCCAGCTCGGCCAGCCCGGCGGCCGGACCGTCGACCATGGCCGTCGCCACCGCGTGATTCAAGGCCACCATGGGGTTCGGCGAGATCGCACGCAGCACCTGGTAGAGGGCCAGGATCTGGCGCCAGTCGGTAGCGTCGGCGGTCGCCGCCTCGTCATGCAGGGCGGCGATGGCCGCCTGCAGCTGATACGGCCCCACGCGGCCAAGCGGCAGCGTCTGGCTGATCAACGCCACGCCCTCGGCGATCCGGGCCTGGTCCCACAGGGTGCGATCCTGCTCGTCCAGCGGCACGATCCCCCCCTCGGCATCCGTCCGCGCCACCCGTCGCGCGTCGGTCAGCAACATCAGCGCCAGCAGCCCTGCCACCTCGGCGCTGTCCGGTACCAGCCGCCGCAACAGGCGGGTCAGGCGGATGGCTTCACTCGATAGATCGGTGCGGATCAGCGCGCTGCCGGTGCTGGCGGAATAGCCCTCGCTGAAGATCAGGTAAAGGACGTGGTTCACGGACCCCAGCCGCGCCGCCAGCGCCTCGCCCGCCGGCATTTCGAACTGCCGCCCTGCCACCTCGATGCTCTGCTTGGCGCGGCTGATCCGTTGCGCCATGGTCGCCTCGGGTACCAGGAACGCCCTGGCGATCTCGGCGGTGGTCAGACCGCCCACCGCCCGCAAGGTGAGGGCGATTGCCGACGCTGGCGACAGCGCCGGGTGGCAGCACATGAACAGCAGGTCCAGCGTGTCGTCGTGCTCGCGTTCATGACCGCGGGCGCCGTCGCTGTCGGCCGCCATCGCGATCTGCTCGTCGGGCGGCACCAGGCTGACCGTCAACGATTCGCGGTGACGTCGGGCGCTCTCGGCGCGCACGTGATCCGTGAGGCGCCGGATGGCCACGTGAATCAGCCACCCGCGCGGGTTGTCGGGGACACCCTCGCGCGGCCACTGCGCGGCGGCGGCGATCAGCGCCTCCTGCACCGCGTCCTCGCAGGCGGCGAAATCCCGGTACCGGCGCACCATCACCCCCAGCACCTGCGGCGCCAGCTCGCGCCACAGGTGCGGGGGCAGCGGGGACGAGCCCCGCGCGTCTGCGCCGCCCGGAGTGGGGACCATCGTCAGTTCAGGGTTCGACGGGCGGCGTGCTCATCACCTGGCGCATCTCGATGGGGATGCTCATCGGTTTGCCGCCACGGCCTGGCGCCGCCGACGCCTCGGTCGCGATGGCGATGGCACGCTCGGTGGTCTCGACGTCGACGATCCAGAACCCGACCAGGAACTCCTTGGACTCGGGGAACACGCCGTCGGTGATGGGCTGACCATCCTTGCCTGCGCGGATCAGCTTGGCCTGGTCCGGGGTTCCGAGCCCCTCCGCCATGACCAGCTCGCCGGCGGCCGCCAGCTTCCGGGCGAATGTCTTCATGAACCCGATGTGCCGCTTCAGGTCCTCCTCGGGCCAGCTCATGACCTCGTAGGGGCCCTTGCCGGGGTGGTTCATCATCAGAATGTATTTCATGGTCGACTCCTTACCTCATCTTTCCTGGGTTCCCCACCGCGGGGCGCCCTTGCCCCCTGGTCGGAGCCGGGCCGCGGTTCTCGACACGCCCGCGATCTTTTTCCGGGTGACGACGCGGTGATCCGCACCGGCGTTCCGGCCTCTCGGGGATTTGCCTTACCAGGCGACGTGCACGATGCCCCACGAGCCCGCTCCAGGTCTAGGCATGTGAGACGCTGCCCAGCCTCCCGTCCGGGGACCCTTGCGGCGACGCGACCGCGCCTGCGGCGTGGGGGCGACTGCGCATGGCCAGCATCGGGGCGAAGGCGGCACGGTAGGCCCAGCCGAGGTAGATCTCCGCCGACAGGATCAGACCGACGACGACGTAGTTGCCCGGGGCCAGGAACAGATGAAAGGCGGCGATGTTGACGATGATCGGCGCCAGGGCGGTGAGGGCCAGCGGAACGAAGAGACCGGCCAGCAGCAGCGCCCCCGCCAGGACCTCGATCGACTTGAGCAGGGGGAAGAAGTAGCCGCTGGCAAACAGCGCCCCGGCGAAGGCGGCGGCCGCCGGTGGCGCGGGCGGTTGCGGGATAAAATGCAAGAATCCGTTGAGGCCGAAGACGAAGAACACCAGACCGAGAATCAGACGAGCCGCGAGCGCGAGTTTCGACGAGTAATTTTTCATGACCGGTTCCTCCTGGGAAGTGCAACCAAGATAGTCGGTCGGTCACAATCGGATTAGACTGAGAAACTGCATTTCTTTATTGCTGTCATGACAACAATCGATCTGAACCTCACCGTCACCTTCGTGAAGGTGGTCGAAGCCTCCAGCTTCACCGCCGCGGCCCAGGCGCTCGGCGTGCCGACCTCCTCGGTCAGCCGCGCGGTCGCCCGCCTGGAGGCGTCGCTGGGCGTTCGCCTGCTCCAGCGCACCACGCGCAGGCTCAGCCTCACGCCGGCGGGCGAGCACTACTTCAAGCAAGTGCGCAGCGCGATCGCGGGCATCGACGCGGCCAACAGCGCGGTCGTCGACATGGGACAGTCCCCCCGGGGGAAGATCCGGATCTCGGCCGCGGGAGACCTGGGCCAGGGTGAGCTGTCCGCGATCACGGCGCGCTTCCTGGCGCGCTACCCGCAGGTGGAGATCGAGTTCGTCATCACCGCTCGGCGCGTCAACCTGGTCGACGAGGGGTTCGACCTGGCGTTGCGCGCCGGCACGCTGGAGGACTCGACCCTGGTGGCGCACAAGATCAGCAGGACCGATCTCGGCATCTACGCCGCCCCCTCCTATCTCGAGCGGCGAGGTCACCCGAGACGTTTCTCCGACCTGGCCAGCCACAGCTGCGTCCTGTACCGGCAAACGACCGGGCTGTTCCCCTGGCGGCTCAGCGGCCCGCGCGGACCGGAGCAGGTCACCGTCGCCGGGCCGGTGGTCGTGGACGACATGATGTTCGCGCTCGGTCTGGTGCGCGCCGGCGTGGGCCTCGGCCTTTTGCCGGACCTCGTGGCCGAGTCGGACGATGCGCCCGGCCCGCTGGTCCGCGTTCTGCCGTCGTACGCCGTCCGGAGCGGCGCGCTCTACGTGGTCACGCCCCCGCTCAAGCACCTGCCGGCGCGCGTCTCGTTGTTCCGCGACCATCTCATCGGCGAGCTCAAGACCTGGTTCGCCGGGCGCCATGAACCCAGTTGACGCCGGCGCCGATCGCGCGTCTCTCGCCCGCGAACTACCCGCTGATCTGAGCGCGGCGTCCGTCGGGCGCCCGCCACGCCTCCGACCGTGTCGGCACTGGCCGTCTCTGTACCCGCCGTCCCACCGCACCCGCGATCTCGCCGGTCACCGGCGTCACTGGCCGATCCAGTCCCTGCACCTCCGCCGGTACCGCCCGACCGTCTTGCGATCCATGCCCATCTCGCGTGACCGCCAACTATGCGCCGATGACGGGCTTCACCTGGGAGGCCTCGGGGGTTTAGGATTCACATGGATCCGGAGGGACGGTCTCGATGCGGACATCTCGAACCGAGCAGCCACGGCGCGCCGCTGCGACGCGACCGACTCTCATCGCCGTCGGCTCGCTGGTCGCAGCGCTCGCGGCAGTGAGCTGCCAATCCCGACAATGCTATCCGGACTGCATCGAGGGGTACGAGCCCGTGCCGAACGCGTGCACGTGCCGGCCGATCGCCGACGCGGCAATCGAGGGCGACCCTTCAGAGCGACCCGATGACGCGACCTCTCCGGACGGCGCGGGTGGCGCGCCCGTCGAGGCCGGCTCCGAGGTCCAGACCGTCCGCAAGCGGGTGTTCCACCTCCTGAACGGGGCTCTCGGGAAGATTCAGGATTCCAGCGCCGCGAAGACGGGCCTGGACGTGGCGGACGCGGAGTGCACGACCGCCGGCGCGATGCATGGCGGCGGGCAGTGGCGAGCGTGGCTCTCCAGCTCGTCGATGAACGCCATCGACCGGCTCGCCGACGTGGGGCCCTGGTACCGCCTCGATCAGCAGACGAAGCTGTTCGAGAGCCGTGCCGCCATCACGCAGGGCCCGTTGGTTCCGATCGTGGATGCGCCGGACGCCGGCGCGGGCGTCCGCGCCCTCTTCTGGACCGGGACGTTGCTCGACGGAACGGCCAGCGACGCCACCTGCGCCGACTGGACGGAATATGTCGGAATCACGGCGACCGTCGGTCGAACGGACACCGCAGGTCCAGGATGGGTCGCCCAGACGCTTCAGAGTTGTTCGACCTATCTGGCTCTGCTCTGCTTCGAGCAGTAGGAACAATCCGCGCGTCGGTGGGGTAGCGGCTCCAGGCGTCGTTGCCGCCGACGGCGTGGGGCAAATACAGGCGGCGGCGCGGAGACAAAAAACGAAGGCCCGGTGATTTTGGGCACTTGCCTGTGGGCGTTGAAGGGATTGAACCTTCGACTTCCACCGTGTGAAGGTGGCACTCTTCCGCTGAGTTAAACGCCCGGGTGAGTCGGGGCAAACCTAGCGCCTCGGGTCGGCGGTCGTCAAATGGAATGCACCTACGATTGACCCTGGCGGCCGGGGACGTGGATCCTCGACGCAGGTTCTGCCATTCTGCGACGAGTGCCGACGAGCACCGATAGGACGGGGTTCCACAGATGCGTTCGCCGTTGCTGGCAGCCGGGGTCGTGATGGGGATCAGCCTCGGCGTGCCGCCAGGGGTGGGCTCCGCCGGGCACGCCGTGGCGGCCGGGTCGGCGCGCGCTGCTGACGACGGCGCCGGTGGCTGGTCCAGCGGGCGGCGCGCGTCGCTGGAGCTGCGCGGGCCCTGGATGTTTCGGCAGGCGGCGTCGGGCAAGAAGCCGCCGACGGCGCAGGGCCCGGCCCCGGACGGGGACGGCTGGCTGCCGGCGACGGTGCCGGGCTGCGTGCATACGGATCTGCTGGCCAACGGCAAGATCGCCGATCCCTTCTACGCCACCAACGAGAAGGATCAGCAGTGGATCGACAAGCTCGACTGGGAGTACTTCACGACGTTCTCGGTCGACGAGGGCCTGCTGTCGCGCGAGCGCATCGAGCTCGACTTCCGGGGTCTGGACACCTACGCCGAGGTGTTCGTCAACGGCGCGTCGGTGCTGACCGCCGACAACATGTTCCGCTCCTGGCGGGTGGCGGTGAAGCCGCACCTCAGGAAGGGCGAGAACACGCTGCTGGTGCGCTTCCGCTCGCCCATCACCCACGTCAAGGCGGCCTACGATCGCCTGGGCTACGTGCTGCCAGCGGCCAACGACCAGGCGACCCCGATGGTGAGCATGTTCACCCGCAAGGCGCCCTACCACTACGGCTGGGACTGGGGGCCGCGCTTCGTCACCAGCGGCATCTGGCGGCCGGTGCGCCTCGAGGCCTGGGACGACGCGCGCATCGACGACGTGCAGGTGGTGCAGACCGGCCTCACCGAAGCGCGCGCGACCCTCCAGATTCGCACCACGGTGGTGGCGTCGCACGGCGGGCGCGCGGAGATCGCGCTGGCGCTGGCCGGCGGCGTGCCGCTGGGCGGGGTCACGGCGGCGCTCAAGACCGGACGCAACTTGATCGAGACCGAGGTGGCCATCGATCGCCCGCAGCGCTGGTGGCCGAACGGTCTCGGGCCGGCGCACCTTTACACGGTGGACGCCAGCCTGGTGGTCGACGGGGTTCCGCGCGACGCGCGCGCGGTGCGCGTCGGCCTGCGCAGTCTTCAAGTCATCCACTCGCCCGACAAGGACGGCAAGAGCTTCACCATCGAGGTCAACGGCGCGCCGGTGTTCATGAAGGGGGCCAACTACATCCCCTCGGACAGCTTCCTCAGCCGGGTCACGCCCGACCGCTACCGGTGGCTGCTGCGCTCGGCCGCCGATGCGCACATGAACATGCTGCGGGTATGGGGTGGCGGCATCTACGAGGACGATCGCTTCTACGAGCTGTGCGACGAGCTGGGCATCCTGGTCTGGCAGGACTTCATGTTCGCCTGCAGCATGTACCCGGGCGACGCTCCCTTCATCGAGAACGTGCGCCAGGAGGCGATCGAGAACGTGCGCCGCCTGCGCAACCACCCCAGCCTGGCGCTGTGGGCCGGCAACAACGAGATCGAGGCGGCCTGGCGGGACTGGGGTTGGCAGGACAAGTTCCATCTCAACAAGGCGGCGCAGGACAAGATCTGGCGCGCCTACACCAAGGTGTTCCACGAGGTCCTGCCCAAGGTGATCGCGGAGCACGACCCGCAGCGCTTTTACACGCGCAGCTCGCCCAGCGCCAACGACGACAACGTGCCGGCCAACAAGCTCGGCTTTGGCGACATGCACTACTGGGGCGTCTGGCACGCCGAGGCGCCGTACACCGACTACGGCCCCCACACCTCGCGCTTCATGAGCGAGTACGGGTTCCAGTCCTTCCCCGAGCTCGCCAGCGTGGCGCGCTACGCGACGCCCGCCGACTACGACATCTCGTCGCCGGTCATGCTGGCGCACCAGCGCCACCCGCGCGGAAACGCGTTGGTGCGCACGTACATGGACCGGGACTTCCGCAAGCCCAGGGACTTCGCGTCGTTCCTCTACGTCAGCCAGGTGCTGCAGGCGCGCGTGATCCAGTACGCCGCCGAGGCGCACCGGCGGCGCATGCCCTACAACCAGGGCAGCCTGTACTGGCAGCTCGACGACTGCTGGCCGGTGGCGTCCTGGGCCGGCATCGACTACTTCGGCCGCTGGAAAGCGCTGCACTACGCGGCCCGGCGTTTCTTTGCGCCGATCCTGCTCAGCACGGTCGAGGAGGGCGGTGACATCCGGGTTCACGGCGTGTCTGACCTGCGCGCCGACACGCCGGGACATCTGGTGGCGCGGCTGCTCGACTTCGAGGGGCGCGAGCTCAGGCGCACGGAGAGCGACGTCAAGCTGGCGGCGAACAGCAGCGCGGTGATCTTCTCGATCGCGCGGGCCGAGTTGCTGCGCGGCAACGCCGACCCCGCGCGGGTGCTGCTGGCGGTCGAGCTGTGGGGCGGCGCGGGGGTTGGGCGTCTGGCGCGCTCCCTGTTCTACTTCCTGAAGACCAAGGACCTGGCGCTGCCCGATCCCGAGCTGTCGGTGCTGGTCACCCCCGACCCGGCGGGCCGGTCGATGGACGTGCGGGTATCGGCGCGACGGCTGGCGCGCGACGTGTATCTGATCGCCGACCCGGCACCGCCGGAGCGCGAGCAGATGTTCTCGGACAACTACTTCGACCTGCTGCCGGGCGAGTCGATCAATCTAGCGTGGAAGGGCCCGCCCCTGAAGGTGATCGCGCGGACCATCCGCGACAGCTACTGAGCGTTGTGGGGCGGCCTGGCCGCCTCCGGGCCGTCGACTTCTGACAGCGCGTGGCCGGAGCCGCCGCCGCAGCCCGGCTGGCCCGTCCCTCGCTGCCCGCCGCCTGCGTCAATGTGGTCCTTCCTGGGCGGGTGTCCAGGGCCCAGGCACTGTCCGGGCGATCGGCGCACTGGACCAGCTTCGGATCGGCCTTAGCTTTTCCGCAGCTTCCAGTTTCCTTCGAGATGGAGGGTGAGGTCGATGACCAGAACCATCGGGATGATGATCGGCGCGGTCGCCGCCCTGGGCGTGGGCGGCGGCATCTCCGCGATCGGCACGGTGGGCAAGAAAGACAAGTCGGCCTACCATCTGGAGAAGACGACCGTCGACCGCGGCACGATCGTCGGCAAGGTCACCGCCACCGGCTCGCTGTCGGCGATGGTCACCGTGCAGGTCGGCAGCCAGGTTTCGGGACGCATCCAGGAGCTGTCGGCCGACTTCGGATCGAAGGTGAAGCAGGGTCAGGTCATCGCCCGCCTCGACCCGCGGCTGTTCGCGGCCGCGCTCGAACAAGCCAGGGCCAACCGGCAAGCGGCGCAGGCCAACCTGGCCCAGGCCCGGGCCAAGCAGGTGCACGCCCAGAAAGAGCTGGCGCGCGCCAGCGAGCTCAGCGGCAAGAAGTTGATCTCGCAGGCCGAGATGGACGCGCGCGCCGCCGAGGCGGCCGCCGCGACCGCCGCGGTCGCCGCCGCGGTCGGCGAGCTGGCGCAGGCGCGCGCCGGGCAGAACCAGGCCGAGGTCAACCTCGGCTACACCACCATCGTGTCGCCGATCAACGGCACGGTGATCTCGCGTAACGTCGATGTGGGGCAGACGGTGGCGGCGTCGTTGCAAGCGCCGACCCTGTTCACCATCGCCGAGGACCTGCGCAAGATGCAGGTGCACGCCGCGGTGTCGGAGGCGGACGTCGGCAAGCTGGCGCCCGGCATGCCGGCATCGTTCGCGGTCGACGCCTATCCGCACAAGCGGTTCCAGGGCGTCATCCGTCAGATCCGCGACGCGCCCCAGACGCTGCAGAACGTGGTCACCTACGACGCCGTCGTCGAGGTCGACAACGACGCGCTCGAGCTCAAGCCGGGCATGACCGCCAACGTCACGTTCGTCTACGCCGAGCGCCAGGACGTGCTGCGCGTGCCGACGGCGGCGTTGCGCTTCCGGCCGCCGCCCGAGCTGTTGACTACCGCCGCCGCGCCCGGGGCCGCCGCGGCAGGCGGTGAGTCGGCGCAGACGCACGCCGACAAGAAGGCGGCCAAGCGCGCCGCCAAGGCCGCGGCGGTCACCAGCGGAGGGCCAGGGGCGGGCGCGCCGGTGGCGCGCAGCGTCTGGGTGCTCCGCGACGGCGCGCTGGTAGAGGTGCCGGTCTCGGTGGGCGTGGTCGACGGCAGCCGCGTCGAGGTCGAGTCGGCCGCGCTGAACGCGGGTGACGTGGTGATCACCGACGCCATATCGCGCGCCGACCGCGCCGAATCCAGGAAAGGCCGCGCGCAGGCGCAGGCGCAGGCGTCGTCGAAGCCGCTGTTCTGAGGTCGCGCCCATCGCCATGCCTGCCGACCCCGCCGCGCCGCCGCTGATCGAGCTCCGCGACATCGTGAAGAGCTACCACCTGGACGAGATCGCGGTGCGCGCGCTGCGCGGGGTCTCGCTGTCGGTGGCGCGCGGCGAGTTCCTGGCCATCATGGGCGCCTCCGGGTCGGGCAAGTCCACGCTGATGAACATCATCGGCTGCCTGGACCGACCGTCGAGCGGCAGCTACCGCCTGGACGGCGTCGAGGTCGCGCGCCTGGGTCGCGAGGCGCTGGCCGAGTTGCGCAACCGCGAGCTCGGCTTCGTGTTCCAGAGCTTCAATCTGCTCACCCGCACCACGGCGCTGGAGAACGTCGAGCTGCCGCTGGTCTACGCCGGCGTGCGCGCGGCCGAGCGGCGCCGCCGCGCGCGCGAGGCGCTGGATCGGGTCGGGCTGGGGGATCGGCTGCACCACCACCCCAACCAGCTTTCGGGCGGGCAGCAGCAGCGGGTGGCGATCGCGCGCGCGCTGGTGGGCCGGCCCAAGCTGATCCTGGCCGACGAGCCGACCGGTAATCTGGACTCGACGGCCAGCGCCGAGATGATGGCGCTGCTGCGCGCGCTGGGCGCCGAGGGGATCACCATCGTGCTGGTCACCCACGAGCCCGACATCGCCGCCTGCGCCGAACGGGTGGTGGTCTTCAAGGACGGGCTCATCTGCACCGACAGCGCGGGATTGCCCGGTCTGCCCGCGGCGATCCCCGGGCCCGGGCTGATCGGACCCGGCGGCGCCAGCCGCGAACGAGGCGGGGCATGAGGCCCTGGGAGACCCTGCGCATCGCCCTGCGCGCCCTGCGGCGCAACGGACTGCGCTCGTTCCTGACCGCGCTCGGCATCATCATCGGCGTGGCCGCGGTCATCGCGATGGTGGCCATCGGCGAGGGCGCCAGGGCGCGCGTCGAGCAGGCCTTCACATCGATGGGCACCAACGTGCTGATCGTGTCTTCGGGGGCCAGGACGGCCGGCGGGGTCAAGGCGGGCGCCGGTTCGCTGCCGACGCTGACCTGGGACGACATGAAGGCGATCCGCGCCGAGGTCCCGGGCGTGCGCTTCGTCGCGCCCCGCCTGCACGCCACCGGGCAGGTGGTCAGCGAGGACCGCAACTGGGCCACGCTGATCACCGGTACCACGCCCGAGTTCTTCGAGATCCGCAACTGGCCGGTGCGCCTGGGCGCGCCCCTCAGCGCCGAAGAGGTCGACGCCGGCGCCAAGACCGCCGTGCTGGGGCAGACCGTCGCCGAGCGTCTGTTCGGCGCCAGTGTCGACCCGGTCGGTCAGGTGGTGCGCATCCAGAACGTCCCCTTCCAGGTGGTGGGCGTCGCCGAGCGCAAGGGGCAATCGGCGGGCGGCAGCGACTACGACGACGTGGTCTACGTGCCGGTGTCGACGTTCCTGGCCAAGATCCAGGGCGGCCTGCAGAGCTACATCGCCGGCACCATCCTGGTGGAGGTGACCTCCGACGACGTCACCGCCGCGGTCGCCGGCCGGATCGCGGCGCTGCTGCGCGATCGCCACAACATCGCGCCCGGCGCCGACGACGACTTCACGGTCAAGAACCTGACCGAGACCGCCAGCCGCAAGGAAGAGAGCACGCAGGCGCTGACCCTGCTGCTGGCCAGCATCGCCGCGGTCTCGCTGCTGGTGGGCGGCATCGGCATCATGAACATCATGCTGGTCAGCGTGACCGAGCGGACGCGTGAGATCGGCGTGCGCGTCGCGGTGGGCGCCAAGCCGCGCCAGATCCTGGCGCAGTTCCTGATGGAGTCGCTGGCGCTGTCGGTGATGGGCGGCATCGTCGGAGTCAGCCTGGGCCTGCTGGCCGCCGACCGCCTGGCGGCCCGCTTCGGCTGGCCGATGCTGGTGCGCGCCGACGTCATCGCGGTCGCCGTCGGTTTCAGCGCGCTGGTCGGTTTGGTTTTCGGCCTGTACCCGGCGCACAAGGCGTCGCGGATGGATCCGATCGTGGCGCTGCGCTGGGAATGATGAGCGGCGCCGCGCTGGTCCTGCTGCTGGTGGTCGAAGGGCGCACGCTGACCCTCGACGAGGTCGTGCGCGCCGCCGAGAGTAACCAGCCGCTGGTGCACCAGTCGCACGCCGACGCCACCGCCGGCGAGGCGCGCGCCGACCGGGCGCGCGCGCCGCTGCTGCCCGAGGTGAAGCTGCAGGCCGAGTACCAGCGCACCACCGGCAACCGAGAGCACAAGCCGGGCAGCGCCACCAACGTGCTGAACGCGACCGGCACTTACAACTGGTTCGACCTGGGCGTGACCGGCAGCTGGGTGTTGTGGGACTTCGGGCAGACCCGCAACCGCTGGCACGCCGCCGAGGCCAGCGCGCGCGGCCTGGCGTTCGACGCGGGCGCGGCGCGGCTGCGGGCGGTGCTGGACGCGCGCGCCGCCTATTTCCGGGCGCGCGCGCACAAGACCCTGGTCGCCGTCGCGCGCGAGGCGCTGGCCAACCAGGAGCGCCACCTGGCGCAGGTCGATGGCTTCGTCACCGCCGGGGCGCGGCCGGCGATCGATCTCGCGCAGGCGCGCGCCGGCCGCGCCAACGCGCGCGTGCAGCTGATCGACGCCGAGAACGCCTACGCCTCCGCGCGCGCCGAGCTGAACCAGGCCATGGGCGTGGCCGGCCCCATCGACTACGACGTCGGCGACGAGAGCTTCGCCGCCGTCGACGCCGAGACGCAACCGGTGGCCACGCTGGTCGACGAGGCGCTGCGTGCCCGCCCCGAGCGCGCGGCGCTGGACGCCCAGATCGCGGGCCAGCAGCTGGCGCGGCGCGCGGCGCGCGCCGGTTACGGTCCCACCTTGAGCCTGATCGCCGGCGCTTCCGACCAGGGCACCGATCTGACCCGCACCTCCGGGATCGGGCTCACCTCGGCCGCCAACCGGCGCGCCTACAACGCCAGCCAGCTGGCCTGGAACTACTTCGGCGGCGTGCGCCTGGAATGGTCCTTCTTGCAGGGCCTGGCCACCAGCGCCGAGATCCGCGAGGCCGACGCGCTGCTGGCCAGCCTGCGGGCGCGCCGCGACGCTCTCGAGCAACAGATCTGGGTCGCGGTCGAACAGGCGCAGCTGGGCGTGCGCGCCGCGCAAGAAGCCGTCAGCGCGTCCGGCGAGGTCCTGGCGGCCACGCGCGAACGCTTGACCCTGGCCGAGGGCCGCTACCAGGCCGGCGCCGGCAACGCCATCGAGCTCGGCGACGCTCAGCTGGCGGCGGTCTCGTCCGCGGCGCAGAAGGTCGGCGCAGAGTACCGCCTGGCGACGGCGCGCGCGCAGCTGCTCTTTGCCTTGGGGCGGCGGTAGGGGAGGGGCGCGAGCGTCGCGTCTCGCAAGGCCTGCCCTCTCCCCGGCCCTCTCCCGCGGACGGGCGAGGGTGACGCGTCTTTCAACGGGGGCGGTGATTCAGCGGCTCTGCTCTACGGGCCTCCCTCCCTCGAATGACCGTCCGTGTGGGCGCCGGTGCGGGGAGTAGAGGCGCTGAATCCACCGTAACGCTGAAGAACGCGTCACCCTCGCCCGTCCGCGGGAGAGGGCCGGGGAGAGGGCAGGCCTTGCGAGACGCCACCTACGGGCAGGCCACCGCCAGCAGCGAGAGCGTGTCGATGTAAAACGACGTGACCAATGTGGCGTTGGTCAGGCCGCGCAGCTCCAGGGTCACGGTCTGGCCGAACAGCGACGGGGGAACGGCCGCCTTGAACAGGATCCAGTCGCCGCTGGCGTTGTTGTCGCTCAGGTGGGCCAGGGGCACCACCTCGCCGCCGGCGGTCACCATGGAGATGTCGAAGACGTCGTTCTCGTCGTCGCTGGTCTCGGCGGTGATGATGGCGTAGGAGAAGCTGAGGGTCACCGAGGCGGCGTTGGCGGGGATGGTCACTCTCTGCGAAAGCAGGTTTTCCTGGCGGCTCACCCCGCCGAACCAGGCCAGGTTGCTGGGCGACTGCGCGACCACGTCGGGCGTGTTGCTGGCGCCGCTGCCGTTGGCCAGATAGATGACGGGGATGCCGGCGTTTTCCCAGATCAGGTCGGGGCCGTCGAAGCCGGGGTTGGCCAGCAGCTCGCGCGACGCCGTGCCCACGCTCTGCCACTCTCCCGTGGCCGAGCAGGTCTGGAGATCGCCCGCCAGGCAGCGGCTCCGCGCCGGGATACACACCCCGGCGCAGTCGCCGCCGCTGCATATGAAGGGACAGGCCAGGTTGTCCATCCACTTGCCGTCGCCGTCGCAGCGCTGGCGGGTGGCGCCCAGGCACTGATAGGCGCCGGGCAGGCACTCTCCGGTGCAAAGTCCGGCGACGCACACGTACTGGCAGGCGGTGCCCTTCGACTGCCAGTCGCCGTCGGCGCTGCAGCTCTCCGGGGCCTTGCCGTTGCAGCGCACGGCTGGCGCGCTGCACTGCCGCACCGGCGCGTCGACCTTCACGACCAGGTCGATGCCGCCGCCGTCGCGCGCGCCAGCGTCCGCGGGGGATCCGTCCCCTGCGGGCGCGTCGCGGGACGCGAGCTCGCCGGCGTCGAGGGAACCACGCTGGTTGAAGGCGGCGTCATCGTCGACGATCGCGATGGCGTCCGGGTTGCCACCGGCGCCGGCGCGCGACCCACAACCGCCGCCCGCCAGCGCAGACAGCACCCCGACCAGGGCTGGCAAAAAGGCGTGTCCGCGGCGCGAGCGCACCGCCTGAGTTAACGCGCGATCGCCAATAAATTCCAGATTCTTGCGATCGCAGCCGCGGGCTGGTCTAGCGGAGCCCGGCCATGCAGGCGTCGATCAGCATGTTGCAATAGGTGAGCACCAGGCCGGCGAACAGGCCCACGCTGATCACCTTGACCGCGAAGCCCAGGGCCGTGTCCCTGCCGGAGAACCGCAGACCCCTGGCGATACCTGACATCATCGCTTGCGCCTTTCTTGCCTGATTTGCCGACCAATCTAGCGGCAAGTTGTTGCGGTCAGATTTCGACGTCGCGCGTTTTCAGTAACTTGGCGAACCCCCGGCCCAGGGCGGGCAAGCAGGGGCCGTGTTAGCTTGAAAGCCTGACCCTTCGCACCGAGCTATCGCTGTTCTTGTCGATCCTCCTGGTGCTGGCCATCGGGTTGGCCGGCGGGACGGCGATCTACCAATCGGCGCGCAACATGCGCCACGAGCTGACGACCGAGTACCAGTTGTTTGCCGAGAACCGAGCGTTCGCGCTGCGCGACAACTTCGAGATCCTCGAAGACGAGCTCAAGCGGCTGGCGATGTCGCCGCAGGTCAACCTGGGCGACGACAACCTGCTACCCGAGCAACAGCTGCTGTCGGGTGCGCATCAGAACTCGGTCCTCTACAACACGGCCGTGTTGTTGCTTTCGGCGGATGGCGCCTGCCTCGGCTCGGTCCCCGACCGGCCCGAATTTCGGCGGCAGAGCTTCGGCGACCGCCCCTGGTTTCAGGAGGCGCGCGCGGGGCGGCAGGCCGGCAAGGTTCGCCCGGATGTCCCGGGAGTCCCGAATGTCCCGGGTGGCCCGACTTTTCACCCGACTTTTTACCCGACTTTTCACACGATCTTCCGCGCCACCGACGAGCCCGACATCGGACGCACCATCAAGATCATCCAGCCCATCGTGCGCGAGGGTCGCTTCACCGGCGCGCTGGTGGGGATGATCGCGCTCGGCGAGGCCAACCTGATCACGCCCGCGCTGCACGACAACTTGCCCCGCAGCACCGACGCGATGCTGGTCGACGAGAACGGCCGCATCATTTATCCGCCGGGCCGCGCGCTGGCGTCGTCGGGGTCGGACTGGGAGCGCGCCATCCAGCTGGCCGCCACCGGCGCCACCGGCACGCTGACCGGTGATGCCAGCGGCCAGGAGGCGCTGTTCGCCTACTCGCCGGTGCGCGCCGCCACCCCGTTCGCCGTCGTCTTCTCCTGGCCGTGGAGCGCGCTCAACGCAAACTTGCACCAGCAGGTGGGAACGCTGGCGGGGATTCTCCTGTTCGGCTTCTTGCTGGCGGCGATCGCCGGGCTGACCTTGTCGGCCTACCTCACCCGCCCGCTGCACGCGCTGGGCGAAAGCGCGATCCGCATCGCGCGCGGCGAACGCCTGCCATCGGTGCGCCCGCCGTTTCCCGGTCGCACCGAAGAGGTGCGCGCGCTGGTCGCCGCCTTCGAGCACATGGAGACCGCGATCCGCCAGCGCGACGACGAGCTGCGCGAGGCGGCGGCGATGCTGGAGCACCGGGTGCGCGACCGCACGCAGAAGCTGGTGGCGACGCAAGAGGCCCTGGTCGACGCCGAGCGCTTCGCCGCCATGGGCAAGACCTCGGCGGCGATAGCGCACGAGATCAAGAACACCCTCAACGGCCTGGGCATGGCGGTCGAGCTGATCGTCGAGGACCCCGGCAACGTCAACCGCGTGGCGCGGCTGCGACCGCAGGTGGCGGGTGAGATCGCCCGCCTGCGTGACGTGGTCGACTCGCTGCTGTCATTCTCGCGCTCGCCGCGCGTCGAGCTCGGCAGCGCCGACCTGGTGCCGGTGATCCAGGAGGCGCGCCTGCTGCTGGCCGACCTGACCCAGGACCGCGGCACCACGGTGACCGTCGAGACCCCGCCCGAGCTGCCTTTGTACTGCGACAGCCACAAGATGAAGGGTGTGCTGGTCAACCTGATCAAGAACGCCGTCGAGGCCAGCCGGCAGGTGCGGGTCAGCGGCGCGGTCGACGGCGGCGATGTGGTGATCGAGGTCGCCGACGACGGCCCCGGGCTGGCCGAGGAAGTGCGCAAGCACCTGTTCGAGCCCTTCTTCACCACCAAGCCGAACGGCACCGGGCTGGGGCTGCCGACCTCGCAGCGCTACGTCGAGGCGCACGGCGGCACGCTGGAGGCGGCGCCCGGGCCGTCGGCGCTGGGCGGCGCGCTGTTTCGCGTGCGGCTGCCGCGCGTCGTGCGCGGCGAGCACGCGCCGCGGCCGGCGACGCCGGCGGGCGGCGCCACCGCCGCGAACGAGAGGAATGGATGAAACCAACGCTGCTGGTGATCGACGACGAGAAGACCTTCCGCATCGTGGCCGAGGAGGCGCTGTCGGCCGAAGGGTTCAACGTCACCAGCGCGCCGAGCGGCGCCGCCGGGCTGGCGGCCTGGCAGCGCGACCCCTGCGACATCGTGATCCTGGACCGCCACCTGCCCGACATGGACGGCGTGGTGGTGCTGGAGGCGATCATACGCGAGTCGCGCGAGCGCGGCGTCGACACGCTGGTGCTGATCGCGACCGCCTACGCCGACGTCGCCAGCGCCGTGCAAGCCCTGAAGATCGGCGCCTTCGACTACCTGTCCAAGCCGCTGCAGCTGCCCGAGCTGGTGGTGACCGTGGGCAAGGCGCTGGAGGCCAAGCGGCTGCGCGCGCAGGTGCGCCAGCTCGCGGGGCGTGCGCGCGCCGCCATGGGCGATCTGGTCGCAGGCAGCTCGCAGGGGATGCGCCAGGTGATCGAGATGGTCGACAAGGTCGCCGAGGCGACCGACACCACCGTGCTGATTCAGGGCGAGTCCGGCACCGGCAAGGAGCTGATCGCCGACCTCATCCACCGGCGCACGCCCGGGCGCTCGCACGAGCCGTTCGTCGAGATCAACTGCGCGTCGGTGCCGGAGAACCTGCTGGAGAGCGAGCTGTTCGGCTACGAGCGCGGCGCGTTCACCGACGCCAAGGCGCAGAAGCGCGGGCTGTTCGAGGAGGCCGACGGCGGCACGCTGTTCCTGGACGAGATCGGCGAGCTGCCGGCGGGCACCCAGGCCAAGCTGCTCAAGGTGCTGGAGGAGATGACCTTCCGCCGCCTGGGCGGTACCCGCGATCTCACGGTCAGCCTGCGTCTGGTCGCCGCCACCAACAAGGATCTGGCCGAGGAGGTGCGGCGCGGGTCTTTCCGCCTGGACCTGTATCACCGGCTGGACGTGTTCCATATCCGCGTGCCGCCGCTGCGCGACCGGCGCGAAGACATCGCGCCGCTGTGCGAGCACTTCCTGCAGATCTTCGGCGCGCGCATGCGCAAGCCGGGCGTGCGGCTCGGGCCCGAGGCCCAGCGCATCCTGCGCGACTACGATTATCCGGGCAACGTGCGCGAGCTGCGCAACCTGATCGAGCGCGCGGTGATCCTGTCGAGCGGCACGGTGATCGAACCCGCCTGCATCGTGATCAGCGGTCCGGCGCGCACCGGTGTGGGGGCGGGTGGGGCGGCCGGCGCGGGCGCGGCGGCGTTCTTCAGCGCCGAGGTCGACGGCGCCGGTCAGCCGCCCTCGCTGGCCGAGCTCGAGCGCCTGTACATCGCCCGCCTGCTGCTGTTCACGGGTGGGAACCGCACCCAGGTCGCGCGCCTGCTCGGCGTGTCCTACCCGACGGTGGCCAAGAAGATCGCCGACTACGGCCTGTAGGTCCGGCCGACCTCCGCTCTCCCCCCTCCGGTCCCGTCCCCCGCGGCGGACCGCGGGAGAGGGGATCGGATCTCGGGTCCGAAAGTTTCTTGCAGGGGGAGCTGAAAGAAACCTCCAGGCGCGGTTGTCGGACACCGGGATCTGGCTCGGCTTTCGCGGGCATGGCGGTTGCTACTCAAAGGGGCGAACGCCCCCATGCTCGAGCGCCTCATCGATATCGCCGTCCATCGTCGGGTCATCACCCTGATCGCGACCGCGGCTTTCATTGTCTTCGGTGTCCTCACCTTCGGGCACCTCAAGATCGAAGCCTTCCCCGACGTCACCAACGTCCAGGTCATGGTCATCGGCCTTTACCCCGGTCAGGCCGCCGAAGAGGTCGAGAAGCAAGTCACCATCCCCATCGAGCGCGCGCTGGTGGGCGTGCCGCGCGTGCTGGTGCAGCGCTCGATCACCTCGTTCGGCCTGTCGCAAGTGATCCTGACCTTCGAGGACGACGTCGACATCTACTTCGCGCGGCAACAGGTGTCCGAGCGCTTGCCCGACGCCGAGGTGCCCGACGGCGTCGCGCCGCACCTGGGGCCCAACGACACGCCGGTCGGGCAGGTCTACCAGTACACCCTGGAGAGCGACCACCACACCCCCAGCGAGCTGCGCAGCTGGCAGGACTGGGTGGTCTCGAAGCACCTCATGCGCACGCCCGGCGTGGCCGACGTGGTCAGCTTCGGCGGCTTCCAGAAGGAGTACCACGTGCTCGCCGATCCGGCGCAGCTGCGCAACAACGGGCTGGCGCTGCGCGATCTGATCCAGGCCGTCTCGGCGTCGAACGGCGCCACCTCGGGCGGATATCTCCAGAACGGCGAATCGGAGTTCGTGGTGCGCGGGCGCGGCTACCTGCGCAACGGCAAGGACATCGAGAACACCGTGGTGCGCGCCACCGCGGGCACGCCGGTGCTGGTGCGCAACGTCGCCAAGGTCGTCGAGTCGTACACCCCGCGCCGGGGCGCCGTCGCGCGCGGCGAGAGCATCGATTCGGTCGAGGGGACGGTGCTGCTCCGGCGCGGCGAGAACCCCAAGGACGTTCTCACCGGCGTGCACCAGACCGTCGATCGCATCAACCGCCAGGTGCTGCCGCCCGGGATGCGCATCGTGCCCTTCTACGACCGCACGAGGCTGGTCGACACCACGCTCAAGACGGTATCGCACAACATGCTCGAGGGGGCCTTCCTGGTCAGCCTGGTGCTGTGGCTGTTCCTGCGCGCGGTCTCGGGCTCGATCGCGGTCGCGGTCACCATGCCGCTGGCGCTGCTGACGGCCTTCGTCGGCCTTTACTTCGCGGGCGTGCCGGCGAACTTGCTGTCGATGGGCGCCATCGACTTCGGCATCTTGCTGGACGGCGCCGTGATCCTGGTCGAGAACGCCTACCGGCACCTGGCCGAGGACCAGCCGCCGCCCGAGGAGGTGCCCAATACGATCGCGCGCGCCGCCAAGGAGGTGCTGCGCCCGACGCTGTTCTCGATGTCGATCATCGCGGCGGCCATGATGCCGATCTTCACGCTCGAGCGGGTCGAGGGGCGCATCTTCCGGCCGGTGGCGCTGACCTACGGCTTCGCGCTGCTGGGCGCTCTGTTCTTCACCATCACCTGCGTGCCCGCGTTGACCACGGTGCTCCTCAAGCACCGCAAGGTGCAGGAGAAGGACCCGGGGTTCCTGATCTGGCTGCGCGCCCGTTACCTGAGCGCGCTGCGCGTGGCGCTGCGCTACCCGGTCGTGCCGCCGGCGGTCGGGCTGGCGATCCTGGCCTGTGCCATCTCGCTGATCCCCAAGCTGGGCGCCGAGTTCTTGCCCGAGATGAACGAGGGCGACATCCACGTGACCGTGACCATGCCGAGCGCTATCTCCCTCGAGCGCGGCGCCGAAGTGCTGCGCGAGACCCGGTTGCGGTTGCTCGGCTTCCCCGAGGTCAAGGACGTCTTGACCGAGCAGGGCCACCCGGAGGACGGCACCGACGATGAGGCGCCCAACCAGGCGGAGACCTTCGTGATCATGAAGCCGGTGGACGATTGGCACACCGGCCGCACCAAGGAGCAGATCGTCGACGCCATGCGCGCCGAGCTCGGGCAGCGGCCGGGCGTGGTCTATAACTTCAGCCAGCCCATCAAGGATCGCGTCGAAGAGTCGATATCGGGCATCCGGGGGCAGATCGTCGTCAAGGTCTACGGCGAGGACCTGCACTTGATGCACGACAAGCTAGAGCAGGTGAAGCAGATCCTGAACGCGACGCGCGGCGCGCGCGACGTGGAGATCTACCGCGCCGGCACCGCCGAGCACGTGGTCGCCGACATCGACCGCGAGGCCACCGCGCGCCTGGGCATCCCGGTGCGCGACGTCGAGGAGACGCTGGAGAGCAGCTTCGGCGGGCGGCTGGCGACCTCGATCTGGGAGGGCGAGCGCAAGGTTGGCGTGCGGGTCAAGCTGCCGGGGGCCAGCGAGGGCGGCCTCGACACCGTTGCCAGGCTCGACGTCCCCTACAACAACACGCGCGTGCCGCTGTCGCAGCTGGCCAGCATCCACGTCGACCGCGGGCGCACCCAGATCAACCGCGAGCAGGGCGGACGCTTCCTGGCAATCAAGTGCAACATCGAGGGCCGCGACATGGGGTCGTTCGTGTCGGAGGCGCAGGACCGCGTGCGCCAGCAGGTCAAGTTGCCCGAGGGCTACTACCTGACCTGGGGCGGCGAGTTCGAGAACCAGCGGCGGGCGATGAAGCGGCTGGCGATCATCGTGCCGATCTCGGTCCTGGCCATCCTGGCGTTGCTGTACCTGACCTTCCAGGCGGCGCTGCCCGCCGTCGTGGTGCTGCTGGTGGTGCCCTTCGCCACGGTGGGCGGGGTGTTCGCGCTCTACCTGACCCACACCGTGCTCTCGGTGTCGGCGGCGGTCGGGTTCATCACCCTGTTCGGCGTGGCGGTGATGGACGGCGTCTTGCTGATCACCTATGTCCGCCAGGCGCGCGAGCAGAACCCCGACAGCGACGACGCCATCCTGCGCGCGGTCTCCAAGCGGTTGCGGCCGGTGCTGATGACGGCCTTGCTGGCTTCGCTGGGCCTGCTGCCGGCGGCGATGTCCCACGCCATCGGCTCTGACACCCAGCGCCCGTTCGCCATCGTGATCATCGGCGGCCTCATCACCTCGACGCTCCTCACCATGCTGCTGCTGCCCACCCTTTACGATCTCGCTGACCGCTGGTTCGGAACCGGCCGCAGCAAACGCCGCCTGATGACGAGAGGTGGCGCGTGAGAAGCGGTTCGATCCTGGCGCTCATCATTCTCATTCCGTCGGCGTTGGCGTCGGCGTCGGCGGCGGCGTCGGCGCCCGCGTCCGCGCCCGCGGCCCCCTCCGATTCCCTGGGCCCCGCCGCCCTCACCATGGACCAGGCGGTCCAGGTCGCCCTGCAGCAAAGCCGCGAGGTGGTCGCCGCCCGCCTCGACATCGAGGCCGCCGAGCTCGACGTGGTCGCCGCGCGCATCTACCCCAACCCGGTCGCCTCCTACGGGCTGTCCAACCTGGTGCTGGGCAACGGGAACAGCCAGGGCACGACCGGCAGCGGCGCTCCGCTGACCTCGCCCGGCTTCGCCAGCCAGCCGGTGCACACGATCGGCGTCAGCGAGCTCTGCGACGTGTGGGCCAAGCGCGGCGCCCGCGCCCAGGCCGCCGAGCGCGGCGTCACGCAGCGGCGCCTGCTGGTCGAGGACCTGCTGCGCGAGATCGTGTACGCCGTGCGCTCGGCCTTCGCCGAGGTGACGCGCGAGCAGCAGGAGCGCCAGATGGCGCGCGAGATCGCCGACCGCTACGTCGACACCGTTCGCCTGTCGCGCGGCCGTTTTCGCGCCGGCGACATCTCGGAGGCCGAGCTGCGCCGGGTCGAGCTGGAGGGCCTGCGCTACACCAACGCCGTCATCGACGCCGATCTGCAACTGGACCTCGCGCGCGAAAAGCTGGTCCGCCTGATGGGCCTGCCCAGCGTCGGCGCGCTGCCGCCCGCCGTCGCCGAGATCCCCGACACGCGCCGCACCTTCGCGGTCCCGGCGCTGGTGGCGCAGGCCCTGGAGCAACGTCCCGACCTGCGCGCGGCGGGCGCGGCCCGGCGCGCCGCGCAAGCCCAGCGCGAGGCGGCCGAGCGCGAGGTCTATCCCGACCTGACGCTGGGCGCCAGCTACACCCACAGCCAGTTCACCGTCGCCGGCGACAACCCCGACACGCTGGGTCTGGCGCTGACGCTGCCGCTGCCGCTGTTCGACCGCAACCAGGCCAACATCGGGCGCGCGGCGCTGGACATCCGCCGCGCCGACAACGACGCCGAGCGGCTGCGGCTGGCGGTGGCCCACGACGTGGCCGAGGCGGTGCGGCGCGCCGAGCGGGCGCGCGCGCTGCTCGACGTCTTCGAAGGGCCGAGCGACGCGGAAAAGGGCGGCATGCTCGCGCGCGCCGAGACCACGCTGCGGGTGGCGGAGAAGTCTTACCAGGCGGGCGCGATCTCGCTGCTCGAGCTGCTGGACGCGCAACGCACCTACCTGGACGTGCGCGGGCAATATCTGCGGGCTGGCTACGATTACCGGCAGGCGACGATCGACGTCGGCCACGCCGTTGGAACCGAGGTGAAGTGATGCGCTATCGAATGTTCATGGTGTGGGGCGCGGGGGCTGTGGTAGCCGCGCTCGGGCCGACCGGATGCAACCATCTGCCCGACGAGCCGGCGTCGGTGCAGGCCAGCGAGCGCTCGCGCGACTTCGTGCGCCTCGACCCCAAGAGCCCGCGGCTGGATTTCATCAAGGTCGAGGTGGTCAAGGAGTCCGACGGCGGCGGCAAGATCACGCTGCCCGGCCGCGTCGCCTTCGACGAGGATCACACCCAGCGGGTGGCGTCGCCGATCGACGGGCGCGTCGTCGGCATCCTGGTCAAGCTGGGCGACAGGGTGCGCGGCGGCCAGCCGCTGGTCCAGCTGTCGTCCGCGCACGTCGGGGAGATCCAGGCCGGCGCCCAGAAAGCGCTCAGCGACCTGACGGTGGCTGAGAAGGGGCTCGAGCGCATCCACAAGCTGCAGGGCATCGGGGCGGCGGCCGAGAAAGAGGTGGCGCAGGTCGAGGGTGACTTCAAGAAGGCCAGGTCCGACTACGCGCGCGCGGCGGCCCAGCTGCAGGCGCTGGGCATCTCGCCCACCGACCCGGCCGTCAACGTCGCGCTGCGCGCCCAGATCCCGGGCGTGGTGGTCGAGCGCAACGTGCTGGTCGGGCAGGAGGTGCGCAGCGACGGCGCCGCGCCGCTGCTCACCATCAGCAGCCTGGACACCGTCTGGGTCTTCGCCGAGGCCTACGAGCAGGATCTGGGTCTGGTGACCGAAGGGGCCAAGGTCGCCATCCATGTTCCGGCCTACCCCAGCGAGACCTTCACCGGTCGGGTCAGTCACATCGGCGAGGTCGTCGACGCCAGCACCCGCACCGTCAAGATCCGCTGCGTGGTCGACAACCCCGGTCATCGCCTCAAGGCCGAGATGTTCGCCAAGATCGACATCGAGACCCCGCACACCGCCAAGCTGATCGTCGTCCCCTCCAAGGCGGTGCTCAACGACGGGGACAAGTCGATGGTGGTGGTCGCCACCGAGGGCAACATCTTTCGCACCCGCCCGGTCCAGGTCGGCCCCGAGCTGGACGACAACGTACGCATCCTGTCCGGCCTGACCCCGGGCGAGAAGATCGTGACCTCGGGCGCGATCTTCATGAAGCAGGAGATCGACAGCAGGTAGCGCGGACCCCTGCTCGAATCATCGAAACGGCGCGATGTGGGTGCCGGTGGAGACGGTGATCGGGGGGACCTGGAAGCGACCTACGTCCCCCGAGAAAGCCCATCCGCAATGTTCGCTGTCGGTGTCCGAAGCAGGTCCACCGCCGACAGAGCGAGCTCGGCGATGAGCTCGTGCGACCGGTGGGTGTAGCCGCCGCTCGTGACGATCGCCGTAGGGATTTCCGCCCCGATCAGCGTTTCGAGGACGAACCGATCCCGCGCGATGACGCCTTCGGCGCTGACGGCCAGGTGGCCAACCGGATCGCCGGCCAGGATGTCCGTGCCCGCATTGTAGACCGCCAGCCGGGGCTTCGGCATGGCCGCCAGAAAGCGCGGCAGCTCCTGCCGTACGATGTCCAGGTACGGACCGTCGGCGGTGCCGGCTTTGATCGGCACCAGAAAAGGGAAGTCCTCGGTGTCACCGTCGAACAGGCCGGGGTAGGTCTGGAAGTTGTAGACGTCGAGTACGCGCACCGCGGGATCGCTGCCCAGGATGTCCCACACGCCGTTGCCGCGGTGGGCGTCGAGGTCGATGACAGCGACGGGATCGCGCTCGCCCAGCGCACCGCTGGCTCGGGCGGTAGCCAGGGCCACCGCGACGTCGGCATAGAGGCAAAACCCCTCACCGTGGTCGCGGAACGCGTGGTGGAAGCCACCGCCCACGTTCATGGCGACCGCGCCGTCACCCTGCAGGGCGCGGCGGGTAGCCAGGATGGTGCCAGCCACCGCCAGCTTCATGGGGTGGAGCAACCGCCGCTGAATGATCCCGCGCGGTAGTAGCTTGAGCGGCCAGATCTCCAGAGCCTTGGCCACTACGGCCGGCGAGGCCGCCAGCGAAGACAGATATTCGGAGCTGTGCACCCGCAACAGATCGACATCGTCCGCCGGAACGGCCGGCGAATCCCAGCACGACGCCAGCGAAGTCCCCAGACGCTTCTCGATGAGCCTCCACGCGCGGCTGAACTTCCGGCCGTCGAAGGGGTGGAATCGATCAAAGCCCGGCAGGGAGAGATCGTAGCCCGGAGCGTAGACCAGGACCGGTTTCAACGGGGCCGCGCCTGCCTGGCGATCTCGTCGGCATAACGGAGGACCGCGTCGGGCGTCCACATCCGGATCGAGCCCGAAAGAAAACGCACCCGCAGAAACAACCGCTGCGCCCAGCTGGTGGCGTGGTCGTCGATGGCTACCGACGAAACGAACGAGGGCTTGATCCCCGACCCGATCTCCAGGAGCCCCGCGATCACCGTCGAGCAGTTGTGCTCGACCATGTTGTAGCGGCGCGGCTCACGCTTGAACTGCTCCCATGCCTCGATCATGTGTTCGGTGGCCAGGCCGCTGAGGTTTCGCTTCTCATCGGCCTGGTGGCCCTCGATGCGCGCGTCGGTGGCGTAGCTGCGTGGGAATGATACGTCGTGCGTCTGCCCGATCTTCACGTCCTTTTTCCCCGCCGCGTTCGCCGGCCAGTAGCTCATGTAGACCGAGCCGATCGTCAGCGAGACGTGGCCCGGATTGTCGGGCCGCAGCTTCCACACGTTCACGGTGACGATCATGACCACCTCGCGCTGTTGTCCGGGTTCGACTCTCGCCTCGACACGCCTCGATCACTACCACGTGGTCCGGGCTGCTTCCGTCCCATGCGACGATTGTCCAAGCACCGTCGGCCGACCTGCTACCGACCTCGCTGGCAAGCTGCGAAAATCACGACCGAAATCGTAGGCGGGACCCCTGCTCTAATTTTCGAAACGGAGGGATGTGGGTGCCCCTCGACGGCATGAGCCCATGTATACCGAATAGTGAATGTACAAGCGCTTGCGGCCCCCGCATCTTAGCCGGGTTGTTCAACCAAGGAGGCTCCGATGTCAGACCTCATGCTGCTCCAAAAGGCGGATCGGATCGCGACGCTCACCATCAACCGCCCGGACAAGCTCAATGCCCTCAGCTACGCCCTCATCGACCACCTGCTGGCCATTTTGGATGAGCTCGAGTCCGATCCCACCGTCGGGGTCCTGATACTGACCGGGGCGGGCGATCGGGCCTTCTGCGCTGGGGCAGACATCGCGGAGTTCTCGCGAAGCGTCGCGATGGGACCGGAGGTGGCCCTGCGGGACTTCGTGACGCGGGGCCAACGCCTGACGGCCCGAGTGGAGGCCTACACCAAACCCGTCGTTGTCGCGGTGAATGGCCTTGCCTATGGCGCGGGCTGCGAGATCACCGAGGCCGCGCCCCTGGCAATCGCCAGCGAAGCGGCCACCTTCGCCAAGCCGGAGGTCAAGCTGGGCATGCCGCCCACGTTCGGCGGAACGCAGCGCCTGCCTCGATTGGCGGGCCGCAAGCGCGCCCTCGAGCACTTGCTCACGGGCGAGCCCTTCCCGGCCGAGCGGGCGCTCGACCTCGGGCTCGTCAATGACGTGGTGCCGCCCGAGGAGCTGTTGCCCGCCGCCCGGTCCCTGGCCCAGCGAATTCTGCGGCACTCACCGCTAGCCATCGCGAGCATCCTCATGGCGGTGACCCGAGGCCTCGACCTCGGTATCGCCGAAGGGCTGCTGGTGGAAAGCGAACAATTCGCCCGGGTGGCACCGACCGCGGATTTGCGAGAGGGGCTGGACGCCTGGACGGCGCGGCGAGCACCGAGCTTCAGCGGATCCTGGTTTCACACCGCCAAGGGCCGAGACGACGGAGCGCCTGCGGATCGCGTCTACGGCTCGGAGACGTGATGCAACTTGACCAGCACTTGGTCCTCGCGCGGCACGTACATGGTGGTCTTGACGACCAGATCCGCATCCCACATGGCAATGCCGATGGCGCAGAGATCGGCATCCCAATGGTCGATCAACCGAAACGTTTCTCCCTCGAAGACCTTCGCGATCTCAGCGATCAGCGGCCAGATTTCTGTATCTTTACGAATCATGGGCGTCACTTTGTGAACCCGCTGTCAATCAGGAGCTTGCGGACGGTGCTGCCGCCTTCCATCAGCGCCTCTTCGAGCGTCTTGTTGAGGAATTCGGAGGGAAATCATGTTCTCTTAGCAAGCTGAGCTGGCCCTGGGAGAATGCGACCGTAGAGATCACGCCGAAGATTGCGCCCAGCGCGACGACCAGAGCCCGTCGCATCACAGCGCTTCGGGCGATCTAGGGGGAGGAACGACCGTGGCTTCCCAGTGGTCCTTCAATTGGCGAAGAACGCCAAAAGCAGAACCGCACGAGGACAGGGTCACTATTCCGGGGCGGCGCTTTGGCCAATCAGGAACCTCGGTGACCGCGCTGAATCGCCAGGTGGACGGCGAGTTTGTCGAGAGGATCAGCACGACGACGTCCTTGGAAGGACTGGGCACGAACGACTGATGGTCGAAGCGAACGACATAGCGCTCATTCGTGCAACTCGGCTCCGAAACCAGCTCCAGTTCCCGATTCTTCGTGAAGCGCGCGTCGACGTAAACCTTGCCATTGAAGATCGCGCCGTCGTCGACGCAGGCCTTCTCCAGACCGAGGGGTTGATCGCTGTAGCGCTTGATAACGGCGTCCAGGGCCACCAGCGCCATCTGACAATGCTCGCCAGGTTTCCACACATCTACCTGAGCGGGCGGCCGGGTATGATCCGCGCTCGCCGAGCAATCTATCGAGCCTGCGAAGAGCGGCCCGATGGCGAGCCAACATAGAACGCGGGTCATGGCGCAACCGGGATGCTCAAGAAGGCTCCAGCCGCGCGCTTGGTGAGGGACGGATGCACCCCACGCACGAAAGTGGCGCCCTTTGCCTCCCCTCCGGTCCCCTCTCCCGTCCGCGGGGGAGGGGATCCCGTTTTCGACGCCAGCCCGGCGCACTTTCATGGCAGGCGAAGGGGCTCGAATCGATGGTGACGCCCTTCCGGGAGGGCGCGCGATGATCTCCTCGCCGCGGCCAGCGGGGGGGTGTGCCAGCCACCCCGCTCATGACCGGCTCATGACTGCTTCTCCACATGTCCGCCGAACTGAAAGCGCATCGCTGAAAGCAGGCGGTCGGCGAAGTCATTCTCGCCGCGCGAAGCGAAGCGTTGGTTGATCGCCGTCGACAGAACGGGCGCCGGCACGCTCTCGTCGATCGCGGCCTTGAGCGCCCACCGACCTTCCCCCGAATCGGAGACCCGGCCAGAGAAGTCGCTGAGCTCGGGGCTCTTCTGGAGCGCGGCGGCCGTCAGGTCGAGCAGCCAGGACCCGATGACGCTACCCCGGCGCCACACCTCGGCGATGTCCCGCACGTCGAAGTCGTACCGGTACAGCTCGGGCTCGCGCAGGGGCGCGGTCTCGGCGTCGGCGGCGCGCTGTTCGCTTCCCACGTTGGCGTGGCGGAGGATGTTCAAGCCTTCCGCGTACGCCGCCATGATCCCGTACTCGATTCCGTTGTGGACCATCTTGACGAAGTGGCCGGCGCCGCTTGGTCCGCAATGCAGGTAGCCGTGCTCCGCGCTGCTGGGCTGACCTTCCCGCCCTGACGTTCGCTGCGCTGCCTTCACGGAGGGGGCCAGCGCCGCAAAGATGGGGTCGAGCCGCCGCACCACATCGGCGTCGCCGCCGATCATCTGGCAATAGCCACGCTCCTTGCCCCAGACGCCGCCCGAGGTGCCCACGTCGACATAGTGAATGCCATCTCGAGCGAGCTCCCTGGCTCGCCGGATGTCGTCACAGTAATTGGAGTTGCCGCCGTCGATGATCACGTCGTCACCAGCGAGCAGCGGCCGGAGCGCCGCGATCGTCTCGTCGACGACGGCCGCGGGCACCATCAGCCAGACAGCGCGCGGTCGCTCGAGCTTGCCGACCAGCTCCTGGACGGACGTGGCGCCGGCGGCTCCCTTGCCGGCCAGTTCCTGAGCCTTTGCAGCAAGCCGATCGAAGGCGACGATCTCGTGCCCAGCCTCCATCAGTCGCAGCGCGATGTTTGCCCCCATACGCCCCAGGCCGACCATTCCCAGCTTCATTGGTGCGCCCCCATGGGAGGAAACATGGACCAGGTCCCGTCCTTCGCCAACCATCGAAAATAAATCTGCTGTGCTCGGATCCGATGAGCCTAGGGGCAGGCCTGCGCCTGACAGGCCAGGTAGGGGGCGGTGCACTTTGCGGCGACGCACGCGTTGCAGGCGTCGCTGCCGGTGCACTCGGTGGCGCACTGCTGGCGCACGCAGTAAAGAAGCGCGTCGAGCGGCGCCGAAGCGCCGGCGCACGAGTTGACGACGCAGCTTTGCCAGCAGGCGCCGACGTCGATCCGCCCGTCCCCGGGGCGAGGCGCGTCGGTGGGTGGACAGCTCCTCACGCACGCCAGCGTGTCGGCGCACGACGTCGCGCCGGTGCCGAAGCCGTCGCCGACGCCGCCGGGCAGCGGTGTCTGCAGGCAGTTCTCGAACCCTCCGCCGCCGTCCTCGGGTGCGACCACCGGGTAGTAAAAGCCGATGAACATGCACATCTCGTTGTCGAGCTTGTCCTGGCCCTGCACGACCAGCGGGCGATCGTCGCCGTGATAGCTGCAGATGGTGTGCGCGTAAGAGCCCGCCTGCACCCGGAGCTGTGACTCGAGCACGGTCGGGTGGTCCCAGCTCCAGCTCTGGACCGCGGGCGTCGCGCCGGGCTGCCCGTCGGGGCCGTCCAGGTAGACGCTGACGCCGGTCCCGCGCACGTGCTGGTGGGTCGTGGCCCCCAGGATGGTGAGGTCGCTCGGGAAGCGGCAGCGCATCTGCGCGCGCGCGTCGGCTTGCGTCGGGACCACGATGTAAGGGTCGTAGAACTGGATCAACCCGAGGCGGGTCGACACCCGGTCGGGCGCGGCCAGCTCCAGGCCGACCTCCAGCGTGGGATTCTGGACGGTGCTGCTCGCATTGATCGTGTGGGCCTGCACCAGCACGACCTCTTCCGAGTGCAGGGCGAAGCCCATCCCGGGTGGAAAGGTGCGCTCGCCGCTCTGGGCACCGACGATCAGGATCGACGCGGGCGCCGCGTATTTCATGGCACCCGGCTGGAAGCAATCGAAGGGATGGTCGAAGTCCAGCTCGGACGGGGGCGGCAGATCGGCGACCGTGCGGTACAGCGACCAGTGGTGCAGGCCGTTCCACGACCAGCGGTAGCCGGTCAGCATCTGCTCGGCCGCGTCGCTCCTGGGCAGGCGGAAGTACTGGCACCAATGGGTCTCCTGTCCAGGTGGGGTCTCGTACTGGAACGTCTGTTGCGCCGTCGTCGTGCCGGCGCCGGCATCCGGGAGGCTCGCCGGCGCGCCGGCGCCGCCGCAAGCCGGCAGCAGCAGGGCGCCGGCCATCAGGAGCGTCCAGCCGAGCGCATCGTTGGAGTTCAGGTCGCTGCCCAGGATCGTCTTCTTCGTCATGTCGTCACGTCCTTTCTCCTCGGCGACAGACTAGGCAGCGACGCGCGCGCCCGCCGGATCCGTCCGACCGGCGGCGCGGGCCGCACGACGGACGGCGCGGATCCGCCGACCAGCGGCGGTCTAGATCCCCAGCTCTCGTCTCAGCACGCCGGTCAGGCGCCGGCTGACGCGGGAGACCTGTCCATCCATCAGGTGGACCTCGTGCACGCCATGACCCGAAGACAGCGCGCGCACCGCCGCGATCCGGATCAGCTCGGCGCGGTGCACGCGCAGAAAGCCCCAGGGCGCGAGGCGTTCGGCCAGCAGCGACAGCGGCTCCTCGGTGACGTGCTCGTCGCCGCCGGCCCGAAACAGCGTGTACTTGTCGGCGGACCAGAAGCGATCGATCGCGCGCGCATCGAACAGCCGGGTCGTGCCGCGCTCGTGGGTCACGACCCGGGGCACCTGGGAGGCGTGCGCCGAGGTGAGCGCGCGGAAGCTCTCGGCCGCGCTGCGGCCGCGCGCGCGCGCGCGCCGGAGCGCCTCCGCCAGCCGCTCGGCCCGGACCGGCTTGAGCAAGAAGTCGACGGCGTTCACCTCGAAGGCCCGGACCGCGTGCTCGTCGTGCGCCGTGACGAACACCACCGGCGGCAGGTGGGCGTGGGCCGCCGCCAGCGCCAGACCGTCGAGCCCTGGCATCTGGATGTCGAGCAGGAGCAGGTCCGGCTCGAGGGCGCCGACCACGGCCAGGGCGGCGATCCCGTCGGCGGCCTCGTCGACCCGCTCGACGCCCTCCGCCTCCTCCAGCATGCGCCGCAGGCGGCGGCGCGCCGGGGCCTCGTCATCGACGACCAGCACCCTCACGCGGCGGCGTCCTCGGTGGGGACGAGCAGCTGAACGCTGAAGCCGCCGAGCTCGCTGGCGCGCGTGACCAGCGAGTAGGCGTCGCCATAGCGGAGCTGCAGCCGGCGCTGCAGATCGCGCAGACCCGTGCCGTTGCCCTGGTGCGCGGAGCCCTCCGGCCCCGGCCCGTCGTCGTCGACGCGGAGCTCCGCTTGCCGGGCATGGCGGCGCGCCCGCAGCCGCACCTGCCCGCCCGAGATCCTGCCGGCCACGCCGTGCACGATCGCGTTCTCGATCAGGGGCTGCAGCACGAAGGGCGGCAACGCCAGCGTCTCGAGCCCGTCCTCGACGTCGATGGTGTATCGCAGCTTGTCGCCGAACCGCGCGCGCTGGATCTCGAGGTAGTCCCGGACCATCTCGAGCTCGCGCCCCAGCGACACGGTCTCGACCGGCGCGTTGCGCAGCGTGTAGCGAAGGATGTCGGCGAGCCGCTCGAGCGTCCGCTCGGCCAGCGCGGGCTCGTCGCGGATCAGGCTCGCGATGGTGTTGAGCGCGTTGAAGAGGAAATGCGGGTTGGTGCGCGACTGGATCGCCTCGATCTGCGCGCGCAGCGCGGTCCGCTCGGCCGCCTCGGCCGTCTCGGTGCGGGACCGCAGCTCCTGGACCAGCGAGATCGGCAACAGGAACGTCCAGGAGGTGATCACGCACTTGAGCGCGAAGCCCAGCAGCGGCCCGCGCGACCCCGCGATCAGCTGACAGAGCGGGTAGACCGCGATCGCGATCGCGACGGTCATGAGCGCGCTGGTCGACGCGTGAACCAGGAGCTTGGCCCAGAAGCTCCGCACCCGCGGCGCCAGCGCCGGCATCACGAAGCGATAAAGCGCGTGGAGCCCGGCGGGAATGGCCAGGAACGGAACGTAGTTGGCCGCGGTCTCCAGCAGCAACCGCCGCGGCGTCAACATCAGGAAACGCGGGCACAGGACCGGCGTGGCGATGATGGGGGCCGCCAGGTAGAGGTAGACCAGTTGCCCCGGCAGGCGAAAACGCGACAGGCGACGTCGGTCCGGCTCGGCCACGACCGACCTTAGATCGGGTCGTCTCCCGGTCTCAAGCCACCCGACCAGTGGTCGCCTCGGCCCGACGGACGGGGATGGCTCCCCGGGCCACCTCGGCCAGGTAGCGCTCACGGTTTGAACGGCTCGCGCAGCGGCGGCCCGGCGGCGATGTCGACCAGCGCTTCGATCAGCACGTGGGCGCCGCGCTGCAAGTCGGCGACGCGCACCTTCTCGTCGACGTCGTGGCCCGGGTAGGGCGCGCCGGGGAACCACATGCCGAACGCGATGCTGTGCGGCATGCGCTTGGCGTAGGTTCC
>DASRQZ010000102.1:0-13472 GCA_035696125.1 Polyangia bacterium
TCACCGACGTCAACTGGTTGATCTTCTTGTTGCCCTTGTATGAACCGTAGAACTGGGCACCTTCTTCACCGGGCCCCCAGCCGCTGATGACGGCAGGAAAGGATCCCGGGCTGTTTGAGGACTGGAAACCCGCCCCGGCCATGTACGAGAACCCAACCCCCATCGCGGTTGCCATGACCTGCATCGTCATCGGATTCCCATTCGTCGGGAACGGAGCGCTTTGCACCGCGTAACCGTTGACGCCGTTGACGGCCTGCGCCTTTTGGTTCGTCCACGGCGGGCCGTACGCGCCCGTCGCCACGGGTGGCGGGGCGGCCATCAGCGGCACGACACTCCTGATGCAGAAGTCGTAAGTATGGGAGACGCTGTCCGGGGAGAAGGAGATCTTCACGTCGGTGAGCTGGGTCGGATCGACGGGCTTGGCCGAATTGAAGGTGCTGGGAAGCACGCTCGAGTTGCCGTTGGCGATCACGGCATCGGCAAAGAGAGCGTTATACGTGATCGAGGTGCCCCCCACGCCGGGCACCGTCACGCCCGGAGCATCTCCGAGGGACGACAGGTTAGACGGCGTGGGATATTGGAGATTCAGAACCATGCCCCTGGTGCCCATGCCGCTGGGTCCTGACACCAAGGTGATCGCGAATCCGACGAGGCTGCTCGCGTTGTAAGTGCCCGGTGCGGCGGTGGTGCCAGGCGGTCCAGAGTTGACCTTGAAGCCAATGCCGGCAAATTTGTCGGTGCCTGTACCGATCGTCCCGCTCAGGCACATCGCGCCTAGCGTCGCGTTCCACGGGATGGCGCCGGCGCCCTTGCCGTCGCTGCCCTTGCAGCTGTTGCCCGCGCTCGTATCGGAGCCGTCGGTATAGCAATACCAGGCACCCTTGATGCCCCAGGTGTTGTTGCAGACGTAACCCGACGCATCCTCGTTGATCGCGCCGGTGTTGGTATTCGTGCACCCGTTGCCGCCGCCCGTGCCGCCGCCCGTCATGCCGCCCACGCCGGCGCCCGGCGTACCGCCGGTGCCAGTTCGGCCGCCCGCGCCGGTACCGGGGGTGCCGCCCACGCCGGCGCCCGGGGTGCCGCCCGTACCGGTGCCGGTGCAGCTGGCGGCGCAGCTACCGTTGCTGCACAGGGTCTGGCCGGCGGCGCAACCGCAGGTGCCGTTGTTGCAAACCTTGCCGGCGCCGCAAGCGATGCCACAGCCGTTGCAATTGTTGGCGCTGGTCTTGGTGTCGACGCAGCTGCCGTTGCATGAGGTCGTGGTGCCGCTACAGGCCGACGAGCACTGGCCGGAGTTGCAGACCTGGGCGCCGGCACAGGCGTTGGTGCAGCTGCCGCAGTGAGCGTGATCGGAATCCAGGTTGAAACAGTCGCTGCCACACATGGTCTCGTCCGAACGGCACTGGGGCTCCGTGCTGGCGGGCTTGGCGCAGCCCAGCGGCATCAGCACGATCAGCAGCAGTGCGAAGGCGGCGGGCGCACCGATGGAGAGAAGAGAGGCTCGCGCTTTATTCATGTTTCCAGTCCTGGGCTAAGAGTGAGGGGTAACTCGGCAGAAAGTCCGCGGCGATCGGCGATCGGCGATCGGCCCCGGGGGGGGTAGGAGGACAATACACACTGTCGTCCGGGGAATTCAAGAATAGGAATCGACTGGGGAATCGACCAGGGGGGGCCCCTACACTTTTTCGGATCGCGCGCCGGCCTTGCGTTTCTGGCGGTGGGCCCGCAGGACGATGCGGATGGGCGTCCCCTCGAACCCGTAGGCCTTGCGCAGCTGGTTGACCAGGAAGCGCCGGTAGGCGTAAGCCACGGCGGCGGGCTGATTGGTGCTGATGAAGAACGTGGGCGGCGATGAGCTGGCCTGCGTCGCGTAATAGAGGCGGACGTGCCGGCCGCTGGGCCCGCTGGGCGGCGGCTGGTGGGCCAGGATCTGCTCCAGCAACTGGTTGAGCTCGCCGGTCGGGATGCGCCGCGCCGCCTGATCGGCGACGCGCGCCGCCGTCGTCGGAAGCGCGGTCACGCCAGCGCCGGTGACCGCGGACGTCAGCAGCACCGGCGAATGGGCCATGAACTGAAGCTCCTCGCGGGTGGCGGCGACCTTCTTGTCGATCTCGGCACGGCCGACCAGGTCCTTCTTGTTCAGCACCAGCACGCTGGGGCGGCCGGCGTCCTCGATCAGGCGGGCCAGCCGAGCGTCCTCGGCGGTGGCGCCGGTGCGCGCGTCGATGACCAGCGCGGCCACGTCGCAACGATCGATCTGGTCGCGCGCCATCTTGGCCGCCACGTGCTCGGTCAGGGTGTCGATCGATCGGCGGCGGCGCAGGCCGGCGGTGTCGACCAGCACGAACTCGCGCCCGGCGAAAGCAAACGGGGTGTCGATGGGGTCGCGGGTGGTGCCCGGCAGGTCGTGGACCAGCACCCGCTCCTCGCCCAGCAGGCGATTGACCAGCGACGATTTGCCCACGTTGGGCTTGCCTACGAACGCCAGCCGCACGACGCCGGGCGTCCCTGAGCGTGGCCTCCGCGAAGGCGCCTCACCATCTTCCGTTCCCTCGGCGTCGCCGTCGGCGTCGGCGTGATCGTCCGAGCCCTCCTCGGCCTCGGCCTCGGCATCGGCATCGGCATCGACGTCATCGTCATCGTCGCCACCGCCGCCCGCCGGCCGCGCCCGATCCCCGAACACCGCCACCACCTCGTCCAGCAGCTCGCCTATTCCACGGCCGTGTGACGCCGAGATCGGAAACACCCGTTCGAAGCCGAGCGCGAAGGTCTCCCCTGCCGCCGCCTCGCGCTTGCTGGAGTCGACCTTGTTGGCGGCGACGATCACCGGCTTGCCGGACCGACGCAACACCCGCGCCACGTCCTGGTCGACGGCCGTGACGCCCTCCTCGACGTCGACCACCAAGACGATCAGGTCGGCCTCGTCGACGGCGCGCAGGGTCTGGGTGCGCATCGCCTTCAGGATCCCGTCGGCCGACGGGTCAAGGCCGCCGGTGTCGACCACCCGGAAGCGCGCGCCGTCCCAGTCGCAGGCGCCGTAACGGCGGTCGCGGGTCACGCCGGGCAGGTCCTCGACCAGCGCCGGACGGCCGCCCACCAGCCGGTTGAATAGCGACGACTTGCCGACGTTGGGGCGGCCGACCAGCGCGCACAGCGGCAGCGCCGCATCGCGAGCGTCGCGACCGCGACCGCGACCACGCGGCGCCGAGCGACCCGATCGCGGCCGGGTCACGGCGTGTATCCCAATCGGGCCAGGGCTTCGGGCGAGGTGGTCCAGTCGGGCGCGACCTTGACCTCGAGCTTGAGGTGCGCTGGCCGGCCCAGCAGCGTGCTGATCTCGACGCGCGCCTGCGAGCCCAGGTCGCGGATCATGGTCCCGCCCTTGCCGACGACGATCCCGCGCTGGCTGTCGCGCTCGACCAGGATCGTCGCCTCGATGACCACGTCGCCGCGGTCCGGTCGTTCCTGCCAGCTGTCGATGACCACCGCGGTGGCGTAAGGCAACTCCTGTTTCAACCTCAGGAACAGCTGTTCGCGCACCAGCTCGGCGGCCAGGAATCGCTCGCTACGGTCGGTCAGCATCTCCGGGCCGTAAAGGGGCGGACCCGCGGGCAACATGCGGCCGAGCTCACTCACCAGCTCATCGACGTTGGTGCCGCGGGTGGCCGAGATCGGAACCATGGCCGCGAAGGATGCGACCCCGTTCCAGGCCGCCAGCATGGGCAGCACCGCGGCCTTGTCCTTGACCTTGTCGACCTTGTTGATGGCCAGCGCGACCGGCTTTCGCGCGGCGCCCAGCCCGTCCAGGATGGTGAGCTCGGCGTCGCCCGGCTTGCCGTCGGTGCCGTCGACGACCAGGAGCGCCGCGTCGACGTCTTCGATGGCCGCCATCGCCTCGCCGACCATGAAGCGGTTCAGCCCCTTGCGCGCGCCGTGCACCCCGGGCGTGTCGACGAAGACGATCTGTCCCGCGGGGCCGTTCCAGACCCCGACGATGCGGTTGCGCGTGGTCTGCGGCTTGGGCGTGACGATGGCCAGCTTCTCCCCCACCACCCGGTTGAGCAGCGTCGACTTGCCGACGTTGGGGCGGCCCAGAATTGCGACGGTGCCGGCAAAAGGGGCGACAACGGTGCCCGTCGCGTCGGCCGCCGGGCCGCCGGTCGCGGCGGGCTCAGCTCCGGTGCTGTCGCTGTCTGCGGTGCCTCCCGCACCCCCGCGCGCGTTGTCTCTTTCTTCCATGGGCGGGCTTCTTATAGCTCAGATGTCGTGGTATCCCGAGCCCATGTCTTCTCCGGCTGTTCGCGGGGGACTCCTGGTCGGGCTGACGACGCTGTCCTTCGCCGCTTTCACGGGCGCCGGCCTGGCGAGCCCGGGCCCACCACGCCAGCTCGCGTCGAGCACCGACGGCGCGCTGGAGATCCGCGAGGGCGCCACGGTCCTGCTTCACCTGCAGCCGCGCACGCCGCCGCTGCGCCGCGGGACGCCGCGCCTGCGCGAGGTCGAGGTCGCCGGTCACCACATCGCCGAGCTGCGCCTGCCGGTGCGCGGCAGCGCCGCCGAAGAGGTCTGGATCGGTGAGCTCCCGGACGCCGGGCACACCACCGGCAAGCCGCCGGTCGCGATCTGGTCGGGGCTCACCGGCGCGCGCGACGCCGACGAGGAGACCGGCGCCGAGGTCGAGGTCACGGGCGATCGCATCGTCGAGTACCAGACCTCCAGCCACGTCACCCGCTGCGACGGCGAGACGGCGCGCCTGTTCCCGCGCGCCTGGGACTTCGAGTCGGGCCGCTTTCGTCCGGTCATCTCGGGGCTGCCGGCGCCGGCGGCGCAGAAGCTGATCGCCCGGCGCGGCGATCCGGCGATGCCCGCCGGCCGCCCGCTCGGTGGCTTTCACTGGACCGCGGCCTCGACCACCGCGGGCGCCGGCGCCGACGCGCGCGCGCTGACGCCGCCGCTGGCGGTGGACGACGGCAACCCCGCGACCGCCTGGACCGAGGGGCTGGGCGGCGACGGCCGCGGCGAGTTTCTCACCGCGCGCTCGGCGTCGGCCGGCTACGCGGTGCGCGGCCTGCGCATCATCCCGGGTGACGCCGGCAGCGCGGCGGCGTTTCGCGCGCGCAACCGGGTGCGCCGCTTCCAGCTGCTGCTCGGCCCCGGCGCCGAGCAGCGCTTCGACGTCGAGATCGCGGAGGATCCAGGCGCGGACGGCGCGCGCTTCGCCGACCCGTACTGGGTCGTGCTTCCCAAGCCGATGCCGGCTGCCTGCGTGACCCTGGTGATCACCGAGGTCGGCCGCGGATCCGAGGCCGCGCCCCCGCGCAACTTTGGCACCACCGCCATTTCCGAGCTCGCCGTCTTCACCGACCTCGACGGGCCCGAGGGCATCTCGCGCCTGGTCGACGACATCGCGTCGGGTACCGACTGCCAGCAACGCGTCCCGCTGCTGGTGCACGCCGGCGAGGCGGCGGTGCTGCCGGCGGCGCAGACCTTGCTGGGCGCGCGCGGCGTCGGGCGCGAATGTCTGGTCGAGGCGCTGGTGGCGCTGGCGCCCGCGCCTGGCAGCCCCATCGTGACCGACGCGCTGGTCGCGGCCCTGTCCGGCGCCACCGACAAGGAAGAGAAGCTGGTCACGGCGGCTCTCAAGGTGTCGCCGGCGCCGCCCATCGCGACCTTGCGCCAGCTGATCGAGGGCAAGACCACCAGGGGCGAGGCTGTGCCGGTCGCCGATCAAGCGCGCGCCGTGCGGGTGCTGGGCGCGCTGCCGCAAGAAGAGGCGGGCGCGGTGCTGGTGGCGGCGGCCGGGCACGGGTCCGAGGCGTTGCGCTCGGCCGTGGTCCGGGCGCTGGGCGATTGCAGCGCGGTCGACGCGCCGCTGCTGCTGGCGGCGATGGCCCAGGTCGACAAGCATGAGGTCGCGCGCTACGCCGACCTGGTGCGCGCGCTGGTGCCGTCGATCCGGCGCCGGCCCGATCATCACCCGGCGGTGCTCGCCATCCTGCGCAGCGCGCTCGACCCCACGCGCGAGTTCGAGGTGCGGGCGCGCGCGGTCATGGCGCTCGGCGATCTGCGCGCGCCGGAGGGCACGGGCGACCTGGCGTCGCTGCGCGCGACCTCCGGCGATCCGGTATTGCGCTACCTGGCGGCGCGCGAGCTGGCGTCACTGGGGGGCCCCGACGCCATCAAGGCGCTGCGCGAGGCGCTGGGCGACAACGATCCCCGGGTGCGCGAAACCGCGGCGCTGGGCCTCGGGCGCCAGCAAGATCGCTGGTCGGGGCAGGCGCTGATCGACGCCGCAAAGCAAGAGCCCTGGCCGTTCGTGCGCCGCGCCGAGCTGGAGGCGCTGGGCCAGCTGTGCATCCCGGGCACCGGCGATCTCATGATCCGCGCCACCGAGCGCGACGTCGATCAGGTGCGGCGCGCCGCGCTGGTCACGCTGGTGCGCTGCAAGGACGCGCGCAGCAAGGCGGTGCTCATGAAGACCGTGGCCCTGGAAAAGGAGGCCGCGACCCTGCGCGAGCTGGCCGCGGCCCTGGTCGGCGAGCTCGGCGATAAGAGCGCGGCGCGCGAGCTGGCCGCGGCGCTCAAGCGTCTGGTCAACGAGGCCGAGGGCGACATCGCCATCGAAGGCGTCGCGGTGGCGGCGCTGCGCTCGCTCGGCCACCTGGGCGGCCCGGAGGCGGTCGCGGCGGCGGTGGCGCTGGCGGGCGACACCCGCCACCCCTACCGGCAGACCGCGATCGAAGCGCTGGGCATGCTGTGCGATCCGAGCGCGGGGGCGGCGACGCTGCGCACGATCGTCGGCGGGCGTGATCCGGTGGCGGCGCTGGCCGCGCAGGCCGCGCAGCACAGGTGCGGGGGGCGGTAGGCGCGCGAGCGAGCGGCAACCTTGCAAGGCCTGCCCCCTCCCTGGCCCTCCCCCGCGGCGGACCGCGGGAGAGGGGACCGGAGGGGGGATCGGAGAGGCGGGTCGCGGCGGGGCGGTGGGGCACGCGCGAGCGGCAACCTTGCAAGGCCTGCCCCCTGCCTGGCCCTCCCCCGCGGTGGACCGCGGGGGAGGGGACCGGATGCGGCCGCCTTCCTAGCTCGGCAGGCTGGCCAGGGCGGCGCGTAGCTGTTCGTTCTTGGGGTCGTTCTCGAGGCCGCGCTCGAACATGTTGCGGGCCTTGGGGATCTCGCGCGCCAGCACGTGGATCTGGCCGAGGGCCAGGTAGACCTCGGCCTTGGACACGCCGGCGCTGGCCTCGTCGAAGTTCTGCAGCAGCAGGGATCGATAGAACTTGCGCGCCTTCTCGACGTCGTTCTCGCGCAGCGCCAGCCGGCCCAGCGCCGCCAGGGTGCCCGGGTGGCTGGGGTCCAGCTTGTAAGCGGCGTTGAAGCTCTCCGCCGCGGCCGGGTAGTCGCCGCGGCTCTCGGAGATGATGCCCAGCCGTTGCTGATAGCGAGCGACCTCCTTGCCGCGCCGGGCGCGCGTGAGCTGATCGATGAGCTGGTGCATCAACCGCGCGGCCTCGTCGACCCGGCCCGCGGCCAGAAGCGCCTCGGCCAGCTCCTCGCGAGGCGCGACCGCGCTGGAGTCGATCTCGAGCAGGCTCTCGAGGTAGGGAATCGCATCGGCGGGACGGTTGAGCGGACCCCGGTAAAGCGACGCGATCTCCGCCAGCCACTTCGAGCGCTCGCCGTCGTCGGTGGCGGTGTCCAGCAGCAGCTCCAGCAGCTGCACCAGGCGATCCTGGTCGCCGGACGCGCGCGCGATGGTCTCCAGGGCCTGCAACGTCGGGCGGTGGGTCTGGTCGCTCTCCAGCCCGCGCAGTAGCACCGCCTCGATCTCTTCGGTGGGCGCCGCGCGCGCGCGCAGGATCTCGGCGTTGCGGAACTGGATCTCGGCCGCCTCCGCGCCCGAGGTCGCCGCCGCCGCGGCGCGCTCCAGCGCCTGCCCGGCCTCGTCCCAGCGCTCGGCCCGCTCGTGCAGGCGGGCCAGCGACAGCAGCGCCGCCACGTGGGTGGGCGCCACCTCCAGCACCTTCTCCAGCGCCTCGGCCGCGCTCTCGGCCGAGTCCAGCTTCTGCTCCCACACGTCGGCGATCGCGACCCGCAGCGCCAGCTCCACCGGGCGATGGCCAGCCGCCGCCTCGGCGTCAGCGTGCTTGCTCAGCACGTCGACCAGGTCGTACCAGCGCTCGCCCGCGCTCAGCAGCCGCTCGAGCTCCAGGAAGGCGTGGCCGTTGCCGCTGTCGATCTCCAGGATCTGGTGCAAGAACCCGATGGCCTGATCCAGGTCGTGCAGCTTGAGCTCGGCGTTGCGCGCCAGTTTGATCAGCACCGCCACCTGGTCGCGCCCCGAGGTCGCGCCCAGACGCCGGGTCAGCACGTCCTGCAGGGTTGACCAGTCTTCCAGCTTCTCGGCGATGGTCTCCAGCGCCGCCAGCACCGTCGGATCTTCGGGCGCGCTCTCCAGCGCCTCGCGGTAAGCTTCGGCCGCGCCCGACGGATCGTTGAGCAGCCCCAGCTTGAGCGCGCCGATGCGGCTGTACAGCTGGGCCCGCTCGGCCGGCACCTCGGCGAAGCGCGCCTTCTCGGTCAGCACGTCGGCCAGGTCGGCGATCTGGTGGCTCGATTCGTGAAGCCGCGCCAGCTCGCCCAGCACATCCGCGTCGCCCTCCTCGGCGGCGCGCAAGGTGCGCAGCGCCGCCACCGCTTCCGGGATCGCGCCCAGCTTCTCGTGCAGCGCCGCCGCCTCCATCAACAGGCGCTTGCGCGCCTGCGGGTCGAACTCGATGGCCGCGCGCCGGCCCAGGATGGTCGCCGTGCGCGCCGGGTCGGCCGCCGCGCGGTAGTAACCTTCGAGCGCGGTGAGCGCGTCGACGTTCTCGGGGTCGGTGTCCAGCACCTTGACGTACAGCCGCTCGGCCGCCGCGCCTTCGCCCGGCGCCTGCTCGTAAAGGTGCGCGGCGCGCAGCGCCAGCTCGCGCGCGGCGTCGGGCTCGGCCCCTGGCAGCACCGCCTCTATCCGGCGCGCCGCCTCGAGCGGGATCTTGGCCGCGCCCGCGATGCGCTCGATCTCGTCCAGCGCCGCGCCCGGCGCCGGCTCTTCGGCCAGCGCGCGCCCCAGGGCGTCGACCGCGCGCGCGGCGTCGCCCAGCTGGCCGTCGTAGACCTCGGCGATCCGGCGCAGCCAGTGCGCGCGGTCGGTCCGGTCGTCGTGCAGGGTCAGGCGATGCTCGAGCAGCGTCACCAGCTCGCGGTAGTCGCCGCGCGCGTCGGCCAGCGGCTCCAGGATCTCGAGCGCTCCCTCGCGGGTGTCGGCACGCTCCAGGAGGTCGTGCAGCGCGCGCTGCGCGCCCGGGTGATCGGCCACGTGCTCGAGCGCGCTCCGGTAGGCGACCAGCGCTCCCTCGGCGTCGTTCAGGTAGCGCAGCCGCGTGTCGCCGAGCGCGGTCAGGAAGTCCGCCTGCTCGGCCGGATCGCTGGTGACTTCGGCCTCGCGCGACAGGATCTCGGCCAGCTCTTCCCAGCTGGACAGCTTGCGCAGCACCCGATCGAGCGAGGCCAGCACCGCGCCCTCGTCGCCCGGCAGGCTCAGCGCCTTGCGCAGAAACTCGGCGGCCTTGGCCAGGTCGCCGAGCTGGGTCTCTTCCAGCTCGGCGAGCCGCACCGCCAGCGACCGCTGCAGTCCGGCGTCGAAGGTCGCGTCCATCCGCTCTTCGTAGACCGCGGCCAGACCGCGATAGTCCCCGATCGCGCCCGCCAGACGCTCCAGCGCCTGGCGCGGCTCCGACTCGGTTGCCTCCTCGGTGAGCGCGCGCGCCCAGGCCGCGAATGCCTTGGCCGGGTCGTGGCGCTGCTCCTCCTCGATGCGCGCGATCTCCGCCAGCACGCCCAGGCGCGCCGCCACGGTGTCCTCGACCTCGAAGCGCAGCTCGGCCAGCTCGACCACCGCGTCCCACTCGCCAGCGGCGCGCATGATCGGATCCAGGGCCGCCACGGCCTGCAGGCGGTAGTCATTGCCGCGCGCGATGGACCACAGGGCCGCGCGCGATTCGGCGTGGCCCGGGGTGCGCGCCAGGATGCTCTGGTAACGCGCGATGGCCGCCTCGATGTCGGACAGCTCGGTCTCGACCAGGCGCGCCGCGCGGAAGGCCAGCTCGTCGTGGGCATGAGCGTCCTTCTCGCCGCTCATGCGCAGGTCCAGCACCTCGAGCAGATCCGCGTGCCGGGCCTCGCGCGCGAAGATGCGGTCCAGCGCGTCCAGCGCCTCGCGGTCGGTCGCGCTCTCGTCCAGGATCGCGCGCAGCTGGCTCACCGCCTCGTTGGATTCGCCCAGCTTTTCGTCATAAAGGTGGGCGGCCTGCAAGCGCAGCAGCCGGCGGTCGACGATGCCCTGGGTGATCTGGATCTTACGCTCGAAGATCTCGGCCAGCTCGCGCCACTGGCTGTTGGCCAGGTACAGCTGCGCCAGCGCCTCCAGCGCCTCGACGTCGCCGTCGTCGATGCCCAGCACGTCCTGCCAGGCGCGGATGGCGCGGTCGGTGTCCTTGAGCGCCAGCTCGTAGAGCACGGCGATGCGCTTGGCGATGAGCTTGCGATCGGCCGGGTCGGTCGCCACCTCGAGGTGCTTCTCCAGCACCTCGACCAGCTCGCTCATGCGCGCGGCCGCGGTCAGCAGGCGCTCCAGCGCCAGGAAGGCGTCGACGTCGTCGGGCTGCGCCTGCAGCGCCGCGCGCCAGGCCTCGATGGCCTGCGGCGCGTCGCCGAGGTGCTCCTCGATGAGGCGCGCGGTCATGCCCCACAGGCGGGCCTGCAGGTCGGGGTCGGTGGCCTCGACGGCGCCCTTCTGCAGGGTCTCGGTCAGCGGCCCGTACAGGCGCGCCGACACCGCCAGGGTCTCCATCTCGGCCAGCGCGTCGGCCGACGCGACGTCGGCCAGCCACGCGCGGCTGCGGCAGCCGAACGCCAGGTCGATGCGCGCCAGGCGCTGGTAGATCCCGGCCATCTCGCCCAGGATCTTGACGCGGTCGTCGCGATCCTCGACGGTGTCGAGCTCGGCCTCGAGCACCGCGACCAGCTTCTGCCAGTCGCCGGCCTTGCGGTAGATCGGCTCGAGGATCACCGCCACGCGGTAGCGGTGGTCAGGGTTCTCCAGCAGGCGCTCGAGCGACGCGATGGCCTCGCGGTGGCCCGGCGTGCGCTCGAGGATCTCGGCGTAGCGATCGATGGCGCCCGACAGGTCGTCGACCCGCTTCTCCAGCACCTCGGCCAGGCGCAGCGCGATCTCGTCGCGCTGGCGGTTGGCGGGCGCGCGCTCGAGCATGAACGCCAGGTGCGCCGCCAGATCGCTCCACTCGGAGTTGTCGCGCAGCAGTCGCTCCAGCTCGGCAGCCGCCGACGGGCCCCCCGCGCCGGCCTCGGTGCTCGCGGGATCGACCTCGAAGTCCAGGTCGAGGTCGATGATCTCGCGCAAGGTGCGCATCGCGCGCGGCTTGTCGTCGAGCCGTTCCTCGTCCAGCTTGGCGCTGCGCCGCAGGAACGCCCGCTTGCTGTTCGGCTCCAGCGCGCGGCCGCCTTGCTCGTCGACCAGCTCGCGCAGCTCCACCCAGGACTCCCAGCGCTCGAGCGCGTTCTCGAACACCAGCGCGGTCTCGCGATCCTCGGGACGCGCCTCGTACAGGCGCCGGTAATACCGGCGCGCCTCCTCGCGCTCGTTGAGGCGCAGATCGAAGATCTCGGCCGCGTGCCGGGTGATGTCCAGGACCTCGGGCCCGTCGCCGAGCTCGCCGGCCAGGTAGTCCGAGAACAGGTTGGCGACGTCCTTCCAGCGATCGAGCTTGCCCGCCAGGCGCAGGAGCTGCTCGGACGATTGGCGATCGGTGGGCGCCTCCTGGAAGACCTTGCCGTACCAGCGCAGGGCGTTGTCGTAGTCCTCGAGCTGTTCTTCGTACAGGCGCGCGATGCGCTTGGTCCAGGCCACCCGCTGCGCAGCGTCCTCGACCTGCATCAGGCGGATCTCGCCGGCGCGGATGAGCGCGGTCCAGTCGCCGCGCCCCGCGTAGACCGGCTCGAGCAGCTCGGCGGCCGCGCCCTGCACGGCGATGTCCTCGAGCATGCTCTCCAGCATGGCGACCGCGCCGGGGTGCTCCGGGTTGGCGCGCAGCACGGCGCGCAGGTGCTCGAGCGCGCCGTCCTTGTCGTTCTGCCGGTCGTGCGCGATCTGGGCCAGGCGGAAGCGGATCGCCACCACCTCGCGCTCGGGCAGGCCACGCTCGATGACCTCCGACAGGAAGCGGGTCAGATCGACCCAGCGCTCCGACTCGGTGTACAGGCGGTCGAGCGCCTGCATGGCGTCGCGGTCGTGCGGGGCCAGCTCCAGCACCCGCTCGTAAGCGCCGATCGCCTCCTCCATGCGTCCGAGCGGCTTTTCGGCCAGGGCGCCGAGCTGCGCGCGCAGCCGCCGCTCTTGCCCGGGCTCCTTGGCCAACTCGGCGCGCCGGGTGAGGATCTCGTACAGCGCGAGCGCGTCACCCGACGCCGTGTAGATCTGGTCGAGGGCGGCCAGCGCGTGATCGTCGTCGGGCACGCGCTCGAGCACGCGCCGGTAGTATTCGGCGGCCAGCACGTGGTCGCCGTTGGCGCGCGCGCTCTCGGCGACGAACCGGTCCAGGCGCAGGCGCAGCTGCTCATCCAGCACGTCGGGCGTGATGTCGCGGTAAAGGGTCGCGACCTCGTCACGCCGGGCCGGCGGCGCGCCCGGGGCGCTCGCCAACCGTTCGTAGGCGTCGAGCAACCCGCCCAGCGTGGGGTCGCCGAGCGCGTCGCGGATCGCCAGCCCGTAGGAGATGAACGCCGCGTCGGGATCGCCGAGCCGCGTCTCTTGCAGCGTCGCCAGGCGCGACAGCTCGGCGACGCGCGCGCGCGGGTCGCCCTGCGCTTCGACGTAGACCTGGATCACCTCGCCGAGCTCGCGCCAGCGTCCAGCCTTCTCGTAGATCGGCTCCAGCGCCTGCGCCGCTGCCAGGCGCAGCGCGGTCTCGATGCCGGGTTGCATGAAGCGCTCCAGCGCCGCCAGCGCGTCGGCGTCGCCGGGCGCCGTGGTCAGAATCTCGCGCCAGTTGTGCAGGGCGTTGGCCGGATCGCCGAGCGGTCCTTCGTTGAGCTTGGCGACCTGGCGCAGCACCTCGATCTCGCCGGCGCGCGCCTCCGGCGCGCGATCGCGGCGCAGCAGACCCAGGCGCCGCTCGAGGATGCCGAGCCGATCGCGATGCCGCCCCTGCTGATCGTAAAGGCGCGCCAGCGTGTCCAGCGCGCCGGTGTCCTCGGGGTTCTCGTCGAGGATGCTGACGCAGGCGGCGATCGCCTCGTCGACATCGCCGACGTCGCGCTCGAGCAGGCTCGCGACCCGCCGCCACAGCTCCTGGCGCGAGCCGGCGTCGTGCGACAGGTCGATGCGGCGGCGCAGGATCTCGACCCGCTGGCGGTGG
>DASRQZ010000103.1:0-43309 GCA_035696125.1 Polyangia bacterium
TTCTGGGCGACCATCTCCCTCGGTGGCGTGCCGCGCTCGAGGTCCCGCTAGTCGCCCAGGAGTCTCCAGCGTCGCGGGTCCGCGACGGGGACGATTTTGCTGGCGGCCTGTCGGTCGCCGGCTCAGGCTCGCGTGCTATTCTGCCCACCGTCTTTCCGGGAACCGCGGCCGTCAACAAAAGGGGAGATCCTTGGAACCGCCTTCGTCAGCCGAAAAGGCTTCCGTGACGGCCCCGGTCCCGGCCACGCCCACCCCTCCGGTGCCCACGCCCCCGGTGCGGAAGGCGCGCTACGAGGACTTCACCCTCGCCGACCTGACGTCGATCCGCAACCTGCTGCGCGGCGGGTCGGTCATCGACTGGCACCGGCTTTACTTCGTCGACCGCGAGGAGGTCGACCGCTTCCTGCGCGTCAACGAGATCGACCCGCGCGACGACGACGACCTGCGCCGGCTGGCCGAGCTGCGCGAGCTGGCGGTCGAGTACCTCGAGCGACACCTGGGCTTCCAGATCCCTGACGAGGTCGCGCACGGCGTGCCGCCGCGCGACCTGCTGCTCATCGCTTCGCAGAAGGGCAAGCGCCGCACCTTCGCCTGCATCGTGCTCAAGGCGATGCACGTCATGCACCACCTGGCGGGGCGCGAGCTGCTGACCAAGCTGCCGGTGTCGTCCGACCAGATCTTCCACCTGGTCGAGGAGAAGGTGCTGCGCACCGTCGAGGAGCTGAAGGGCGTCGGCTGCCCCATCGTGGAGTTCGAGTGGAGCCGCAAGCACGCCGACAGTCTGATCACCAAGCTGCTGGCCAAGAAGGAGTCGATCGCCGCCGACGTCTACGACAAGCTGCGGTTCCGCATGATCACCAACACCGAGGAGCAGCTGGTCTTCGTCATGCGCGAGCTGGTGCAGCGGCTCATCCCCTTCAACTACGTGATCCCCGGGCAGTCGGTGAACGACATCATCAAGATCCGCGAGACGCTGGATCGGTCGCCGGCGCTGGGCCGCTTCCTGCCCGACATCACCGACCTGGCCGCGGTGGCCGCCGACAAGCGGCCCACGCCGCAGAATGAGTTCTCCGGCCCCGGCTACCGCATGATCAACTTCGTCGCCGACCTGCCCGTGCGCATGGACCGCTTCCTGTGCCGTTCGCCCGACGACCCGCTGTTCAGCGAGAACGGCACCATCGTCTTCGTGCTCACCGAGTTCCAGATCATCGACGCCCGCACCGCCGAGAACAACCAGAGCGGCGACAACAGCCACGAGAAGTACAAGGAGCGGCAGACCATGCGGGTAAAGGCGCGTCTGATGCACGGCATGAAGGACGTCGGGTAGGGCAGGGGAGCCTCCGCTCCAGTCCCCTGCTATGAAAGTTCGCCAGGTGGGCGTCGCCAGGATCAGATCCCCTCCCCCGCGCGACGCCTAGCTCGCGCTCTCCGAAACTCCCTGATCCAGCCCGCCGCCCGCGCCGAGGGCGAGCCCACTGTCGATCACGCCCGCCTCGACCTGCGGCACGCCGTCCTTGAACACCACGGTGTTCGCCAGCGTCGCCGGCACGCGTGGGCCGGGGGTGATGACGCCGACCAGGTTCAAGGGGTCGCAGGCCGACAGGCGCACGAGCTCGCCGCGCGCGGGCTCGCGGCGGGTGGCGCGCAGGGCGTCCAGCGCCTCGGGCGCGGCGAACTGCTCGCCCACGAAGCCGGCGACCAGGCGGCCGCCGCGCAGCTCGCCGCGCATCTCCAGGCGGCGGTAGACGCGCAGCAGGTCGCGCCAGGACGGGGCGCGCGGCTCGCGCGCCAGCACGTCGCGGAAGACCACGCCGTAGCGCTTGACGTACTGGCGGGCCAGCGCCTCGTGCAAGTCCTCCTCGTCCGGGGCCGGCTGCGGCGCGCGCAGCAGCGCCCAGCGACCCGCTCCGGCCGGCGCGCCGCCGGTGCGCCGACTCCAGCGCGCATGCCATCGGGCGCGCGCGCCGCCGTGCGACTGGGTGGCCGAGATCAACGCGCGCAGGCCCGCGAAGCCGTCGCCGGTGACCCGGCCGGCGCTCACCAGCTCCCAGAGCGCGTCCTCGGCTTCGCTGCGCAACCGGCGCGCGCCCTGGATGATGTCCTCGAGGAAGCTGGCGCCGGCCTCGCGCAGAAAGCGCAGCACGTCGCGCGCCGCCGCCGACATCCCGACCTCGCCGTCGGCGCCCGCGTCTCGCTCGCCGGGCGCCAGCAGCCAGGGCAGGTCGCGCCGGCGCACGATCGCGATCGGCGCGGCGCGGCTGGGCGCGGTGGCCGCGTCACGCGGCGCCAGGCGTCCCCACGCCAGCTCGCCCGACAGGCACAGGCCGTCGAGCCAGGACGGCTGGTAGCCGGCGACCCGCGCCGGCAACACCTCGCGCTCCCAGGCGCCGGCGGCGATCTCGCAGCCTTGCAGCTGCGCCAGCACTTGCAGCAGGCCGCCGCGCCCCTGCAGCGCAGTCCCCGGACGCACGTGCTGCCACGAGAAGAGAAAGCGCAGGTAGTCGGCGGCGCTGGCCGGTTCGATCTGCCGGCGCAGGCCGTCGAGCATGCGCCGGTTGATGCGCGCCAGCAGGCGGCGGTCGCACCACTGGGTCTCGCCCTCGGCCGCGGCGCCGGTCACCGCCGGCACGAAGCGCCCGCGCAGGACGTTGCCTTCCATCTCGACGCGCGCCAGCGCCGCGTCGAGGTCGGACGGCTCCAGATCCAGCAGCGCCGCCAGCGCCGTGGCGGTGGTCGGCCCCAGCAGCGCCAGGTGCGCCCGGACCACCTCGGTGAGCGCGCCCTCGCGTTCGCTCCATGCCGGCGCGCGCCGCGCCGGCGGCGCCACCACATCGGGGGCAAAGCGCCGTCCCGGCCAGATGGTCTCGACCAGCACCCGCCGCTCCGCCGCCACCCAGAAAGGCACTGTTCCGGCGCTCATCGCCGCCCGCCCGGCGCCCACCAGCCCGTCGAACAGCTGGTCCCACCCGCGCGTCGTGCCGACGCGCGCGGGCAGCGCCCCCAGGTCCAGCAGCAGGTCGTGCAGCTCGTCGGCGTTGCGCGGATCGGGTTGCGCCTCGGCCACCACCTCGGCGACGCGCTCGGGGTCGAGCCCGCCGATGCGATCGACGATCTCGGGCGGCAACCCGCGCCGCACGGCGACCGCGCGCGTGCGCCGCTCCTCGAGCGGAGCGTCGTCGAGGAAAGCGTAGGGGTTGGCGTTGAGGATCTCGTGCGCGAACACCGACGGCTCGGGCACTTCACGCGCGATGGTCTCGATCTTGCCGGCGCGCAGGTCGGCCAGCATGCGGCGCAGCCCGTCGGCGTCCATGGCTTCGGTCAGGCAGTCGCGCAGCGTCTCCCGGACCAGCGGGTGATCGGGGATCTCGACCGCGCCGCCGCCGTGGTTGTCCTGGCAGGCGGTCTGGGCCGGAAAGACCGCCGCGATCAGGTCCTGTGCCCGCATGCGCTGGATGGGCGGCGGCACCCGCCGCCCGCCCTGGAAGCGCAGCAGCGCCAGCGAACGCATCGCGTTCCAGCGCCAGCGGGTCTCGAACATCGGCGCCTGCAGCGCGGCCTGGGTCAAGAGCTCGCCGACGTCGTCGGGGCCCACCATCTGGAACACGCTGTCGAGCGGGAAGCTGTGCTGCGCGCCCAGCGACAGCACGATGCCGTCGTCAGTGGCCGCCGCCTGCAGCTCGAAGTCGAAGCTGCGGCAGAAGCGCTTGCGCAGCGCCGTGCCCCAGGCGCGGTTGATGCGGCCGCCGAACGGCGCGTGGATCACCAGCTGCATGCCGCCGCCCTCGTCGAAGAAGCGCTCGGCGATGATGCGGGTCTGGGTGGGAACGGCGCCCAGCGCCGCGCGCCCGGCCGCCAGGTAGTCGCGCACCAGCTCGGCGCCGCCCCGGGGCAGCGCGCAGTCGTCCATCAGCCAGGCGACGTCGTCGGTCATGGCGGGCGCGCGCCGCTCGACCTCGGCGCGCAGCACGCCGACCTCGGCCGACAGCTCGCGCGTGCGCGCCGGCCCCTCACCCAGCCAGAAGGGGATGGTGGGCGCCTGGCCGGCGGCGTCCTCGACGCGCACGCGACCGGATTCGACCCGCCGGATTCGCCACGACGAGTTGCCGAGCAGGATCACGTCCCCCGCCATGCTCTCGATGGCGAAGTCCTCGTCGAGGCTGCCGATCAGCGTGCCGCCCGGGTCCAGCACGACGTCGTAGTTGGCGTTGTCGGGGATGGCGCCGCCCGACGTCAGCGCGCCCAGGCGCGCGCCGCGCCGCCCGCGCAGCTTGCGCCCGACGGCGTCGCGGTGGAGCAGGGTGCCGGCGCGCCCGCGCGAAGTGGCGATGCCCTCCGACAAGATGTCGACGACCGTGTCGAAGTCGGCGCGCGCCAGGTCGGCGTACGGCCCGGCGCGCCGGAAGGTCTGGTAAAGCGAGTCTTCATCCCACTCCTCGCACGAGCAGGCGGCCACGATCTGCTGCGCCAGCACGTCGAGGGGGGCGTCGCGCAGCGCGATGGCGTCGATCTCGGCGCGGCGCGCGGCGCGCACCAGCGCCGCGCACTCGATCAGCTGGTCGCGGGTGAGCGGAAAGAGCCGTCCCTTGGGCGTGGCGTGCAGCGCGTGCCCCGAGCGCCCGATGCGCTGCAGCCCGGTGGCGATCGAGCGCGGTGACCCGACCAGGCAGGTGAGGTCGACCGCACCCACGTCGATGCCCAGCTCCAGCGACGCGGTGGCCACCACCAGCTTGAGGTCGCCCTCTTTCAGCCGCCGCTCGGCCTTGTGCCGGCGCTCGCGCGACAGGCTGCCGTGGTGAGCAGCGACGGCCGCCTCGCCCAGGCGCTCGCCCAGCGCGTGCGCCACCCGCTCGACCAGGCGGCGGGTGTTGACGAAGACCAGCGTCGATCGGTGGGCGCGCGCCAGGTCGGCGAGCCGGTCGTAGATCTCGGTCCACTGCTCGTTGGTGCACACCGCGCCCAGCTCGTCGCGCAGCACCTCGATGCCGAGGTCCAGGTCGCGGCGCTGGCCGACATCGACCACGGCCGGCGCCGGGCGCGCCGCGCCGCACAGCAGGCGGCCCGCGATGGCCAGCGGCCGTACGGTCGCCGACAGCCCGATCCGCTGCAGCCGGGCACCCGGCTGGGCCTGCGTCACAAGCGCCTCCAGCCGCTCGATCGACAGCGCCAGGTGCGCGCCCCGCTTGTCGGCGGCGACCGCGTGGATCTCGTCCACGATCAGGGTGCGCACGTCGCGCAGCGCGCGCCGTCCCGACTCCGAGGTCAGCAGGATGTAGAGCGACTCGGGCGTGGTGACCAGCACGTGCGGCGGCCGGCGCACCGCCTCGCGCCGCTCGCGCGCGGTGGTGTCCCCGGTGCGCACCGCGGTCCGCACGTCGGGCGGCGGTAACCCCAGCCCGGCCGCGACCGCGCGTAGCTCGGCGAGCGGCTCGTCCAGGTTGCGGCGCACGTCATTGGACAGCGCCTTGAGCGGTGACACGTACAGCACCTGGGTTCGATCCTCGAGCCCACCGCGGGTGACCGCCTCGGCGATCAGACGGTCGAGGCAGAACAGAAAAGCGGCCAGGGTCTTGCCCGACCCGGTGGGCGCGGTGACCAGGACGTCGCGTCCTTCGGCGATCAGCGGCCAGGCCTGCAGCTGCGCTGGTGTCGGCGCGCCGAAGCGACGCTTGAACCAGTCCTCGACGACCGGGTGAAACATCCGTTCAGTATATGCACCCGCTAACCCGGCGCGCCAGCAGGCTTTCGCTTGACGTCCCCCCCCAGGTGCTTACGTTATGCGCCGTACGGCGGTGGGAAGGTAACCACCGGTATTCGTTGACAAAAACAGAAGCCGCCAGGCGCGAAGGGACAACCCCAATGGGCAAGATAATCGGAATCGATCTCGGTACCACCAACTCGGTCGTCGCAATCATGGAGGGCAAGGACCCCAAGGTCATTCCGAACGAGGAGGGCGGCCGTCTGACGCCGTCGGTGGTGGCGTGGGATGACAAAGGCGAAGTGCTGGTCGGCCAGATCGCGCGCCGTCAGGCCATCACCAACCCCGAGAACACGGTTTACTCGATCAAGCGCTTCATGGGCCGCCGCTTCGACGAGGTCGCGGAGGAGATGAAGCGGATCCCCTACAAGGTCGTGCGCGGTAGCACCGGCGAGGCGACCGTCGAGATCCGCGGCAAGAAGATGAGCCCGCCCGAGATCTCGGCCAAGGTGCTGGGCAAGCTCAAGAGGGCGGCAGAAGACTACCTTGGCGAGAAGGTCACCGAGGCGGTCATCACCGTTCCGGCTTACTTCAACGATGCCCAGCGCCAGGCCACCAAGGACGCCGGGCGCATCGCCGGGCTCGAGGTCAAGCGCATCGTCAACGAGCCGACCGCGGCCGCGCTCGCCTACGGGCTGGACAAGGGCAAGGACCATCTCATCGCGGTCTTCGACTTCGGCGGCGGTACCTTCGACGTCTCGATCCTGGAGGTCGGTGAAAAGGTGGTCGAGGTGGTGTCGACCAACGGCGACACGCACCTTGGCGGTGATGACATCGATCTGCGCATCATGGATTGGCTGATCGCCGAGTTCAAAAAGGACCAGGGCATCGACGTGTCCAAGGACAAGATGGTCATCCAGCGTCTGCGCGAGGCGGCCGAGAAGGCCAAGATCGAGCTGTCGTCGGTCGCCGAGACCGAGATCAACCTGCCGTTCCTCACCGCGGACGCGAGCGGCCCCAAGCACATGCAGGTCAAGCTGTCGCGCGCCAAGCTCGAGCAGCTGATGGAGGACCTGATCAACCGCACCATCGAGCCGACCAAGAAGGCGCTGGCCGACGCCGGCAAGAAGCCCTCGGACATTGCCGAGGTCGTGCTGGTGGGCGGTTCGACCCGCATCCCGATGGTGCAGAAGCTGGTCAAGGAGTTCTTCGGCAAGGAGCCGCACAAGGGCGTCAACCCCGACGAGGTGGTCGCGCTGGGCGCGGCGGTGCAGGCGGGCGTCCTGTCGGGCGACGTCAAGGACATGCTGCTGCTCGACGTGACCCCGCTGTCGCTGGGCATCGAGACCCTGGGCGGGGTCATGACCACGCTCATCCCGCGCAACACCACCATCCCGACCAAGAAGTCGGAGACCTTCTCGACGGCGGCCGACAATCAGAGCTCGGTCGAGGTCAAGGTCTTCCAGGGCGAGCGGCCCATGGCGGGGGACAACCGGTTGCTGGGTAAGTTCGGCCTGGACGGCATCCCGCCCGCGCCGCGCGGCGTGCCGCAGATCGAGGTCACCTTCGACATCGACGCCAACGGTATCGTCAACGTGTCGGCCAAGGACAAGGCCAGCAACAAGACCCAGCACATCACGATCACCTCGTCGTCGGGCCTGTCCGAGGCCGACATCCAGAAGATGGTCAAGGACGCCCAGGAGCACGAGGTGGAGGACAAGAAGCGGCGCGAGGCGATCGACGCGCGCAACCAGCTCGAGTCGCTGAGCTTCCAGGTTCAGAAGCACTTCGACGAGAACAAGGAGAAGATCGCCGAACCCGACCGCAGCGAGCTCGAGTCGGCGCTGAAGGACGCCAAGGACACGCTGGAGGCCAACCGCGAGCCCAAAGAGCCCGACGCCCTGAAGAGCGCCTTCGAGCGCCTGCAGAAGGCCTCGCACAAGATGGCGGAGGCCCTGTACAAGAGCGCTTCGTCGGCCAGCGACGGGGCCGGGGGCGCCCCGCCCGAGGGCGGCGAGGGCGACGGCGCGGGCGCCGGCACGGGCGGCAAGGACGACGTGATCGACGCCGAATACACCGACGCGCCCAAGAACACGTAAGAACGGCCGACCCCCGACGCCCCCCTCCGGTCCCCTCCCCCGTCTTCGGGCGAGGGCCAGGGAGGGGGCAGGCCTTGCGAAGCGCCACGCTCGCGCGTCCGTCGGCGTCAGCGTCGGCGTCGCCGTAGCCGATCCCACTCTTCTTCTTCCCGCGCGATTTGACCTGCGCCCCCCCACGGAATATCTCTGGGGGCATCCATGCGCCCCATCCTGGTCAACAGTCCGGCCAAGGCCCTCTTCATTGCGGCGCTGGTGCTGGCCGCGGCGGCGTTCCTGCGCGATCTCTGGCGGCGGCGGCGAGACCCGACGCAGCCGCTCAGCGCCACGCCCCTTTACCTGCTGCTGGGCGCCGAGCTGCTGATCGGGCTCAAGTCGGGATCCTGGACGCCCACCGTCGCCGGATTCCAGCATCCCTGGACGCCGGTGCCGATCTACGCGTACGGGGTCATGCTGGGGACGTCGTTGATCGTCGGCTGGTTCCTGGTCATGCGGTTCGCCAAGCAGGACGGGATCGCGCAGGAGGCGGCCGCCACGATCTACATGTGGTCGGCGGTCTGGTCGATCATCGGCTCGCGCCTGCTCTGGTACCTCACGACGCCCAACGTCCCGCTCTCGGAGATTGTATTCGTGAACCGCGGCGGCCTGGTCGCCTACGGTGGCATGATTTCTGGGTTCCTCGCCACCTGGTACATGTGCCACAAGCGCAAGATTCCACTGCTGCGGTGGGCGGACGTCGCGGCCCCTTCGGTCGTGCTGGGCACGGCGATCACCCGCATGGGGTGCCTGCTCTTCGGTTGCGACTTCGGCGCGCGCTCGGATCTGCCCTGGGCCGTGCGCTTTCCCGCCGGTAGCCCCGCCTGGAAACACCATGTCGACGACCTCGGCCTCGACAAGGCGGCGGGCTGGTCCTATTCCGTCCATCCGACGCAGATCTACGAGGCATTGGTCGGACTGTCGCTGTTCGCGCTCCTGATGATCCTGCGCCGATACCGGCGCTTTTCCGGCCAGGTATTTCTGGGGTGGGTGCTGGGTTATGGTTTGATGCGCCCGATCATCGAGATCTTTCGCGACGACGAAGACCGCGGCCTTTACACGCTGCCCTTCGGCAATCTGGCGCTGTCGACGTCGCAAATCATCGGCATTGTCTCTTTCGTGCTCGGACTGTGGTTGCTGAGCAGCCTCTGGCGGCGCTATCGGCGCGACCCGGAGTCGCTGCGGCTCTGGATGCAGCCCGCGGTCGCCGGAGGACCGCCGCCCATCGACGCCCCGTCCGGGGCGAAGACGCACAAGCGCCGGAAGCGCAAGTAGTGTCGATGACTGCGCGCCGGCTCGCGCTGGTGTGGTTGCTGCTCACCGCCGCCCCGCGCCGCGCGTCCGCGGCTGAGGAGAAGGCCGGACCCGCGCCCGCGACGCCGGCGGCCGCGCCCAGCGATGCGGGCGGCGCCGCGGACCCCAGCCTCGACTGGCAACGCGCGACGCAGGATCTGGAGGCCAAGCTCATCCAGATCCGACGCGAGCTCGACGGCGTCGAGAAACAGAATGCCTCCTGGGACGATCTGCGCCGCAGCCTCGACGAGCTCTCGGCGCGCGTCGGCGAGCTCGGGCGCCGGCTGGACCAGACGCCCCAGGCGTCGCCCGACACCACGCCGGCGCGCGGGGCGCTCGACGAGCGCCCGCGCATGCTGTCGGCTGACCGGCGCCACTGGCCGCGACCCCAGGTGCGCCTGCAGGCTGGCTACGAGGGGATCGTGACGCCGCGCGGCCCCGGCCAGCGCGTGGAAGCCAGCCAGTCGGGTTTTCTCCTGCGCCACGCCGAGCTGTGGATGCAGGGCTGGGCCGGGTCTCGCCAGCTCGAGTACCGGCTGCAGATCGACTTTGCCGAGCCGACGATCCTGAAGGACGCCTTCGCCCAGTGGCGCGCCAGCCGTTCGCTGGCCGTGCGCCTGGGCCGGTTCAAGCTGCCGTTCGGCTTTCAGCGCTACCTGCGCAGCGCTTACTACGACTTCGTCGATCGCAGCGAGACCATGAACGCTTACAGCCTCGAACGCGACCTGGGGTTGATGGTCGTGGGGCGGCCGCTCGCCGGCCGTTTGCAGTACGAGGTGGCGTTGAGCAACGGCGCGGGCACCGGTGCGTCGAGGAACGACAACCTGGATCTGGCGACCACGGTGCGGGTCGTGGCGGCGCCCTGGGGTCCGCTGCCCGATTCGGAGGGCGACCTGGTCGGGCGGTCGCGCCCGCTGCTCTCGGTGGGGGTGGCCGGTCATTTCAACCTGCTGCCGACCGACGTGGTCCTGCGCACCGGCGATCCGACCGCCAACGTCGACGTCGACGGCAACGGCCGTGTCGATAACGTCGCGATCTGGCAGGGCGCCGTCGAGCTGCGTGTTCACTTTCACGGCGCCGCGCTGCAGGCGGAGCTGTTCCGGCGCCTGGAGAACCTGGGCGTTGCGGGATCCGATCGACGCAGCGGGGGCCAGTATCTGCAGGCCAGCTACTTCGTCCTGCCGCACTTTCTTCAGATCTCCGCGCGCGCCGAGCGCACCGATCTGCCGCTCTACGGCGCCACGGCCGCCCAGCGGCTGGCCAGCGGCACCCGCGTCGACGCCCAGACTGGCGCGGTCAGCGCCTTCCTGCGCGGGCACGACGTGAAGATGCAGGTCGACTACAGCCATCTGCGCACCACCGATGTGACCGTCGCGGGCGGCAGCTATTCGCCCAGCAGCCATCGCGTGCGCGCCAGCGCGCAGCTGATGTTCTGAGGTGCGCGAGGTGGTATAAGGCAGGCCATCGAGCGACCACCGTCAGGAACGGCCTCTGGGACCGAAGGAGAATAGTCGAGATGAGCCTCAAGCGAAGCCATTCGAGTGGAAAGAGCTCCTTTGGAGGGGCGGGAGGGGACTCGGGCGCGAAGGTCGACCGCCAGGAGCTGTTCGACGAGCTCAAGCGCTTGGCGACCAGCAATGACTCGTTCACGCCGGTCGACGTCGCGCTGTCCATCGGGGCGGGCGAGCCGCAGGTGTCGAAGTGCCTGCTCGGACTGGCCGCCGAGGGCTATCTGGAAAAGGTCGAGGTTGGCCGCTATCGCGCGACGCCGATGGCGGACATGGGACAGGCCGAGTTCCTCAAGGCGTTTGCCCGCGCCTCCAAGGTCGATTCGACGCGGCAGCGCGATCTCTCCGAGATCGGACGCCTCAAGCAGAACAACGATACGATGCGCCAGCGCCTGCTGGCTGCCATCGCCGAGCGGGATCACTACCTGGCGGCGCTGCAAAGTCACGGCATCGATCCGGGGCCGGTCCCGGCACCGCCGGCCGGCGCCGCGTCGCCCGCTGCCGATTCGGGTTCCGTGCCGGTGTCGAGCTCGGAGGCGGGGTCCAGCCCGTCGGCGCCCGGACCGGCCGGGCTCGAGGTGCCGTCGCCTGCGTCCGACCGCCTGCCGTCGGGACCCGGCGATCCGGGCGGCCACGCGTCGGACGGGGAGCCGTATCGAGATCCCAGCGAGTAGCCACCTGGTACGGGCCATGCGCGTGACTTTGATTCGCCACGGCGACGCGGGCGACGATGCGCCCCGCGACGAAGAGCGAGCCCTGACCAGGAAGGGACGGGCCGAAGCCCGCCGGGTGGGTCGAGCGCTGGGGCGGGCCGGCGCGCACTTTGGTGTCGTGATCAGCAGTCCCCTGGTGCGCGCGGTCCAGACCGCCGAGATCACCGTCGCCGCGATCGGTTACCGCGGGCGGGTCACGGTCTCCGATCGCCTGATCCCGGACGCGTTCCCCGCCGGCGTGATCGCGCTGATCACGGCCCTGGCCGCCGACGGCAAGAAGTCGATCGCGCTGGTGGCCCACGAGCCGATCTTGTCGCGCGCGGCGGCGATGCTGCTGCAGATCGCGCGCTTCCCCGCGCTACGCAAGGGGGAGGCGGTTCGCATCCGGCTGCCGGGTGGCTCCGATCAGGCGGGCGCGTTTCGCTGGCGCATCGACCCTGAGAGCGGTCGCCGGCGCCGGCGGTGATGCGGCCCCCTCGCGATGCAGGTTGCCCGCACGATGGCCGTCGGGAAATGAGCCTCCGGGTGCTGGTCCCGCTGGCCGGGCTCACGCTGGTGTCGGCCTGTGCGTCGGCGCCGCCCGCGGGGAAGCCGCCCATGCCTTCACGTCCGCTCGACCTGGTGATACCGCTGGAGCCTCCCGAGCCGGTGCAGCTGGCCCGGCTGCCGGGCGTCTGGGACCGCGAGGCCCAGCGATCGACGTACCGGCTGGAGACCGGACCCTTGCAGGGCGCCGGGAACTTCGACGATCTGGACGGGCGCCCGCTGTCGGCGTACGCCCGCAACCCCTACGCCGTCGCTGACGGCCCCGACCGCGAGCGCCGCCTGATCACCCGGCTGCCCAGCGATCCGGCGCGCCCGTTCATGGAGGCGGGCAACAAGGCCTTCGGCGCCGGCAACCTCGACGAGGCGTTTGCGAGCTACCGGCAGGTCATCGAGCGCGACCCGCTCTACGCCAAGCCCTACTTCTACCTGGCGGAGATCGAGAGCAAGCGCCACGACCTGGAGGCCGCCATGGCCTGGAATGACCGCGGCCTGCGCCTGTCGCCGCGCGACGCCTATGGATTTTCGCTGCGCGCCGAGATGGCGGCGGCGCTGGGGCGCGAGGACCAGGCGCGCGCCGCCCTCGCCTTCGCGCTGGCGCTGGACCCGTCCGCGCCGCGCGCGCTCAAGCTGTTGCGCCAGCTGGGTGGAACCCGCGAGCCCGGAATCGAGCCGCCGATCTTCGTCCAGCTGCGGGCGGGGACCGAGCCCGGTCAGGCGCCGGTGCTGGTGGCGCGCGCCGGGGGCCATCCGGCCTGGCAGCGGTACGCGGTCTGTCGGGGCCTGCTGGCCTTCGACGCCCGCATCCGGGGTGAGTACGTGCAATCGCCGCTCCAGACCAGCCGGCCCGGGACGCTGTCCCTCGAGGAGGAGACGACATGTGGTTACATGGTGACCGCGGCCTATCGCGCGACGCCCCCGGGCGGGCCGCGCGACCCCGATCTCGATCGCTGGTCGCGCGCATATGATCAGAATCTTCTTCGGGAAGCGGTCATTTACGAGACGCTGGGTTGCCGGTCACCCGAGGTCCTGCCGCTGCTGACCGACGACCTCCTCGGGCGAGTCACCGAGTACGTGCGCCACTTCGTCATGCCGGCGCCGTCGGATGCCTCGCCGCATGCCTCGACACGAAACAATCAATAGGCGCGGTTTCGGGTTAGGATATGTGGCCCATGGCACCAGCGGAGGGTGGTGGCTTGCCAGATGATACAGGGACCCAGACCCAACCCGCGATTCCGCCCGAGGGCGATCGCGAGCCTCAGCGGAATCGCGCCTACCTGGTGGTGCTGGCCGGCGTCAGCGCCGGTGAGATGCTGAAGATCACCGCCGACAAGACCGTCATCGGTCGCGGCGCGCACGTCACCTTCCGCCTGACCGACGACGGGGTGTCGCGCGAGCACTGCCAGCTGTTGCGTGAGGGCGATCGGGTGGTGCTGGTCGACCTCGGCTCGACCAACGGCACCTACTGCAACGGTGCGCGGGTCGACCGCCGCGAGCTGGTCGACGGCGACAAGATCATGGTGGGCTCGACAACCATCTTGAAGTTCACCTACCAGGACTATCTGGACGAGGTCTTCCAGCGCCAGATGTACGAGTCGGCGCTGCGCGACGGTCTGACCAAGGTGTTCAACCGCCGTTACTTCACCGATCATCTGGAAAAGGAGTTCGCCTACGCGCTCCGCCACGAGACGCCGCTGGCGCTGATCTTCATCGACATCGATCTGTTCAAGACCATCAACGACACCTACGGGCATTCGGCCGGCGACTACACCCTGTCAGAGCTGTCGGCGATGCTGACCACCATGCTGCGCACCGAGGACGTGCTGGCCCGCTTCGGCGGTGAGGAGTTCACGATCCTGTGCCGCGGCACGGATCTCGCCGGCGTCAAGATCGTCGCCGAACGTCTGCGCGCCGCCATCGAACGGCGTGCCTTCGACTTCAACGGCACGCGCATCCCCGTCACCATCAGCGTGGGCGTGACCGCGATCCCCGACTCGACCATAACCGACGCCGCCGCATTTCTGGCCGACGCCGACAAGGCGATGTACGAGGCCAAGCGCTCGGGCCGCAACCGGGTGTGCGTGCGCACGCGCGAAGACATGACGCCGACGCCGCGGGCGCCGCGGTAAGCGCCGCCGCCCTCCGCGAACGCCGAAGGCGCGTTAGCCCTGTCCCCGCGGACGGGACGGGGCGACCGGAAGGGAGAGCGCAGGCACCGGCACCGTCGGGCCGAGACGCGAGGCGAGCAACGCCGCGGCGATCATGCCGAGCGCGCCCAGGTAGTAGGGCGCGCTGGGGAACAACGCCTGATACAGGAAGCCGCCGACCGCGGGACCGAGGACGCGGGCCAGCGCCGACGCCGACTGCAGCGAGCCCAGGGTGACGCCCTGTGAGTCGAAACCCGCGCGCTTGGAGACGTAGGCGGGCAGGGTCGGCGTGCACAGCCCGTTGCCGAAGGCGATCAAGCCCGCCGCGGCGAACAGCGCTACCAGCGCGTAGCGTCCCAGCGACGGGCACAGGCCCAGCAGCCCGAAGGCCAGCGCCTGGAAGAGCATCCCGCTGCGCACCAGCCGCACCTCGCCGAAGCGGCGCGACAGCGTCGAGATCAGCCCGCCCTGCACGATGGCGGCGATGATGCCGACCACGCCGAAGATGCGGCCGGTCCCCCAGTCACTCATGCCAAACTTGTCCTCGGTGAAGAGGCGGAAGGTCTGCTCCATGCCGGCGAACCAGAACACCATGGTGAAGTTGATCGCGATGGCGTACGCCACGCCGGGCAGCGCGACCGCGGCGCGCAGCTGGTGCAGATCGATCGGGCTGGCCCGGCGCTTCGACTTGCCGCGCTTGTCGGGTGGCAATGACTCGGGCAGTGTCACCAGCGCCAGGATCAGGTTCGCCACCGACAATCCGGCGGCAACGAAGGCGGCCAGCGCGCCCGGGCGGCCGAGCACCATCACGCGCCCGAGCGCGCCGCCGACGAAGGGTCCGACGATGAACCCGAGGCCGAAGCCCATGCCGATGATGCCCATGCCGCGCGCGCGCTTCTCGGGCGGCGTGACGTCGGCGATGTAGGCCTGCGCGACGGCGATGTTGGCGGTTGCGATGCCGCTCCACAAGCGCGCGACGAACAGCCAGAGCAGGCTCTGCGCCAGACCGAGCATGGTCATGCCGACGGCGGTCGCGGCGATGCTGCAAATCAGCACGGGCCGCCGCCCGATGCGGTCGGACAGGCGACCCCAGATGGGGATGCACAGGAACTGCATCAGCGAGTAGGCGACCGCCGGCAGCGTGGCCACGAAGTCGCCCGCGCCCAGGTGCCGCGCCACGCCGGGCAGGAACGGGATCACCAGTCCGAAGCCGAGCAGATCCAGAAAGACCGTGAGGAACAGCGTCCCGAGAGAAGCTTTGCGCATCGCCGACAGCGCCTATCTATGGCACGGAATGGCCCGGGTCGTGCCAATCGATTCGCGCCGCCACCAGGCGCCGGTCGCGCGCGCCTCGGCCTGTCGGGTGAAGTGGTAGCGCCAGTAGGACAGGCGGACCGCGTCGGGGTGCTCGGGCAGCGGGGCGCGGAACAGCGCGGCCACGGCGCCCGGGTCCTCGCACAGGCGCCCGATCAAGGTCGCGACGTAGGACGGCTGGCGATGCTGGTAGTTGAGACCGTAAAACCAGAGCTGGAAATCCACGCGCGGCTGGTGCGGCGCGACGAAGTCGGGGGCGCGCGCGGGATCGCCGGCCTTGTGCCACAGATCGTGCTCGGTCCAGGTCGTCCCGCCGTCGCTGGTGGTCTCGAACTGCGGCTCGATCCGCGTGGTCGTGATCGCGGCGAACAGGTGATAGGTGTTGATCAGGCGATAAGCCTGCGACAGACGCATGATCGGCGTCAGACGCTCGAGGCGGGGCCCGGGTTCGGTGAAGTGAAACAGCGCCTGCACCAGCGATACCGCGACGAACGCCGCGACGCCCAGCCCCGCGACCGCCTGGGCCAGCCCGGCCCGACCCACGCCGCCGATCGCAGGTCCCGGGCTCACGGGCGGCGCGGCGCTGCGCGCGCGCAGGAGGCGCGCGACCGGGGCTGGCAGCGCGCGCGCGAGCCACTCGCCCGCGCGCCCGCCGATCGCGCCGGCGCGCGCGACGTCGCGATCGTCGAGCAGGAAGACGTGCAGCGCCAGCGCCAGGTAACAGAAGAAGCCGTAGTTGGCGGTCGCGATGTTGAGAATCTGGAACCCGGTCAAGAGTCCCGCGGCCACCAGGCGCGGGCCGCGCGAGGCGAAGATCGCGAACGGGACCACCAGCTCGAGGGCCAGCACCGCCCGGCTCTCGAAGTGGTGCCAGCCGGCGGGCAAAGCGTGGAACCACCAGGCGAGCCGGGTCGGCAGCGGCGCGGTCTCGTAGTAGAGCGTCATCGCGCTGCCGTCCTGCCAGTCGTGCAGCGGGGACTGCCACTTGGCGATGCCCGACTCGAAGTACAGCTTGAACAGCAGCAGCCGGAACAGGAAGTGGACCAGCGGGGCTGCCCTCCCGGCCGGCAGGAAGCTGGCCAGCAGGCCGCACTCCAGCAGCAGGTTGTCCCATTGAAATGACAGAAAGGTGCGGCCCGCCACGGCGTAGCTGAGATAAAGGGCCGTCGACAGCGCGAAGCAGCGGCGCGGCCACACGCCGGCCAGCGCGGCCAGCGCCAGCCCGACGCCCACGACCACGCCGGCGATCAGGGCGGCGTCGCTCTGGGCCCACCAGAAGATCGTCGGAAGGTCGCCAAAGGTCAGGCCGCCCTCCCCGCGCGCCGCATCGATGAAATCACGCAGCGGCATCAGGCCGCGCGCGCCGATGAGCAGGCGCACCTGGCTGCCCAGCGACAGCCATGCGATGACGAAGATCAGCGCCAGCAGCCGGCGGTAGAGATCGCCCGCTCGTGGCCCCGATCCTGGCCACAAGAGATTCCGCCAGTGCATCGATCGAGGCGGCGCGGGTGCGTCGGTCCAGACCTTGCCCTGATCGGCCATGGTTCTCCCGGCTGGCGCCCTGGCTCAGCGGCGCGCGCCGACGCCCCCGGCCCGCCGGTGCGCCGTCTGGGTCTCGTGGATCGCGGCCGGCGCGTCGTGCCCCACGCCCGCCGGGAAATCGTCGCGGCGCGCGCCGGTGAGCACCTCCAGACAGGCGCGCACCGACTGCGCCAGCGCGTCCAGATGGTAACCGCCCTCGAGCAGCAGGACCAGCTTGCCGCCGCAGTGGCTGCGCGCCAGGTCCTTGAGCGCGCTGCACATGGCGGCGAACCCGCGCTCGGTGACGCACATGTCGGCCAGCGGATCGCGCACGTGCGCGTCGAATCCGGCCGACACGATGATCAGATCCGGCCGGAAGGCCTCGCCGGCCGGCAGGAATAGATCCTGAAAGACCGCGCCGTAGTCGGCGTCGCTCTGGCCGGGCGGCAGCGGGCAGTTGACCGTGTAGCCGGCGCCCTCGGCGGCACCGATCTCCTCCGACGCGCCGGTGCCGGGGTAGTACGGAGACTGGTGCGATGACAGGTAAAGGATGTCGCGACGGCTCTCGAACAGGTGCTGCGTGCCGTTGCCGTGGTGCACATCCCAGTCGAGGACCATGACCCGCTCGGCGCCCAGGCGGCGCGCCGCTTCGGCGGCGATGGCGGCGTTGTTGAGCAGGCAGAAGCCCATCGCGCCGGTCGACTCGGCGTGGTGGCCGGGCGGGCGCACCAGCGCGAAGGCGTTCTCGGCGCGGCCGGTCCACACCTCCTCGACCGCGCCGACGGCAGCGCCCGCGGCCAGGGTCGCGGCGGTGACGCTGCCAGCCGAGATGGTGGTGTCGGGGTCCAGCGCCACGCGCGCGCCCGACAGCAAGCGCAGCCGCTGCCAGTAGCTCGGGTGATGGACCGCCTCGATCTCGGCGTCGGTCGCCGGCCGCGGCGCGTGCATCGCCGTGCCCGCGATCGGGGCGGCCGTCAGATCTGCCAGGATCGCCGACAGGCGAGCCGGCGACTCCGGGTGCTGCGCGCCCGGCTCGTGGTCCAGGAAACGCGGGTCGGTGAAGATCGACGTGCTCATGACACCTCCGGCGTTTGCGTGGTCGCCAGCGCAGACGCGGGCGAGGGCAGGGGCGGCGCGCGCCCCGGCGCCGCGAGGTCAAACCGGAAGCAGGCGCCACCGCCCGGCGCGTCCCCGACCACCACGTCGCCTCCGTGGTCGCGGACGATCTCACGCACGAACGCCAGGCCGAGGCCGGTGCCCTTCTCGCGCGTGGTGAAGAAGGGGGTGAAGATCTGATCGCGCATCGCGGGCGGAACGCCGGGGCCGGAGTCGCTCACCTCGACACGCACTTTATCATCCCCGAGCCGCCGCGCGCCGAGCACGACCCGGCGGCGCGCGCCCGCGGCCGTGGCGGCGCCCGCGGTGGCGGTGACGGCGTTGCGAGCCAGGTTGAGCAGCGCGCGCCGCAGCTGGACCGGGTCGGCGCGCACGGCGACGTCGCCGTCCGGCGTCGCGACCGAGACCTCGGCGTCGCGCGCCGCCCCATCGCGCACCAGATCGCGCACCTCCTCCAGCAGCGGCTGCAGCCGCACGTCGGCGAGCTCCAGCGGCGGCCGGCGCGCGTAGTCGAGGAACTCGTTGACCACCGCCTTGAGGTAGCCGACCTCGCGCTCGATGCGCGCGACTTCTTGCAACCGCTCGGGAGAGCCGGCCAGCGCATCGCGCAGCAGGCCCGCGTACAGCTCGAGGCCGCCCAGCGGATTGCGCACCTCGTGCGCGATGCCGGCCAGCATCATCTGCAGGCGTTCGTCGCGCGCCTGCAACGCCGCGCGCATCTCGTCCAGCGTCGCGGCCAGGAAGCCGAGCTCGTCGCGGGTCTCGATCGGCACGGCGGTCGCCAGCTGTCCCTGGCCGATGCGTTCGGCGGCGCCGGCCAGGCGCACCACCGGCCCGGTGATCCGGCGCGCGATGAGAAGGATCACGAGCAGGACGCCGGCCACCGTCAGCGCGCTCGCGCTCAGCAGCCAGCGGCGAAAAGATGCCAGCGCCCGCAGGTAGTCGGCGCTGGCCTCGACCACCGCGAAGCCGGCCGGCTCGCCGCCCGACGAGGAGGCGGGCGCCAGGGGCGCGGTGATGGGCGCGTACCCGCGCTTGTACGGCAGCCCGTCGTGCCCGGTGAACAGGGGCGATGCGACGGCGCGGCCCGCCCGCGCGCGCGCGATCTCGGCGCGGTCGGCGCCCAGCTCGTAGGCCTGGGCGCCCAGCCCCCACCGCCCGTCGGTGTCGCCGCGCGCGGTGAGGTCGGTGGCGACGACCGCCACGCGGCGCACGCCAAAGCGATCGCGGGCCAGCGCCAGCTTGCGCGTGACGTTGGCGTAGGTGAGCGAGTCCTCGTCGCCGGCGCGCAGCTCGCGCACCTGCTCGGGCAGGACCACCAGCGCCACCGCGCTGGCCGCGGTCTCGAGCCGCCGGCCCAGCTCGTCCTCCAGGGTGCGCCGCGCCACCTCGTGGGCCAGGAAACCGAGCCCGCCGAGCGCCACCACGGTCGGCAGCAGCGTGCCCACCAGCAGCTTGGCCAGCAGGGTCTGAGAAGATCGGCGGGCCATTCGCCCCGCAGTCTAACTCGGGCCGCGCGATGCGGTGGCCAGCAAGGTCGCGCCACCGACCTGGACCGGGAGCTCGATCGTCGATCGTCGGCCGTCGCTCAACCGGCGCGCAACGCCCGCTTATCTCTTGCTGAACTGGAAGCGGGCGCGGGCGCCACGCTGACCGTACTTCTTGCGCTCCTTGGCGCGCGCGTCGCGCGTCAGGTAGCCGGCCTTCTTGAGCGCGCCACGGTAGCCGGGGTCGACCTGGATCAGCACGCGCGAGATGCCGTGGCGGATGGCGTCGGCCTGTCCCGAGAGACCACCGCCGGAGACGTTGACGAACACGTCGAAGCGGCCCGAGGTCTCGGTCAGCTCGAGCGGCTGGCGGAACACCATGCGCGACGTCTCGCGGCCGAAGTAGTCCTCCAGCGTGCGGCGGTTGATGTCGATCTTGCCGGTGCCGGGTTGCATCCAGACCCGTGCCACCGCGTGCTTGCGGCGGCCAGTAGCGTAGATGCTCTTTGATACGTCAGGCATGTCGGCGGCTCCGGCTGTGAATTAGGTGAACGCGAGGGGTTTCGGCTGCTGCGCGGCGTGCGGGTGCACGGCGCCGGCGTAGACCTTGAGCTTTTTGTAGATGCGGCGTCCGAGTGGCCCCTTGGGCAGCATGCCCCACACCGCGCGCTTGACCATATCGGTGGGGTGGCGCGCCATCAGCTGCTGCGCCGTCTGGGTGCGCAGGCCGCCCGGGAACAACGAGTGGTCACGGTAGAGCTTGATGTTCCACTTGTCGCCGGTGAGGCGGATCTTGTCGGCGTTCACCACCACCACGAAGTCGCCCGCGTCGGCGTGCGGGGTGAACGTGGGCCGGTGCTTGCCGCGCAGCACGTCCGCGATCTTGGTGGCGGCGCGCCCCAGGGTCTTGCCCCCGACGTCGGCGATGTACCAACCGTGCTCGAACGAGCCTTTGGCCTGGAAAGTGGGGCGATTACGTACGGCGCTGACCGGCATGGAGGGGGGTTTTTACTGGAGGTTGGGCCGGTTGTCAACCAGTGGCGGGGGGGGCCGGGCGGCTCCTAACGCGGCCCTTTGGCCAGGAAACGCCCGATGGCCGCGCACGCGGCCGCTGCCCGATCGTCGGGCTCGACCAGCGCGAAACGGACGAAGCCCTCGCCACCTGGGCCGAATCCCACTCCGGGCGACACCGCGACCCGCGCCTCGGCCAGCAGCGCCGCGGCGAACTCGACCGCGCTGCGGTGGCGGTGGCCGGCCGGCAGGGCCGCCCAGACGAACATCGACGCGGTTGGCTTCTCCACCGGCCAGCCGGCCGCGGCCAGGCCGTCGACCAGCACCTGGGCGCGGTTGCGATAGCGGGCGCGGTTTTGCTCGACGTCGGCGTCGCAGGAGGCGAGCGCGGTCGCGGCCGCCAGCTGGGTCGGCGCGAACATACCGTAATCCAGGTAGCCCTTGATGGTGGTCAGCGCGCCGACCAGCGCGTGGTTGCCGACGCAGAACCCAACCCGCCAGCCCGGCATCGAGTAGCTCTTCGAGACGGTGAAGAACTCGACCGCGACGTCGCGCGCGCCACGCACCTGAAAGATGCTGGGCGCGGGCCGGCCGTCGAACACCAGATCGGCGTAGGCGAGGTCCGAGATCACCCAGAGATTCTCGCGGTCGGCCAGTCGCACGACCTTCTCGTAAAAACCGAGGTCCGCGGTCACCGAGGTGGGGTTGTGGGGAAAGTTGACGATCAGGCCCTTGGGCTTGCGCGAGGCGCGCGCCAGCGCGGCCTCGATCTCGGCGAAGTGATCCTTGCCGGGCCCGACGACGACCGGCACCGGCTCGCCGCCGGCGATGATCACGCCGAAGCGGTGGATGGGGTAGCAGGGATCGGGCGAAAGCACGCAGTCGCCGGGACCGACCAGCGCCAGCAAGAGGTGCGCGATCCCCTCCTTGGCGCCGATGGTGATCACCGCCTCGCGGTCAGGGTCGAAGGTCTGGTCGTACCGGCGCTGGTACCAGTCGCATATGGCGCGGCGAGTTTCCGGCAGCCCCTTCGACGGCATGTATCGTTGGTTGCCCGCGCGCCGCGCTTCGGTGGTGAGTCGGTCGATGGCGGCCGCCGGGCTGGGGCCGTCGGGATTGCCGAGACCGAAGTCGAACACATCGTGGCCCTCGGCGCGCAGCCTGGACTTGAGCTCGTCGACCGCGGCCAGCACGTAGGGAGGCAGCGACGCGAGGCGCGCGAAAGCACCGAATCTGCCGGACTCCTGACCGGCCGCGGGCGGGGGCATGAAGGCGGTGACATTAGCCGCCCCGGGCCTGGATGCCAAGCCAAACGGCGTCGAAACGCCGTGCACGTGACAGGTGACCGAGACGTGACGGGACGTCGACGTGCTCGCAAACGTGCACCTGACCGTGCCCCGGCGGCTCGTGGTAAATCCGCGCCATGGCCGCTGCGTTTCCACGCATCGAGATTCCTCGCGGTGACAACGAGATGCGGGTGCGGGTCCCGCCGGGGCGGGTCGTGAAGCTGACCAACCTCGACAAGCTGTTCTGGCCCGCGGAGGGCATCACCAAGCGCGACCTGCTGCAGTATTACGCCGACGTATCGGCGGCGCTGCTGCCCCACCTGCGCGATCGCGCGATGGTCATGAAGCGCTACCCCAACGGGGCCGGCGGCGACTTTTTCTTCATGAAGCGCGCGCCCGAGCCGCGTCCGGACTGGATCGAGATCTGCTCGATCGAGCACGGCTCCAAAGGCGTGATCGACTTCCCGATGATCCAGGACCTGGCGTCACTGCTGTGGGTGATCAACCTCGGGTGCATCGATCTCAATCAATGGTACGCGCGCTGCGACGACGTCGATCGCCCCGACTACTTGCATTTCGATCTCGATCCGGTGCCGGGCGCCGCGTTCACCCAGGTGCTGGACACCGCGCTGGTGCTGCACCAGGCGCTCGACAGCCTGGGTATGCCCAGCTTCGCCAAGACCACCGGGTCGAAGGGGATCCACGTCTACGTGCCGATCGAGCGCGGGCCGACCCAGAAAGAGGTGTGGAGCGTCGCCAAGGCGCTGGCCGTCAATCTGGAGGCGCGCCATCCCAAGCTGATCACCGCCGAGTATCGGATCGCCAACCGGCCGGCGGGGCGGGTGCTGGTCGACTACAACCAGAACGCCTGGGGGCACACCCTGGCGTCGATCTACTCGCTGCGCCCCAGGCCGCGCGCGCCGGCCTCGACGCCCGTGACCTGGGACGAGGTCGCGCGCGGCATCGCCATCGACGACTTCCGCATCGACAACGTGCCGGCGCGCATCGCAGAGCGCGGTGACCTGTGGGCGCCCCTGACCGGCAAGCGCGGACGGTTCCGGTTGCAGCAGCTCCTTGACTGAACACCGGTTCAGTGTAGGCTGGCGCCACATGAAGCCGGTGCCGCTGTCCAATCCGCCCAACCCCTGGGCCAGCACCGAGGTGGAATACCTGGAGGGCGCGCCCGAGGTGAAGCTGGAGGTTTACGAGGATCACACGCGCCAGATCCTGGCCAGGAACGACAGCCCGGACGTTGGCTTCACCTGGAGCGTCAATCCCTACCGCGGGTGCTTCCACGCCTGCGCTTACTGCTATGCACGCCCGTCGCACGAGTACCTGAGCTGGGGCGCGGGCACCGACTTCGACCGCAAGATCGTGGTCAAGCGCGCGGCGCCCGCGCTGTTGCGCGCGGCCTTCGCCAGGCGGACCTGGAAGAAAGAGACCGTGGTCTTCAGCGGTGTCACCGACTGCTACCAGCCGCTCGAGGCGTCGTATCGTTTGACCCGGGGCTGCCTCGAGGTCTGTGTCGAGACCGCCAACCCGGCCGGCTTCATCACCAAGTCGCCCCTGATCGAACGCGACATCGATTTGCTGGTGGCGCTGGGCAAGGTCGCGTCGGCCCACGTGACCGTGAGCATCCCGTTCTGGGACGCCGACAAGGCGCGCGCCATCGAGCCCTACGTCGCGACCCCGGTCCGGCGCGTGCACATCATCGAGAAGCTGGCCCGTGCCGGCCTCTCGGTGGGTGTCAACGTCGCGCCGGTGATCCCGGGCCTCAACGATCAGGACATCCCGCGCGTTCTCGCGGCGGCGCGCGACGCGGGCGCCAGCTACGCCGGCTTCGTGCTGCTGCGCCTACCGGGTTCGGTGAAGGCGGTGTTCGAGGAGCGACTGCGCGCCGGCCTGCCCCTGCAGGCCGAGCGCATCTTGCACCGCATCCGCGAAACTCGCGGCGGTGACCTCTACGACCCCCGCTTCGGCATCCGCGGCCGCGGCGAAGGACCCTACGCGCAGGCCATCAAGACCCTGTTCCAGTCGACGGCCGCGAAGCTCGGATTGCAGACGCACATGTAGGGGGTCGCGGCGCGGGCGTTGGGTCTCGCAAGGCCTGCCCTCTCCCCGGCCCTCTTTCGCGGACGGGCGAGGGTGACTTGTCTTTGGATGGGGGCGGTGGTTCAGCGGCTCTGCTCTACGGACCTCCCTCCCTCGATTCACCGTCTGTGGGGGCGCAGGAATCGAGGGAGGGAGGTCCGGAAAGAGGAAGCGCCGAATCACCACCGCGCTCAGGAACGCGTCACCCTCGCCCGTCCGCGGGAGAGGGCCGGGGAGAGGGCAGGCCTTGCGAGACCCGCCGCCCGCCGTCGCGGCGCTGTCACCGGATCTCGAAGCGCAGCAGCGACACCCGCAGCCCTCCGTTCGACAGCGGAAACTCCGCCACCGGCGGGATCCGGATCGCCTGCGCGAGATTCTGGTCTGCCACCAGCACCCCGGCCCGCCACCCGCTGAAGTGGGCGCGCAGCACGAAGCCGATCCCGCGATACAAGCGACCCAGGGTGCGGCGATCGCCCAGGCGCCGACCGTAAGGCGGGTTGATCAGCACCAGGCCGCGCTCGGCGAAGGGGCGCGCGTCGGCCAGCTCGCAGCGCTCGATGCGCACCGCCCCGGCTGCGCCCGCCCGCTCGGCGTTGCGGAGCGCGCTGGCCACGGCGGGCGCGCTGCGGTCGCCGCCCCGGATCATCAGCTCGGGCGCCGCGACCCCGGCGGACGCGCGCGTCTTCTCCTCGCTGGCGGCGCGCGCTCGCGCTTTCATCTCTTCCCAGGCCGCGCGCAGCGCGCCCTGGTGCAGCGGCCAGCCCTCGAAGGCGAAGTGGCGGTCGATGCCCGGCGCGATGCCCAGGGCCTGCATCCCGGCTTCGATGGGGATCGTGCCGGCACCACACATCGGGTCGAGCAGCGCCATCGATGGATCCCAGTCGCACAGCGCCAGCAGGCCGGCGGCCAGCGTCTCGCGCACCGGCGCCGCGGCGCTCTCCTGCCGCCACCCGCGCCGGTGCAGGCGCTCGCCCGACGAGTCGACGCTGACCATGAAGCGATCCTCCAGCCCGCGCAGCAGCACGGTCTGCACCGTCGGCGAATCGGCGGCCGCGTGGCCGGGCGCCGCCGGCGCGCGCGCCAGGCGGTCGGCGATGCCCAGCTCCACGGTCTCGGCGATCGCGCCGGTGTGATAGAGACGGCAGCGCGTGGTCGTGGCGCTGACCTTGACGGCGGCGCCGGGCGCGATCAGCCCCTCCCACGGCAGCCCGGCGATCGCGTGGCGCAGCTTGCCGAACTCGCGCGCCCGCACTTCGCCGACCCGCGCCAGCACGCGGGTCGCCGTGCGCAAGCAAAGGTTGGCGCGGTAGGCAAACTCGAGCGGGCCCGAGATCTCCACGCCGCCGTCAACGGCCTGGATGCGCTCGGCCGCGCCGGCTCCCGCCGTGCTCGACAACGCCGCCGCCTCTCGCGCGGTGACTTGCTCCAGGCCGGGCGCGCTGACCAGGAACCAGCGCTCGGGCGGGCCCACGGCCGCGCGGCCCGCCCGGGCGGGCTGGCCGCGGTGCTCGCCGGGCTGCGGCAGCGCCGCCGGGCGCCCGTCGAAGCGCAGGTGGGCCAGCACCTCGACGGTGCCGCTGCCGCCCGCGACCGGCGAGTCGGCGTGCGCGATCAGGGTGAAACCCAGGCCGCGCGCTTTTTCGGTCACGCGCGCCAGCGCCGCGCGCCGCAGTTCGGGATCATCGACGGCGCCTCCGGGATCCTTGCCGGCTCGCAAGCGGCGCTCGCCGAGCTCGAACTGAGGCTTGACCAGCATCACGCCGTGCGCGCCGGCGCGCAGGCGGAAGGCCAGACCGCGGAGCATGTTGCGCGCCGCCACGAAGCTGACGTCGACGGTGAAGAAGTCGAACGGCCCGGGCGCGCGCGACAGCGACAGCGTCTTCCAGTCGGTGCCCTCCAGGCTCTCGACGCGCGCGTCCCGTCGCAAGCGCGCGTCCAGCTGGTCGCGCCCGGCGTCGACCGCGACCACCTGGCGCGCGCCGTGCCGCAGCAGGGCCTCCGTGAATCCCCCCTTCGACGCGCCGACGTCGACGACGCGCGCGCCGCGCACCTCCGCTTGCAGCCCGAAGAGACGAAGCGCGGCGTCGAGCTTGCGCCCGCCGCGGCTGAAGTCCTCGGTCATGGGGAGACGACTTTACGCCGGTGGGATCCAACAGACATCGGCGGTGGCGCCCCGAGGCCAGACCACGCGGCCCGGCCGAGACTGTCTACCACGGATCCGGACGATCTGGCTCCGCCACCGGCGGCTCGCGTGCGAGCCCACCGACCCGTCGTCGACCGCTTCGTCGACGCTTCGTCGACCGCTTCGTCGACCGCCTCGTCGACCGCGTCGTCGACCGCTTCGTGCCCGCACTGCGGGCGCGCCGTCAGTCGGCCTGGGGATCCAGCGAGTTGACCGTCGTGCGACCCAGGCAATCGGCGCACAACGGGAGGCAGCCGGCGCGTGGGTCCCGGCGCACGTGCTCGGTGGTCGCGCAGGCGACGCAGCTCTCGTCCGGCTCGGGCTCATCGTCGGTGAGACCAGCCGAGGCCAGCGCGTCCATGGTGATCATGCCGACCAGGAAGGCACCGGTGACGACCGGCAGGCAGCTGATGTCGTTCTCGGCCATGATGTCGACCGCGTCCTGCACCGTGGTGTCGGGACCGACGCACAGGACGGGGGAGCTCATGCATTCACCGATCAGCGAGTCGCGGGCGGCGGTGCGCAGATCCTCGCCGCACACAATCCCGGTCAAGGTTCCATTGTCCAGGACCAGCAGGTGCTTGACCCCGTTGTCCCGCGCGAGCCGCTTGGCCGACGCCACCACGGTGTCCGGCGTGAGCGTGTAGAGCTCGGTTCCCATCAACTCGGCGACACAGCAAGAGCCGGCGTCTTCAGTCTCGAGGTCCATTCCGCACCCTTCCCTAAAATATGTATCGGCACGCCGGGAAAAAAAGGACAGGGGCGGGACCACTCCCATTTTCCGACTCTGGCCGCCAGGGCCGCCCCGTCATGCTGGCCTGACGCGTGTCGACCTTGGCGTGATCAATCGCCGTGCCAGGTGAATTGGCGCCGTGTGCGCTGGTGATTGCTACCCCGGCGGCCGTCGCCGATCGGTGACGCCGCTGCACAGGTCGCGGTTTCGGTGACGCCCGCGGCGTTACGGGATGGTCACGTCCGGTGCCGGGCACTGATCGCTAACTCAGCGATTCTGGCTGAAGCAGAGATGTGGGGCCTTCTGGCACAACTTTCGTATATTGGGTCGTCATCATGCGAGCTGGCTTAATCAGGCGGGGTGCCCCGGCGCTGCCTCATCGGGGGGGCAGGTTCCGGGGTCGGCAGGTCTGCCGGGGTACATCCGCGGCGAACGGTGAGCGCGGGCGGCGGCGCGACGCCAGCGGGCCCCCGGGGGCGACCCAGCTGGGCATACAGGCGGGCGAGCTGCCGACAACGGCCACGACATCGACGACGCCTCCCGGGCCGATCGAAGCTGCCCCCGAGCGCGAGCGCCTGCATTACTTCGTCGGCACCGAAGAGCTGCGCCGGCTGCTGTGCCTGATGGCGGGTACCGAGCTCCTCAACGAGCTCTGCCAGCGTTTACAGGGCGGACCCTCAGCGAGCGAAGTGTAGCTTCCACCAGCTTTTCTTGGCGTCCGGCGGGGGCGATTCTGCGGTCGGCGCCGGGTGGGGCGCGGGCGCCTTCTTGAGCGCGATCCGGATCGCGCGCGTGGCCGCCGTGATCTTGTAGACCCTGGTGACGGGTAAGTACCCCGCCTTGGTGAAGGTCAGCTCGTACGTGCTGCCGGGCTGCAACTTGAGCGAGACCGGCGTGGAGCCGAACGAGCGATGCCGGGTGCTGATCGCGCTGCCGGCCGGGTCGCTCTTGATAGAGACCGAGACCTGAGGCTTCCGGGCCGCGCTCTTCTCGTGGCCTGCGCGTGTCGTGCCTTCGCCTGCCTTGCTGTCGGGTTGATCGGCCGGCTCGGGCTGCTCGCCGGGTGCCGCGGCGGGCGGGGGGACCGCTTCCGGGTCTGAGCCCGCCGCCGCCAACTCCTTGCCGGCGCCCGCCGCGTCGGATGGCAAGGAAGCCGGATCGGCGCCCGCAGCCCGGGTCGACGCCCCTTCGGTCCCCGCACCGGGAGACGGGTGGGAAGGTAGGTTGGAAGGTAGGTTGGAAGGTAGGTTGGAAGACGGGTCGGGCGCAGGATGGGACAAAGCGAGGGGCGCCACCTGGGCGCCGGCGCCCGCCGGCCCGCCGCCGGGCGCGCCGGCCGGCGCGGCCATCGAGCGGGCGCGCCCGTGCAGGCGCCACCAGCGTGCGCCGCCGAAAGCGGCCAGCACCAACAGCAGCGCGACGGCGCCCGCGCGCACAGCTTGGTTGGCGGCGGCGCCCTTCTTCCAGAAGGGCAACGGCCGCAGCGAGGTGACGTGCGCCTGCGAATCCCGCGGCAGCGGCGGTGGCCCGGTCGCCGCGGGCGATGGCGACACGATGGTGTTCATCGGTGGAGCCGTCACCAGCGACGCGTCCACCCCGTCGAGATCCAGCTCGACGCCGGACTCGGTGCCGGTGGCCGGCGCGGGCATGGACGCGCCCGCGGGCATGGACGCGCCCGCGGGCATAAACGACGGTCGGTCCATGACCACGGTGTCGTTGACCGGCGGCGGCGGCGCGCGCGTCAGTGGCGGCACCCCGTCCTTGGCGCTCAGGTCGGACAGCCAGCGCGCGAGCTCGGTCTGCCCCACGGCGCGGAAGGCCAGCCGCATCACCTGCTCCACGTCGACCAGCATCTCGCCGGCCTTCTGGTAACGCTTCTCGGGCGACTTCTCCATCGCCTTGCGCATCACCCGGTAGATCTCCGGATTGAGGCCGGGGCGCGCGGTCTCGGGGGGGATGAAGTCGCCGGCGCGCACCTGCATCAGGGTCTCGTAATCGGTGGGCGCGTCGAACGGAGCTGCCCGTACGATCATCATGTACAGCATCGTGCCCAGCGAGAAGAGATCCGAACGGGCGTCCAGATCGTGGCCCGAGGCCTGCTCCGGCGACATGAAGGCGATCTTGCCCTTGATCATGTTGCCCACGCTCTGTTCCTGCTTGTTGTGCGCCTTGGCGATTCCGAAATCGGTGAGCTTTACCTCGCCGTGGTCGCTGAGCAGAACGTTGTGGGGGCTGACGTCGCGATGGACGATGCCCAGCGGGTGGCCGTCTCTCTCCTTGGAATGAGCGTAAGCCAGCGCGCGGCCGACCTCTGCGGTCACGTACAATGCCAGCGCCGGCGGGAAGGGAACGTTCGCGGTCCGGGATCGCTTCAGCACCTCGTCCAGCGTCCACCCATCCACCAGCTCAAGCGCCAGAAAGTGGCGCCCGCCGGCCTCGCCCAGGTCCAGGACCTGGACGATGTTGCTGTGGTAGAGGCTCATCGCGATATGAGCCTCGTCGACCAGCATGTGGCGAAACTGTGGGTCCGAGTAGAAGGTGTTGAAGATCCTCTTCAGCACCACCATCTTTTCGAAGCCCGATGCGCCGGTCTGCTTGGCGAGGAAGATCTCCGCCGTTCCGCCATCAGCGATCTTGCGCAGGATCGTGTATCGCGAATGGGGGCTCATCGCGAGGACAAGTCATCTCCAGCATGGCAGGTCAGCAACAACGGACAACGACGGCGGGGTCATGGCAGTCAGTCAATGCATCGGCCGGTCGGGGGCGTGAGCTGAGCAGAGACACGCATGGCAAGGAACGCATGAAGAAGGAACGCATGAAGAAGGAACGCATGAAGAAGGAACGCATGAAGAAGGAACGCATGAAGACGGAACGCATGAAGACGGAACGCATGGCGAGACGGAACGCATGGCAAGACCGAACGCTCGAAAAGAGCACGGAAAATCAAGAAACACGTTACCACGTGCGTACCTCTTGATAACCGGCGATTTGCACGCCATTATGGCAGGAGTGACCAGAGCGGGCGGCCAGGGGTCTTAGGGACAGAGGTACAAGGCATGGGAAGCAAGACGGTCCTGCTCGTGGAAGACGATCTCGAGATCCGAGACATCCTCCAGGATGTCCTCGAGGCAGATGGTTTCGACGTCTTTCCGGCGAGCAATGGGAAACAAGCTCTCGATTTCCTCAACCTCAATCAACCCCAGAAGGCCGATCTGGTCATCCTCGACTTGATGATGCCGATGGTCTCGGGCTGGCAGGTCATGGAGCAGATGCACCAGGACCCGCGTCTGCAGAACATCCCGATCCTGGTGTTGAGCGCAGTCGCGCGCGACAAGCCCGAAGGCGCAGCGGCGTTCTTGCGGAAGCCTTTCAACATCGACGCGTTCTGCGACGCCGTCCGGGATCACTTCTCGCGCGCCGACGCGCGCATGTGACCGGATCTTCTGACCGATCTTCTGACCGATCTTGCCGACGCGCGACGACGGAGCCGACGCGGGCACTCGGTGCCGAGGCGTTGGTCGCCGATCCGTCGAACCCTTGCACCGAGAGCCGCAAACCAAGACCATTTGATGATTCTTGACAATCGGAATTAGTTTGTAGAACGTTGCGTACGCATTCGAAGGGGGCGGGTGGGAAAGGTGCGTCGTGCAGCTCGTCAAGAATGACCGGCCGGCTCCCGAGTTTCGGGCGCTCTTCGAGGCGTCGCCGGCGCGGCAGCTGGCTTTCACTGCGCTGGACCTGACCATCGTCGCCGTGAGCGACGCCTTCCTGCGCGCGACCCGCCTGGACCGGGCGGATGTGGTGGGCCGCGGCCTGTTCGAGCTGCTATCCACCGACGACCCGGCGCGATCGGACCGAGTCGTCGCCCTGCGCAGCTCGATCGAGAGGGTGATCGAGACACGAGCGCCCGACGCTGTTCCGGCGCCCGCGTACACCCCGCGCGAGCACTCGGTGTCCCCCATGGCGGGCTCCGAGACCACCTGGATCGCCATCAACGTGCCCGTACTCGACGAGCGCGGCCACGTCGTCCAGATCGTCCACACGCTGGAGGGCGGCGCCGAGCCACAGAGCGTGCAGGAACAACTCGAGCGGGCGGTCGCGGCCCGGGACGAGGCGCTGCGCACCAGCCAGCTCAAGACCCGGTTCCTCGGCATGGTGTCTCACGAGCTGCGTACGCCCCTGACCTCGCTGTCGCTTCAGGTCGAAAGGATGCAGCGCAACGCCGGCGATCTGCCTCATCGCCACCTGGAGTCGCTGGAGCGGATCGCATTTTCGGCCGCCCGCATGCGCGAGATGATCGAGACCCTGCTCGAATACGCGCGCATCGAGGGCGGCCAGGTGTCGGTCAACCTCACGCCCTTCGATCTGGTCGACAGCGTATGCAAGACCGTGGCCCATCATCGCCACGAGGCCGAGCACCGCGGTCTGGAGATCCGATCGTGGCTGCGCGTCGCGCCTGCGGTGGTGCAGAGCGATCAGCGGCTGGTCGAGCTGGTGATCTCGAACCTGATCGACAACGCCATCAAGTTCACGGCCAGGGGCAGCGTCGAGGTGGCACTCGACCGGGCCGCCGATGGATCGCATCGCGTCGCCGTGACCGATACCGGTCCGGGCATCGCCGCGCCCTATCAGAAGAAGATCTTCGAACCGTTCGAGCAGCTCGGGTCCGAGCGGCAGTCGCTGGCAGGGATCGGCCTTGGTCTGGCTCTGGTGCGTGACATCGCGGCCGCGCTGGGCGGCCGCATCGAGCTGATGTCGCAGCTCAACGAGGGCAGCACGTTCACCTTGGTCTTGCCGGCGGCCAACGCCGACAGGGCGCGCCCGGAGCAAGAGCCCGGGAAAGGATGAAGTGTCGTCAATCCTCATCATCGACGACGACCTCGACATCCGGCGCGAGGTCAGCGAGATCCTGCGCGAGGAGGGTCTGGACGTCATGACGGCCAGCAACGGCGGTGAGGCGTTGCGCCTGCTGCGCTCGTCGCTGCCGCCTTCGGTGGTCTTGCTCGATCTGATGATGCCAGGCACCAGCGGATGGGAGTTCCGCCGCGTCCAGCTGACCGAACCGGCGCTGGCGTCGATCCCGGTGCTGGTGTTCTCCAGCTTCGACAATGGCCCACGCAACATGGCCGACCTGCACGCGCAGGGGTTTCTCACCAAGCCGTGCTCGATCGCCGAGCTGCTGGCGGCGATCGAGCCCTTTCGCTGATTATCCAGCGTCGCGCAGGACCTGCCGGTGCCATATCAGCCGCAGCCGCGCCCAGAACGGTACCCGGCGCGGCTCGGGCCTCGGCAGCCCGGCGATCAGCAGGTCCGTTCGTTCGGTCAGCCGCCGTGTCCCCGACGCGAGCACAGGCTGCTCGTCGATGTCGAAGGCCAATTCGCCGGCGCCGTGTGCGTCAGCCGGTGCGCGATCCTGCGTCGGTTGCCGGTCGTCCGTGATTGCCTGGTCCTTGCGCTCGTTCATCGCCCACCCTCCTGAACCGCTGGTCGCGCGAGCCGACCGGCGGTCTAGCCGAAACCAGCGTGCAACTACGGCGCGCGCAACGCAAGAGCGAAGGTGAGCTCCTGTCAGGGATTGCCCGACTCATCGGGCGGTTTCGTTCACGCGCGCTTTCACTCTTGATGGTCGTCGCCTGCTTCCTGTTTGCCCTGCACCGCCCGTTCAGGCTGCTGCCAGTGTCGGGAGCGTGAGCCAGCCGTGCGCCGGCTTCGTGGGAGTGTCATCGTGGGACCGGCGTGTGAAAGGGACCAGGTTTGACAGGAGGTGCGTCCAACCTGCGCCGAGGTCGCTCTTGCGGGCCTGGAACGACAGCAGGAACACCGCGCTGTGCTCGATCGGCGTCTCGACGATCACCTGAACGGAGTGGGCGCCCGTGGCGCTGGTGAGCTCCCCGTCGACCTGATAGACGCCCGCGCTCAAGGGGACCGCGTGCCGACCCCGAAAGGCGAACAGCGGCGGTGTCCTCACCGTGTCGGCGAGCTGGAATGCCTCGGCTGTGGCGCTGGTGGCGTCGATCGCCAGCCGCACCTGAAGCTGGTCGAGGTCGGGGCCCATCGAGACACCGGAGTCCCAGTCCTGGAACGACCCGCTCAACATCAGATCGGGGCCGGTGATATCCAGATTGATCGCGGTCGTTCCCTGGCTCGTTTCCTTCCTGGTGTCTTCGGTTGTCGTCTCCGCCACGCTCGAGGTTCGCAACGCCTCCGCCATCGTGTTTGTAGTTTCCATTGCCCTTTGGATACGCACCGCGGGCCGACCGTCTAGCGTTCTTGACGCGCCGAGAGCCGGTGATTACTGAGCTGGTGCCAGGGCGTACTGAAATGAGCACCGCGGCACACCTCGAATCGACCCTCTACCGCTGTAGCGAATGCGGCGCGAACAATCGCATCCTCTCGACGCGGGTAGACGACGATCCCCGGTGCGGCCGGTGCCATCAGAAGATTTTCCCCCGCCAGACGGTCAAGCTGACCGACGCTTCCTGGAAACAGGAGGTCGATGAGAGCCCGATCCCGGTGCTGGTGGATTTCTGGGCCCCCTGGTGCGGCCCGTGCCGTGTGGTCGGGCCGATCCTGGACCAGATCGCTCGTGAACAGGGCGGCAAGCTGAAGATCGCCAAGCTGAACGTCGACGAGAACCCTCAGGCAGCCGCCCGCTTCAACGTGCAGGCGATCCCCACCATGATCCTGCTGCGGGGCGGACAGGTGATCGAGCAGCTACGCGGCGCTTTACCCAAGCCGGCCCTGGAGGCCCGCCTGGCCCGCCACCTGAAGCTCGGCTGAATCGGGCGAAGTGACGTTGACGGGACGGTACGGGACGTCAGGGGACGTTATGGATCTACCGCTTCGAAGGCTGACACCGGAACGCGCTTGAGGTCGTTGATGTCGTCGTCGTTCCAGCTGGCGTTGGTCTCGCTCTGGAAGAAGAAGGTGCTGGTGCGACCGCCGTTGTCGGCCAGGATCACCCCGTAGCGTTTGAACGCGCGTAGAAAGGCCTGCGCGGTCGGTTTGTAGCTGCTGATGTCGAAGCTGGCGTTGAGGCGCATGCGCAAGCCCATGGGCGGCGCATTGACGTTGCCCGTGCAGTAAGAGGGCGAGGCGGTGTGCGTCGCGGGCGACACCCGGCTGTTGGTGGTGCAGGGCAGGGTGAACCGGATGGCGTGGGTGATCTCGCCCGCCGCGTACTCGGCGTAGCGCGCCAGGCCGGCGTAGATCGAGAGTCCGGCCGCGTCGGCCGAGGTCCAGCCGTCCTGACGCTGGCCCAGGCTCTTCCTGGTCAGGTCCCAGTGCGCGCCGTTGCCGCACACCCACCCGTTGGTGTAGCGGCACGCATAACCTTCGTACAGCTGGCAGGTGCCCAGCTTGACCACCAGCATGTGGCAGTCGGTGTCGCAGTTCACCGGATCGCCGCCTTCGATGAGCGCCGTGGCGGGCGGCGGGAACGGGTAGGGCCCGGGGTCGCTCTCGTCCTCGAACTGATCGAAGATGATGGGAAGGTTCGGCTGGGTCGACGGGACGGTGTTGATCGGGATCCCGAAGTCGCTGCCGAAGTCAGGGTGGATGTTCACGTTACCGAGCAGCGCGTGAACCTTGGTGGTCCAGTTGGTGTTGACCGGCTTGGCCGAAACGTCGGTGTTCCAGGGATCATCGGGCGTGAACAGCGCGCAGCCACCGTTGGTCGAGCCGCCACCCGCGCCGCCCAGGCCGGTGCGCCCGCCGGTGCCACCCGCGCGCCCCGCCGTGCCGCCGCTGCCGCCGCCGGTCGCTCCTCCCGAGCCGCTGCCGTCGACGTTATTGCCGCCGATCTGGGTGCTACAGCCCGCCGCCGCCCATCCCAGAACCACCCAGGCTGCCGTCCACTTGTGTTGCATGGACTGTGCATCGTATCCCGGCCGGAAAACTGAAGAAAGACGGCGATGTCTGCCCACACTTGCGCACCCGGCGTGCGGCGATCAGGCACGCGCGCCGGGGTCAGGGAGATGGCGGAGCGAGGGCGATCAGGAGCTGGCCGGGGACCACCTGCCCGCCCTGCGTGCAGAAGACGGCGCTGACCGTCCCTTCGGCGGGCGCCAGGACCGGGGCCTCCATCTTCATGGTCTCGAGCACCACCAGCTTGTCGCCGGCGCGCACCCGATCGCCCGCCTTCACCAGCAGCTGCCAGACGCTGCCGGGGATCTCGGCGCGCACCGCGGTGGCGCCGGGCGGGAGCGCTTCGCCCGGGCCCGGCGCGCCGCCGTCGCTGTTTTCGCCCGCACTGTCGGCCGGCTCGGGTGGGGCGGGCAAGCGGGCCCAGCGGTCACGTTCCTCCTCGAAGGCAGCCTGCTGGCGACGCTTGAAGGCCTGGATCGATTCGCCGTTGTCGCGCAGGAAGGCGCGGTAATCGCCCAGGCGGAAGCTGGTCTCCTCGATGCGCAGGCGAACCTTGCCACGCGGAAAGGCGTCGCGCAGGTCGAGCAGCTCCTGCTCGCCGACCGGGTAGAAGCGAATCTGATCGAAGAAACGCAGCAGCCAGCGGGTCTGACCGGGGAATTCGCTGGTCTCGTGGAAGCGGTTCCACATCTGGCAAGTGCGGCCCACGAACTGATAGCCCCCCGGGCCCTCCATCCCGTACACACACAGATAGGCGCCGCCGATGCCGACGGCGTTCTCCGGCGTCCAGGTGCGGGCCGGGTTGTACTTGGTGGTGACCAGGCGGTGGCGCGGATCGACCGGCGTCGCCACCGGCGCGCCCAGGTAGACGTCGCCCAGGCCCAGCACCAGGTAGCTGGCGGCGAAGACGATCTCCTTCACCTCGTCGATGCTGTCCAGGCCGTTGATGCGGCGGATGAACTCGATGTTGCTGGGACACCAGGGGGCGTCGGCGCGCACCGACTGGACATACCTGGCGATCGCGAGCCGCGTCGCCGGATCGTCCCACGACAGCGGCAGGTGCACGATGCGCGACGGCACTTCGATGTCGCCGCCGGAGGGCAGCGCCGCTTCGGCGTCGGCGATGGTGGCCAGCAGGCGCTCGCGAGGCAGTCGCGTGTCATCGTAGTGGATCTGCAACGAACGGATCCCCGGCGTCAGATCAATCACGCCTTCGAGGTGGCGCCGGGCCAGCGCCTCCTGCAGCGCGTGGACCCGGAAGCGTAATTCCAGGTCCAGCGCCATGGGGCCGTATTCGATCAGGATGTTGCGGTCGCCGTCCTGTCGGATCGCGATCGCCGGACGCCCGCCCTCGGCTGGCGCCTGGTGCAAGATCGCGGGGGCGGGCGCGCGCGGTGGTGGCGCTGGCGAGGACGCAGATGACGAGGCGGCCACCGGCGCCGGTGGCGGCGCGCGCAACGTCGCCAGCGTCTGCTCCTGCGCCGACAGGCGCGCGCGCGCTTCGGCCAGCGTCACCGCGTGAAAGCGGACCCGGTCGCCGGCCTTGAGCTGACCCATCTTCCACAGCTCGGCGGTGATGATGGTCGCGGGGCAGACGAAGCCGCCCAGGCTGGGGCCGTCGGGGCCCAGGATCACCGGCATGTCTCCGGTGTAGTCGACGGTGCCGATGGCGTACGCCGTGTCGTGAATGTTGGAGGGATGCAGCCCCGCCTCGCCGCCGTCGCGGCGCGCCCACATCGGCCGCGGCCCGATCAGTCGCACCCCGGTGCGGCTCGAGTTGTAGTGAATTTTCCACTCGGCGGCGTAGAAGGTCTCGATGTCTTCGGGGGTGAAGAAGTCGGGCGCGGCGTGCGGGCCCGGCATGACGGCGATCTCCCAGCGATCCGTCAGGACCGGCACCGCCGCGGGATCTACCGCCTCTCCGCTCCGTCCGTCGGCGTCGGCGTCGGCGCCGGCGCCGTCGGTTCTTTCCGCTCCCGCGAGCCGCAGCACGTCGCCGGTGCGCAGGGCGCGGCCGGCGTGACCGCCGAACAGACCGAGGGTGAAGGTGGCGCGGCTGGCGAGGTACTCGGGGACGTCGAGCCCGCCGGCGATCGCGAGGTAGGCGCGGCTGCCGGGGCCGCGCACCGCCTGCAAGCGCAGCGTCGCGCCGGCGGCGACCGGCACCGCCCGCCAGCGCGGGACGGCGGCGCCGTCGACGGACGCGGCCATGTCGGCGCCGGTCAGCGCGATGGTCGCCGCGTGGTTGAAGCGCAGGGCGGGTCCCACCAGCGTGCACTCCAGGCCGGCTGCCCCCGGTGGATTGCCCACCAGCCGGTTACCCAGGCGGAAGGAGAGGTCGTCCATCGGCCCGGACGGCGGCACGCCGACGTCCCAGTGGCCGAGCCGGCCGGGAAAGTCCTGCACGGTGGTCTGCGTCCCCGGCTCGAGCACGTCCACGGTCGCGGGCCGGTAGTCGAGCCCGTCGAGGAAACGGGTGTGTACCGCGCCGGCGCGGAACTCGGGCGTGGCCACGACCTGGCGCAGGTAGGCGAGGTTGGTCTCGATGCCGTCGATGCGCGCGGCGTCGAGCGCGGCGGCCAGGCCGGCGCGCGCCTCTTGCCGGGTCGCGCCGCGCGCGATGATCTTGGCCAGCATCGGATCGTAAAACGGCGTCACCTCGGTGCCGCGCGCGATCCAGCTCTCGACGCGCGCGCCCGACTTCGCGTCCGGCAGCACCACCTCGGACAGCAGCCCGGCGCTGGGCTGGAACTGGCGCCGCGGGTCTTCGGCGTAGATCCGGGCCTCCATGGCCGCGCCCGCCAGGCGTGGCGCCAGCGTGGCGAGCGGCGGCAGCTCGCCGGCGGCAAGGCGCACCATCCATTCGATGAGGTCGATCCCCGACACCTCCTCGGTGATGCCGTGCTCGACCTGGATGCGGGTGTTGACCTCCAGAAAATGAAAGGTCCCGGCGTCGACGTCGAGCACGAACTCCACCGTGCCCGCCGAGCGATAGCGCGCGGCGCGGCCCAGCGCCGCCGCCGCCGCCGCCAGCGCGTCGCCGGTGCCCGCCGCCAAACCCGGCGCGGGGGTCTCCTCGATCACCTTCTGGTTGCGTCGCTGCAGCGAGCAGTCGCGCTCGCCCAGGGTCAGCACCTGGCCCTCGCCGTCGCCGAAGATCTGCACCTCGACGTGGCGCGCGCGCACCACCAGCTTCTCGAGATACAGGCCGGCGTGCTTGAAGTTGGCGCGCCCCAGCTTCTCGACCGCGTGGTAGCCGGCGTCGAGCTCCGCCTCGCTGTCGCAGCGGCGCATGCCGATGCCACCGCCGCCGGCCGTGCTCTTCAGCATCACCGGAAAGCCCAGGCGGCGGGCCTCGCGGTGGGCCTCGCCGAGGTCGGCCAGCAGCGGCGTGCCCGGCAGCAGTGGGATCTGCAGCGCGCGCGCCCGTTCGCGCGCCACGTGCTTGAGGCCGAAGTCGCGCACCTGCGCCGGCGTCGGACCGATGAACGCCAGCCCCGCGCCCTCGCAGGCCTCCGCGAAGGCGGCGTTCTCGCTGAGAAAGCCGTAGCCGGGGTGGATTGCCTGCGCGCCGGTCGCGTGCGCGGCGGCCAGGATCTTCTGGACGTCGAGGTAGCTCTCCGCCGCCGGGGCGGGACCCAGGCGCACCGCCTGGGTCGCCATCTCCACGTGGGGCGCGTGGCGGTCGGCGTCGGAGTAGACCGCGACCCCGCCCACTCCCATGCGGCGCAGGGTGCGCAGGATGCGGCAGGCGATCACGCCGCGGTTGGCGATCAGGACCTTCGAGAACACGCGGTGTCCAGGGTCCTGGGAGGCTGGTGTGAAACGGGCTTCGGGCTCCGGGCTTCGGGCTTCGGGCTACGGGCTTCGGGCTTCGGGCTGGGAGGATTGCGCCTTCTCCGACGAGAGAGCGTCCTCCCTGAGGCCTGAAGCCTGAGGCCTGAAGCCCGTAGCCCGCGCGCTGCGTTCAACACCCGCTACCTAGCCGATGGGGTCCCAGACCAGCAGGCGCACCGGCGTGGGGTTGTAGGCGTTGCACGGGTTGTTGAGCTGCGGGCAGTTGGAGATCAGGACCAGCACGTCGGTCTCGGCGCGCATCTCGACATAGCGGCCGGGCGCCGACACCCCGTCGGCGAACGACAGCCCGCCGTCGGGGGTGACCGGCACGTTCATGAAGAAGTTGATGTTGCTGGCCAGGTCGCGCTTGCCCATGCCACGTCCCAGCTCGGCCAGCGCCAGCAAGAAGGTGTCGCGGCAGTTGTGCATGTACTTCTTCTCCAGCGCGTAGCGCACCTGGTTGCTCTCCGCCGAGCAGGCGCCGCCCAGCGTGTCGTGCCGCCCGCAGGTGTCGGCGACGATGGTCAGCAGCGCGTGCCCCTCGTTCGACATCAGGCGCGTCCCGGTGGTGAGGTAGATGCCGCCCTGCGCGCGGATGGTGTCGCACGCGCTGTAGCGCTCCTCGGGATTGCGCGCGTTGTAAAAGAGGGTGTCGACCGCCTGGTTCCCCTCGAGGTCGACGATACGGAAGAACTGCCCGCGCCGCAGGTCCCGGGTGAATCCGCGTCCCGACGGCAGCACCTCGTCGAGCAGCGCGCGCGCCGGGTCGAGCGCGCTCTCCTTGAGGGCGAAGCTGCTCACGGTGCCTCCTGCCTGGCGTAGGCCTCGGTCAAGGCGAAGCCGCGTTCGTTCTCGGGCCGCGACAGCCGGCACGGGTCATCGTACGCCGGGAGCGCGGCCGGGCCGATCGCGATCTCGACGTCGGGCGGCGCGTAGGTCGCCGCCGGATCCAGCGGATGAGGGGTGTTCGAGAGCACGACCAGGGCGTTCATCTCGAAGCGCAGCGCGACGCTGCGCCCCGGGCGCGGGCGCTCGGCCGCCCAGTCCAGCGCGCCGTCCTCGCCGACCCGGATCTTGACGAAGAAGTTCACCGCCACGCCCAGGTCGCGCTTGGACAGGCCGTGCTTGCCGAGCTCGATCAGGAAGTTGTCGCGGGTGTTGCGAAAGAACTCGTTGCGCCGGTCCTGGTAACTGCCCTCGCCGAAGCGCGCGCGCGTGCCGGCGGCGTCGCCGAAGCCGGAGATGGTATCGTGCCAGCCGGCACTGTCCTCGACGATCGAGGCCAGGATGCGCCCCATGTCGGAGTACAGCACCCGGCCCGCGGTCAGGAAGGCGGTGTACTGCGCTTTCAGCGTGTCGGGCATGTTGTAGCGTTCCAGGGGATCGTCGGCGTTGAAGAACAGCCCGGCGACCGCGCCGCGCCCCGTGGGGTCGGTGAGGCGCAACAGCTGACCGCGTCGCAGGCGGCGCGACCAGGCCGACCCGCCGCGCAGGGTCTCGCGTGTCGGCGGTGCCATCACGACCTTGTCCGAGCCGGGCACGTTCGGGGTGATGTCCAGGGGGGTCATTCGACGTCGTCTCCGACCATGGTCATGCGTATCATGGGGATGCGGTCCTGCGCTTGTGCCGACGCAGGGTGGATCAGCTCCTGGAGATGTCGGCGCGCCGCCATGAAGGTGGGCGACAGGGACTGCTCGGGGGTGCGCGGGCGCGGCACCGCGACCTCCATGAGCTCGCGCACCCGTCCGGGGTGCGCGTCCAGCACCAGGATGCGGTCGGCCAGGTAGACCGCCTCGTCCAGATCGTGGGTGATGAAGATGATGGTGACGTCGACCTGCCGCCAGATCTGCAAGAGGTAGGATTGCATCTGCGCGCGCGTCTGCGCGTCGAGCGCGCCGAACGGCTCGTCCATCAGCAAGATTCGCGGGCGCGCCGCCAGCGCGCGCGCGATGGCCACGCGCTGCTTCATGCCGCCCGACAGCTGGTGCGGGTAGGCCCCGGCGAACTTCTCCAGGCCGACCAGCTTGATCCAGGAGCGCGCGTCCTCCTCGGCGGAGTTGCCCGACGGCACGAGGTCGGTGCACAGCTCGAGCCCGAACATCACGTTCCGGGTCACGGTCAGCCAGGGGAACAGCGTGTAGCCCTGGAACACCATGCCGCGGTCGGGGCCCGGCCCCGACACCTGCTTGCCGTCGAGCAGCACCTCGCCGGAGGTCGCGTCCTCGAGGCCGGCCAGGATGCGCGCGACGGTCGACTTGCCGCAGCCCGAGGGTCCGATCACGCACATGATCTCGCGCCGATGGGCGCGGAAGCTGACCCGGTCGAGCGCGCGGGTCGTGCCGCCGTCGCGCCCGGCGAAGTCCTTGACCAGGTCACGCACCTCCAGGATCACCGGGCGCTCCTTGAGCCTGCGGAAGCGCTCGGCGACCTCGGGCGTCTGCTCGCTGTAGGACGGCAGGCGGGCGGCGTCGCCCGCGTCGGGCGCCATCGCGCTCATGGCATCACCTCGCCGCCGCCCGCGACGGGTTCTTCGACAGCGGCCGGCGCCTGGCTGTGCGGCAGGACGGCAGCGCCCGGTCCGCCGCCGCGGCGCAGGCGCCCGAATGCCTGCGCCAGCCAGCCCGCGCGCGAGGTGCGCATCCAGGGGAAGATCTGCCGTCCGATGTACGCCAGCAGCACATCGGTGGTGAGGCCAATGAGACCGATCAGGATGATCGACGCGAACACCCGATCGTAAGCGCGATACTTGGCCTGCTGGTTGATGAAGAAGGTGATGCCGGAGCTGACGCCGATCAGCTCGGCCACGATGAGGTAGGTCCAGGCCCAGCCCAGCAGCACCCGCATGTCGGCGTAGAGATCGGTGATGATGCCGGGCACCACCACCTTGCGCAGCAGCTGGTGGCGCTTGGCGCCCAGGGTCTGCGCCGCCTCCAGCAGCGCCGGGTCCAGGCGGCGCGTGGTGTTGGCCACCACCAGGACCTGTTGGAAGAAGGTGCCGATGAAGATGATCGCGACCTTGGGCGCGTCGTTGATGCCCAGCACCGCCACCGTCAGCGCGCCGAAGGCGGGCGCGGGCAGGTAGCGAAAGAACTCGACGAACGGCTCGTGGAGGCGCGCCATCGCCGGCAGCGTGCCGCACAGGATGCCCAGCGGCACGCCGATCAGCGACGAGATCAGGAAGCCCCAGAAGATGATACCGATGCTGTGCAGCAGCGCCTGGTGCAGCCAGGGCTCGTCGGGGCGCACGGGCGGCGTGGTGAACCCGGTCACCAGCGCGCGCGCCACCTGGTGCGGCGCGGGCAGGAAGACCGGGTTGGCGGGCGTGCCGCTGGCCTGACGCCCGCCGCGCGCGGAGATCTGGAGATTCTCGGCGCGGAAGGCGTCGGCCTCGACCAGCTCGTCGCGGGTCATCCAGTCGATCTCGCCCGGGTCCGACACCCTGACCATCGGGTGCCAGATGAAGGGAACGTAGCTGACCAGACACCAAAGGGCGATCGGGATCAGGAACGCCAGCGCGCCCAGCGTCGCGTGCCGCCGGGGCGGCAGCTCGCCGAAGGGACGGAGCCAGTCGCGCCGGCCGCCGGCCATGGGCACACTCCTGGCTAGTGCGGGGCCGGCGCCGCGGCCTGGGCCGCGCCCAGCGCCTCGCGGGCCAGCGAGCCGTCCAGGTACTCGGCCACCGGCTGCGGCTTGGCGTAGACCTTGTTGGCGACGTTGAAGGCGTCCGCGACCAGGCCCGAGCCGTACAGCGTCTCCAGACCTTCCTTCTTGTCGAAGCGCGCCAGCGCCTCCTCGGGCGTCAGGAAGCGGGTGCCGGGCAGGAACCTGGCGTACTCGTCAGCCGGGACACCGGCGCGGCCGGCCATGATCTTCACGGCCTCGTCCTTGTTGGCGGGGTTCATCACGAACGCGACGGTGCGGTTCCAGACCTTGACCACCTTGACCCAGTCGTCGCGGCGGCTGGCCAGGCTCTTGGGGCTGACGCTGAGCAGGTCGTAGATCAACCCGGGGATGTTGGCGCTGGTGTAGATCGCCTTCGAGCCGGCGACCGCCTTCAGCGCCTGTCCGGAGTTGGGCTGCCAGGCGCCGATGGCGTCGACGTCTTTCGAGGCCAGGGTCTGCGCCGTCTGGTGGGTCGGCACGTTGACCAGCTTGATGTCGGTCTCTTTGAGGCCCACCTTCTCCAGGCCCTTGAGGAGCAGGAGGTGTTCGACCAGGCCGATCTCCAGGCCGACCTTCTTGCCCTTGAGGCCCTTCAGGTCCTTGATGCCGGGGCGGGCCACGATCATGTCGTTGCCGTTGCTGTAGTCGGTGGCCAGGATCCCGACGCTGCGCGCACCGGGCGCGCCGGTCACCAGCGCGTCACCGACGGTGACGGTGACCGCGTCGACCTTGCCGGCGGCGAAGGCCTCCATCGACGGCGCGTACTCGAACCAGTCGAACTTGACGTCGACTCCCGCTTCCTTGAACCAGCCCTTCTGGATGGCGATCTCGAAGGCGGTCCAGCCCGGCCAGTCGCTGTAGGCGATGCGCAGCGGCGGCTTGGCCGCCGGCGCGGGAGGTGGCGGCGGGGTCGCGGCGACGGGAGCCGGCGCCGGCGGCGGGGCCTCGGTCTTGGTGCAGGCGGCGCCGGCGCCGGCGAGCGCGGCGATGGTCAGGGCGAGGGCGACGCGCGTGAGCAAGGACGTTCCCGAAGTCGGCCGCATGTGTCTCCTTTTGGTTCGCCGGACGGTAGGGGCCGGGCGAACCAGGGCATCGTATCTGCGGCAGGTTAACGCCGGGTTTCAGCGAGACAAATACGTCGTAACAACGCGCGGGGGGCGGGAGCGGCCCC
>DASRQZ010000104.1:0-7850 GCA_035696125.1 Polyangia bacterium
TGAAGCCCTTGACGTTCATCTTCGAGGTCACCGTCACCACCATGTCGGTGACGTCGGGCTCGGCGTCCGCGATGGCGTTGCCGACCACCATCGAGGCCAGCATCGGCGTCAGCCGCCGATTGCGCGCCACCTCGGCGCGGACCACGCGCGGGTCGGCGCCCGGGCCGCCGACCCGTACCTCGACCGGCATCATGGTGCTGCGCGCGTCGAGGTCGCCGATGATGCACGACGGCCGGTCCTGCACCAGCGTGCCCACCTCTTGCAGCGGCGACGACATCTTGAACGACTGCGAGAAGCTGGGTAGGAAGGCGTGGATCTCGGCGTCGACCATCGGCAGATAGACCTCGCCGATGCCGAACATCGGGTGTCCAAAGGCCAGGACACTGGCGCCGTCGACGTAGGTCACCGTCCCGGTGGCCACCGTGCTCATGTCACCGCGCACCAGCTCGACGCCGATCGCCGACCCCGGCTCGACGTGTCCGGCCGCGGCCGGACCCCGCTTGCGACCGCCGCCCGCCTGCAGTGGAACCAGCCCGGTCGGGCGCAGCTCCTGCTCAAGCTCGGCGAAGGTCCGCGGCGTGAAGCCGGCCACCGACAGCGGCACCGACGCGCGAATCAGGCGCGCTTCGTTTCCTGCGCCGCTCGGCAACAGCGACGGAAGGCCCAGGCCGCGCGCCAGCGCCGAGGGCGCGTCGGCGCTGGCGAAGGCACGCCGCTCCGTCGGCGCGTCGGCGGCTGAAGAAGAAGAGGAAGAAGAAGAAGAGGCGGTCGGGGTGAGGTCGTCCGGCGAGCGCGCCAGGATCTCCTCCTTCACGCGCCGGGGGCGGCTGCGCTCGCCCAGCATGGTCTCGATCGGAGTCACGCCGCCGAGCGGCTCCTTGGCAAAGCTCCAGGCGTAGGCGATGGCGCCCATCAGCTTACCGTCGACGTAGACCGGGCTGCCGCTCATGCCGGCCACGATGCCCGAGAACTCGACGCGCGGGTCCTCGGCGCGGATCAGGATCACGTCCTGCTTGGGCAGGAAGTTGCGCATGATCGCGACGACCTTGATCTTGAACGGTTCGGGCTTGGTGCCCGAGAACACCGTCAGCGCTTGCCCGACCATCCCGGGTCGGACGTCCGCCAGAGGCAAGATCGCTGCTGGTGGACCCGAGGGAACGATCGCTTTGAGGCGCGTCGCTTTCCCGCCCGCGGCCAGGGCCCGCGAGGTGAAGGGCGCCGAAACCAGCATGAAGACGAACAGCGGCAACCCGGAAAAAACAGCTCGAAACACGGTCTTTGAGCGTATGCGGCAGCGTTGTGCCTGTCAACCCGCATGGCCGGGGTCGCGGGTGGCAGGGGCGCGCTTGACACCTTCCGGAGAGCCGAATAACTATCGCTGGTTAACGCTCGGCTCAAGTTTCGGAGCGTCGAAAAACGGTCATTCGAGGAGGGCTCGGCCGGAATGAAAATCTTCACGATCGTGGTCGGCTTCGCTGGCGCCGCAATCATCGCGGGCGCCCTGGCTGTGGGCTGTGGCCCGCAAAAGGCCTACTGCCCCCAGACATCGACCGGCCAGTGCGTCAACCAGGATACCGGCATCGTCCAGCCCCCTCCGGAAGACGCGAGCGACGGTGGGGCGGTCATCCTGGATTGACGAACACGCCTGACCGCGTCGGGCGGGCGGGCGTCAGGTGCCGCCAGAGGTCGCCTCTGCTCCACGCCAGGGTACAATGCCCAAACGATGAGACGATTCCGAGCGGTCGTCATCGGCGGTAGCGGCTACGGCGGCGCCGAGATGATCCGGCGCTTGCTGATCCACCCCGACGTCGAGCTCGTCCGGGTGGTCAGCGTCGACCACGTCGGCGAGCCCCTGGGCGCCGCGCACCCGCCGCTGACCGGGCGCACGGCGCTGCGTTTCGAGGATCTGTCGCCCGCCGAGGCCGCTCGGGGCTGCGACGTCGCGTTGCTGGGCCTGCCCCACAAGGTCAGCGCGCACAAGGTGCCCGAGATCTTCGCCGCTGTCCCCGACATCAAGATCGTCGACATGTCGGGCGACTTTCGGCTCAAGGACCCGAGCTCCTACGCGCGCTTTTACGGCGGCGCCCATCCACATCCCGAATGGCTGGGACGCTTCGTCTACGGGTTGCCCGAGCTCAACCGTGAAGCGATTCGCGGCGCGCGCGCGGTGGCCTCGCCCGGCTGCTTCGCGACCACCATCGAGCTGGCCCTGCTGCCGCTGGCGCGCGCCGGGCGCCTGAACGGCGTCGTCCACATCGTCGGCATCACCGGGTCGTCGGGCAGCGGCGCCCTCCCTTCGCTGGGCACGCACCATCCGATCCGCGCGGTCAATCTCAAGACCTACAAGGTGCTGGAGCACCAGCACACGCCCGAGATCGAGGAGACGCTGGCTCAAGCCGGCGCGCGCGGCCTGGAGCTGCGCTTCGTGCCGGTGTCGGCGCCGCTGTCGCGCGGGATCCTGGCCACCAGCTTCGTCGAGGTGCGGCAGAGCGAGACTCCCGACAGCATCGCCGCGCTGTACGCGGACGCCTACCAGGGCGAGCCGTTCGTGCGCTTCGTGCGCGACCGCTTGCCCGAGGTGGCAGCGGTGTCGGGTAGCAACTACGCCGAGGTCGGTTTCACGCTGGGCGAGTCGCGCGGTGGCGCGCGCACGCTGGCGGTGGTCAGCGCCGCCGACAACCTGATCAAGGGCGGGGCGGGGCAGGCGATCCAGAACATGAACCTGATGCTGGGCTTGCCCGAGACCGCTTCCCTGGAGGACCCCGGCCCTTGGCCCTGAACGCGGGCGCGGCGGCGGCGCAGGCGGACCGGGCGACCGCCGCGCCGACGCACGCGCGGCCGGTGGTGGTGAAGCTGGGCGGCGAGGTGCTGGGCGCGCCGCTGCTGGCCGAGGTGGCGGCCGATCTGGCGCGCGCGGCCGGGCGCGCCGGCGGAGCGCAGGCGCGCATGCTCGTGGTTCATGGCGGCGGGCCGCAGGCCACGGCGCTGTCACAGCGGCTGGGCATCGCGCCCCACATCGTCGGCGGCCGCCGGGTGACCGATGCCGCGACGCTGGAGGTGATCAAGATGGTGGTCGCCGGCCAGCTCAACGTCGACCTGGTGGCGGCGCTGCGCGCCGCCGGTCTGGCCGCGGTGGGATTGCACGGCGCCAGCGGCCTGGTGCGCGCCACGCGCCGGCCGCCCCGGATGGTGTCGGGCGGCGGCCCCGACCCGATCGACTTCGGCGCGGTCGGCGACGTCGAGGGCTTTGACCTGCGCCTGCTGGCCACCCTGGCCGAAGCGGGCTACCTGCCGGTTATCGCCGGCGTCGGCATCTCGCCGGCGGGCGAGGTGCTGAACATCAACGCCGACGTGGTCGCCAGTCAGCTGGCCGCCGCCGTGGGCGCGCTGGCGCTGGTCGCGGTGACCGGGGTGGGCGGCGTGCGGCTGGACGCGGCCGATCCCGCGACTCGCATCCCACGCCTCACCGTCGCCGACGCGCGCGCCGCCATCGCCGACGGCACCGTGCGCGGGGGCATGATCCCCAAGCTCGAGGAGGCGTTCGCGCCGCTGGCCGCCGGCGTGGGTGCCGTGCATGTCGTGGGGCCACGCGAGATAGCGGCCAGCCTGGCCGCGCCGGGCAGCGTGGGCACTCTGCTATTGCCCTGAGACAGGACACACCAAAATGGGACGACCGCAGATCCACGTCAGGAATGAGCTGGTCGCGGCGAGGCCGACGTCGTGACCCGCGGCCGGTCAGGGATGCGCGTCGCGCCGGTGCTGGGGCTGGCGATCCTGCTGGGCGCGGGACCGCCGCCCGCGCGAGCGACCTTGGCCCGGGCCGGAGCGTCGGCGCCGGGTGGGGCCGCGGCCGGCAAAGGCGCGGACGCCGGCAAGCCGGGGTTTCAGGTCGTCGACGTCGAGGGGCTGAAGGCTCTGCTGCGCCAGCAGCGCGGCCGCGTGGTCCTGCTGCACTTCTGGGCCAGCTGGTGCTACCCCTGCCTGCAGGAGCTCCCGCTCATCGACAAGCTCGCGCACGACCTGCGACCGCGTGGCCTGGAGCTGCTGTCGATCTCCCTCGATGATCCGGCGCGCATGGGTGCGCGCGTGGCCGCGTTGCTGCGCAAGGCGGCGCCGCACCTGACCGCTCACATCGTGCAGTTCGGCGACGCCGACGAGCTGATCGGCGCCGTCGATCCGCGCTGGGCGGGCGCGATCCCGGCGCTGTTCGCCTACGACCACCGCGGGCAGCTGCGCGGGAATCTGATCGGCACGGCGTCGCGCGCCGAGCTCGACGCGCTGGTCACCGGCCTGCTCAAGGCGGCGGCGGCTGACGTCGCGACGGTGCCCGCGCCGGCGGTGTCCGCGCCGGATCCGCCGCCGGTCGCGCCGGCCAGGAAGTAGCGCGCCCGCGTCATTTGTAGTCGAGCACGATGATCTCGGTGCCGGGACGGCCCTTGAGCGGCTTCAGCGGGATGGTATTGCCGGTCTCGCGGTGGACGTTGGGCTTGCCGGCCAGGAAGGGGTCGACCTCGGCCAGCTCCTTGATGGTGACCGCGTCGGTCTTGAAGTGCATGGGGATCACCAGCAGTCGCGGGTGCAGCTGATCGACCACCCGGGTCGCCTGGCGCGCGTCGAGCGTGAAGGCGCCCCCGACCGGGATCAGCACGACGTCGACCGCGCCCAGCGCCGACAGCTGGTCGTCGCTCAAGAGGTGGCCGAGGTCGCCGAGGTGAGCGATGCGCATGCCGGCGACCTCGAACAGGAACACCGTGTCCAGCCCGCGTTGCGCGCCTCGGTCGGCGTCGTGGTAGACGGCGATCGAGCGCACGGCGACCTCCTTGACCTTCTCGTCGATGCGGATCCATCCCTTCTTGTCAGGGGTCAGGCCGCGCAGGATCTTGGGGCGATTGCCGGCCAGCGCGACGTTGTTGTGGTCGGCGTGCTCGTGGCTGACGGTGACCGCGTCGACCTTGAGACCAGTCGGCAGGGGATAGCCGATACCCTTGGGGATGGGATCCATCAGGATGCGGGTCCCGGCCGCGGTCTCCAGCAGGAAGCAGGCCTGACCGAACCAGGTCAACTTGCCGACCACCGGCGAGCCGGTGGGCTGCGCGCGCAACGTGGGGGCGCGGCCGGCGCCGGTGAGCACGGCCGCCAGGGCCGCCAGACCGATGAGAGGGCGGCGCATCGACATCAAGGGACATCATAGCTCCCCGGCGGGCGAGGCAAGGATCTGAGGCGCGGCCGCTCCGCGCGTGCCAGCTGCGCGCCGGCGCGCAGCGTGTATGTTAGCTGCGATGTCCGAAGAGGACCCCCAAGGTCCGGCTGGCCAGCCGCCGCCGGCTGTCAATCTGCGCGACGCCGCCGTGGCGCCGGCGCGGCAGACCATCGCCGAGATCCTCGAGCGCCTGCCGGCCGCGCCCGGCGTCTACATCATGAAGGATCGGCGCGGAAAGGCGGTCTACATCGGCAAGGCCGCCGTGCTGCGCAACCGCGTGCGCCAGTACTTCCAGGCGTCGTCGGGCGACAACCGCGACTTCGTGCCGCTGCTGGACGGCATCGTCAGCGACATCGAAACGGTGATCACCTCCAACGAGAAGGAGGCGCTGCTGCTGGAGAACACGCTCATCAAGAAGCACCAGCCGCGCTTCAACGTCAACCTGCGCGACGACAAGAACTACCTGGTGCTGCGCCTGGATCCCGACGCCGAGTGGCCGCGGCTGGAGGTGGTGCGCAAGATCGCCGATGACGGCGCCTTCTACTTTGGTCCCTACCACTCGGCGAGCGCTTGCCGCGAAGCGCTGCGCATCGTCAACCGGCACTTCCAGCTACGCACCTGCACCGATCACGTGCTGCACAACCGGCGCCGCCCGTGCCTGCAGTATCAGATCAAGCGCTGCCCGGGGCCCTGCGTGCTGCCGGTGTCGACCGACGAGTACGCCGACCAGGTGCGCGACGTGCGCCTGTTCCTGGAAGGCAAGAGCGACGAGCTGCTGTCGCGGCTGGGCACGCGCATGAAAGAGGCGGCGGGGCGTACCGACTTCGAGCGCGCCGCCGAGGTGCGCGACCAGCTGCGCGCGCTGGAGACGACGCTCGAGGAGCAGCGGGTGGTGTCGAGCGACTTCGTCGACCAGGACGTGTTCGGGTTCTTCCGCCAGGGCATCGCGCTGGAGATCATCGTGCTCTCGATCCGGCAGGGCAAGATGCTGGGCAGCCGCGGGTTCTCTTTCACCGGCCAGGAGTTCCCCGACGCCGAGCTGCTGTCGTCGTTCATCGGCCTTTACTACGATCTCAGCGTGATCCCGCCCGACGAGGTGCTGCTGCCGTTCGCCATCGACGACGCCGACCTCAAGGCCGACTGGCTGGCCGACAAACGCACGGGCCGGCGGCGCAAGGTGGAGATCTGCGTCCCCCAGCGCGGCGATCGGCGCAAGCTGGTCGAGCTGGCGCAGAAGAACGCCGCGGCCAGCTTCACGTCGCGGCGCAACGCGCGCGAGGACACCGAGGTCGCGCTCGGCAAGCTGCAGCGCCGGCTGAAGCTGGCGCGCCTGCCCCGGGTCATCGAGTGTTACGACATCTCGCACATCCAGGGCTTCGCGACCGTGGCGTCGATGGTGGTCTTCGTCGACGGGCGTCCCGAGAAGTCGCGCTACCGCACGTACAAGGTCCGCACCGGCGATCGCCCCGACGACTTTGCCTCGATGTACGAGGTGCTGTCGCGACGCTTCCGGCGCGCGCGCGAGTCACAGGCCGACGGCGACGTCGAGAGTGCCGACGCCAACCGCGAGGGGGGCAGCTGGGCGTTGCCCGACCTCATCGTGATCGACGGCGGCAAGGGGCAGCTGGGGATGGCGCTGGCGGCCGCGCGTGACGTCGGCATCGACGTTCGTCCGGGCGTCGGCCTGCCGATCATCGGCCTGGCCAAGGAGCGCGACCTGGCCGGACCGGCCCCGCCGCCGGCCCCCGCCGAGCCCCCGGCGACGGAGCCGGTCGCGGGCCCGGCGGTGGCACTGGTTTCGCCCCCGCCGGTTGCTGCGGTCGCCGCGCCCGCGCCCGCGCCCGCGCCCGCCGATGCCGACGCCGACGGGGATGGGGATGGGGACCAGGCCATCGTCTCGGGCGAGAGCGCCCTTCCTGGCAAGACCCGGCATCCGGATCGGGTGTTCTTGCCGCACGCCAAGGACGCGATCCCGATCCGGCCCAACACCGCCGAGATGTTCGTGCTGCAGCACCTGCGCGACGAGGCGCATCGCTTCGCGATCACCTTCCACCGGCAGCAGCGCAAGCGGCTCACCCTGCGCTCGGCGCTGTCGACCATTCCCGGCATCGGCGTGGGCCGACAACGCCTCCTGCTGCGCCACTTCGGCAGTCTGAAGAAGATCCGGGAGTCGTCGCTGGAGGACCTGGTGGCGGTGCCGGGGATGACCCGCAAAGCGGCCGAGGCGGTCCACGCCCACTGGAAGAAGCAGCCGCTGCCGGCCGACGAGGCCGGTGGCACGGCGGCCGGGAGCGCCGAAGGCGTCGCGGCCGCGCGTACGCCGGCGCCCGCCGAGGCGGACGAGGACGCGATCGAGAGCGCCTTCGCGGACATCGAAGCCGACGCCGCGGGCGAAGAGGGTTAAACGCCAGGGCGCCAAGGACGCCATGTCCGGATCTAGCGTCTTGGCGTCCTGGCGTTCTTTGTCCTCGGCCGCCCCGAGTTGAAGCTAAAAAATTGACGGCCTGGGGCTCCAAGGTAACCTGATGTAGGTGCATGTGCCGCGCAGGTGCACCGTCTAACCAAGGAGAGCGATGGCCGTCAAGACGCAAGCTGAGTCAGCAGGAAAGGGAGCGCGCGCGGGGCGATCGTCCCAAAGGCGTGAAATTTC
>DASRQZ010000105.1:0-25172 GCA_035696125.1 Polyangia bacterium
CTCCAACTGCACCTTCGGCGGCGCTGACCGCCGCACGCTGTACGTGACGACGTTGCACGCGCTGTACGAGGTGCGGGTGGAGACGCCGGGGTTGCCTTAGGGATCTGACGAGCTCGCGTCCCGCAAGGCCTGCCCTCTCCCGGCCCTCTCCCGCGGCGGACCGCGGGCGAGGGTGACGCGTTCTTTAGCGCAGTGGTGGTTCTGCGCCTCGCATTTCCGGTGGAGGGGTCACTCGAGGGAGGGAGGTCCGTAGAGTGGAGGCGCAGAACTACCTCCACGCGAAAGAACGCGTCACCCTCGCCCGTCCGCGGGAGAGGGCCGGGGAGAGGGTAGGCCTTGCGAGACGCGACGCTCGCGTCAGTCCCCGAGCTTGTCGGCCAGCCCCGAGGAGCGGACCAGCGGCGCCGCGGCGCCGGCGGCGAGCACGGGCGGCTCCCCGCACACCACGATCCCCTGCCGCACGCGGGTGACTGCAGTGTAGAGCAGCTCACGCGTCAGGATGGGCAGGGGGGCGTCGGGCAAGACCAGCAACGCCAGGTCCAGCTCGGAGCCCTGCGATTTGTGCACGGTCATCGCGAATGAGAGCTCCAGGCCCTCGCCGATCCCCTCGAGCGGAAAGGCCTGCCAGCCAAATCCGGTGGCAAGCCGCAGAGGGAAAGCCGCCGCCAGCCGCGCGGGCCGCGCGTCACCCTCGTCGAGACGGATCACCACCCCTTGATCGCCGTTGTACAGGCCGCGCTGGTAGTCGTTGCGCAGGGCCATCACCGGCTCGCCGGGCACGAAGGGCGTCGGTCCGCCGCCATGGCGCCGGTGCAGCCATTGATTGATGGCGCCGGTGCCGGTCGGACGTCCGCGCGTCACGCACAGGACGCGCGCGCGGTGCAGGCTCGCGTGCAGGCGGCCGAGGTCGGCCTCGTCGTCGGGGGAGAACCGTCCGTCGCCGCCGGGGCGATAGCTGCGCTGTGCCGCCGCGGGGACGTGCGGGTCGGCCGCCAGCACGCTGCCGTACCAGCGCTCGAGCAGGACCTCGCGCTCGGCGCCCGCCACCGCCTCGACGCCCTGAAAGCGCAGCGCCGCGGTCACGGTCGGGGCCAGCGCCGGCGGCACGCCGTCGCGGATGCCGCCCGCGAAGGCGGCCAGGTCGCGGCCGCGGCCACTGGCGACGTCGATGCGGTGGCTGCGTTCCAGGCGGTGCGCCAGCGGCGTCAGGTCGCGGAACACCGCGCCGGCTTCGATCGACGGCAGCTGGTCAGCGTCGCCCAGCAGCACCAGGCGCGCGTCGTCGGCGACCGAGCGCACCAGACGTTCCATCAAGGTGAGGTCGACCATCGAGCTCTCGTCCACGATCACCGCCCGGTGCGCCAGGCGGTTGTTCTGGTGATGGGCGAAGGTTCCGCGGCTGGGCGACCAGCCCAGCAACCGGTGCAGGGTCTGGGCCGGCGGGGCGGCGCGCGCCAGCGCGGCGTCGGCGGGCGCAGCCGGCGCCGGCAGCCGGCCCAGGCCAAGCTGGACCGCCTGCTCGAGGCGGTTGGCGGCCTTGCCGGTCGGGGCCGCCAGCGCGACCGCGCCGGCCGGGATGCCCAGCCGCGCCAGCCCGCGCACGATGGCCAGCGCGATGGTGGTCTTCCCGGTTCCCGGGCCGCCACTGATGACGGTCAGCCGGCCGGCCAGCGCGGCCCGCACCGCCGCCCGCTGCTGGTCGGTGGGGGGCGCACCGCCGGCGCTGGCGACGACCGCGTCCAGCGCGCCCTCGACCTCGGTCGCGGCGGCCAGCGGGGCGCCGGCGCGGCGGGCGCGCAGCGAAGCGGCCAGGCGATCCTCGCAGGCCAGCAGGCGCTGCGGGTACAGAAATCCCCCGTCGAGAATGAAGGGGCAGCGCGCCCCGGGCGCCCCCACGACGGCGCCCGCGCGCGTGAGCCAGGCGCGGTCGGCGTCGGTGACGGCGGCCCGCGTGCTGCCGCCGGCGATCTGAATCAGCACCCGTACCAGCAGTCCCGTCAGGCCGCGCCGCTCGGAGGGGGACATGCCGGTCGCCAGCCCGGCCAGCTCCCAGGCCAGGAACAGCGACTCCGGGCCGAGGTCGGCGTCGCGCAGACCGGCCAGCAGCTCGAAGGGATAGTCGCCGGCCGTCGCGCCCTCCAGGCGGCCGCGCACCGTGCCGAGCGGCGAGAGCTGGCCCGCTTCCAGGTCGCGGCTCACGCCAGCCCCCAGTAGCGTGCTTCGAGCATCGCGCGCTGCCAGTCGACCACCTCGGTCCAGGCCGGCCGGCGAAAGTAGACGCCGGCGTCGGGATCGCCGGCCCGCATGCCGCGCAGGAAGCAGTACAGCACGCCGCCGAAGCGGCGCTCGAAGGCGCCGGCGTCGTGCACGCCGAGCAAGCGCGTCGCGGCCACGGTGTAGATCTGGGCCTGCACGGCGTAGTCGCTGTCGCAGCGCGCGGCAACCTCGGCTGGCTCCCAGCTGGGCAGCGTGTCGCTCTTCCAGTCGCACACGTAGACGCGCCCTTCGTGCTCGAAGAGATAGTCGATGAAACCCTTGACCACACCGCGTTCGATCCGCCAGACCCGACCGTCGTTCACGCCGACGCCGACGCCGACGCCGACGCCGACGCCGTCTCCGTGCTCGTCCTTTCGGGGAGGCGCCAGCCCGGGGTGACGGAGCGCCGGGATCGGGAACAGGAACTCCATCTCGCGCGTGGGTCGACCCGCGCCGCCCAGGGCCGGGACCACGGTTTCGCCCAGACGCACCGGCACCGCCAGCGCGGTATGCACCAGCCGCCGGGCGTGCGCGAGATGCGCGGGGTCGCGGTCGTGCCGCCGGCGCATGCGCTCGAACAGCTCGCCGACCTCGGGCAGGCGGCTCCAGTCCTCGAAGACCGGCGCGCGGGCCAGGGTATCGAGGGGCAGGTGCTCGATGATGTCGTGCAGGAAGGTGCCGGAAAGCCGGCCGCGCGGCAGCTCGTCGGGCGGCGGCGGCGCGGCCAGCGGGGCCGGAACGTCGGTGTCGGCGGGGACGTCGCCGTCGACGCCGCCGGCGCCGCCGCCGTCAGCGCCGCCGCCAGCGCCGGCGTAGGAGTGGGAGGCGCGGATCGCGGAGTAGGAGGTCACGATGAAGCCGGCGCGGGTGAGCGTGGCTTCGCGGAAGGCGGGGTCGGCCTGGGGCGGCGACAGCAGGTCGCGCGGCGGCTGCCAGGCCGCGATGGCGGGCGCGGCCTCGCGCGCCTGGTGGTCGGCATCGGGCGGGCGCGGGCAGGGGATCGGATCCAGCCGGAACAGCCGGCGCACCTCGTCGGGCGTGATACCGCCCAGCAGGGCGTTGAGACGATCGTTGATGAAGCCGTAGGCGCCGTTGATCGAGATGATCGAGCGCGCCGGAAAGCGCGGCAGGTAGAGGCGGCCGCGCGCGCGGGTCAAGCCGACGTAGAGGACGCGGCGCTCTTCGTCGTTCTGCTCGTCGAGAAAGGCCTCTTCCTCGACGGTCGGTTGGCGGCCGACGCGCACCACGCGCTCCCCGCCGCCGTCGTGGAACAGGCGGGCGTCGCCGCGCGGGCCGGGCCAGGTGGCGCCGTACAGGAACACCACCGACGCCTCCAGCCCTTTCGCGTGGTGGATGGTCATGATCTGCACGGCCTCGGCGTCGGTCTCCAGGCGCTGCACGTCACTGTTGCGATTGCCGCCGCGGTCGGCCGGCCGGCGGGTGTTGGCGACGTACCCACCCAGGCGCTGCGCCAGCTCGCGCAACGTGCACGGGCTGTGCGCCGCCTCGCGCTGCAGCAGCTCGAACAGGTGCAGGTAGTTGGCCAGCGCGCGCTCGCTGGCGCGGCCCTTGACCCCCTGATCGAACAGCTCGCGCGACACCACGCCGCTGTCGTCGAGGATGCTGGCGAACATCTGGTCGACCTGTCCGCCTTCGCCCAGCGCCCGCCAGGTCTCGAGGCGCTGCACCAGCGGGTGGTCGGCGGGCAGGTCGTCGCAGGCCGCCAGGTCGAGCAGCGTGAGGCCGAAGAACGGCGTGATGAAGGCGCGGAAGCGCGCCGAGCGATCGTCGGGGTCGGCCAGCGCGCGCAGCAGATCCAGCACGGCACGCGCCTCGACGGTGTCGAACAGCTTCTCCTGCTTGAAGTAGGCGAAGGGGATGCGGCGCGCGCGCAGCGCCTCACCGACCTCGCGGCTCTCGCGCACGGTGCGGGTGAGCACGAAGATGTCGCGCGGACCGATGCGGGTTGCGCGGCCGTCGCGATGGCGCAGCGACAGCTGGCCGGGCGGCGACAGCAGGCCGCTGATCTCGGTCGCGATCCGTTCCAGCAGCGCCGGCTTGATCTCCCACAGGCGCAGCTTGGGCGTGGCAGCCCGCTCGCTGCGCTGGATGTCGAGCACCACAACCGGGGGCACGGGCACGCCGCGCGCGTCGAGCAGCGTCAGGTCGGGCTGGCCGCAGGTGACCGGGTGATCGTAGTGGATCGGACCGGCGCTGCGAAAGAAGGGCGCCGGGTCCTGCTGTTCGAGCAGGGCGTTCAGCGCCGCGGTCAGCGCCGCGGTCGACCGGTAGCTGGCGGTGAGGAACAGCGGTTCCTGCACGGCGCCGATCTCGCGCCGCGCGCGCAGATAGGTGTGCACGTCGGCGCCGCGGAACGAGTAGATGGCTTGCTTGGGGTCGCCCACCAGGGTGAGCACGCCGGGCGCGCCGTCGGCGAAGAAGACCCGCCGAAAGATCTGCCACTGGGTCTCGTCGGTGTCCTGGAACTCGTCGACCAGCGCGTAGCGGTAGCGGGCGCGCAGCGCCGCGATCAGCTCGGCGGCCCCCGGTCGATCCGGGTCCAGGCCGCGCGCGACCAGCGCGAGCATGTCCTGGAAGTCGAGGCGGCCCGCTTCGCGCTTGCGCTGCTCCAGTCGGGCGCTGACCGCCGGCAGCAAGAGCTGCGCCAGCGCCGCCATCAACGGCGGCGCCGCGGCGTCGATCGCGCTCGCCGCGTGCGACAGCTCATCGACCCGCGCGTCGGGCGCGGGCACGATGTGCAGACACTCGGACAGCTCGCGGAACAGGCCGCGCTTGTCTTTCGAGGTCTTGCTGGTGTAGACGCGATCGAGCATCTCCACCGCGGCCAGCAGCGCCGCGGGCGGGGCGCCGCGCAGCGCCGGCAGCACGGTGTTCACCTCGGCCAGGCGGCGCAACCAGGCGCCGGCGGTCGAGGGGTGGATCTTCTTCTGCTTGAGGATCTGGCGCACGCGGCTCTCGAGGTCGCCGCCGTCGACATCGTCTCTGTACCTGGGCCAGGCGGCCACCGCGGCGTGCAGGCGCGCCCCGTCGAAGGCCGCGGGCGGTTGCAACGCCGCCGCGCGCGGCGGATAGACGCAGGACAGGCGCTTGTGCGCGTCGAACAGCAACCGCTCGAGCTTGGCCAGCGGATGCCCCAGGGCGCGCCAGGCCTCGATCAGCATCGTCTCGGCGCCGCCGGCGGGCAGGTCGCGGCGCAGGCTCTCGACGAAGGCGGCGCGAAAGGCCTCACGTTCGTCGACCAGCTCCTCGTCGAACAGCCGGCCCTGGACGAAGGCGTTCTCGGTGAGGATGCTCTGGCAAAAGGCGTGGATGGTCAGGATGTGCGCGCGGTCGAACCCGAGCAGCGCGCGGCGCAGGCGATCGCGTGCCGGGTCGTCGAGGATCCAGAGGTCCTCGTCGGTCAGCGCGCCGGCGTCGACGGCGCCGGGGTCGCCTGGTCGCAGCTCGCACAGCGACGTCAGCTTGCGCCGCAGCCTCGTCGTCAGCTCGGCGGTCGCCTTCTCGGTGAAGGTCACGATCAGGATCTGGTCCAGCGTCGCGCCGGCGCGCAGCAACAGGTCGACCACCAGGTGCTCGAGGACGTAGGTCTTGCCGGTTCCGGCCGACGCCTCGACGATGGCGTGCCGGCGGCCCAGGCGGCGCAGCTCGATCGGCTTGCGGTATCCGATGGTCGCGCTCACGCCGCCTCCTCGGGGCCGCGCAGCAGGTCGAAGAGCAGGCCGAAGCGCGCCGCGGCCATGCGCGCCGCCTCCTCCGCCGGGGGCGGGGCGTGGCGCTCGACGGCCTGGGGAACCGGGCCATGGACCGACACGAAGGGGATGTTGCGCTCGATGTATTGCTCGCGCCGATCCTCGATGGCCTCGACCAGCGACTTCTTGCCCTGGCGCGCCTCGAAGACGGCGTCGAACGGCAGCAGGTAGGGGTGCACCCCGGTGGGCAGACCGCTCGCCGGATCGGGCGCCCCGGTCAGCAGATCGGCCACCAGCGCGCCCAGGTAGCGGGCCGCGCGCGCGCGATCGAGGGGCCGGAACAGCCGCCGGTCGAGCGCCGGCGGGGTCGAGCCGAGGCCGGCGATCTCGGCGGTGGCCAGCAAGGCCTCGAACGGCCCCGACGACAGGCCCGCGGCCGCGAGCGCGACGTGGTCGAGGAAGGCGCGCAAGAGCTCCCGCTCGCCGTCGGAGTCGTCGTAGGCACGGCGGCAGGAGAAGACCAGCGATCCGGCGCCGGCGCGGCCGTCCGCCGGCTCGACCAGCAGCTCGGTCCGGCCCACGATCTCGACCTGGCGCGGCCCGCCGTCGGCGCCGGCGATCTCCACCACGATGGGCTCGCGCAGGTCGCCGGCGTTCTCGTTCTCGCCGGCGCGGCCGAAGCGCACCACGCGCCCCGCCGGGGGATGGCCCCCGCCCACCTCCAAGGTTTGCCGCCACCAGGTGGCCAGGATGCGCTCGTCACCCGGGCGCTCGGCGGCGCGGTAAAGGCCGGTCGGAATCTGGCCGAGCAGCTCGTACCGGCGCGCGATTCGCTGGTAGCAGGCGCGGACGTCGCTCCAACTGGGCGCGGCGGCGCCCGCGCCGTCGCCGTCGCCGTCGCCGTCGCCATCGCCGTCGCCGTCCCCCTGCTGCGCGCGCGTCAGCACCGCGAGCATCACCCCGCGCAGCAGCCGCGTACGGTCTTGGCGCGCGGTCTCGAGCGGCTCGTCGTCGCGGTCGACGCGCTCCTCTTCGCCCTCGATCTCGCGCATGCGCAGGCGGAAGCCAGCCGCCCCTTGCAACGGATCCTCCAGGAACTGCAGCAGGGTGCGCAGCGGCACCACCACGGCGGCGGCGCCCTCGCGCGCGCCGGCGCTGGCGCTGGCGGCGGGGCTGCGCGGCGGCGGGCACAGACCCAGCGCGTGCGCGATCTGGCGAAAGGTGGCGGGCGCGATCAGGTCACCGAGCGACGACAGCTCGGGGGCCGTGGCTCCCTCGGGCAGCGCCGCCGCCAGCGAACGACCCAGGGCGCGCGCGCGGCTCTCGCGCAGCGCCGGCGGATGCGCGTCGAGTCGGGCCTCGTCCTCGAAGCGGCGCAGCGGGATCGCGGCTGGATCGTCGAGTAGCTTGCGCGCCTCGGCGGGCGGCAGGTAACCGCGGCGCAGGAGGTCGCCCAGCTCCAGGATCACCGACGACGGCTCCAGGCGGTCGCCGGTCAGCTCGTCGCGCGCGACGTAGGACAGCACCAGGCGCTCGCGCGCGCCCAGCAGCGTCTCCAGGAACATGTACAGATCCTGCTCGCGCGGCGAGACGTCGCCCGGCAGCCGGCGCGCGGCGCGCAGGTCGAGCTCGCCGCGGTGCGGGCCGCTGGGGAACGCGCCGTGGCCCAGGCCGACCAGAAAGATCGCGCGGAAGGGGATCGCGCGCATGGGCACGAACGACGCGACCGCGACCCCGCGCGCCAGGTGGTGGCCGCGGCTGCCGCCCAGCCGCCGCAGCCGGCGTCGCGCCAGCTCGGCGGCCACGCGGTACGAGACCGCGCGCCCGCCCAGCACCAGCGCCACCTGGTCGAGGTCGGACAGCGCGCGCAAGACCTGGGCGAGGCGGGCGGCCTGCGGCTCGTCGGCGGGGATCAGGTACTCGCCCACCAGGCCGCGCAGGAACTCGAGCCACTCGGCCAGCGGGCGCTCGCGCGCGCCGGTGACGCCGGCGGCGAAGCGGGCGTCTTCGAGCAGAGAGCGCACCAGCAGCCCGAAGGCCAGCGCCGCGGTCGCGTCGCCCGCCGCGTGCTCGGCAGGCAAGTAGGTGCCTGCGCCCAGGCGCACCGGCTGGTCGTCGCCGCTGCGCGGTCCGGTCATGACCGCTCCCAGCGCGGCCCGCCGCACACCCTGGTCCCAGTTGAACAGGTCTTCTTCGATATAGGTGCCGGCGTGGTCGCGGTGGTCGGCGCCGTGCATGATCGCCAGCTCGTCGGCGAGCGCGATCCAGTCGGCGGGCGCGATGCCGGGGAATCGCTGCGGCGACAGGATCGCCGGGTGGGTCAGCAGGGGCAAGAGCTCGCGCCGGGTGAAACCGCCGAGCGGCAGATCGATGAGTCGCTCGACCGCGTCGCCGATCCCGTGCGCCGCGTCCGACGGCAGGTCGACCCCGCTCCAGGGCAGATCGTGGCTCTCGCCGAAGACCGCGCCGATCTGCGACAGATAGGCGTCCTTGCTGGCCTCGGGCACGATCACGGCGATCTGGTTGAAGCGCAGCGACGGGTCGGCGCGCGCCAGGCGCCAGATCTCGGCGGCCACCACCTCCAGCTCGCGGCGCAGGCCGGGGCAGGGCAGGATGGCGATACTGCCGTCGGCGGTCAGCGCCGGGTCCGGTCGCTCGCGCGCCACCCGGTCGAGGATGTCGTCCTGCAGGCGGTGCAACAGCGACGCGGGCGGCGCGTCGCCACCCGGATCCTGGCCGGGGCCGCGCGGGCGGTGGGCGCGGAAGCGACCCTCGAAATCGGCATCGGTCAGCTGGTTCAGCAGGCGGACGTTCTCGCGCCCGGGGCGCCCCCATAGCCGCAGGGCCATCATCTCGGCCTCGCCCCCCAGGCCGAAGGGATCGTCGTCCAGGACCAGCAGCGGCTGGCGTCCTTCCTGGCGTGTCGGGAACAAGCGCCGGGCCTCCTTCCGGGAGCGTCGCGCGGCCGCCTCGCCGGCGGTGTCCAGATCCTCCCAGAACTCGCGGCAGGGGTTGAGGGTGTAGATGCGCACCTCGATGTGCCGGCCCAGCAGCGCCAGCATTCGGTGGTAACTCTCGGCGACGTAGGAGATGCCGAACAGGTGCAGCGTCGGGCCCAGCGCCGCGGCTTGCAGCCCGCGCTCGGCCTCGACCAGCAAGTCCGCGAGCGGCAAGTGGATGGTGCCCGTGCGTCGCGACAGCTCCTCGAGCAGGCCGCCGGCGGCGAAGATCCGGCGCCACAGGGCGCGTTGCCAGCGCTCGATGGCGGCGCAGCGCGCGCGCTCGTCGCGCGCCGCGGTGGCGGCGTCGGCGCCCGCGGCGGCGTCCGCGCCATCGTCCGTCTGATCTTCGATGTCGGCGGCGCGCCAGTCGGCCAGCATCCTGGCGCGCGAGCCGGCGTACTCGTCGAACAGCCGGGACAGCTGGGCGGCCAGCTGTCCGCGCCGGCGATCGATCGCGTCGGCGCCATCGCCGGCCGCGCGCAGGTAGCGGCGCACCGGCGCCAGCGCCGGGGCCGCCAGCGCGACTTCGTCGTGGAACAGCGCCAGCAAGCAGCCCTCGATGAGGTCGGCGTCGACGGCGCGGGCGTGCGGCAACGCGCGCTCGGCCACCCGGGCCAGGAATCGCCGCAGGAAGGTCACCTCCAGATTGGCGGCGATGCCGGCGCGTTCGGCCAGGCCGAGCTTGACGTAGTTCTCGACGTTGCCGTTGGGGACCACCAGGCGCACCGGGTCCAGTGGATGGCCGGCCGCGCGCTGTTCGGCGATGGCGGCGGCCAGAGCGTCGAGCAACTCTTCGGTGGCGTTGGAGTAGCAGAGGCGGATCACGCCGGTTCCTTGCCGGCGGTCAAGGAATCGACCAGCTGCTTCTTCTGGATCTTGCCCATGGCGTTGCGCGGGAGCGCGTCGAGAAGGTGCAGCGCGCGCGGGATCTTGTAGACCGCGAGCCGGTCGCGGGCGAAGGCCTTGAGCGCGTCGAGGGTCAGCGCCGCGCCCGCGCGCGGCACGACGCAGGCGGTGACCAGGTCACCCCAGGTCCGCGTCGAGTCGGGCACCCCCACGACGGCGAGGTCGGCGATGTCCGGGTGCTCGCGCAGGGCATTTTCGATCTCCAGCGCGGAGATCTTGTAGCCCCCGCTCTTGAGCACGTCCACCGAGGTGCGCCCCATCAGGCGGATCACGCCGTCGGCGGCATCGCGGGTGCCGGTGTCGCCGGTGCGGAAGCGGCCGGCGCTGTCGAGCGCGGCGGCCGTGGCCGCGTCGTCGCCCAGGTACCCGCTGTAAAGCTGCGGCGTGCGCACGCGCAGCTCGCCCGGCTGACCGTCGGCGGCGGGCTGCTCGTCGTCGCCGACGACGTCGACCTCCACGCCGGGCAGCGGCACGCCGACCGCGCCGGCCACGCGCGGGCCGTCGTAGCGGTTGGACAGCGCCATGCCGATCTCGGTCATGCCGTAGCGCTCGAGGATGGTGTGCCCGGTGGCGTCCCGGAACGCGTGCAGCAGCGGCGCGGGCAGCGCTGCCGAGCCGCTGGTGAAGAGGCGCAGGCCACGCGCGCCGGCCGCCCAGGCGGCGCGACGGTCGGCGGGCGCCGCGCGGTAGGCGTCGATCAGCTTGGCGTACATGGTCGGCACGGCCATGAAGACCGTGGCGTCGCTCAGCCGTTCCCAGACCCGCGCGGCGTCGAAGGGCAGGAAGCTGATGGCGGCGCCGGCCCACAGCGCGCCCAGGAGCGCGACGATGAGCCCGTGGGTGTGGTGCAGCGGCAGGACGTGCAGCAGACGGTCGCCAGCGTGCCAGCGCCAGGCCTGCGCCAGGGAGGCGAGGGTCGCGGCGACCGCGGCGTGGCTCAAGACCGCGCCCTTGGGACGTCCAGTGGTTCCCGAGGTGTAGAGCAGGATCGCCGGTGCGGCCGCGGCGACGGCGGGCGGTGGCGTCGCCGGGAAGGACGCGGGCGCGCCGCGCGACCGAAGCGTGGCGGCCTCGACCACCCGCCGGCCACCCGCGGCGGCGCGGGCCACCCCCGCGAGCTCCGGCGTGGCGACGACCAGCCGGGGATCGGCGTTGGCAATGATGTACGCGAGCTCGGGTTGGGTGTGCAGGGGCGACAGCGGCACCGCCATCCCGCCGGCCGCGAGCACCGCGAGCAAGACATCGACAAAGTCCTTGCCGGCAGGCATCAGAAACGCCACCGGCGCTCCTTCGAGTGAAGGACGCCCGTCCCGCAGCGCGGCGGCCAGCTCATCCGTCTGGCCCGCGAGCGCGCCCTGAGCTCGCAACCGCGCGAGCAGCGGCGAGAGCGATGGCGGCGAAGATCCGTGCAGCAAGCGGGCACGCTAGCGCCCGAAATTCGAGGCGTCAATGCGCGTGTCGAAGGGGATCCCCCTGACGAATCCCCGCGAATCTCGTTCGCGAGTCGGTCCGGCGCCGTCTTTCCCGTCGGCGTCGGCGTCAGCGTGGGCGACCCGAACGGGGACAGAGCCAGAATCGCCGACGCCGACGCCGACGGATGAATCGTATTCGTGAGGATTCGTCAGGGATCCCCTCTCCCGCGGTCCGCCGCGGGGGAGGGCCAGGGAGGGGGCAGACCTTGCGGAGCGATACGGGGCGCTTACCCTTTTCGTGCCTCCCTCCCCCGATTCCGCTCACCAGAAGCACGCCAGCGCGCGCGCTTCGCGCACCACCCAGACCAGGCCGAGCGCGATCGCCAGCGCCCCGCCCAGCAGGCCCAGCGCTCGGCGCAGCGCCGGGCGGCGGCCGGCGCGGCCCAGCGGCACGCCGGCCAGGCCCGATAGCGCGGCCATTCCGATCATGGAGCCGACGCCGAACACGGCGACGTACCCGATCCGTCCGGCCAGCGACGGGAATTGCGCGGCGATCAACGCCGTGAGCGCGCCGCTGCCCGCCAGCCCGTGCGCGATCCCCACCAGCAACGCGCGCCGCGCGGGCGGCCAGCTGGCTCTGGGCAGACCTGCGGTCGGATGGACGTGGTCGCCGCCGTCGGCATCGCCGGCGCCACGGGCGCGGCGCAACGACTGCACGCCGAGCAGGATCAACATGACGCCGACCCCCAGCTCGAAGCCGGCGGCCAGCGCGGGCGACATCCGTCCGCGCGCCAGCGCCAGCACCGACGCGACCGCCAGCAGCGCCAGGGTGTGGCCGACGCCCCAGGCCGCGCCCACTCCCAGCGCCGATCGCGGGCCCGACCGTCCGGCGAACAGGGTCGAGAGCGCCACCAGGTGGTCAGGTTCCAGCGCATGCCGCAGCCCCAGCAACGCGCCCAGGGACCACAGCGACAGCGCTTCGATGGTCACGTCAGGCCTCGCCTCCGGGCCTGGTCCAGGTTGGTTTCATGCGCGGCACGCCCAGCGCACGCTAGCGCAGCGACAGTCATCAGGAAACGTGAAAGGCGCACACGAGCCAGAGTCGCGCCCCCCGCTCGCGCGGCGATGGCCTCAGCTTGTTCGCGGATCTGCCGATGTCATGCCCGGATGTGGAAATCCCGTGGGGACACTATCGCGGTCCCCAACCCTCGCACAGCCTCTCGTCGGGTGCCTTGCGCTCGACGGTTCGGCACGTCTGGGAGTAGCAGACCGCGTATCGGGTTGGTGGTGGCGGGCGTGAGCGCGCTGCTCGGGTCGGGCGCCGCGCGATCGGCGGTTCCCCCCCAGGAGCCGCCGATCGCCGGCGAAGGGGTGGAAGCTGACTACCTGCGCGCACTTCATGTGCGGATCCACCCGCTGTGGGCCGGTCTGTTCGTGCGCGAGGTGGCGGCCCGCCAGCCGGAGTCGGACCCGATCAACGACCGCGCGCGCCAGGTCGTCATGCTGTTTTCGGTGCGCTGGGACGGCTCCCCCACCGACATCAGCGTGATCAGGGAATCGGGCCTGCCGCTGTTCGACCGCGCCGCGCGCGCCGCCATCGTGCGCGTCGACCACTTTCCCGTGCCCCCGGCGGCGCTGTTCTCCGACGATCACGTGGCCCACTTTCGCTGGACCCTGTCGCGCGACGACCGGCTCTGTTCGGGCGGCGAGCTGCAGCGCTTCGAGGAGCCGCTGGTCGAGGCGCTGCCCCATCTTCTGATCGAGGGCCGGGTCGAGGAGGCGCTGTGGCGGCTGGCGCGCCGGGCCGCGCCGCAGTCCACCGACGGAGGCGAGGGTATGGCCGAGTCGCTGGCCCTGTTCGCGCGCTCCTGGTTGAGTCGGCCCCAGCCCGACCCGGTGACCGACGGGCGCGCCGCCGCGGCCCTGGCGCGCGCTGGCGACTCGGCCCAGGTCCCGCGCCTGCAGCAGGCGCTGGGTCGCCGCGAAACCGTCGAGGGCGCCGCGATGGCGTTGCGCGCGCTCAAGGTCGAGATCTGCCCCTTCGTCGAGAAGCAGCTTGCTGACCGAGATCCGGTGGTGCGCGAGCTGGCGTTGCGGGCGCTGCAGGGCGGGGGCGGCCGGCTGCCGCCCACCTCACCTTGCGTGCAGGTGCTGAGCGCCCTGGTGCAGGATCAGACCCTGGACGGCAGGCAGCGCGCGCTGGCCGCCCGCGCGGTGGCTGGCACCGCGGCCGACGGCGCGCGGCGCCTGCTCGGCACGCTGGTCGGTGATCCGCAGCCCGCCGTGCGCGCGGCCGCGATCGCGCTCCTGGCCCGGCCGGGTGGCGGACGGCCCGCGCTCTATCGAGGCGTGACTTACCTGCGCGATCCCGAGGTAGAGGTGCGCGCCGCCGCGGCGGCCGCGCTGGTGCGATCCTGCGGCGACCTGGCGCTGGACCAGCTGGTCCTGGTCTGGAAGGAGCCGGGTCCCGAGGTCGGCGTCGCGGTCGCCAACGAGCTCGGCCGCATGACAACCCCCGCGTCGGAGGCATTCCTGGTGCGGCTGGCCAGGCGCCAGAACGCAGAGGTCCGCGCCGCGGTCGCCGAGGCGCTGGTCGCCAGACGCGCGCTCAGCGTGCCCGGCCCGGGCGGCAAGAAGCCCACCGCGCAGGCTGTCGCGGCGGCCGCCGCCGTCGCGCCCGCGGGCGCGCCGCCTCCCGAGATGACGGCGGCGCTGCGCGCCGTGTCAGGGCTGGGCCGCCGCGAGGCCATCGCCTGGGTGCTGGCCAACTTTGGTCGCCTGGATCCGGCCGACCTCGTCGACGTCTTCGGATCCTGGCTGGGTCCGCCGGTGGCGCGCGAGAACGCGTCGGTTTCTGCCCGCTGAGGGTTTCGATAGACTCGGTGCACATGGCGTTCACGATCCTGCTGGTCGAAGACGACATCGATGTCCGGGACGCGCTGGCCGAGACGCTGCGCGAAGAAGGTTACTGCGTCGATTGCGCCAAGGACGGGCTGGACGCGCTCTCCTATCTCCGCCGGGGCGGACAGCCGGGACTGATCTTGCTGGACCTGATGATGCCGCGCATGAGCGGGTCCGAGTTCCGCACCGTGCAGCGCAAGGACCCGCTGCTGGCGCAGTTCCCGGTGGTCCTGCTCAGCGCCGACGGGCGCATGCGCGAGAAGGCCGCCGCGCTGGAGACTGCCGGCGCGATCCGCAAGCCGATCGACCTCGACGAGCTGTTGCGGGTCATCGAGCACTTCCGCGGCAGCTCCCCGCACACCGCTCCGCTGGCCTGAGGACCGACGGTCGGCTGGTTGGAGCTAGTAGAGCCGTCTCATCAGCCAGCGCAGCGCGCGCAGCACGCGCGACTGATAGGGGAAGGTCAGCTGGCGGTCCACGAACGGCGAGACGAAGCCCAGGAGGGGGTGATCTTCGATGACCGTCTCCAGCCGGCAGAACTGGCGCAGGCCCTCGGGCCCGTGCCGCAGGCCGATGCCGCTCCCCTTGACCCCGCCGAGCGGCGCCTCGACGCAGAAGTAATTCACCAGGACGTCGTTGACGCAGACACTGCCCGATTCCAGCCGGCGCGCCAGCGCGCCCGCGCGCGCCTGGTCGCGCGACCAGACGCTGCCCGACAGGCCCAGCGGCGAATCGTTGGCGATGCGCAAGGCGGTCTCCGCGTCGGGCACGCGCATGATCGGCAACACCGGTCCGAAGGTCTCCTCGCGCATGACCGCCATATCGGGCGTGGCGTCGACGATGAGCGTGGGCTGGAAGAAGCGCCCGGCGCCCAGGTCGGTGCGCGCCGCGCCGCCGGTCACGACGCGCGCGCCCTTGGCGACCGCGTCGGCGATCTGGGCGACGGCGTTGTCGACCTGCGGCGCGAAGGTGATGGCGCCGACGTCGATGGCGACCTCCGTGGGGTCACCCGGCTGCTGCCGCGGCGGCGGGGAAGGGCCCTGGCGCAGCTTGGCGATCTCCGCCACGCACAGCTCGACGAAGCGCTCGGCGACCGGCTCCTCGACCAGCACGCGCTCGGTGCGCACGCACACCTGCCCGCTGTGAGCGAAGCCGCTCCACACCGCGGCGCGGGCGGCGCGCGGCAGATCGGCGTCGGCCAGCACCAGCATCGGTGACTTGCCGCCCAGCTCGAGCACGACCGGGATCAGGCGCTCGCCGGCGTCGCGCGCGATCTGGCGCCCCACCTTCTGGCTGCCGGTGAAGAAGATCATGTCGACCTCCCGGCACAGCGCCTGACCGGCGTCGCCCTTGCCGGTCACCACCTGGAACACGCCCTCGGGCAGGCCCAGCTCGCGCCACAGCGCCTCGATGCGCAGCGACGTCAGCGGCGTCCACTCCGACGGTTTCAGCACCACGGCGTTGCCGCACACCAGCGGCGCGACACAATCGGCGAAGTTGTTGAGCAGCGGCCAGTTCCAGGGCCCGATCACGCCGACCACCCCGCGCGGGTGGTGCACGACCCGCGCGCGCTTGTGGGCGAAGATGAAGGGGTGCCGCAGATCGTCGCGCAGGGCGCGCCGTCCGGCGCGGCCGGTGTAGTAGCGGGTCAGCTCGCAGGTATAGAAGACCTCGAAGAGCTCGGCCTCGTAGCGCGGCTTGCCGCTCTCGCCCACGATGGTGTCGACCAGCGTCGGGTCCGCCAGCATGCGGTGGGTCATCCGGCGCAGCGCACGCGCCCGCTCGGCGAACGGCAGCGCGCCCCAGGCCGGCTGCGCCGCGCGGGCCCGCCGCACGGCCAGCTCGACCTCGGCGCCGGTCGCCGCGGGGACCTCGGTGATGGTGGCCCCGGTCCCTGGGTTGCGTACCGTCAGCGAGGCAGAGGAGGGCATAGTGCGGTTTTACAACAATTTTCGGATTCGCGTGATCCACGGCACCTGCGACGGACTTTTGTATGAACCGCTGGTCGGCGCCGGGTACACTGCTGGGAGAAACATGACGCTCACGGTTCGCTCGGCGGTCCAGGCGACCTTGGCGCTCGGTTTGGTGGTGGTTCTCGCGACCTCGGGTTGCGGGCGCTCCGACCTGTTCTCGACGCGCGGGCATCACGGCGGCGGGGGCGGGGGCGCGCTGGTCGACGGCGGCGCGGGTGGCGGCGGCGGTCGCGCCGGCAACGGCGGCTCGGCCGACGGCGGTGTCGACGGGCCGGTCCCGTGCCAGACGCGGCCCGAGATCTGCGGCAACGGCCAGGACGACAACTGCAACAACCTGGTCGACTGCCAGGACCCGGGCTGCCTCGGCGATCGCGGTTGCAGCCACGCCGGCGTCGAGATCTGCAACAACGCGCTCGACGACGACGACGACGGACGCGTTGACTGTGCCGATCCCGACTGCGCCGGCAACATCGCTTGCCGGCCGGTGATGGGCATGGAGATCTGTGACAACCGCCGCGACGACAACGGCGATGGGCTGGTCGACTGCGGCGATCCCCAGTGCACGACCTTCGCGGCCTGCCTGGCGGTGCGCTGCCAGGCCGACACCGACTTCGGCACGCTGGCCGCACACGGCGCCAAGGTGCTGCGGACCATGACCACCCTCGGTTCGGCGGCCTCGTACGTCACCTGCGCGCCATCCGGCGGGCACGGTCGGGTCGGGGAGTTCCGCATCGATCAGGTCACCGACGTGCGCCTCGACTTCACCCAGGCGGGCGGCTCGGCGCACGTGGTGGCGCTGTTCCGCGCGGGCGCCAACCAGGCCTGCGATCAGAACTCGGTGTTCTGCCTCAACCCGAGTCAAGCGCCCAGCGCCACCCACACCTACGCCGGGCTGGGCGCCGGCGTCTACCGCGTGATCGTGCAGTCCTATCCCAACACCGAGGGCACGACGACCGTGACCTTGTCGACGGGCGACGTCACGCAGGGCAAGGAGATCTGCAACAACGGCGTCGACGACGACAAGAACGGCCTGGTCGATTGCCAGGACAGCGCCTGCACCAGCGCGCCGGCGTGCGCCGGCAGCGAGTGCGTGACCGACACCGGCGTGGGCGCGCTGGTGATCGGCGCGCCGGCCAAGGCGGTGACCGTCAACAGCGCGGGCGCGATCGATCGTTACCACCCGTACTGCTCCGGCTCGACCCCCGCCCCCGATCGGACCATCGGCTTCACCCTGCCCGAGGCCGGCGGCGTCGAGGTGCGCTACCGGGCCGTCGGGAGCTACGTGTTCGCGATCTATCGCCTGCCGCCCGCCGGGTTGGCCTGCGACGCGGATCTCGTCACCTGCTTCAGTCCCCCGTCGGCCGTCGGGGACTTCGCGCTCTCCGATCTGCCGTCGGGGCGCTACATCTTGCTGGCCAAGGTCGCCCCGCGCGGCGGCGTGCCCGGCCCGCTGGATCTGCAGCTGTCGGCCTTCGGCAACCGGATGGTCGAGACCTGCACCAACGGCATCGACGACGACGGCAACGGGCTGACCGACTGTGACGACCCGGCCTGCGCCGGCGTGGGGATGTGTCTGGCCGCGGCCTGCTCGCCGAACTCGACCCTGATGCCGTTCTTCGTCGGCACGACCCAGTCGGTGATGGTGGATACGCGCGGCGCCCCCAACCAGTACCAGACCGTGTGCGGGCTCGGCAACGGGCGCGAACGGGTGATCCGCCTCAGCCTGAACGACCCGATGGCGCTCGGGCTGCAGTGCACGGAGACCGGCTCGCACGTCTTCCAGCTTTCCCGCCAGGTGAACCCGCTGGACGCGTGCAACGCCAACACCGTGAGCTGCGGTGACCCGGAGGTGCTGCCCTTTGGCTGCAACTACGCCATCCCCAACCTGCAACCGGGCACCTACAACCTGATCGTCGAGGCCTTCCAGGCCGGCACCGAGGGGATGGTGCAGCTGACCTTGAGCGGCCTGCGCGACGACCTGCGCGAGATCTGCGACAACGGCGTCGACGACGACGGCGACGGCGCGTCCGACTGCGGGGACCTCAAGTGCGTCAACCAGCCCAACTGCGCCCGGTTCGCTTGTCGAGCGGACAGGTCTTTGGGGCTGCTGCCGCTGACCGGCATGCCCGCCCAGGCGATCGTCGACACCACCATGGGGCTCGACGACCAGAAGGCGACCAGCTGCACCAGCGGCGCGGGCGGCCAGGACCAGGTGGTCAACTTCCAGCTGCCCGCGACCGCCGACGTGACCATTCAGTGGGCGCAGCTCGGCAACCACGCGCTGGCCATCTACCCCGACGGGGGCTCGCTGCTGGCGTGCGACGCCTCGCCCGGACTGGACTGCTTCGCGACCGCGAGCATGCCCAGCGGGTCACACAAGGTGCGGCTGCCCATGGGCCGCTACCACTTGGTGGTCGACGCCGATCACGCGGGCGCCGAGAGCGGCGTTCTGCTGTACATCTCCGCTGTTCCCGTACCCACGCCTTGAGCGCGTGCGAGGCCACCTCATGAGCGACGAGACATCCCGGGCGGATCTTCCTGCCTCCGGCGGCGCGCTGCCCGCGGCGCCGCGCTTCGACCTCACGGGCCAGGTTGCTCTGGTGACCGGCGCGGCGCGCGGCATCGGACGCGGGTGCGCGATCGCGCTCGCACAGGCGGGCGCCGACCTGGCGCTCGGTTTCCGCGACGCCACCTCGGGCGAGGCGCGCGCGCTGCTGGCGTCGATCCAGGCGCTCGGGCGGCGCGCCCTGCCGCTGCAGATGGACGTGACCCGCCGCGATCAGATCGCCGGCGCCACCGCGGCGGCGGTGAGCGGGCTGGGCCGCATCGACGTGCTGGTCAACAACGCCGGCATCGGTCCGCCCAACCCGGCCGAGGGGGTCACCGAGGACGACTTCGATCGCACGCTGGCGGTCAACCTCAAGGGCACCTTCTTTGTCAGCCAGGAGGTCGGACGGGCGATGATCCGCCAGGGCGGCGGCGGCCGCATCATCAACCTGGGCTCGCAGGCCGGCTTCGTGGCGCTGCCCAACGAGTCGATCTATTGCATGACCAAGGCGGCCATCGCCCACCTCACCAAGTGCCTGGCCGTCGAGTGGGCGGTACACGGCATCACCGTCAACGCCGTGGCGCCCACCTTCATCCGCACGCCGGGCACGGTGAAGTGGCTGGCCGACGACGATTTCCGGCGCGACCTGCTGGCGCGCATCCCGCTCGGCCGCGTCGGTGATCCCGTCGACGTGGCCGGCGCGGTGGTCTTCCTGGCCTCGCCGGCGGCGTCGATGGTGACAGGGGCGACGCTGATGATCGACGGCGGCTGGACCGCGCGCTGACGCGCGCCTCGCGTCTCGCAAGGCACGCGCCCGCTCACCCGGGCAGCAGTTCGGCGTCGCGCAGGCCGGCGGCGCCGAATAGCGCGCGGATGGTGCCGCCGTTGTCGAGGGGCGGGGGCCGGCTTCCGGTGTCGGCGTGCAGCACGGCGCGGATCGAACCGCCGTGACCGACGATCAGCACGGGGTGGCCGTGCCCAGCCGCGCGCGCGGCGGCGCGGGCGACGGCGGCGCGCATGCGGGTGACGACCTGGTCTTGCAGCTCGGCGCGGGTCGGCGTGTAGGTGCGGTCGGCCAGGTAGCGGCTCCAGTCGTCGGAGTGCTGGGTCTCGCACTGCTCGCGGGTCAGGCCCTCGAAAACGCCATAGCCGCGCTCGCGCAGGTCGGCGTCGACGGTGACGTCCGCGATGCCCAGATGGCGGGCGATGATCTCGGCGGTCTCTCTCGCGCGCGACAGGTCGCTGGCCGTGATGTCCCGGATACCGCGACCGACCAGGCGCGCCGCCAGCGCCACCGCCTGCGCGCGGCCGCGTTCGTTGAGGCCGATGTCGGTCTGGCCCTGCCAGCGCTCCTCTCGATTCCAGGCGGTCTCGCCGTGGCGCGAGAAGAAAAGGACGCGGGCTTCGGGCGGAAAAACCGACTGGGACAAGCGAGGCCATAGATTAGCACCGCCGATCCGCCGCGCAGAAACTAGCGCCGCCCGGGCGCCATGGTTACCTTGTGGCATGTTCCGCATCGTCGCCACGCGCGGCGCCGACGAGCAGTCGGGCGAGATCATCGCCGAGGCGCCGCTCGAGCGGCTGCCGGGGTTGCTGGCGGAGCCCGGGACCTTCGTGTGGGTCGACATGATCGAGCCCTGCGGCGAGGTCGAGGTCTCGATCGCCCGCGACATCTTCAAGTTTCATCAGCTGGCGATCGAGGACTGCTTCGAGTCGCGCGAACATCCCAAGGTCGACGAGTACGAGGGCTACCTTTACCTCATCACTCACGGCTTGCTCGCGACGTCGACGGCCGAGGACGCCGAGGTGGTCGAGCTGGACGCCTTCGTGGGCCCCAACTACATCGTGACCCACCACTCGCTGTCGTCGCGCAGCGTGGCCGCCGTGACCGAGATGGTGCTGAAGTCTGGGCTGCCGCTGCGACGCGGGCCGATGGGCGTGTTCCATGCGCTGCTCGATCGCCAGGTCGACGGGTTCGAGGCGCAGCTCGACAGCATCGAGGAGCGCATCAGCCAGCTGGAGGACGCGGTGTTCGCCCGTCCGTCGACCAGCCACGTCGCCTCGCTGCTGGCGGTCAAGCGCAACATCTTGAGCTTGCGGCGCTGGATGTCCAAGCAACGCGAGGTGGTGCTGCGCCTCGGGCGGCAGGAGTTCAAGCTGGTGACGCCGCACGCCGCGATGTTGTTTCGGGACGTCCACGACCACCTGGTGCGCATCAACGACCTGCTGGAGAACTTTCGCGAGATGTTGACCTCGATCCAGGAGGCGTATCTTTCGGTGACCTCGAATCGCCTCAACGAGATCATGAAGTTTCTCACCCTGTTCACTGCGGTGCTGATGCCACTCACCGTGATCACCGGCGTCTACGGCATGAACTTCGAGCACATGCCCGAGCTGCGCGAGCGCTTCGGGTACCCGCTGGTGCTGGGCGCGATGGCGGTGGTCAGCGGTTCGGTGCTGCTGTACTTCTGGCGCCGCGGCTGGCTCGGACGCCCGCCGCCCATCGATCCGGTGATCACCGCCGGCGATGAATCCGCCGCGAAGGCCGGGACCGTCGCGCACGCCGACCGCGGGCGTTCCGAGAAAGGGTCGCACCGAACCCTCCCCACCACCGGATCCCAGCACTAGGTTCCAGGTCTCGATCGAGAGGAGCGCATGGGGGAATTGTCTTGGTTCTCGGCAAGACAGCGCGCGCGCCGGCGCGCTCTGGAGATTGCTGCGCTGATGGTGATCCTGCCCAGTCCCGCCAGGCCGAGCGCGGCGCCGGCCCCGGATCCGCCGCCCGCCAAGCCCGCTGAACGCCGCCGCGTCGAGCTCGGCATCATCCCCCTGGTCGGCGGCGATACCGACGTGGGCGCCGGGGTCGGGCAGCTGAGCTCGCTCGTCGGCCTGCCGGCGTCTTCCACGCACGCGCCCTATCGCTGGGGCCTGGAGTCGTCGGCCTTCATCAGCTTCAAGCCGGGGGTCGAGGGCCAGTCCTTCATCATTCCCTATCAGGATTATTACGTGCAGTGGACCGCGCCCGAGCTCATGGGCGGGCGACTGCGCCTGGAGGCGCGTCCGTCCTTCACCCACGAGACCACCCAGCGCTACTACGGGCTGGGCAACGCCTCTCCGGCGCCGGCCAGCGACATGCGGGCGCGCGACTTCTATGGGCGCACCCATCCGATGCTCTGGGTGCGCGCGCGCTATCGCTTCTGGAGCTCCCTGAACTTCGGGCTGGGCGCCTACTACACCCAGAACTGGATGAACATCCCTGCGGGCGGGACTCTGGCGACCCAGATGGCGGCGGGCGATCCGCTGGTGCGCGACCTGCTGGGCCAGTCCCGGCGCCACGGGGTGCTGCTGTTCGAGTCCCTGTTGCTCTACGACTCGCGCAACGAGGAGATCGACACCGATCGCGGCCAGTTCCACCAGATCAAGGTGCGCGTCAGCCCGCGCCTCAACGACGAGGTGTCGTACGGCTACCAGCAGCTGAACCTGACGTCACGCTTCTTTCATACGGTGATTCCCGACCGCCTGGTCCTGGCGGCGCGGGTGCTGGCCGACTTCCAGTTCGGCCACCCGCCGTTCTACGAGCTGGCGCGCTACGACGACACCTACGCGCTGGGCGGCGTCAACGGCGTGCGCGGCGTGCCCGGCCAGCGCTACTACGGCAAGGTCAAGGTCTTCACCAACTGGGAGGCCCGGGTCCGCGTCGGCGACTTCCACCTGTTCGGCAAGGCGATGATCTTCGGTCTGGCGGGGTTCGCCGACGCCGGCCGTGCCTGGACCGAGCTCGGTTCGTCGCACCCGGAGCTCGACGGCCGCGGCTGGGGTCTCAAGTACGGCGTCGGTGGCGGCGTACGCTTGACCCAGGGCAAGACCTTCGTCGTGCGCGGTGACCTCGCCTGGTCGCCCGACGCCCGCCCCATCGGCGGCTACGTCAACGCCGGACAGATGTTCTAGACCGGCTCGCGCGCGATATAACCTCGGGGTGGACTTCGAGCCGGATGAAGAGCAGCGCCTGATCGCCGAGACAGCGCGCGCCTTCGCCGAACGGGAGCTGGCCCCGCGCGCGACCGCGCGCGATCGCAACGACGAGTTCCCCGAGCGCGAGATGCGGGCGCTGGGCGCCCTCGGCCTGCTGGGCGTGACCGTGCCGGCGGTCTACGGCGGCGCCGAAGCCGGGCCGGTGGCGCTGGCGCTGGCGCTGCGCGAGATCGCGCGCGGTGACGCCTCCGTCGCGGTCACCATGTCGGTCACCAACATGGTCGCCGAGACCCTGGCGCGCTTCGGCACCGAGGAGGCGCGCCTCCGCTACCTGCCGCCCCTGTGCGCCGGCGACGCGATCGCGGGCGCCTTTGCGCTGTCCGAGGCCCAGGCCGGCAGCGACCCCGGCGCCATGACCACCACCGCCGAGCGCGCCTCCGGCGGCGGCTACCGCCTGCGCGGGGCCAAGCAGTGGACCACCTCGGGCGACCGCGCCGGCGTGCTGCTGGTGGCGGCGCGCAACGGCGCCTCGATGGGCGTGCCCGGTTATTCGACCTTCGTGGTGCCGCAGGGCGCGCCCGGGCTGACCCCGGGTCGCCACGAGGACAAGATGGGGATTCGTGGCTCGAGCACGGTGGCGCTGATTCTGGACGACGTCGCCGTCCCTCCCGAGGGACTGGTCGGCGGGGAAGGGCAGGGGCTGAAAGTGGCCCTCACCGCGCTGGGCGGCGGGCGCATCGGCATCGCCGCCCAGGCGCTGGGCATCGCGCGCGCCGCGCTGGAGGTCGCGCGCGCCCACGTCCTGCAGCGGCGCCAGTTCAACCGTCCGCTGGGCGACTTCCAGGCCGTGCGCTTCGCGATCGCCGACGCCGCGGTCGCGCTCGACGCCGGCTGGCTGCTGACCCTGGACGCGGCCTGGCGCAAGCAACGCGGCCAGCCCTTCACCCGGCAGGCCGCCCAGGCCAAGCTGTTCGCCAGCGAGCGCGCCAACGAGATCTGCGACCGCTGCCTCCAGATACTGGGCGGCTACGGCTACACCCGCGAGTTCCCGGTCGAACGCCACTTCCGCGACATCCGGGTCACCACGATCTACGAGGGCACGAGCCAGATCCAGAAGCTGGTGATCGCGAGGGAGATTCTTCGAGAGGCGCGGGGCGCGATCAGCGGCCCTGCAGCTGGTTGAGTCTTGATCGGAGCTCATCGCGGAAAACTCGGAATGCCGACAGGCGATCGAGGGTCCCGAGGTCGCAGGTTTGGGCGAGCGTGAGGCGGACTTCACGCGGAGCTGGACTGCCGCTGGCGGCGGAGATCCAGCGACCCAGGAGAGACTTCGCTTCATGGGGATCGAGTTTCTCTATCGAGCTGGGCTGGTTCGGGGCTGGCGCCAAGATCGAGACCACCGCGCGATGGTCGGCGATCAGCCAGCTCTCGAATTCTTGAATGGGGACCGCGACGACGTGGGGAAGCGGAATGCCTACGAGCGCGCTCTCCACGAACGTCTTTCGGTCGTCATTTCCGTCACTGTCGACCAGGATAACCCCGAGGTCTGGACGCTTCTCCGATGAGGCGAAGGTAAGAAGTTGTCTCAACACTGGCGGCACGAGGAGGTCGCTACCCTTGGCGCGTCTTCCTCGTGTGCGAAGAGGCCGAACAAAGGCGATCGCAGCCTCAGGAATTCTTGTCGCAGCGACTATGCAGCGGCGCACCAAGACGTGTGCGGGGCCAAGATGAATCTCGTTCAACACCTCAGTCGGGGGCGGAAGGCTCGAGATCTCCCCAGCATCATCGCCGGGACCCTCCGCGTAGATCACGACTCGCAATGACACGCGCTAGCCGCCCGGAACACCGCCGAGTGAGCCGGACAACCAGAGGCCTCCCAGAGAGCCTTGGTACTCCTTGACCGCGTTCGCCCACTCGTCCGTGTTCATAGGTGCCAACTCAACCTGAGTAGCACCGTCCGATGCTCGCCGACTGATGAAACGAACTTCATTCGGCTCTGCGAATTCGAGCAGATCCGCGGAATGAGTCGCGAGGATCACTTGAATCCTCCGAGGTCCGAGCTTCCCAGTTGCCAGTTGACGTAGCAATCCAATCAACGCACCAACCAGGTAAGGATGGAGACCGCGCTCGGGCTCCTCGACTGTAAGAATCTCAACCGGCACGGACTGATACTGGATTAGAAGAAAAGCGAGCAGGAGAACGCTGCCGTCCGACACCTCGTGCGGCTCGTACCACAGCGAAGGAGTCCAGCGATCCTGAAATACCAGCCGGTGTTCCCCAGCGGCAGACGGTCGGGCGACGACGTCCTGGAACATCGGGACCAGGGCACAAAATGCTTTGACGAGCTCGCTCTGTTCGGCTCGCGTCAGCGTCGCGAAGGTATTGGCAAAGTTATCGCCCGATCCGCTTAGAGCCTTTGATTCCTGCACTCGGTTTGAACCGCGTAAGTGACCTAGATCCAGATGGAGAGGTTGGATGACGTAGGGGGAGTC
>DASRQZ010000106.1:0-18021 GCA_035696125.1 Polyangia bacterium
TAATCCTTTTCATCCGTCGACGCCGACGGGAAAGACGGCGCCGGACCGACCCCGGTCCCTCCTACACCGCCCAGAGCGAGACCGCGAAGTCTCCAGCGCGGTCGGTCCACCATCCGCACGGCTCGAAGCCTGCGTCGTTCAGCTCCTGGGTCAGCCGATCGCGGCGGAACTTGGCGCTGATCTCGGTGCGCATCTCCTCGCCGGCGGAAAAGGGCACGCGAAGGTCGAGAGCCGCGACGTTGACGATCTGGTCAACGCGCGAGCGCAGACGGATGTCGACCAGCTCCCGCGCGGGGTCGAAGGCGGCCACGTGCTCGAAGCGCTGCTCGGCGAAGTCGGCGGCCAGGTCGCGGTTCAGCACCCGCAGCACGTTGCGGTTGAACGCCGCCGTGATGCCACGCGAATCATTGTAGGCCGCGTCGAGTCGAGCGCGGTCCTTGACGAGATCCGTGCCGACCAGGAAGAAGCCTCCTGGCTCCAGCAACCGGCACAATTCGCCCAGCAGCGTCGCGCGGCCCTCGGGCGTGAAGTTGCCGAGCGTACTGCCCAGGAAGGCGACCAGCGTGCGCCCCTCGTGCGGGAGCGCGCCCAGGTGCCGGTCGAAGTCGCCGACCACGGCCCGCACCTCGAGCCGCGGGTACTCGCGCAACAGATCGACGCCCGCCGCGACCAGCGGCGGCTGGCACACGTCGAAGGGCACAAAACAGCGCAAGGTCCCGAGCGCATCGAGCGCGCTCAGCAACAGCCGGGTCTTCTCAGAGCTGCCCGAGCCGAGCTCGATCAACGTGCGCGCGCCGGTGCGCGCGGCGATCTCGGGCGCGTGCGCGCGCAAGATCGCCCGCTCGCGGCGCGTGAGGTAGTACTCGGGCAGACCGGTGATGGCGTCGAACAGCGCAGACCCGCGTTGATCGTAGAACCACTTGGGCGGCAGCTCCTTGGGCCGCCGCGTGAGGCCGCGCCGCGCCTCGGCCCGCAACATGGCCAGACGGCCGTCCTCGTCAATCAGCACTTCGACGGAAAAGCGCTCGTTTGCGCCTTCGGCTTCCGGTCCTTCGGGCGCGACCTGCCCCCACGGTTCCGCTTGCGAAGAAGCCATCCAGGCTACCTAATCAACGAATCCCCGCCTGTCAACGATCCGATCTCGCAAAACGCCGCGCCGGCACCGCGACCATTGGCAGCGCGCCCGTTCGTGCTCAACTTCGACGCGGAAGAAAATTCCGGAGAGGACGACAGCCATGGAACGGACGCTTTGCGAGGTCTGCGGCAACCACTACGACAAGGCCTTCGAGGTCAAGGTGCACGACGTCTCCCACGTCTTCGACAGTTTCGAATGTGCCATCCAGGCCCTGGCGCCGACCTGCGCCCACTGCGGCTGCCGCGTGATCGGCCACGGGGTCGAGCAGAGCGGCCAGATATTCTGCTGCGCCCACTGCGCCAAGGAGTCGGGCGTCAAGGGGCTGCGTGACAGGGCCTGATCCGCGCAAAACCGCGGTCATATCTCCAGCATGATGCGGTCGGGATCCTCGACACACTCCTTGACGCGCACCAGAAACTGAACGGCTTCGCGGCCGTCGACCAGGCGATGGTCGTAGGACAGCGCCAGGTACATCATCGATCGCAGCACGATCTGATCGCCGGCCGCCACGGGGCGCTTCTGGATGTTGTGCAGGCCTAGAATGCCGCTCTGCGGGGGGTTCAAGATCGGCGTCGACAGCATCGATCCGTAGACGCCACCGTTCGAGATGGTGAAGGTGCCGCCCTCGAGGTCCTTCATCATCAGCTTGTTGTCGCGCGCCCGCACCGCCAGCTCGCCGATGGTCTTCTCCAGCTCGGCGAACGACAGGCGGTCGGCGTCCCGCACCACCGGGACAACCAGGCCCTTGCCCCCTCCGACCGCCACGCCGATGTCGTAATGGTCCTTGTACACGATGTCGGTGCCGCGGATCTCGGCGTTGACCGCGGGGAAAGCGCGCAGGGCTTCGATGGCGGCCTTCACGAAGAACGACATGAAGCCCAGCTTGACACCGTGCTGCTTCTGAAAACGCTCCTGGAAGCGCTCGCGCAGCGCCAGCACCTTGCCCATATCGACCTCGTTGAAGGTCGTCAGGATCGCCGCGGTCTGCTGTGCCTCGATCAGGCGCTTGGCGACGGTCTTGCGCAGCGGCGTCATCGGCACGACCCGTTCGCGCGCGGCGTCGAGCACGGCAATCGGCGCTGGTGCTGGCGGCGACGGCGACGGCGACGGCGCGGCCGGCGGGCGCGCCGCCACGACGTCCTTCTCGTCCCGCTCTTCGAGCGCCCGCACCACGTCCTGCTTGGAGATGCGGCCACCGCGCCCGCTGCCCTTGACCTCCGAGGGCGCAATACCGGTCTCGGCTAGCAGGCGTCGCGCGGACGGCGGCGCTCGCAACGGGTTCCCGTCGCCCGGCGCCGCCTCGGCGTCGGCCCCGGCCTGGGCCGGAGGAGATGCCGCAGTGGGCCGCCCGTTGCCGTTCCCGGCCGGGGCAGGCGCCTCAGCCCCCGCTCCCTGACCGGGAGCGGCGGCGTCGCGCGCGCCCGGCTCGATCTCCGCGATGATCTCGCCCACGGTGACCGTGTCGCCCGCCTTGCGCAGGATCTTGCGCAGGATGCCGGCGCCCGGAGACGGCACCTCGAAGGTCGCCTTCTCGCTCTCGACCTCGACGAGCGGCTCGTCGACACTCACGTAGTCACCCTCGGCGCGCTTCCAGGCGCCCAGGGTCGCCTCGGTGATCGATTCGCCGATGGTCGGTACCTTCAGTGACAGAGACATCGCTAGGCCGCCCCCTTGCCGAGCGCGTCCTCGATGAGGCGCGCCTGCTCGCGTTTGTGCCGGCTCATCGATCCGGTCGCGGGGCTGGCGGACAACGGTCGGCTGACGCACGACCAGGGGAAGATCCCGGCCAGCAGGCTCGGCAGCTCGCGATTCATGTATGCCCAGGCGCCCATGTTGCGCGGCTCTTCCTGCACCCAGACCACCGGCGTGCCGTCATTGTAGACGCTGAGCACGTCGAGCAGCTCGTCCTTGTACATCGGGTACAGCTGCTCGATGCGGATGATGGCGACGTCGTCGATGTGCCTCTCCTGGCGCGACGCCTGGAGGTCGTAATAGACCTTGCCCGTGCACAGCAGCACCCGCTTGACGTTGCCCGGATCGACGTTCATCTGGTCGGGGATGATGCGCTGAAAGCCGCCCTCGGTGAAGTCGGAAAGCGCCGAGGCGGCCGCCGGGTGACGGAGCAGGCTCTTGGGCGACATGATCACCAGCGGCTTGCGGTAAGGGCGCAGCACCTGGCGCCGCAGCACGTGGAAGTACTGCGCGGGCGTGGTCAAGTTGCACACCTGGATGTTGTCGTTGACGCTGATGTTGAGGAAACGCTCGAGCCGCGCGCTCGAGTGCTCGGGCCCCTGCCCCTCCATGCCGTGCGGCAGCAGCAGCGTGAGGCCGCTGACCCGGTTCCACTTGGCCTCCGACGAGACCAGGAACTGATCGATGATCACCTGCGCCGCGTTCACGAAGTCGCCGAACTGGGCCTCCCAGATTGTGAGGCCGGCAGGCATGTCCAGGCTGTAGCCGTACTCGAAGCCCAGCACGCCCGCCTCGGACAGCGGGCTGTCGCGCACCTCGAACACCCCCTGCTTGTCGCGGATGTGCGCGAGCGGCGTGTACTCGGCGCCGGTCTCGTAGTCGAACAGCACGCTGTGCCGGTGGCTGAAGGTCCCGCGGCGCGTATCCTGACCCGACAGCCGCACCCGGATGCCCAGGTTCAGCAGCGTGCCGAAGGCCAGCGCCTCGCCCATGCCCCAGTCAATCGGCTTTTCGCCGGCGGCCATGGCGGCGCGGTCCTTGACCACCTTGAGTCGCGGATGGACGTGAAAGTCGGGCGGCACCGTGCTGAGCGCCTTGCCGACCAGCGCGATGATCTCGGGCGTGACCGCGGTCGGTACCAGCGGCACCTTGCCTTCGGGGCCGGCCTGCATGCGTGCCCAGGCGCCCGAATAGGTGGTGGGACGCGGCGCCTTCTCCAGCTTGCCGGCGATCTCCAGCTCGCCCTCCAGCTCCTCGCGCATCCGGGTGGCCATGGCGTCGGCCTCGGCGAGGGTGATCGGCGGCTGACCGTCGGCCGACGGCAGCTTGGCGAGCGCCTCCACGTACGACGCCCGGATCGACGGCTTGCCGGCGATCGCGCTGTACATCTGGGGCTGGGTGTAAGAGGGCTCGTCGGCCTCGTTGTGGCCGTGCTTGCGGTAGCACCACAGCTCGATGAGCGCGTCGCGGTGGAAGCGCTGGCGGAAATCGACGGCCAGGTCGACGACCTGGGCCACCGCCTCCGGGTCCTCGCCGTTGACGTGGAAGATCGGGATCTGCAGCATGCGCGCGACGTCGGTGCAGTAGGTGGTCGAGTAACCGTCGCGCGGCGAGGTGGTGAAGCCGATCTGGTTGTTGACCACCACGTGCACGGTGCCGCCCACGCGGTAGCCTTCGAGCTCTGACATGTTGAACGCCTCGGCGATGATGCCCTGGCCCGCGAAGGCGGCGTCGCCGTGGATCAGCAGCGGCAAGCAGCGCGACCGCCCCGTGTCGCCGGTGCGGTCCTGCTTGGCGCGCACCCGCCCCTGCACCACCGTGTTGACCCACTCGAGGTGACTGGGGTTGAAGGTCATCGACAGGTGCACGCGCTTGGCGTCGCCGTCGCTGCCGATGACGCGATCGATCGAGTAGCCGAGGTGGTACTTGACGTCGCCGCCGCCGAAGTCGTCCGGGCTCTGCTTGTCGAGGAACTCGACGAAGATCTGCGAGGCTGGCTTCTCCATGATGTTGGCCAGCACGTTGAGGCGCCCGCGGTGCGCCATGCCGATCACGATCTCCGACACGTTGGAGCGCGCGGCGCGCTCGATGAGGCGGTCCATGAGCGGGATCAAGCTCTCGGCGCCCTCGAGCGAGAAACGCTTGGCGTTGACGAACTTCTTGGCGAGGAACTGCTCGAAGACCTCGGCCTCGCTCACCTGCTCCAGCAGGCGGCGCCGCTCCTCGGGCGCGAGCGCCAGGCGGTTGCGGGTGCGCTCCATGCGGTTCTGCAGCCAGCCCCGCAGCTCGACGTCGTGCAGGTGAGCCAGCTCGACGCCGATGTGGCGGCAGTAGGTCTCGCGCAGCAGCGCGACCAGCCCGGCCAGGGTGGTGCGATCGGGGCCGGCGACGTTCTCGCTGCTGAACACCGTGCCGAGGTCGGCCTCGCTAAGGCCGTAATCTTCCAGCGCCAGTTGTGCGCCCGCGCGCTTGACCAGCCCCAGCGGGTCGAGATCGGCCGACAGGTGGCCGTGCTCGCGGTAGGCCTCGATCAGGCGCTGCACGCGCTCGGCCGCGACCGAAGCCATCGCCGCCTTGGAACGCGTCGGCGCGGCCGCGGCCGATCCAGCGAAGATGCTGCGCGCGAAGCTGGCGGGCGGCGCCGCCGCGCTCCGGGCGTCGTCGCCGGCCGCACCGTCGACCGATTCGAAGTAGCTGCGCCAGGCCGAGTCGACCGACGCCGGATCGGAGCGCCACTGGTAGTAGAGCTCCTCGACGAAAGCCAGGTTCTGCGCGTTGACGCCGGCGCCGACCTTGCCGGCGGCAGAGGTCGCGTGTCCATTTCCCGATCCATTCGCGTGCGGGTCGATCATTGTCATGGTCATGCTCAGTCGATCTGGGTCCGTTCAGGCTGCCTATTCTACGTGACGCGAGCGTCCACGCCGGCATTTCCCGTCGATTCCACCCCCCAATTTTGGCCCGCATCGCCGCCTGGCAGCACCTGGGTTCTGGGCCCCGGATCCGTCGCCGGCGTCGGCGTGGGCGTCGGCGTCGGCGTCGGCGTCGGCGTGGGCGTCGGCGAGCCTACCCGGAGGCGGCCGGCACCGTGAAGAAGACCTTCGTCCCCTCGCCGACGGCGCTCTCCGCCCAGACCCGGCCCCCGTGCGCCTCGACGATGCCTTTGACGATCGACAGCCCCAGGCCGATGCCGTCCCGGCTCTTGCGGCCCGCCTGCCAGATCCGATCGAACAGGTTGGCGAGCTCGTCCGGCGGCATGCCGGGGCCGTCGTCCGCCACCACGAATCTGACCTGGGATCCCTGGCGGTCGGCCGCGATGCGGACCTGGCCGCCGTCGGGCCCGAACTTGAAGGAATTGCCGACGACGTGGGTGAAGACCTGCACCAGGCGATCGTGGTCGCCGTCGATCGCCAGGCCCGGGACCGTGTCCTCGCCGGTGAGCTGCTGTGACCTGGGCGCCGCCAGCGGGCACAGCGCCTGCACCACCTCCGAGATGAGCGCCGCGACGTCGAGTGGCCGCCGCGCGAGCGTCAGCCGGCCGCCCTCGATGCTCGCGAAGTCGAGCAGGTCGCGGATCAGGCGATTCATGCGGTTGCCGGCGCGCTGGATCGCCTCGACCTGGCGGCGCGCGCGCTCGTCCTTGTCGGGCGGTAGCGCGCTGCGCAGCAAGAGCGTGCTGCTGGTCAGCACCACGCCCAGCGGGTTGCGCAGGTCGTGCGAGACGATGGCCAGCAGGTCCTCGCGCGAGCGGAGCGCGCCCTGCGCGTCGGCCATCAGGCGAGCGTTCTCGGCGCGCTGGCGCTGCCGCTCTTGCTCGCGTTCGGTGACATCGCGGATGACCTGGATGGCGAGCTCGACGGCGCCGCCCGACCCGAAGGTCGGTGTCCCCTTGACCAGCGCCCAGCGTGGCTCTGCCGTCGACCCCGCGCCGCGAAAGCGCACCAGCCGTTCGCCGCCCTGCCCGGCCAGCGCCCGGGCACCGGGCAGATCATCAGGGGTGAGCGGCGCGCCCGCCTCGTCGGCGAGCTCGACGCGCGCCGCGATCTCCGCCATCGAACGACCGACCAGATCGGCGGGCGCGGGCACGCCGTAGGCGGCGGCCGCCGCGGGGTTGGCGAACAGGATGCGGCCGCCAGCGTCGGTGGCCACGATCCCGTCGGAGATCGCTTGCAAGAGCGGCTCGAGGGCAACGCCGGGCGCCGGAACCTTGCCGGTCGCCCGATCACGCGACGCACTGTCATCGCCGCCCGGTCCGGTCGCCCGGGGATTCGCCTCGCCTGCTCGCGCTTGCTCCGCCTTCATCCGAATGTCTGCTCGGAGTGGATCCTCCGAGGAATACTGCAACATTCGCCCGGTTCTTGCCCAGCGCAAGGGGATTCCGGAGGTGAAGCCGGCAAAAAGTCGCGCGCCCCTGGAAACCTGAACGTTGTCCAGGTCCCCTCTCAGGGGATCAGCACCAGGTGCGGCCGGCGTGGCGCGCGCCGACGCTGGCGGTCCTCGAGCAGGCGCACGGAGGCGATGGCGTTCAGCGACGACAGCGTCAAGGCGTCATCTGGCCAGGCGGCGACGCCGACGCTGACCGCCGAGGGGAACCAGCGCATCCCCTCGGCACGAGCGATCTCGGCGCGCAAGCGCCCCACCACCTCGGCGGCGCCGGAGCTGTCCGTGTCGCAGAGCAGCGCCATGAAGCGATCGCCCCCCCGTCCGGCGACGTCGCTGAGGCGCAGGCCCTCGCGTAGCACCTTGGCGACCCAGCGCAGCGCGCGGTTGCCCACCGCGGCGCCGTGATGCGCGCGCGCCCAGTGCAGCTCGTCGACGTCGATCAATACCAGGGATCCACGGCACGAAGGGTTGCCCTCGGCTCGCGAGAGTTCCTGGACGACGCGCGCCTCGAAGCAGGGGCGCGTGCTCAGGCCGGTCAGATGGTCGTGCTCGGCGCGAGGCTGCGAAGCGCGCAGGTGGGTCACCTGCTGCAACAGCCCGACGTGCTCTTGCAAGAGCCGTCGCAGCTGCGCTTCGCCGGTCAAGAACGGATCGCTCGCCGGGGGACGGCGCCGAAATGCAGGAGCAGACATTGAAACTGAAACCTTCCGACGGGCTTCGGATCGATCCGCGGCAGCGATAAGAGCGACGCGGAAAAAAGAAGCGCTGAAGGCCTCGGCCCGCAGACTTCAGGGATGGAAAGGGGTGCGCTTTGTCCGACAAGTGAGCGTCAAGCCTGAGGCCTCGGGCCTCGGGCCTCGGGCCTCGGGTAAGTTGAGTGAAGTTACGAGTGCCTGCAGAGCCCTGATCACACGGCTGTAGCCGGGCTTGCAGTCGGCCTCGGACCTCGGACTCTGGACGGGCCCGAAGAGACCAGCCTGATCCGGAGCCCGAGGCCTGCAGCCCGAGGCCCGAGGTCTATATCCCAATCGATCGAATCACTGTGGCGAGGTGCTAGGTGTCGCGGGCCAGGCGCAGGCCGCTCATCTGCCAGCGAGCGGCAGGGGCAAAGAAGTTGCGATAGCTGGCCCGGATGTGCGACCGGGGCGTCAGGCAGGAGCCGCCGCGCAGCACCATCTGATTGCACATGAACTTGCCGTTGTACTCGCCCAGGGCGCCGGGGGCCGCGCGAAATCCCGGGTAGGGCGTGTACGGGCTCTGGGTCCACTCCCAGACATCACCGAAGAGCTGGGCGACATCGCCGCCCGAGACCGCGCTCCCGGCTGCGGGCAGCGGGCGCAGCCAGCCCGATTCGAGGAGGTTGCCCTCGGCGCCCGCGGCGCTCCCGGACGTCGCGCGCGGGGCGGCCGCCACCTCCCACTCAGCCTCGGTCGGAAGACGCGCTCCAGCCCAGCGTGCGTAGGCGTCCGCCTCGTAGTAGCTGAGGTGAGTCACGGGATCGGCGGCAGCGACCGGTTGCATGCCCGCAAAGGTCAGCCACCACCATCGGCCCTCGTGGCGCTGTTCCCAGTACAGGGGAGCTTGCCAGGCCCCGGCCTGCGCAGCGTCCCAGCCATCCGAGAGCCACAGCTCCGGGCGCCGGTATCCGCCGTCGGCCATGAAGGCCTGGTACTCGCCACAGGTGGTGAGGCGCGTCGCCAGCGCGTGGGGCCGCAGCACCACGGCGTGCCGGGGTCCTTCGTTGTCGAAGGCGAAAGAGGCGCCCGGATCAGCCGTCGCGGCGGCACCGATCTCGACCAGCCCGCCCGCGTGTTCGCGCCAGGACAGGGGGGCTGCGGTCGCGCTGGCGTCCGGCGCCGGGCGCTCGGGCGACGCCGCGTAGGCGGGCCGCAGCGGGTTCATCCAGAAGGCGTGCTTGATGTCGGTGAGGATCAGCTCCTGATGCTGCTGCTCGTGGTTGAGCCCCAGCACCACCAGGCCCCCGACGCGCGACCGCGCTGGCTCGTCGTCCAGCAACCTCGCCATCGCCTGGTCGACGTGCCGCCGGTAGGTCTGGATCTCGGTCAGCGCCGGGCGCGACAGCAGGCCGCGCGCGGGTCGCGCGTGGCGATCGCCGACGGCGTTGTAATAGGAGTTGAAGAGCGTGCGAAACGAAGGGTGGAACACCCGGTAGCCGGGCGCCGATTCCAGCACGAAGGTCTCGAAAAACCAGCTGGTGTGGGCCAGGTGCCACTTGACCGGGCTGGCGTCCGCCATCGATTGCACGCCGCAGTCCTCCGCGGACAGGGGCCGGCAGAGCTCGTCGGTCGCTTGCCGGATGGCCTGATATCGGTCGCCGAGGCTCATCATGGGCGAAATATAGCGGGGCTCGGGGACCGGTGACGGTCCCGGATCGATCGCGTCGAGCGGAGCGTCCGCGCGCTGGGTAGATAAAAAGAAAAGGGGTAAGCCTCGCGGCTCCCCCCTTCTTTTTTCGATGCGGGCGGCCGAGGCAGTCGGCCCGGCCGTCAGCGTCGGCTGCGACCTACAGCAGCGCGTCCTTGGCCGCCTTCACCGGGCGGGCCTTGATCACCTTGCGAGCCGGCTTGGCCTTGAAGATCGTCGGCTCCTTGGTGAAGGGGTTGATCCCCTTGCGGGCCTTGGTGGCCGGCTTCTTGATCACCACGAACTTGGCGAAGCCGGGGACCAGGAACGTCCCAACCTTCTTGAGCTCCTTGTAGCCCACCTGAGCGAGCGACTCGAGAACGCCCTTCACGTCTTTACGGGTGAGCTTCTCCGAGTGCTCGTCTGCGAGTTTCTGAATGAGCTCCGACTTCGACATCAGTTTGGCCATGCCTTCTCCTCTTCCGGCGAATTTGCCGGTATCAAAAGTTGGCCCGGGAATCTACGGGAGAAGAAGTGAACATGGAAGAAAAAAACGCGATTTTTCCCTGATTTTTTGCCGTTTTTTTTGTCAGCGTCGAATTTCCGCCGACTTTGCTCCGACTTTCCTTGTGGGCAGCGCGCTCTAGCAGCGGCTGGGCTCGCGCTCTTTGGGCGGGTTTTCCAGACTATTTTGATTCACGGCCGCTGCCACCGCCGTCCTCACCGCCCGTTGTCACCACCCGTTCGCAGCACGCGCTCTTGCGAGCGAGCGGCCGGATGTTGTGCCGGATTCCGCGCTGGACTTCGCGCCGGACTTGGCGCCGGACTTGGCGCCGGACTTGGCCCCGGACCTGGTGCCGGTACCTCGCTCGCTCGATATCCGAGAAGTTGCGGCGCCTCCGCGGCAGAGTACAGCCGAACGGAGATGATGTCGTCGCGATCGGTGAACGCGCGCGCGTGATAAGGCAGGTAACCCGGCGCGATCACGACCAGGTCCAGGGGCCCGCTGTTGCGAGGCCGCTCGATCTCCAGCGGCGCGACCCCGAAGTCCTTGCGCCCCCAGAACACGTGCGCCTGGCGTTTTTCTGCGCCGAGCACCTTGATCCTGACGGTGCCCGAACCGGGATCGCGCTCGCGCTCTTCTCCGACCAGGACCTGGTCCCCCCCGGCGCTGGACGTTGGGTCGCCGGAACCGTCCGCGTCGGGTGCTCCGGTGTGGGTAGACGTACTCTGTTCCACGCGCGGGACCGCCGCGACAGCGCGAACCTCGGGGGCTCGAGGAGCGCTCGCCGCTGGACCTTCGACCGCGCCGCGATCGCACGCGCACGGGCTCAGCAGCACCACGGCGAGAAGGATTCTCGCGCGCTGGCTCACGGGGCCTCCACCCCGCCTGCCTTGCTCTCTGGCGAATCGCCGAGCGACGTCGAAGGTGGCCGATCGCTGGTGTAGGTCACGCCGGGCTTGCGCATGTAGCCGAGGAACGGCTTGCCGCGCACGCCGCGTACGCGGCCTTCCAGTGTGTCGACCGGTAGCGGCGGATCCAGCTCGTAGTAGAAGCCGCGACTCGGCAGCCGCATCTCGAAGACCTCGCCTTTCCACCAGAAGGTCCGTCGGAATCCGAGCGCGATGGGCCCCAGGGTGCGCGCGCCGTGATGGCCAAGCACGAACGAGAACATGCGCAGCGCCTGGTGGTTGTAGAGGCGATGACAGCCGTGGGAGTAACGGCCGCGCAACGACATGTAGTCGAACGAACCGTGCGTGCGGATCCCGTTGTCGAAGTAGGTCACGCCCGAGGCTCCCTTGTGCATCTGGACGTGGATCGCGGCCGCGAGGCCGTACGCCGACAGATATCCGGGACCGGTCTCGTCGTAGTTGGTCACCTTGACGAAGGCGCCGTTGACCTTCTTTTCCTTGACCATGGAACCGAGGGGCGACGACGGCGGTGGAATCCAGACCGGCGCCGCCACCAGGTGATGCCAGACGTGTGGGCCGACGTCGGAGCCCTTGTAGCGAAAGTACTCCTCGCCGTTGGCTGCCAGCTCGCCGCGCCAGCCGCCGACGGTGGTGCGCCAGCGCACCAGGGGCACGCGCTCGCCGCGCCATTTCACGTAGAGGGTGAACGAAGGAAAGCGCTCGCGCGGTTGCGGCTGGCGCGCGCCGGCCTCGTTGAACGGGAAGTCGTACCAAACATCGCCGCGATCGATCTCGGCGCTGAGGTCCATGCGGGCGCCGTAGTACTCGGGTGGCACCGGAAGGCGCACCGCGACGCGCAGCCAGCGGAAGTCGGCGGGCGCGCGCCGGCGGAAGAACGCCAGGGCGTCCTCGGGGCCCGCGATGCCGAGGCGCGCGAGCACCGCCTGGGTGGCGGCGCCGACCAGATCCGGAATCGGGTGGCGCAGCCCGTCGCTGCCGGGATAGGTGGTCGTCGGGGGGATCGAGCCATCCTCGATGAAGCCACCGGCGTGCGCCGCGCGCTCGGCCAGCACGCGCTCCAGCGTGGCCTGGTCGTTGACCAGCAGCTTGCGCGCCAGCGCCTCCAGCGTCGAACGCTTGAGATCGGCTTGATCGAGGATGGTGTGCTTCTGCTGGAAATCGACCACCGCCTTGCGCATGGCGGTGTCGTAGCGCCCGGGAGCGTGGCGCGCGGGATCCATCAAGCCTTCGCAGGTGAGGCGCTTCTCGATCTCGGCGAACGAGGCGCTCTCGGCCTCGGCGCGCAGGTGCTCCTTCAGGTCTTTCTCGTAACGGCGATCGGCGGCGGCCAGCGCCTCCAGCGTGGGAGCGCCGGCCTTGACGCGCGCCGCCTCCAGCCGCTGTTCGCGCGCGGCGCGCCTGGCCAGCTCTTTCTGCTCGGAGGTCGCGCCCCAGGTCTCGATCTCGTCGACCGCCAGCAGGCGCATCATATCGAATGTCGGGTCGCAGGTGCGAGTCGCGTCGGTCAAGAAGCGGTCGCGCAGGACCGAGAGGGTGGGCGGCACGCCGTAGAGCTCGAGGTAGTTCTGCTCGCCGGCCGCCAGCGGCTGTCCGTCGCCGTCGGTCTGATTGCTGGCCAGCCCGACGAACACCGCGCGATAGCGGTTGGGCAGCGGCGCGCCGTCGGCGGCGATGCCGTCCGCGAAGATGCGCGGCGCCCAGCCATCGGACAGGTCGACCAGCGTCAGGCCGCGCGCGCGCGCCAGGTCGGCGTCGACGATCCGGTCCTGGCCGCCCACGACCTGCAGCGCGCGCCGTTCGGGCGGCAGGCCCGCGGCCGGTGGCAGCGCGTCGGGGTCAGGCGCCGGCGCGCGCGGCGGCGCGGCGCTGGGCAGCGAACGAGGGGGGTCGGCCCTGTCGCGCGCGGCTTCACGCGCTTGACGGCGGCATCCCGCCCCGGCTCCCGACAGCGCGAGCAGCCACGCGGCGACCAGCAGGGCACGCGATCCCGGCGGGACCGGCGCGGACGAGCGCGCGGACGAGCAATTGACAGCCAATGAAAAGAACCTAGCTTGCAGCCTCAATCGTGACAAACCAACCAACTTTGCGCCTGACCAGCGCGGGAAAACTTTTCGGTGCTGGCAATATTCACCGTAGTATGCGCCTCATGAAACATACGGTCCTCACCGCGATGGTGGCCGGCTTGCTGCTGGCCGCAACCGCCGGATCAGCGCAAGCGACCGAGGTCGGCTACGGACGCAAGCTCGGTCTCGGCTTCGTGCTCGGTGATCCGACGGGCCTGTCGGGCAAGTACTGGGTCGGCGCCACCAACGCGATCGACGCCGGCCTGGGCTTCACCCGCTACGGATCGGGCTTCGGCGCCTCCTGCTACTACGACGACGTCGGCCGGCGCCGCTGCTACGGCTACTTCGACACCAGCATCAACGTCGACTATCTCTGGCAATCGAACATCGTGCGCGGGCCCGCGCAGCTCGACTGGTACATCGGCGCGGGCGGTCGCGTCCTGATCTTCGGCGGCCGCGGCTTCGACATCGCGGCCCGCGCCCCCATCGGCCTGGCGCTGATGTTCAACAACCCAGGTTTCCTCGAGGTCTTCTTCGAGCTGGTCCCGGCCCTTTACCTGGCGCCTCCCGACTTCACCATCGAAGGCGGCCTGGGCGTGCGCTTCTACTTCTGATTTCATCGCCTCGCGGCTCCGCAGCCCCGCGGACCCGCGACCCGAACGTACGGTCTGGCCTAGTCCTCGTAGGACTCGACGAGCTCGTTGGCGTCGATCTCGCCGGTGGTCCCATTGGTGAGCGACGTCGGCTGCGAGCCGTCGGCGGCGGCGGTGGAGTGGACGATGTCGTGGCCGCCGATCTCGACCGCGGCGGAGTGCGAACGGGCTTTCCACCGGGCCAGGGCCCGCTCGAGCTCAGCGTAAGGGATCATCGAGTGTCCAGCTTATCCCAAACCGGCGCGAGCCGCGAGGGGTCCTGTTCCCTTGCTGCATCAACTTCTTGGAGGCGGGGCGGTGGGCCGGTGTGATCCCTAGTGCATCAACTTCTTGTAGTGGATGCGGTGGGGCTGGTCGGCGGCCGCGCCCAGGCGGCGGTGGCGGTCGGCTTCGTAGTCCTGGTAGTTGCCCTCGAACCAGACCACCTGGCTGTCACCCTCGAAAGCCAGGATGTGGGTGGCGATGCGGTCCAGGCACCAGCGATCGTGGCTGATGACCACCACGCACCCCGCGAAGGAGAGCAGCGCGTCCTCCAGCGAGCGCAGGGTGTCGACGTCGAGGTCATTGGTCGGCTCGTCGAGCAGCAGCACGTTGCCGCCGCTGCGCAGCACCTTGGCCAGGTGCACGCGGTTGCGCTCGCCGCCCGACAGGTCCTTGACCCGCTTTTGCTGGTCGCCGCCCTTGAAGTTGAAGCCGGCGACGTAGGCGCGCGCCGGAATCTTGCGCTTGCCGATCTCCAGGAACTCCGCCCCCTGGGCGATCTCGTCGAAGGCGGTCTTGGCGCCATCGAGGGTGTCGCGGCTCTGGTCGACGTAGGCCAGCTTGACCGTGTCGCCGATGCGCAAGCTGCCGCCATCCGGCTTCTCCTGCCCGGTCATCATGCGAAACAGCGTGGTCTTGCCGGCTCCGTTGGCGCCAATGACCCCGACGATTCCGCCACGCGGCAAGTTGAAGGTCAGGTCCTCGATCAACAGGCGATCGCCGTAACCCTTCGACAGATGCTCGGCCTTGACCACCAGGTCGCCAAGGCGGGGCCCTGGTGGGATGCTGATGTCGATGGTCTCTTCCCGCTTGCTCTGCTCTTCGGAGAGCAACTGTTCGTAGGCCGCGAGGCGCGCCTTCGACTTGGCCTGGCGCGCGCGGGGTGAGGCTCGCACCCACTCCAGCTCGCGGGCCAGGGTACGCTGCCGCGACGACTCGGCCTTTTCCTCGTGGGCCAGCCGCTTTTGCTTCTGGTCCAGCCAGGAAGAGTAGTTCCCCTGCCAGGGGATGCCGGCGCCGCGGTCGAGCTCGAGGATCCAGCCGGCGACGTTGTCCAGGAAGTAGCGGTCGTGGGTCACGGCGACGATGGTGCCGGGGTACTCATGCAGGTGATGCTCCAGCCAGGCGACGCTTTCGGCGTCGAGGTGGTTGGTGGGCTCGTCGAGCAGCAACAGATCCGGCCGCTGCAAAAGAGTCTTGCATAGCGCGACCCGGCGTCGCTCACCGCCCGAGAGCTTGCTGACTTCGGCGTTGGCGGGCGGCAAGCGCAGCGCGTCCATCGCGATCTCCAGCGTGCGATCGATGTCCCAGCCGTTGGCGGCCTCGATCGCGTCCTGCAGCTTGCCCTGCTCTTCCAGGAGCTTCTCCATCTCGCCGGGCGACAGGTCCTCGCCAAGGCGCATGTTGACCTCGTCGAAGCGTTTGAGCAGCCCCTTGACGTGGGCGACCGCCTCCTCGACGTTGCCGAGCACGTCCTTCTTCTCGTCGAGCGCGGGCTCCTGCGGCAGGTAGCCGATCTTGATGCCGTCGGCGGGCTTGGCCTCGCCAAAAAAGTCGGTGTCGACGCCGGCCATGATCCGCAGCAACGTCGACTTGCCGGCCCCGTTCGAGCCCAGGACGCCGATCTTGGCTCCCGGATAGAAAGACAGAAAGATGCCCTTCAGGACCTCCTTGTTGGGCGGATGAACCCGCCGGAGATTCTGCATGGTAAAGATGTATTGGTGCGCCATCGCGCGCGCAGTGTAGCGCATCGCCGGCTCGCGTTCACAGCTTCACGACGCCAGTGTCAGCTCGCCAGGACGAGCACCCCCGCGGTGGCCAGCACCGCGCCGGCAAGCGCGACCGGGTGCGGGCGGTCGCGCAGCACCACCCAGGCATAAAGGACGGTCAGCGCCGAAGCCAAGCTGGCGAGCGGCGACACCACCGCCAGCGGGGCGCGCGCGCCGGCCAGCGCGATGCATACGAAGCCGGCGGTCTCGAACAGGCCGGCCAGCCCGACCGGAACCCAAGCGCGGCGCGGCGGGGGGCGCAGGTCGACGCGAAACCAGACCGCGAGCGGCAATCCCAGCAGGATGTCGGTGGCGAACACCGCGACCACCGACCCGACGCGCCCGGTGGCCGGCGCCACCTGCGCCACGGCGGGGATCAGCACGCCGAACCCCAGCGCCGCGCCGAAAGAGGCCCACAGCCAGCGCGGTGCGCGTGCGCGTGCGGCGCCGGCGCGCGCCGCAGCCCCCGCCGCCTGGCCCGCGCGCCGCGAGACCAGAAGGACGCCCAGGATCACCAGCGCCGCGCCGCCGAGCTGCACCGGGCGCACGGACTCGCGCAACAGCAGCAGCGAGATCGCGGTGGAGATCACCGCCCAGCCCGACATGATGGGAACGGCGATGGCCAGCCGCCCGTGCTCGAGCGCGTGGAACATGGACAGATAGCCCAGCAGCGCGGCGGCGCCCGCGACCGCGAGCCAGACCGCGGTCGTCGCGGTGAAGGCCTCGGTGCGGACATCGACATCGCCCAGCCAGGCGGCCAGCGCCGCCAGAGCACCGCCGGCCACCTCGGCCCACAGCAGCGCGCGCACCGCGCCCACCAGGCGCGCGCTGCGCGCCACGGCCACGTTGGCGAGCGCCCACGACACGCTGGCGCCCAGCGCCAGCAGAACGGCGCCGAGCGCAAGCGGGGCACCCAGCGAAGGACCCGAAGCGGGCATGCGCGAGCTTAGTGCGCCGCTTTCCGCCACGCGAGGGATCTGTTAATAAGTCGCCTCGTGGACGCGCGGCGCCCGCTGGTGATCGTCAATCCCCGTTCGGGAGGCGGCCTGAGCGAGGGCAAGTGGGCCAAGCTGGTCGGTCCGTTGACTGACGGTCTGGGCGAGCTGGACAGCGTCTTCACCACGGGCCCGCGCGACGCCACTCGCCTGGCGCGCGCGGCGGCGCAGGAGGGGCGCCGCCTGGTGGTCGCCCTGGGCGGCGACGGAACCGTCTCGGAGGTCGCCGACGGAATCCTGCAAGCGGGAGCCGGCGCCACCACCGAGATAGGGCTCATCCCGCGCGGCACCGGCGGCGACTTCCGGCGCTCGCTGGAGTTGCCGGCCGGGCTTCGTGAGGCAGCACGCCACGTCCGGGAGGCGGCCGCGCGCACCATCGACGTCGGGCGCGCGTCCTTCGTCGATCACGATGGCGCGGCCGCGACCCGGCACTTCGTCAATGTCGCCTCGTTCGGCTTTTCCAGCGCCGTCGCCGGCCGCGCCAACGCGTCGTCGAAGCGCCTGGGCGGCAAGCTGGCCTTCCTGGGCGCCACCGTGAGGACGCTGGCGACCTACGACAACACCGACATCTGGATGATCGCCGACGGAGGCGAAAGGACCCGCTGTCGGGTGCGGCTGGCCGCCCTCGGCAACGGCCGTTTCTTCGGCGGCGGCATGATGATCTGCCCGCAGGCCAAGCTGGACAATGGATCGCTGGACCTGGTGGTGGTCTGCGACATGAGCCGCCTGGACGTGCTGGTCAATCTCCGCAAGCTCTTCGAAGGCACGCACCTGTCGCTGGAAGACGTGAGCAATAGCACCGTGAGAAGACTGGAGGCGACGCCGGTCGAGGCCGACGCGCTGGTCCCCATCGAGCTGGATGGAGAGACCCCCGGCCGATTGCCGGCGACCTTCGAGGTTCTTCCGGGGGCGCTGCGGGTGCGATTCTAGCGGCTCCGCTCTCTCCGTCGTGGGGCGGGGGGGCTTGGGGGAGGTGGGGTATTGCGCCCGCGGGTCGGCGCCCTTACGCCGCCGGGCGGGTGGTGAACTCTCGATGACTGCTTTTGGTGTCTCCGGGCTCTTCCCACTCCTTGACCCTGAACGCCGGCGGCACGGGGGCGCCTGCGACGGCGGGCTGGCAACCTGCCTGCGGACAGGCAGGAGCGCCCGCTTAGCCCCCTCGGGCACAACACCCCACCTCCCCCAAGCCCCCCTCAACCCCACCACTACGTTCGCTGCGCCTGAACGCCGCAGACGTCGGATCGGATCGGATCGGATCGGATCGGATCAGATCGG
>DASRQZ010000107.1:0-16826 GCA_035696125.1 Polyangia bacterium
CGAGGGTGACGCGTTCTTGAATGCGGGCGATGGTTCAGCGGGTCAACTCCACGGACCTCCCTCCCTCGATTCCGGCGCCCCCACGGACGGTCACTCGAGGGAGGGAGGTCCGTGGAGCAGATCCGCTGAACCACCGCCGCGTTGAAAAACCAGTCACCCTCGCCCGTCCGCGGGAGAGGGCCGGGGTGAGGGCAGGCCTTGCGAGAGGCAACGCCCGCGGGCTCTGTTAGGATCTCCCCCAATGCCGATCAGCGGCGACGAAAGGCAGATCTCCCTCGAGGAGGTGGTCTCGGCGGCGGTCACGCACGAGCTTGCGATCCTGGTCGATCGCCTGACGCGGGAGCGGGCCTGGTCGTCGCTGGCGGTGGTGTTCGGCTACGCGGCTGGCGCGCGGGCGGCCGCGACGGTCGACGAGGTGCGCGCCGCGGCCGAGGCGCTGCGCGCGGCGCTGCGCCGGATCCCCGCGCCCAGGCGGCCAGGCGCCGCGCTGGCCGACCAGATGCGCGCGGCTCGCATCGCGGCCGGCGAGGCCCTGCTCGGACGCCTGTCGCATCCACCATTGGGCGACCTCGAACGGCGGGCGCTGCGCACTGCCGCCGAGATGCTGTCAGAGGCCAGCGACCACCGGCGCGCCGCGGTCGCCTACGAAGAGCTGGGCGACAACCCGCGCGCCGCCGACGCCTACGGCGCCATGGGCGACCTCGAGCAGATGGAGTCCTCGCTCGATCGCGAGGACGCGCGCCTGCGCGCCGAGCGCGAGGCGCTGGACGAGCTCCGCAGCTTCGAATCGCTGATGGCGGCCGGTGAGCGGCGCGCCGCGCTGGCGGCCGCGGCGCGCATTCCCAGTGAACTGCCCTCGGCGGCCGGCGTGCGCCTGCGCGCGCGTGACGTCGAGGGGCGCCTGGTGCGCGAACGAGCGATCACGCTGCGCAGCGCGCGCGGCGGCACCGACCTCTCGGGCGCGCTGCGCTTTGCCGGCGTCCCCGCCAACCTGGGCCGGGACCTCCTGGCCGAGGTGCCGGTGCGCGACCCCAGCGTGTCGCGCCGCCACGCAATCATCGTCGCGCGCGACGGTGAGCTGATGCTGCAGGACGCCGGTTCGCGTGCCGGCGTGCGGGTCGCCGGCGCCGCGCTCGGCGCCGCGTTGCCGCTGCGCGGGGAAGGTGAATTCGCGCTCGGGCGCGACTGCCGGATCCACTTCCAGTCGACGGCGCCCGGCCGGGTGATCCTGCGCGGCGCGTCCGGCCTCGACCGCCAGCTGGTGGCCACCGTGGGCCTCGATCCCTTGCCCCTGGAGGAGCTCATCCCCGGCGCCGAGGGGACCTGGCTCGAGCTGGCCGGCGCTGCGCCGCGGCTCGGCCGCTCCAGCGAGGTGCCGGTGCGCGTGGGCGGCAACTACGTCGGCTCCGCCTGCGACCTGCTGCACGGCGACGTGATCGAGATCCGCCCGTCCGCGCCGGGAGCCGCTACTCCGCCGCCGCCGGCGCTGCGCATCGAGGTGGACTAGTGCCCCGCTTCGAGGTCGACCTGCTGCTGGAGGCCGAGCGCGCCGAGCAGGCCGGCGATCTGGCGGCCGCGAGCGCGGCCTTGCGGCGCCACCTGGGATCGGCGCCCGGCGACGCCCGTTCGCGGTTGCGCTACGCCCGCCTGCTGATGTCCTGCGGCGAGCGCGCGGCGGCCCGTCACGAGCTGGAAGCGCTGGACCTGCCCGACGCGGTCGACGAGGCCATCGCCGCCGACGCCAACCGCCTGCTGGCCGAGCTGGACGAAAGCGACGGCGCGCCGGGCCGCGCGGCGGAGCGCTGGGAGCGTCTGCTGGCCGACGACATCGATGACCCGCAGGCACGCGCGCACCTGCGCCGCCTGCGCGCCGGCGACCTGCCGCCGCTGGCCGAAGGGGCTGCCGCCACGCTGGTCTCCCCCGAAGGCGTGCAGGCGCTGCGCTACCGCCTGCTGCGCGAGCTGGGACGCGGCGCGACCTCGGCGGTGTACCTGGCGCATGACGAGGTGCTCGACATCCCGATCGCGCTCAAGGTCCTGCACCCGCAGCTGGCGGGTCCGGCCCGGTCCGACGCGCGCCGGCGCTTCTTCGCGGAGGCGCGCCTGGCCGCCGCGCTCCGCCACCCCGGCGTGATCGCGATCTACGATCTGGACGAGGGAGCGCGGACGCTGTCGATGGAGTACATTGCGGGCGGGACGCTGCGGGCCCGCCTGCGCCAGCCGGCGGCGGCGGCCGGCGCCCTCGACGCGAGCGAGATCTTTGCCATCGCGCGGAGCCTGCTGGCGGCCCTGGCCTATGTCCACGAGCGCGGTATCGCCCACGGCGACATCAAACCCTCCAACCTCCTCCTGCGCGCGCCGGGCGCGGTGGTGGTGGCGGATTTCGGCATCGCGCAGCTGATGGCGGGCGCGCCGCGACCGCGCGGCCAGGACGCCCCGGCGGGGACGCCCCTTTACCTGGCGCCGGAGCAGTTCCAGGGCGCGCCGGCCTCGCCCGCGACCGATCTCTACGCCGCCGGCGCGATCCTCTGGGAGCTGCTCATGGGCCGCCCGCTGCGCGACCAGGGCACGCTGGTCGCCGGCCGCATGCACGACGCGACGCCCCTGGCGCCGGCGGTGGTCGCCCGCCTGGGCGCGGGCGGCGCGGCGCTGGCCGACACGATCGACGCGCTCACTCGTCGTCTTCCTGCTGAGCGGCCTTCTTCTTCACGGGACGCACTGGCGCGGGTGCCTTGACCGCCTTGTCCTCGGGCGGCGGCTGGGTGGTGCCGAAGTTGATCTGGAAACCGGTGTTGAGATCGGCGACCGCCGCGAACTTGGGGAATCCCGCGAGCAGGTTCACCTCGGCCATCCACGACACGCCCTTGCTGATCTCGTAGATGAAGCCGCCCCCGACCCCCGCGGCCACCGGACCGCCGCGGATGGTGTCCTTGAAATCGGGGTACTGGCTGTCGCCGCCGGGCAGGGGGGCCAGCCCCGCCGCCGGCTGGGCGACCAGCCGGAAGCCCTCGCCGCCACCCGCGGCGACCGCACCGAAGAACCGGGCGCGCGACTGCTTGGTGTAGAGCAGAAACTTGGCCAGCACGAGGTGCGCGCCGGTGGCGGCGTAAGACGAGAAGTGCTTGGACTGCGGGATGTACTGGTCACGACCCTCGAGCGCGATCGCCATGTTGGGCCCCAGCTGGTAGCCGATCTCCGGCGCGATGTGGCCGAGCTGCGCCCAGGCGAAACCCGACCCGTAGCGGAACGACAGGTTGGGCAGCGATTCGAGGCCGCTCGACGGCGCGAATCCGAAGCCGCTGCCCAGGCCGAACCCGATCCACCATCTCCGGTTGCCGTAGCGGGTGTCGAGGCCGATCTTCGATTTGTCGATCCTGCCCAGGAACCGCCGCGGGCGGTTGGGGTCGGGCTCGTCGAAGGGGTTCTCTTCCTTGGTTCGCTTCCTCCCTCCGCCGAGCTCCTTCTCGGTCTCGGCGGCGCCCGACTCGCGGATCAACATCAAGTTCGGGCTGTCAGAGCGCCCGTTGGACACGATCGCCTTGCCCTTGTCGTTGCGCCCCTCGACGTAGAAGCGCAGTGAGGTCCCGACCACCGCCTTCTTGGGGATCTTGGCCGCATACCACCCCTTGGGCGTCCTCTCCATCGGCACCCCGCTGAAGTCCTCCGCGCCCGGGTCGAGGTACATCAGAAACAGCTTGGACACCGGCAGGTTGGGCGCCATCGCGCAGCGAATCAGCACCGCCCTGTCAGGCGGCGTCTCGTCCTTGGTCGGACACTCGAGGACATTGACGCGCGCCGGCAGGTCGGGCTCGTTGGAGTCATCGTCCTCGGCGCGCGGCGGCGGCGTCGGCGGTGGCGGTGGTGACGGCTCGGTCTCCATGATGGGGCCGCGGCGGCGGCGCCCACCCGAAGGGGGTGGGGGCGGCGGTTCCGATCCGGGCGGCGGCTCGGCGTGGGTCGGTGGAGGAGCGGCCGCGCCCGCCCCCGCGCCCTGCCCCGCCTGTGCGAACAGGTCCTCGAGCTCCGGCGTCGACATCACCTTGCTGATGCGGATCGTCGGGTCGATCTCCAGCGCGCGCGCGAAGCTTTGCAACCCTTTCTGCTTGTCCTTGAAGCCGATGACGTAGACAGCGCCGAGGTGCACGTAGGTGCGGGCCATCATCGGGTGGGTCTCGAGGTTCGACTTCTTGGCGAAGACCAGCGCCTGCAGCAAGGTCCGCTTGGCGGTGTCCCACTCCAGCGTCTCGTAGTCCTCGAGCGCTTTCTTGTTCATCTGGATCAACTTCTCGACGGCGGGGGCGTTCTGCGCGTGGGCGGGCGCAGGCACCAACAAGAGGCTCCCCACAAGGCCGAAGAGAGCAAGAGCGAGAGCGAAGACGAGGCTCCGCGGAGCCGCGCCGGCTCCGTCGAGAAACGAACGCTTCTGACCGGTCATTTGCTGGCGGACCTCGCTATTGCTGGGTGATGAAAAACTCCACGCGACGGTTCTTCTCCCGTCCCGCGGCCGTCTTGTTCGTCTCGATCGGTTGATCGGGGCCGAAGCCCTTGGATTCAAGGCGGGATGCTTCGACACCAAGTCCTATCAGAAATTGCCTGACCGAGTCAGCACGAGATTGGCTCAAGGTCATGTTGCGAGCGCGCTTGCCCTGCGAATCGGTGTGACCCTCGATCCGAACCGTCATGGTGGGGCGCGCCGCCAACACCTGGCCGATCTCGGCCAGCAGCGGGAAGCTGCGCGGCCTGATGACGGCCTTGTTGGTTTCGAAGAAGATCTTCTGTTTCAGCTCGATCTTCGCCTCGGTGACCACGATGTGCTCGTACTTCTTCGGGCAACCGTTGTTGTCGGCCGGCCCGGCGTCATTTGGGCATTTGTCTGCTGTATCGGGGATTCCGTCCTTGTCATTGTCGAGATCGGGGCAACCGTCCTCGTCCTCGAACCCGTCCTTGTCCTCGGCATCGTTGGGACACTTGTCGGACGCGTCGAGGATCCCGTCCTTGTCGTTGTCGAGGTCGGGACAACCGTCCTCGTCCTCGAAGCCATCCTTGTCCTCGGCGTCGTTCGGGCACTTGTCCTTGAGATCGGGGATGCCGTCCTTGTCGTTGTCGGGGTCGGGGCAGCCATCCTCGTCCTCGAAGCCATCCTTGTCCTCGGCGTCGCTCGGGCACTTGTCGACGTCGTCCTTGATACCGTCGCGGTCCTTGTCGCCGATCACCGCGACGGGCGCGGCCTGCCCCAGGCAGCGCCCGCGCGGCGACAGCCGGTAGGCCTCGCGCGCGTTGCGGTCGGCGATCTCCAGATGTTCGCGCGCGCGGAAGTAGTCGCCCTGGTCCAGCTCGCTCTCGGTGAAGTCGGCGTTGGTCTCGGCCAGAGCCAGCTCGCGTGGCGCGCAGCGGTAAGCTCCGTTCTCGCGCGCCTCCTTGATCATCGACCGCACCTGCTTCACGTTGGCCGCGACCTCGACCCCGGCACAGCCCGTGGCGCCGAGGAGACTGGCGGCGACGAAGAAGGCGGCCGTCGACCGCAGCAGGCAGCCGAAACGCGCCGCCGCCGGGATCGGCGACCCGGGCGCGGAGAGACGCGACTTATACAGCGCGGAGCGAGGCGCCATCTTCATTCGGCTTCGGGGCTCTTGGCGGGTCCCCGCCGGGGCTCGATCGCATGCGGCTCCTCTTCGTCGCTGCCCGGGGGACGCGCCGGTCTGGCCTTGCGTCCGGGCCGCGTGCGCGCCGGCGCCGAGGTAGAGTCCGGCGCGGGCGCGGGCCCGGACGCGGGCGCGGGCGCCGCCTCGGCCGCGGCCGGTGCATTGAGCCGGCTCATGGCGATGGCGCGCGCGCGCATGGCCAGGTCCTCCGCCTTGTGCCCATACTCGATCGCGTCCTGGTACTCGGCGTAGCCCGCCTCCTCACGCGCTTTGTGCAAGTACTCCTCGGCCGCGGTGTACTCGTAGGGCGCGTAGCGATCGGCTTGCGCCTTCTTGGCGGCCACCACGGCGGTGGCCGCCTTCGACGAGACCTGGTTCAGGTACTCGATCGGCCCGCACCCGCCGGCGGTCGGCGTCGCCAGGGTGAAAAGGACGGCGCCTCTCGCCAGCGCCCGCTTGCTCAGCTCGCGAGGTCGGCGCAAAACAGGCGAGACGGTAACAACTCCGACGAGCGGGGTCAAATGGCCCCGGCGGTCCGTCTCGCTGCGCTGGCACGGCGACGGCCCGCGCTCGTTCTTGCACCCACCTGGCATCCGCGATATGAGCAAAGGCCGTTCCGTTCCCATTTACCCCTCTGGAGGCCTCCGGTGAAACAACTTATCGCCTACCTTCTCGACCACGCGATACTGGACTTCTCCGGGGACCTGACCCTCGACATGGTGCGGGACTTCCTGCGCGAGGACGACAGCACCGAGGCACGCGCCTTACTTGGCAAGCTGGTCGAGGACCGTGGGGTCGACGACATGATCGTGACCCTGGCCGACTGCCTGCAAGACTATCTGCGCACCGGGCTATCGGACGAGGTCGTGCGCGAACAGCTGCGTCTTTACAGCGAGAGCTGACGGTGTGCGGTCGCGGCCGGCTGACCGCCAGGTGACCGCGACGATGTCCGCCGCCGTGGCCACGTTGATGTCGGCGGCCGCTTTGATGGTGGGTGGCTGCCCGGGCTGCAGCCGACCGAGCGACCGACAGGGATTCCCCGGCAACTGCGCGCCCTTGTTGCTGGTGTCATCGTCGCCCGCGGACGGGGCGCAGGGGGTCCCGGTGGACGCCGACATCAGCCTGACCTTCACCGACTTCCCGGCGCCGGAGACCGTCGACCTGGACAGCGTGATCCTGTCGAGCGGCGTGCAGACCCGACTCGGCAGCTTTCAGGTCGATCTGCTCACCCGATCCATTCGCTTCCGGACCCGCAACTCGCTGTACCCGGACCTGACCTACCTGCTGACGGTGTTCCCCACGGTGAGGTCACTCACCGGCTGCGCGGCCGAGGCCGTGCAGTTGCGGTTCCATACCAGCCAGGGACCCACCGATCCGCCGCCCCCGCCGCCCCAGGTTCCCGTCTTCGCCCAGGTGTTACCTATCCTGGCCGCCCGCTGCGCCGGCGCCGGCTGCCATCGCCAGACGCCGGAAGAAGGCGGTGGCTGCCTGCCCACGCCGCCCAAGGGCCTTTCGCTGTGCGACCAGGACGCCTGGTCAGCCCTGGTCGACGCCGACGCCACCGAAGTATCGGGCATGAAGCGGGTCGTGGCCGGCGACGCGTCGCGCAGCTTCCTGATGCGTAAACTGGTCGCTGGCTACGACGGGGGCCCGGTACCGACGACGCCGGGTCATCGCGACCCGCCCGGCCTGCCCCTCCCCGACGGCGTCCTGCGCTTGATATCGGACTGGATCGACGGCGGCGCGAAACGATAGACGGCGGCACCCACGCCCCCGTGGACGGCGGAGAAGGGATGGCAGGAGAGACGGGTGCCGGCGCTGGAGGCGCGCTACAGATCGACCCGGACTCTGTGGTCCTTGGTCTCCTTGATGAAGATCGAACCGATCACCAGGGTCATCGCGGCGACCACGATCGGGTACCACAGGCCGTTGTAGATGTTACCCGACGAAGCCACCATCGCCGTGGCCAGCAGCGGCAGCATGCCGCCGAACCAGCCGTTGCCGATGTGGTACGGCAAGGACATCGAGGTATAGCGGATGCGCGCGGGGAACAGCTCGACCAGGAAGGCCGCGATCGGCCCGTAGACCATGGTCACGTAGATGACCATCAGGATCAGGATCAGCTCGGTGGCGACGTAGTTGATCTTGTCGGGGTTGGCCTTGGCCGGAAAGCCCGCCGCCTTCAGCGCTTGCTTGTATTTGGCCTCGTCCCAGCCGCGCAGCTCGAGGTCGCCGACCCTGGTCACCACCGCCGCCCCCTCGACCGCCGGTAGCGATTCGAACGAGATCCCCTGCTTGGTCAGGAAGTCCTTGGCCTTGTCGCACTCGCTGAACTTGGTGCCGGGAAAGACGAAGATGTGAAAGTTGCAGGCGCTGGCGGCCACGGTGATCTTGGTGTTTTCCGACGCGGCTTCCAGTTCGGGGTTCACGAAGTGGGTCAACCCCTTGAACAAGGGGACGTAGGTCAACGCCGCCAGCAGGCAGCCCGCCATGATGATCTTCTTGCGCCCGATCCGGTCGGACAGGCGGCCGAAGATGACGAAGAACGGCGTGCCGATGACCAGCGAGATCGCGATCAGGATGTAGGCGATGTGAAAGTCGAGCTTGAGGGTGATCTGCAGGAAGAACAGCGCGTAAAACTGGCCGGTGTACCAGACCACGCCCTGACCCGCGGTGGCGCCCAGCAGGGCGAGCAGGACAATCTTGAGGTTGTCCCAGTGGGCGAAGCTTTCGCTCAGCGGCGCCTTGGAGGTCTTGCCCTCCGCCTTGATCTTGCGAAAGACCGGCGATTCTTCCAGCTTGAGCCGGATGTAGATGGAGAAGCCCAGCAGGAACGCCGAGAGGATGAACGGGATGCGCCAGCCCCAGTCCGCGAAGGTCTCCTTCGACATGCCCAGCCGGCACGCCAGGATCACCACCAGCGCCATGAAGAAGCCCAGGGTCGCGGTGGTCTGGATCCAGCTGGTGTCGTTGCCGCGCCGGCCTTCCTTGGCGTGCTCGGCGACGTAGGTGGCGGCGCCGCCGTACTCCCCGCCCAGCGCCAACCCTTGCAGCAGGCGCAACAACACCAGCATGATGGGAGCCGCCACGCCGATGGTGCTGTACCTGGGCAAGAGCCCGACCAGGACCGTCGAGGCGCCCATGACCGTGATGGTCACCAGGAAGGTGTACTTGCGTCCGACCAGATCACCGATGCGTCCGAAGAACAGCGCGCCGAACGGGCGCACCAGGAAGCCGGCGGCGTAGGTGGCGAAGCTGGACAGCAGCGCCGCGGTGTCGTTGCCCTTGGGAAAGAACAGCGACGCAAAGAACGGCGCCAGCGTCGCGTAGAGATAGAAGTCGTACCACTCGAACACGGTGCCGAGCGACGACGCGAAGATGACTCGCTTCTCTTCGGGGGCGAGCTCAGGTCGAGCTCGGCTGTCCGCGACCGTCCCGATTGTGCCGACCGGGGGATTCTGCACTTCACTCATGTGACGCTCCTCGTCTTAGAAGAAGTCGGCCCGCCGCCGCGGATTGACTCGATTGGCCGCCTGCGCTGTTGCATCGCTCGGGACGCGGGTTCTGGACAGCTGCCATCGAAACCGACCGACGTTCAGCTGCCATCAGTTGAGCAACGAACGATAAGATCGGCTGCACCCGCTTGGCAACAGGTATTGCTGGGCAAAACAGAGGGACTCCCCGCTCCGGAAATGGTGCATCCCGACGATTCCCGACGACGCCGGCGTTGATGAGCCAGCGGCCAGGCGACCCTGTCCGCGCGCGGCGGCCACTTCCTAGCGCGCGCGCGCCGTGACCTCAGGCTCCGATTCTGACAATGGCCTCGTCGATCTTGGCCAGGGCGATTTCCACCTCGGCCAGCTTGCCCCGCGATCTTTCCAGAACTTCGGCCGGCGCCTTCTCGACGAACTGGGGATTGGCCAGCTTCCTGGCCAGGTAGTCGCGGTCAGATACCAGCTTGGCGCGCTCCCTGGTGAGCTTGACCTTCTCCTCCCCGCTGTCGATGAGGCCCTCGAGCGGCACCATGACCTCGACGTCGCCGGCCAGCGCGGTCGCGACGTGGTCGAGCGAGAACTCGCCACCCAGGCTGGCCCCCGAGCGCCGCACGCGCACCTCGCGGCAGCGCCCCTGTTCCGCGATGATGGTCTTGTAACCCTCGAGGATGGTCTTCTTGTAGTCGTCGTTGACCGACAGCAGGGCCATCACCCGCGTGGCGCTGTGGATGTTCTTGTCGGCGCGGATCCCGCGCAGCGCGACGATCACCTTCTGCACCAGCGCCATGGACGCCTCGGACGCGTCGTCGTAAAAGCGCACGTCGCGCACCGGGTAGAGCGTGATCATGATGCTCTGGGGCGCGCCCGACGGCTTGGGCAGCTGCTGCCAGATCTCCTCGCTGAGGAACGGCATGAACGGGTGTAAAAGCCGCATCGCGGTCTCGAGCGCGGTGACCAGCGCGCCCTGGATCCTCCAGCGCGCCTCCGGGTTGGCCGTGATCTCGGCGTTGCCGTCGGCGCGCAGGAGGGCCGCCTTGGCCAGCTCGATGTACCAGTCGCAGATCTCGTCCCAGATGAAGTGGTAGACCGCCTGCGCGGCGTCGGAGATGCGGTACTCCTCCAGCGCCTTGTCGATCTCCTCACTGGCCCGTTGCACGCGCGACAGGATCCAGCGCTCGGGCAGGTCGAACTCGGCGCGGTCGGGGCCGTCGGCGGTGCGGTCGGCGAAGCGATCGGCGTCGAACCCCTCCAGGTTCAGCAGCGCGAAGCGGGTCGCGTTCCAGATCTTGTTGGCGAAGCGGCGCGCGTCCTCGACGTTGCCCATCGAGAACTTGATGTTCTTGCCCTGCGCCGCGTGGGTGGTCAGCCAGGCCAGCGCAAAGCGCAGCGGATCGGCGCCGTGCTTGGCGATGACGTCGACCGGGTCGATTGTGTTGCCCTTGACCTTGGACATCTTCTCGCCCTTGTCGTCGGTCACCATGGTGTGCAGGTAGACCGTCCGGAAGGGAACCTTCTTCATGAAATGAAGGCCCGCCATCATCATGCGCGCCACCCAGAAGAAGATGATGTCGTAGCCGGTGTCGAGCACTGTCGTCGGATAGAAGGTCTTGAGCTCGCGCGTCTCGTTCGGCCAGCCCAGCGTCGCGAACGGCCACAGCCAGGACGAAAACCAGGTGTCGAGAACGTCCTCGTCCTGGGTCAGCTCGCCGGAGCCGCAGTGCTGGCATTGGGTCGGCGTCGTGCGCGCCACCGTCATCTCGCGGCATCTGGCGCAGTACCAGACGGGGATGCGGTGCCCCCACCACAGCTGGCGCGAGATGCACCAGTCGCGGATGTTGCGCATCCAGTGGAAGTAGGTCTTCGACCAGCTCTCGGGCACGAATCTGGTCTTGCCCTGCTCGACCGCCTCGATCGCCGGCTGCGCCAGCGGTTCCATCTTGACGAACCACTGCGTCGACAGCATCGGCTCGACCACGGTCTCGCAGCGCTGGCAGTGCCCGACCGCGTGCACGTGCGCTTTCGAGCCGCGCTCCAGGCCCAGCTCGTGCAGGCGCGCCTTGACCGCCTTGCGCGCCTTCCAGCGATCGAGGCCCGCGAACGGGCCGCCCTCGGCGTTCACCACGCCCATCTCGTCGAGGATCGAGATCATGGGCAGGCCGTGGCGCACGCCGCACTCGAAGTCGTTGGGGTCGTGCGCCGGCGTCACCTTCACGGCGCCGGTGCCGAACTTGGGGTCGACCAGCACCGGATCGGCGATGATCGGGAACTCGCGCCCGGTGATCGGGTGCTTGATGATCTTTCCGATCTTGGATCTGTGGCGCGGATCGTCGGGGTGCACGGCGACCGCGGTGTCGCCCAGCATGGTCTCGGGACGGGTCGTGGCCACCACCACCTCGCCGCTGCCGTCGGCCAGCGGGTAGGCGAACTCGTAGAGCTCCCCCTGCACGCCCTCGTCGTAGTCGACCTCGAGGTCCGAGAGCGCCGTCCGGCACGACACGCACCAGTTGATCAGCCGGCGCGCGCGATAGATGAGGCCCTCCTCGTAGAGACGGACGAACGCCTCGATCACCGCCGCCGAGTAGGCCGGCTCCATGGTGAACTTCAGCCGCTCCCAGTCGAGCGAGTGGCCCATGGTCTTGAGCTGACTGAGGATCCGGTCGCCGGTACGCTCGCGCCAGGCCCAGATGCGCTTGATGAACTCCTCGCGCCCGAGGTCGTGGCGCGACTTGCCCTCCGTCTCGCGCAGCTCGCGCTCGACCACCATCTGGGTGGCGATGCCGGCGTGGTCGGTGCCCGGCAACCACATGGCGTTGTACGCCGCCATGCGCTTCCAGCGCGTGAAGATATCTTCGATCGTGGTGCCCAGGGCGTGCCCCATGTGCAGGGACCCGGTGACGTTGGGCGGCGGGATCACGATCGCGAACGGCGCCTTGGGCGCCGATGCGTCGGCATGGAAGTACCCGCGCGCCATCCACTCGGCGTACCAGCGCGGCTCGATCAGTTGCGGTTCGTAGGTCTTGGGCAGCTCGGACATGGAAGGCGAGGTTCTAGCAAGGAAGGGGGGTTGGGTTCCAGTCGGGGGCATGAGGTCCCCTGCCCCCCGGACGGGAGGAGGGGACCGGACTGCTCACCGCGCGGGCAGCCGGCGCAGGCGCAGCGGGGCTTCTGTCGCCGGCGCCGCGCCGGGCGCCTCGGCGCGCGCGCGCGCGGCCAGCACCAGATCGTGGTGGGGGGCTAGGGCGCAGGCGGGGTCGGTGGCGGCGGGGTCGCCGAGCAACGCCATGGCCTGACAGCGGCAGCCGCCGAAGTCGAGGTCGCGCTCGTCGCAGGTCCGGCAAGGCTCGGGCATCCACTCCTCGCCGCGGAATGCGACGAAGGCCGGCGACGTGGTCCACAGCTCCTCGAGTGAGGCGTCGCGCACGTTTCCGAACGACAGGCTGGCGATGCTGCCGGCCTGGTGGCAGGGCAGCGCCGTTCCACCGGGCGCCACGACGATGTAGCGGCGCGCCCAGCCGTCCATGCAGGCGCGCGGACGGTCGGCGTAGTAGTCGGGCCGCACGAACAGGATCTCGATGCGCCCGCGCAGTCGTGCACGCGCTTCGTCCGCCAGCGCGCGCGCCTCGGCCAGCGCGGCGCGCGAGGGCAGCAACGCGTCTCGGTTGGCCAGCGCCCAGCCCAGGTACTGGGTGTTGGCCAGCTCCAGACGCTCGGCGCCCAGGCGCTCGGCCAGCGCGATGAAGTCGCCAGTGCGGCCGATGTTGCCGCGGTGGAGGACCACGTTGAGGGTGATCGGCAGGCCCAGGGCGCGCGCCGCCGTCGCGGTCGCCAGCTTGCCCTCGAGCGCGTCGCGGCCCGCGATCCGGGCCGCGCCGGTCGCGTCGGTGTCCTGCACCGACAGCTGCAAGCTGTCGAGCCCGGCTTCGACCAGGCGCTCCAGGCGGACACGGTCGGCTGGAATCCCGCTGGTGATCAGGTTGACGTACAGATCGTGGGCACGGGCGGCGGCGACCAGCTGTTCCAGATCGTCGCGCACCAGCGGCTCACCGCCGCTCAGGTTGACTTGCAACACGCCGAGCGCCGCGGCCTGGGCCAGGACCCGCTGCCAGTCGGCCGTCGCCAGCTCGCCGTCGCGATCGCCGAGCTCCAGGGGGTTCGAGCAGTAGGCGCAGGCGAGCGGACAGCGGTAGGTCAGCTCGGCGACCAGGGTATAGGGCCTCGGCGCCTGCCCCACGCCGCGGCCGCCGCTCACTGCACCTCCTCGTCGACGATCAGCAACCCGCGGTCGACCAGGCTGCGCAGGAATGCCTCCACCTCGCCCTCGACGCGCCCGCGATCATTTTCATCGAAGCGCTCGAGCATGGCCTGGATGATGTCCCGCGCCGTCCGATCACCGGTGCACAGCTCGGCGATCGCGGCCGCCGTGGTGCTGAGCTCCAAGCCGCGTTCCGGGTAGATCAGCATCATCCGCCCGGTCTGCGGATCCTTCTTGAGGCGCGCCTTGCGCGCCAGCCGAGGCTTGCCGTCCATGAAGTTCATCGTTCCCCTCCTCCTCCCCCCTTTTCGACACAATCCAGCAAATGCCACAGGATCTCGGTCTTGCGCACCAGCGCCGCGACGCACGCCTCCTGCAGCGCGCGGGTTTGCGCGTTGGCGATGACGAACGCCAGCGCCTCTTCTCCGTCGCGCTGCGCGCGCGGCACTCGCGCGCGGAAGTAAGCCAGCGCCTCGGCGCCGACCCAGGGATAGTGCTGCTCCCAGGACGCGATCCGGCGCGACATCAGATCGGGCGCGAACATCTCGGTCAGCGACGACGCCACCGCGACCACCAGCGGGCTGTCGCGGCACAGCGTCACGTAGCTGTCGCATGCGAAGCGCACGCCCGGCAGCACGTCGCGGCAGCCGGCCACCCGATCGCGGTCCAGGCCGACGGCCTCGGCCAGACGCAACCAGAGGGCCAGCCCACCCTCGGCTGCCGGGGCGCCGGGCGTCGGGTCATTCTGACCGTCGTGGTCGTGGATGCGGCGGATCCAGGCGCGCCGGAAGGCCGGATCCTCCGACTTGGAGACGATGATCGCGTCCTTGATGGGAATCCGGGTCTGGTAGTAGTAGCGGTTCAACGTCCAGCGCTGGAGCTCCGCGCGTGACAGCTGGCCGTCGTGCATGCGGCGGTGGAATGGGTGCTGGTCGTGGTAGCGCCCCACCCCCTCGGTGCGCAGGCGCGCCACCAGCTGCTCGCGCGACAGCAGCGTCCCGTCGCCGTCGAGCTGCTCGCCGCTCACAGCGTCAGCTCCAGGCCGTCCGCGGCGACCTCGACGCCGGCCGCCGCCAGCGCGCGCCGCTCGGGGCCATCATCGCGCAGGATGGGGTTGGTGTTGTTGACGTGGATCAGGATCCGGCGCTGCGCGGGCGCGCGCGAAAGAAAACCGAGGCTGCCCTCGGGCCCTCCGATCGGCCAGTGCGCCATCTCGTCGGCGCGGCGGGTGCCGAGCCCGGCCGCGATCAGCTCGTCGCTGCTCCAGAAGGTGCCGTCGAAGAACAACGCACCCGCGCCCGGGTCTGCGACGGCGCGCTCGACCGCGGGCGACGGCCCCGCCAGACCCGAGAAGTAGACCAGCCGCGCGCCGCTGTCCTGGTCGCGGATCACCAGGCCGACGTTGTCCTCGGCGGAGGCCGCGCGCGTCCCCTCGAGGTGCAATGGCCGCTTGCCGGGCGCGGGCACGGCGGTGACGCCCAGGCGCGCGCCGCCGCCGCCGCCGCCGCTGCCGTCGCCCAGGGCCTGCTCGCGATCGAGCTCCAGTCGGCGCCAGGTCACCTGGCCGGGAAACCGGGCCAGCGTGCGGTAAAGGACGTTGCTCTCGGTGAACCCGGCGCGCACCGCATCGGTGGCGTAGACCACCAGCGGATGCGATTCACGCAACGACAGCAGGCCCAGACAGTGGTCCAGATCGCCGTTGGTCAGGATGATGCCGGATATGGGCGAGTGCCGGGGCTGGCGCGGCCAGAGCGCCGGGAAGGCCTCGATCTGGGCGCGCACCTCCGGCGAGCAGTTGATCAGGAACCAGGACCCGCCGTCCCCACTGATCGCGATCGACTCCTGGGTGCGGGCCTGCAGCGCGCGGTCACCGCGGCGCGCACCCACGCAGTTGCCGCAGCCACAGTTCCATTGCGGGAAACCACCCCCCGCCGCTGAACCGAGCACGCGGACGCGCACGCGGCTCGTTCAGCCTCGCGGCGCCGGATCACGCTCCGGCTCGGTGCGCGGCACCGCAGGGCCCGCGGGCTGGTGATCGTCATCGAAGTCGGTCTGATAGCCGCCGATCTCGGCGCTCATGTTGATCTCGACGAAGGCCGGAGTCTCCCACTTCATTGGCGCTTACCTTTCGCGAAGTCGCTATGCGGATGCCGGTAGAGAATGAACCGTGATTCTCGATGCGCAAGGGGCCCGCGTCAAGCACTGGCCTCGCGTCGACCTCGACCACAAAAAGCCTCGCGGCACGGCGTCAATTGCTGTATCCATGCGCTGTATTCCTGCCCGACATGCATCCCAAGAAGCCCCGCGATCTCCTGACGATAGCCCTGGCGGCTGGTGCGATCACGCTGGCGGGTGGTGACCGGGCGCGCGCCGCGGCACCCGCCGAGACGCGCCTTTACGTCAGCGCCGAGGACGGCGGCGAGGTGGTGGTGGTCGACCCGACGGGCGGCGAGGTCGTTGCCCGCATCCCGGTCGGCAAGCGCCCGCGCGGCGTCAAGCTGTCACGCGACGGCAAGCGGCTTTACGTCGCGCTGTCGGGATCGCCCAGGGGCGGGCCGGGGGTCGACGAATCCAAGCTGCCGCCGCCCGATCGCGCCGCCGACGGGGTGGGCGTCGTCGACATCGCCGCGCACAAGCTGCTGCGCACGCTGTCCTCGGGTCAGGACCCGGAATCGTTCGACCTGTCGCGCGACGACAAGACCCTGTACGTTTCCAACGAAGAGACCGCCGAGATGACGGTGCTGGACCTCGCCACCGGCCAGGTCACGCACCGGGTCGCCGTCGGCAAGGAGCCGGAGGGCGTGACCTTGCGCCCCGACGGCAGGGCGGTCTACGTCACGTCCGAGGAAGAGAACGAAGTGGTCGCGGTCGACACCCGCAGCCTGCGCGTACTGGCCCACGTCGCCACCGGCCCGCGCCCGCGCTCGATCGCCTTCACGCGCGACGGCAAGACCGCCTTCGTCACCTCCGAGAACGGCGCGCTGCTGACGGTGGTCGACGTCGCCAGGAACGCGCCCGCCGGGACCATCAAGATCGAACCGGTGGCCAGGACCGTCCTCGGCCCTCGCCCCATGGGCCTGGCCCTGTCGCCCGACGGCAAGGAGCTGTACGTGTCCAACGGCCGAGGGGAATCGGTGGCGGTGATCGACGTCGCCGCCCGCAAGGTCATCCGCCTCATCGACGGCGTCGGCACCCGCCCCTGGGGCATCGGCGTCAGCCGCGACGGCAAATGGATCTACACCGCGAACGGCCCGTCCGGCGACGTCTCGGTGATCCAAGCCGCGACCGGCAAGGTCGAAAAGCGCATCAAGGTCGGAGGCCTGCCCTGGGGCCTGGCAGTTTCGCCGTAGGGCCGGCGATCCCCGCCTGCGTCGGCGTCGGCGTCGGCGTCGGCGTCGGCGTCATCGATCCGGATCCGGACCGGATCGAGGACGATCA
>DASRQZ010000108.1:0-4433 GCA_035696125.1 Polyangia bacterium
GAACACCTGCTCGAGGCGGCGCGTGTCGGCGACCGGCGCGGGCAGGTCGTCGGCGACGTCGAGCACGACCTCGACGTGGCGCGCGCGCAGCGTCGGCGCGCACAGCTTGGCGGTGCGCTCGCACAGCCGGCGCACGTCGACGGGGCCGTTCTGTACGCCGCCCTCCGACTCGGTGCGCGAGTAGTCGAGCAGGCTGCGCACGATGCCTTGCACGCGCCGCGCCTCCTCGGCGACGAGCTCGAGCGCGGCGCGGTCGGCGTGGCCGGCCGGCTTGTCCTCGAGCAGGAGGTTGGCGTAGCCGAGCACGGTGGTGAGCGGGTTGTTGATCTCGTGGGCCACGCCGGCGGCCAGCGAACCCACCGACACCATTCGGTCCGATACCAGCAGCTGCGACTCGGTCTGCTTCCTCTCGGTGATCTCCTGCAGCGCGCCCCGCACCGCCACGATCGTCCCGGCCAGGTTCCGCTCGGCCTGCCCGATGGCGCGCACCCAGATCCGGCGACCAATGGCGGTGAGCAGCTGCAGCTCGAGATCGAAGGGCGTTCCTTCGCTGGCGCAGTCCCGGACCTTGGCGCTGACGATGTCCCGGTATTCGGGCAAGTAATACTGGACGCCTTGCTCGAGGCCCGGCGTCGTCCCGGCCGGCAAGTCGTGGATGGAGCACATTTCATCCGACCAGGTCAGGCGAAGTCCCGGCACCTCGATTCGCCAGCCCCCGAGCTGGGCGGTGTGGCCGGCGATGCGAAGCAAGGCTTCGCTGTGTCGCAGCTTGGCCTCGGCCGCCCGTTGCTCGATGGTGCCCCAGCAGCGCTCGACGACCTCCTGGACCAGGGCGATCTCGCTGTCGGTCCAGTCGCGCGGCGTCGTCTGATGGACGGCCATCATCGCGCGAAAGACACCTTGCCTCACCAGGGAGCAGCAGATGATCGCCTTGATGTTGATGGCGTTGAACATCGTCGCGCCCTCGTCGGGCGAGAGCTCCGTGTCGACATTCCGCACCACCAGGGTTCGTCCCTGGCGCAGCTCCGCCACGGCCCTGGGACCGAACAGCGACAGCTGATACTGGCCGACGATGCTCGGGCAACCGTCGGTGTAGTCGTGGGGAATGGTGAACGAATCGCCGTCTTCCTCCACGTGCGCCCATGCGCAGCGAGACACGCCCAGGTGCCGGCCGAGCACCGCCAACGCCACCGGCATGATCTGCTCGGGATCGGCCACCACGCGTGTCGCCTCGCCCAGGTCGTTGAGCAGACGGAGGCGCTCCTCGCTCGCCCGCAGGGCGCTCTCGGCTTTCGCGTCCTCGGTCTTGTCGTGGAAGACCAGGACCACACCTCGCACCGCGCCGCTGGCATCGCGAATCGGCGCGCCGCTATCCGCGATCGGATACTCGGCGCCATCCCTGGCGACCAGAATCGTATGGTTCGCGAGCCCGACCACGCTCCCTTCGCGCAACACCCGGTCGGCCGGGCTCTCGACCGGGACGCGGGTCTCCTCGTTGACGATGCGAAACACGTCGGCCAGGGCGGTGCCTCTCGCCTGTGGTAACGACCACCCCGTGAGGCGCTCAGCCACGGGGTTCATGCGCACGACCCGGCCGGTGCCGTCCGTGGCGATCACGGCGTCGCCAATGCTATTGAGGGTGGCGTCGATCTCGGCGCGCTCCAGGGCCAGGGTCTGCTCGGCGGTCACGTCCTTGCAGCAGTGCGCGACGTGTCGGACCACTCGCGCGGCGTCACGCAGCGGAAACAGGGTGATCTCGATGGCCACCCGCCGCCCCTCGCGCACGGTTATGTCCCGCAGGTCGCGCGGATCGTACCACTGGGCCGGCACGTGTACGACCTCCCCGGCAAAGGCCCGCTCGATGAGCGCGAGAAAGCCCTGTCGCCGCGCGATGTCGTCCCGCAGGACGTTGTATTCGGGCGGCGGCTCGGAGCCGAAGAGGTCGCGGAACGCTTGGTTGACCAACACCGAACGGCCGTCGGCGCGAAAGATCTGGAACGCCGTGGGCGCGTGTTCAAAGAAGACCGAGAACAGACGGCGTTGGTCCTCGACGGATTCGGGCAGACCTCGGCTATCGTCAGCCGCCTGCCCGACGACCGGCTCCCGTTCCATCGACCCCAAATGCTCCTCGACCTGGCTCATTTGACCCGCGCTCCCCGGTTTGACTACACGGACATCCTATCTATCGGCGGTCGGCGGCAGAACTCGACCCCCAGACCGCCCGCCACGGCGGGGAGGGGCGGGCGGTGCTGTCGAGACTCGACCGGCGCCAGTGGCTCGCTAGTGGCCGCGCAAGGTGCGCCCGAAGAAGGCGACCGCGCGTTGCCACGCCAGCTTGGCGGCGGCCGGGTCGTAGCGTGGCGTGGTGTCGTTGTTGAAGCCGTGCTGCGTCCCCGGGTAGTGGAACGCTTCGTATTTCACGCCGGCGGCCTTCAGCGCGGCCTCATACGCGGGCCATGAGGAGTTGATCCGTTCGTCGTTCTCGGCGAAGTGCAGCTGCAGCGGCGCCTTGATGGCGGCGACCCTGTCGATGGCGGGGGCGCTTCCGTAGAAGGCAACGGCGGCGTTCAGATCCGGCAGTTGCGTGGCGAGAAAGTTGGCGACGCCGCCGCCATAGCAAAAGCCGATCACGCCCAGCTTGCCGTTGCTCTGCGGTCTTGCGCGAAGGAAGCTCGCCGCGGCGACGAAGTCCTCGCGGGTCCTGGTCTGATCCAGCTTCGTGAAGAGCTCGCGTCCCTTGTCCTCGTCACCGGGATAGCCGCCCAGCGGGAAAAGCGCGTCGGGCGCGAATGCGATGAAACCCTCGAGCGCCAGCCGTCGCGCGACGTCTTCGATGTGCGGGTTCAGGCCGCGGTTCTCGTGCACGACCAGGATCGTGGGCAACTTCGTGGGCAACTTCGCCGGCACCTTCGCGGAGGTCTTCGCGTCCCGCTTGGCCGCCGCTGCCGGCGTGACCAGGTACCCGCGTCCCTTGCCGTAGCCCCGCGGTGATGGGAACTCTGGATACTCGGCGTTGATGCGCGGGTCGGCCTTGGGAACCTGTTGGGCCTCGGCGAAGCGAGGGCTCAGCGCCTCGAGAAACGCCGTCGCCGTCAGCCCGCCCGCTGCGAACCTGGCAGCCCCTTCCAGAAATCCACGCCGGTCGATCAGGTTATGGACGTACTTGTCGAAGAGGCTCAGCACCTCGGGTGGAAAGTCACTGGCCTTGGTGAGCGGTCTGCCGGGCTGATCGTCGCCTGCCATGCCGGTTTTTTAGCGCGAAAGGCGCGCCGGCGCACGCGGCCGCCCGGCTGGGTGGGGGACGCGCTCTGACAGGCGCATTTGACCTGCCAGGCCGGTTCCCGTACTGTAGCCGTCCAGGATTTTTTGGGCGGGGGTGGCTGATGTTCGGTGATCAGGAGCTCGGCAGACGCGTGGTGGTGGGTGCATTGACCGTGGTCGTGACCTGCGCGGCCCTGGCGGGCGCCGCCCGCGCCGCGACCGTCCGGCGTGTCCCCGGGCGGTACGCGACGATCCAGCAAGCGATCGACGCCGCCCATTCCGGCGACGAGATCAGCGTGGCGCCGGGCCGCTATTGCGGGGCCGTGATCGACCGGCCGGTCACACTCGACGGTCACGGGCAGGCGACGATCGTCGGCTGCCCGACCGGACCCGCGCTGTTCGGTGGGTTACGCGTCGGGTTCCTTCTGCCCGGCGTCGCGGGCGTCAATCCGGCCAGCGGCACGCGCATCCAGGGTTTCCACTTCGATGGCCGCGGGGTGACCGCCGACGATCTCGACGCGCTGGCCTTCGGCGTCTTCGCCCGGTTTGCCGATGACGTCCAGATCACCGGCAACCGATTCTTTGGCACCGTGCAGGCCATCACCAACACGGCGGGCGATCACTGGGTCATCGCCCACAACGACATCCATGGCCTGACCTTGTTCGACTGCACCGCCGGCCTGTGCGCGGGCGGCGACGGCATCATCATCCAGGCCGCCAGTGGCGATGTCGCCGCGCCCGGCGGCGCCGGCGATGCCGTCAACCGTCCCGAAGGCAACGTCGTCTTCGCCAACGACATCGACGGCACCATCCCCGACGGATTCGACGCCTTCTCCATGGTCGGGATCTTCTTGTTCGCGGCCGACGGAACCATCGTGCGCGAAAACCGGATTGCCATTCCCGACAACCCCACCTCGCAGGCGGGTGGCGAGGGCGTGCTGGTGTCGAACACCTGTTGCGGCGACCCGAACGCCGTCGTGGTCCCCGGCAGCCGCAACACCGCCGTGTTGTTCAATGAAGGCCGCGCCAGCGAATTCGTGGTCGTGGTCGAGGGCACGGGCGGCGAAAACACCCAGGGGTTGGTGCTGTTCGGCAACCGAGGCGTGCAACTGGTCGAAGGAAACCTCGTCGCCGACGCCGGCCAGCCCCACCGCCACCGACACGCCCGCCGG
>DASRQZ010000109.1:0-23481 GCA_035696125.1 Polyangia bacterium
CCGACCTGGAGCGCCACAGCCAGTCCAAGACCCAGCCGTATCCACCTTGCGTGGGTAGGCGCGACCCGCTTCGGGCGCATCGTCGAACTCGACATCGCCGGAGTCTACACCAGCGACACGCGTGGCTGGCGCGCGGACCAGGTAGCGACGTCGTCGCTGAAAAACCTTGGCGCGCCCGCTATGCTCCCCCGCCGTGAAAGCCCGCCCGCGCACGCGCTGTCCCTGGGCCGGAGATGATCCGGAGATGATCGCCTATCACGACCTCGAGTGGGGCGTGCCGGTGCACGACGACCGCAAGCTGTTCGAGCTGATCACGCTCGAGGGGGCGCAAGCCGGGCTCAGCTGGTCGACGATCCTGCACAAGCGCGAAGGGTACCGGGCGGCGTTTGCCGGGTTCGATCCCGCGCGGGTGGCGCGCTACGGCGCCGCCGACGTGACGCGCCTGATGAAGGACGCCGGCATCGTGCGCAACCGCTTGAAGATCGAATCGACCATCGACAACGCGCGTGCGGTCCTCGAGCTCGCGCGCGCGCACGGATCCTTCGACGCGTACCTCTCGTCGTTTTTGCGAGGCTTCGCCGGATCCGCGGCCGACCCCCGCGCGGCGCGCCGGCGCCCGCGGCGCATCGGCGAAGTGCCGGCCAAGACGCCCGCGTCGGACGCGCTGTCCGTCGATCTGAAGAAGCACGGGTTTCGCTTCGTGGGCAGCACGATCATCTACGCGTTCATGCAGGCCACGGGCCTGGTCGACGACCACCTCGCGACTTGCTTCCGCGCGCGAGCCCCCCGTCGGGTCGCGCGATAGTCGCCGACGCCAACGTCAGGATCCCTGGTGACGACCGGCGCCGGGGATGATCGCGGAGCCGAGGTAGGGCATCTACCCAGGAGTGAGCAAATTGCCGATGGTGGTGCCGTTTGGTTTTCAGCGTCGGTAGCCATTGTCGTCCGTCGGGGGCTGCGCGGGTGTGTTAGACATAGTCGTGGCGGGTGCCGCGGGGGGCGCCCGATGGAAGGGGGGCCTGTGGCTGCGATACCCGAGATCGGCGCCGGCGTTCCCGACGCGAACACCGAAGCGCGGCACACCGAGGCGCTGCTCAAGGCAGGCGCCCTTCAGAGCGCCATCTTCAACAGCGCCAACTTCTCGAGCATCGCCACCGATGCCAAGGGGGTCATCCAGATCTTCAACGTCGGCGCCGAGCGAATGCTCGGCTACACGGCGGCCGAGGTCACGAACAAGATCACGCCCGCCGATATCTCGGATCCCGAGGAGGTGATCGCGCGCGCCAAGGCCCTGAGCGTCGAGCTGGGGACGCCGATCGCGCCGGGCTTCGAGGCGCTGGTTTTCAAGGCGTCGCGCGGGATCGAGGACATCTACGAGCTGACCTACTTCCGCAAGGACGGCAGTCGATTCCCGGCGGTCGTATCGGTCACGGCGTTGCGAGACGCTCAGGGAGACATCATCGGCTACCTGCTGATCGGGACTGACAACACCGCGCGCAAGCAGGTCGAAGAGGAGCGGCAAAAGCTGGATCAGCGGCTGCGCGACCAGCACTTCTACACGCGCTCGCTCATCGAATCCAACATCGACGCGCTGATGGCGACCGATCCCCGCGGCATCATCACCGACGTCAACAAGCAGACCGAGGCGTTGACCGGCTGCACCCGAGACGAGCTGATCGGGGCACCGTTCAAGAACTACTTCACCGACGCCGACCGCGCCGAGGCCGCAATCAATCGCGTCCTGACCGAAGGCAAGGTCACGAACTACGAGCTCACGGCGCGCGCCCGCGACGGCAAGCAGACGACCGTGTCGTACAACGCCACGACCTTTCACGATCGGGATCGGCGGCTGCAAGGCGTGTTCACAGCCGCGCGCGACGTCACCGAGTTGAAGCGCTACGAGCAGACCCTGCACCAGAAGAACGTCGAGCTCGAGGCCTCCAGCCGCATGAAGTCAGAGTTTCTGGCCAACATGTCGCACGAGCTCAGGACCCCCTTGAACGCCATCATCGGGTTCTCCGAGGCGCTGCGCGATGGGCTGATGGGCGACCTCAGCGATCAACAGCGGGGCTTCATCGGCGACATCTTCAGCAGCGGCAACCATCTGCTGGCGCTGATCAACGACATCCTCGACCTGTCGAAAGTCGAGGCCGGGTCGATGATGCTGGACCTGGAGTCGGTGCAGGTTCATTCGCTGCTGGCGAATGGTCTGTCGATCAACCGGGGCAAGGCCGCCGCCCGGCACGTTCATCTGAATATCGACACGGCCCAGGAGCTCGGCTCATTCCAGGCCGACGCGCGCAAGGTCAAGCAGATCGCCTACAACCTGATATCGAATGCGGTCAAGTTCACCCGCGAAGGCGGTCAGGTCACCCTGCGGGCCAGCCGGGTTCAGCGCGCCCAGGTGGGCCAGCTGTCGGGCTCGTGGCCTGCCCGCAGGTTCGCGCTGGCCGACAGCGCCTTCGCCGACTTTCTCAAGATCAGCGTGATCGATACCGGGATCGGCATCTCGCCCGAGGGGCTCGAGCACCTGTTCAGACCCTTCAGCCAGATCGACAGCGGCCTGGCCCGCAAATACGAAGGCACCGGGCTGGGTCTGGCCATGGTCAAGCTGCTCACCGAGTTGCACGGCGGCGTGGTCGCGGTCGAGAGCGCCGTGGGTGTGGGCTCGTGCTTCACGGTGTGGCTGCCCATCCGCTCTTCGCCCGAGGAGGGGGGCGTCACGTCGATCAAGGTGCCAGCCGTCTCCGTCGCCGCGTCCGGCCCGGGTGCGCGCACCGCCCTGGTGGTCGAGGATGACCTCAAGGCCGCGGACCTGATCCGCCTGCAACTGGAGGCGGAGGGCTTCAAAGTTCTGCACGCGGCCTCCGCCGAAGCCGCCCTGGAGCTGGCGGCGGAGCAACCGCTGGCGCTGATCACCCTCGACATCATGCTGCCCTTGATGGACGGATGGGAGCTGATCAGTCGGTTCAAGCAGGTTCCGTCGCTGGGACGGATCCCGGTCGTGATCATCTCGGTCGCCGCCGACCGCAGCAAAGGCTTCGCGCTGGGCGCCGCGGCGGTCATGCAAAAGCCCATCTCGCGCCAGGAGCTGTACCAGTCGCTGGTCGAGCTGGGCCTCATCCCCCTGTCGCGCGGTCCGATGGTCAAGGTTCTGGTCGTCGATAACGACCTCAGCACGGTGGAGATGATCGGGATCCACCTGGTGGGCCCGGCCAGCACGGTGCTGCGCGCGTACAGCGTGCGAGAGGCGATCGATACCGCGCGCCGGGAGTTGCCCGACCTGATCGTTCTCGACTGGATGATGCCGGGGGTGAGCGGCGTCGAGGTCGTCGAGGCGCTCAACAAGCACACCGCCACCTCTCGCATCCCGGTCCTCGTCATCGCCGCCAACCCGATCACCGCCCAGGATCTCGCCAGGTTGAGTGGTTGCATGACGACCATCGTGGAAAAGGACAGCTTTGACCGTGAGCGCTTTGCGGCCGAGGTCCTGCGGGCGACGTCGGGTCGCCGGGTGGTCGCCTGACGTGGCAAAGGTTCTTCTGATCGAAGACAACGCCACCAACATGGCCATGGCGCGGTTCTTCCTGGAGTCGGTGGGCCACACCGTCCTCAGCGCGACGGACGCCGAGGCCGGCTTGACGATGGCGCGCGACGAGCAACCTCAGTTGATTCTGATGGATATCCAGCTTCCGGGGATGGATGGCCTCGAGGCGACCGCCCTGCTGAAGAAGGACCAGGCGACCCACAATATTCCGGTGATCGCTTTGACCGCCCTGGCGATGAAGGGCGATGAAGAGCGGATTCGCGCGGCCGGGTGTGACGGCTACATCGCCAAGCCGATGCGCTATCGGGAGTTCTTGACCACCGTCGCGAATCAGCTGGTGCGAGGATGACCGCGATGGGCAGTACCGCGCAGCTGCCAGCGCGCATTCTGGTCGTCGACGACGAAGACAATGATCGACGGTTGCTGGAGCTGTTGCTGGCGGCAGAAGGCTTCCTGGTCCTTTCCGCGTCGAACGGCGAGGAGGCTCTGACCTCGATAGCGCAGCAACCGCCGGACCTGATCTTGGTCGACGTCATGATGCCGGAGATGGACGGCTATGTCCTGGTCGAGAAGATCAAGAACCACGCCACGGCGGGGCCGATCCCCATCATCATGGTGACGCACGTCGATGATCGCGAGGCGATGATGCGCGCGCTGCAGGCGGGCGCCCAGGACTACCTGGTCAAGCCGGTGAATCGGGCCGAGCTGTACGTTCGGGTTCGAAACCTGCTTCGTCTCACGGCCTACGGAGACCTGCAGACCAAGTACAGCCAGTCGCTCGAGCGTGAGGTGGGCTGGCGCAAGGCCGACCTGGTCGAGACCGTCGCCCGTCTGACCGCCTCGGAGCAGCGTTACCGGGCGCTCCTGGAGAACGCCAATGACGCGATCGCGGTGCTGACGCCGGACGGCGTGGTACGCGAGATGAACCAGAAGTGGGCAGAGATCGTCGGCGTCCCGCGCGAGCAACTCATCGGTCGTCAGGTCAGCGACTTCATTGCCAGCGGCCGACACGCAGAGGACGGCGAGGGCCCGGATGCAAGCGCCCCACCGCATGACCGGCGCTCCGCCGCGGTCGAGATTGCCACGGCGACAGGCGCGCAGCTGCTGCTGGAATTCTCGCGCTCCTCGATCGAAGTGGCCGGAGAGCAGCTGGTGCTGACCATCGGCCGGGACGTCACCGAGCAGCGGCAACTGGAGGACCGGCTGCGCCAGGCGCAGAAGCTGGAGGTCATTGGCCAGCTCGCGGGCGGCGTGGCGCACGATTTCAACAATATCCTGACGGCGATTCTTGGCTTCTCCGAGTTGTTGGCCGGGCATACGTCAACCGAGGATGATTGGCGCACCGATATCCTCGAGATCAAGGCCGCGGGCGAACGTGGCGCGGGTCTGGTGCGGCAGTTGCTGGCGTTCAGCCGAAAGCAAATTCTGCACGCCAGCGTCCTGAGCCCGAATGACGTGATTCAGCGCATGGAGCCGATGCTGAGAATGCTGATCCCGGCCCACGTCGACATGGTGTTCTCCCTGCAGGTGGACGTCGGCGCGATCAAGATCGATCCGAGCCAGCTGGAGCAGATCGTCATCAACCTGCTGATGAATGGCGCGGGCGCCATGCCCCAGGGCGGCAAGCTCACCCTGGAGACGGGCAACGTCCATCTCGACGCGAGCTACCAGCGGCACCATCTTCCCGTCATGCCGGGTGACTACGTCATGGTGGCGGTCAGTGACGCCGGCAGCGGCATGGACGAGGCGACGATCAGGCGGGTCTTCGAGCCGTTCTTCAGCACCAAGGAGGTTGGCAAGGGGACCGGCCTTGGGCTGGCCACGGTCTACGGAATCGTCAAGCAGAGCGGCGGCGACATCTGGGTCTATAGCGAGCCGGGTCATGGCTCGGTGTTCAAGATCTATCTGCCCCGGGTCTCGGCCGTCGCTCCCGGCGCGATCCAGTCTCGGCTTCCCATCGTGCCTGCGGCCGTTCGGGTTGGCTGCGAGACGATCCTCCTGGTCGAGGACGACGAAGCCGTCCGCCGGCTCGCGCGTCTGGTCCTGGAACGCGACGGGTATCGGGTCATCGAAGCGGAGAATCCGAAGGAGGCCGTTCGCCTGGCCAGTCAGGAGACCGGGGCCATCGACCTGCTGCTCAGCGATCTCATCATGCCGGAATCGGGCGGCCCGCCTCTGATCGATCGCCTGGTAAAGCTCCAGCCCGAAGTGCGGGTTCTCTACATGTCGGGCTACGCAGACGAAGCCGTCGTCCGCCACGGCGTGATCCCCGAAGGGACGCCCTTCCTGCAAAAGCCGTTCACGCCGCAGGCGCTGTGCCTGAAAGTGCGCAACGTGCTCGACGCTGCTCGCGAGATCGCACACCCTGGTGCCGTGCTTCCATCGCCCGAAGGCGGGGACCCGGTCCCCCGATACCGGTAAGCACCCCAGCCGCGCGCCCGGGTTGACCTCGGGGCCGGCGCTTCGTAAAAAGACCGGGCCCAGCGTCGCGTGACGCGGGCTCCGGCGATGCCAAGGTCCCCCGGTCCACGAGCGACATCGGTGCTGCTGGCGAGCGTGGCGGCGATGGTCGCCGGCGGATGCGTCGGCGTCAGCGCGCCGCGCTTCGAGCAGAGCGTCGCGACCGCGCTGGCTGACCAGCCGATGTCCCGCATCGAGACGCCGGACGTCTTTCTCTACTACCCGGCCAGGCGGCGCGAGCAGGCGCTGCGCTTCCTGGAGCGCGTCGAGGGTTGCGTCGCCTACTGGCGCAACCAGACCCTGATCCGCAACCACCTGTCCGGCGCGAAGCTGGCATTGATCATGCCAGAGATGCCGCTCAACAACGCGTTTGTCGCGCCCCGGGCCGGCGGTTACGAGGACGTCGGGGTGATTCCCACCTACAACACCCTCGACTTCTTCACGGTGGTGGGTGGGTTGCCGCCCGATCCCGCCTTCATCGGGTGTCACGAGGTCACCCACTACGTTCAGTTCCAGCAGATCGGGGGCTTTGCGTCGTTCCTGAACCTGGTTCTTGGCGATATCTACTCGCCGCAGGTCGGGCTCGACCCCTGGTTCGACGAAGGGCTGGCGGTCTACTCCGAGACCATCCTGCAGCCCGGCGCGGGGCGATTGGCCTGGCCATTCTGGAATGGTGTGTTCGCCGCCGGGGTGGCCGGCCGGCGGATCAACGGCGGCGACCTGAGCGCGTTCAACCGCCTCTTCGAGGGCGGCCATCATTACCTGTTCGGGAGCCAGTTCGTTCGCTTCCTGGCCGAACGCTATGGCGAAGCGCGGTTGTGGAAGCTGATCGACATTCAGGGGAGATCGATCTTCTTCCCGCTATGGGTCAGCGTTCGCTTCTGGCAGGCGTACGACAAGAATCTGTCGACGCTGATCGACGAGTTCGCCGACGCCACGGCCGCGCGCTATCCGCGCGTGGAGCGACCGGCGGATCAGCGCCTCATCCGCGACCTGGGCTCCAACGTCCGCTACGCGCGGGCGCGCGACGGGACGGAGGCGTTCGTCACCGCGGACGTCGACGTGCCGACCCGCGTCCAGATCTACGCCCGCGACGGGAGTCTGGTGCTCGACCGCGCCTTGATCGATGTGCTGCCTCCCCGCGATCTCAAGATCGCAGCGCCGCACGCGATCGGGGGCGTCAGCTTCTCCGCCGACGGCCGCCAGCTGTATTTCGCGGCGCAGGACAACGGCGTCACTTTCCAGGCCACGCGTCTGGTTCGCCTGGACGTGACCACGGGCGCGCTGTCGGTCGCCAGCGCCGACCTGAATGGCAGTGGGGGTTCGCTCAGCCCCGACGGGCGACACTATCTGTACGCGCGGGCCGAGGGCGACCGCCACGACCTGGCCGAGCTGGATCTCGAGACCGGCGCGGTCCGCACCGTCGTGACCGCCGCCCCTCAGCGCTACTTCACCGGTCCTCGTTATTCGCCGGACGGGCGCCGGATCGTCGCCACGCTCTTCGACGGCCGTCGTTTCGGCGTCATCGTGCTGAGGACCGCCGACAGGCGGGTGGACTGGTGGGCGCCAGCCGCGCCGACTGTCGACGGGCCGACCTTCGATGGGTCCTGGGTCGACGACCAGCGCATCGTGTTTCTCGGCGCCGCGCCCGGGTCAGCCGGGTTTCAAGTTTACCTGCGCGACCTGACGACCGCGGCGACCACGCTGGTGACGCACGCGCCACACCTGGCGTTCAATCCGCAGGCCAGCGCCGGCGGGACAGCGGTTCGATTTCTCAACCGGGAAGGCTGGCGCTGGACCCTCGATGAGGTCGCGCTCCCGGTCGCGCCGCCACCACCGCCTGCGGCTCCTGCAGCCCTGGCATCGCCGCCGCCGCCGCCCGCCCTGGCTATCGGCGCGCCCGCCGTGGCAGACGCGGTTGCTCCGCCGCCGGCCGGTTCGCAGGAGCCGCCACCCGCCGTCGAGACACCGCCGCAGGCCGCGCCTGCGCCGGGTGTCGCGCCGTCGCCGGAGGTCGCGCCGTCGCCGGAGGTCGCGCCGGCCGCCGCCGCCCCGATGCCGCCCCCGCCGCCCGCCGTGGCCTTGCGGCCGCTGATCCTCGGCGAGCAGGGCTATTCCGGGCTCGATCGCCTCCTGGTGCCCCAGCTCCACGCGCTGAGCATCACCAACATCGGCCGTCAGGGCACGCTCTTCGGGGCGGCTCTGGACGGCGGCGATCGTCTCTCGTTCCATCGCTGGCAGCTCTTCGGCTTCGGCCAGCCTCCACCAGGCCAGGGCATAAGCAAGATCGGATCGGGGTTGTTCAGCGGCGGCGTCGGGTACTCGAACCAGCAGCTGGCGCCGTTCACGATCTCGATCTTCGCGTCGCGGTATTCCTGGCGCGACGTCCCCGAGCGACCGGCGAACAGTCCACCCGTCACCGCGGCCGACTTCACGCTGCAAAAGAAACAGCGCGCTGCCGGGCTCTCGATCTCGCGCCTGTTCTACGACAATCCGGTCCGGCTGTCGGCGCTGGTCGTCGAAGACTACCAGCCGAACGAATTGACCGTGCCCAGGGCGCTGCGCCGCCTGGCCGGGGCCAGCCTGTCGGCCAGCTACACCGGCGTCGAGTCCACGCCCTACACCGACGCGCGGCGCCTGGTCTTTCTGGGCGGATCCCTTGGCTACTATCCGCGGCAATGGGGGACGCTCGATTTCGAGCTGGCCGACCTGCGCGGGCAGCTGTTCGCGACCCTGCCGCTTCCGCTGTCGCGCCGGCACACCTTGTCGCTGAGCCTGCGCGGGCGTCAGCTCGCCGGCGCGCCCGACAGCTCGCCGCTGCTGCAGCTGGGCGGCGGCGCCAGTGGCTTCCTGTTCCATCACTCCGACCGGCCGGACGCGCCGGAGTTTTCGGCCGATTTCCTGCCCCCCGGCGTCGCGTTCTTCGAATCGCTGCGCGGCTACGAAGACTTCGCCATCGCCACCACGCGCGCGCTCATCGCCAGCGCGACCTATCGCTATCCGGTCATCATCGATCGGGGCTCGGCGTCGACGCTGGTCGTGCTGCCGGCCTTCTTCTTGCGCCAGCTGAACTTCGAGCTGTTCTTCGCGGGCGCCGTCGAGGGGCGCGCCCGCAACCTGCACGCGGCGGCGGGAAGCGCGCTCAGCGTCGACTTTGCCCTGCTGCTGCCCTGGTCGCTGCAGTATCAGTTCGCCCAGCGCGTGCAGGACGACCAGGCCCGGGTCCATGCGCTGCTGCTCGGCACCGGCTGGTGACCGCGGGCCGTCGGAAGGGGCGCCAGCGACTCCGGTCCGGTCACTGCAGAGTGAAGGTCGACACCCGGGTAGCCAGCAGCGTGCTCAGATAGATGGTCAGCGTGGTCGGCGTCGCGCTGAACCGGACCGCGGTCTGCACCTTCGCCGGGCAGGTCTGGTTCTGCGCCAGCGTGGTCCCGTTGCCGCCCAGCTGATAGCTCACGCTGGCGCGGATCTCGGTGGCGTCGGCACCGGTCGCGAGGGATTGCACGGTGCCTTGCGCGATGACCAGGGTTTCGAGCAGCGGCACGGTCGAGCAACCGCCGTAGAAATGGCTCTCGGTGAGCACGTAGGTGCCGTCGACGATCAGGCCGCCCGCCGCCGCTGGCGCCGATCCCGGATCACAGGTCGGCGTCACCGGAGCGCCGAGCTGAGTGAGGCCGTTGCAACCGCCGTCGGGCGTGTCGCCCCCGCCGCTCCCGTCGTTCTCGATGGCACCGTCGGCATCGGCGTCGCCGCGGTCGATCGTCGGAGACGACTTGCAGCCACTACCGGCGGCGGCGCCCGCGAGCACGCCCACGATCAGGCGGGCGGCTGCCATCCTCGTGGTTCTCACGGGCGGGTCAGGACGGCGACGGTGATCGGCCCCGAATCGTCCGGGTGGCGCATGGCGAAGATACTAACTCAGTCATCATCGCGCTGACGAGTTTACGCGTTCTTGTCCGTCTCGAAATCTCGGTTGCGGGGAGCATTCGGTACTTTGTCGCCATACCCGCCCTTTCCACCGGAGGCTGCGATGAACGACGGCGATGCCAATCCAGATCCATCTGCACCCGAGTCCCATTCTGTTGCCGCGGACGGCGCCGAGGCCCAGGGCGATCCGTCGCGCCGGGGCTTCCTGCAGGGCGGACTGCTGACGGTGGGGGCGGGGACGTTGGCCGCGATCGGCGCGCCGGCGCTGGCGCACGCGCAGACCGTGGTGCCCCGCACGACCTTCAACCACTTTCAGGTCGCCGCCAGCGACAGGACGGTGCACTGGGGCTACTTCAGCAAGAATCTCAAGCCGGTGGTCGAGCTGGTTTCCGGCGACTTCGTCACTATCGAGACCGTGACCCACCACGCCAACGACGACGCCGAACGCATGGTCAAGGGGGACCCGGGCGTCGAGTCGATCTTCTACTGGGACGCCAAGCGCAAGGGCGTCGACCGGCGCGGCGCCGGCCCGATGGACGCGTCGCTGTTCGGGCGCGGCGCCGGCGAGGGGCTGGGCGTGCACATCTGCACCGGCCCGGTCGCCGTCAGGGGCGCCGAACCGGGCGACATCCTCGAGGTGCGGATCCTCGACGTGCGCCCGCGGCCATGCGCCAACCCCAAATTCACGGGCAAGGCCTTCGGCAGCAACGCCGCCGCCTGGTGGGGTTTTCACTACAAGGACCTGATCGAAGAGCCCAGGCCGCGCGAGGTGATCACCATCTACGAGGTCGACGCCGCTGCGACGCGCGACTGGGCCAAGGCGGTCTACAACTTTCGCTGGACGCCGCAGACCGACCCGTTCGGCAAGCTGCACAAGATCATCGACTATCCCGGCGTCCCGGTCGATCACCGCAAGGTGAAAGAGAACTGGGGTGTGCTCAAGAACGTGCGCGTGCCGATCCGACCGCACTTCGGGACCATGGGCCTGGCGCCCAAGGAGGCCGACATCGTCGATTCGATCCCGCCCAGCTACACCGGCGGCAACATCGACGATTGGCGCATCGGCAAGGGCGCGACCATGTTCTATCCGATCGCCGTGCCGGGCGCGCTGCTGTCGGTCGGCGATCCGCACGCCTCGCAGGGCGACTCCGAGCTGTGCGGGACGGCGATCGAGTGCTCGCTGACCGGAACCTTCCAGCTGATCCTGCACAAGAAGGGTGCGCTCAAGGGCACGCCCCTCGAGGGCCTCGACTACCCGCTGCTGGAGACCGCGACCGAGTTCGTGGTGCACGGCTTCAGCTTCCCCAACTACCTGGCCGACCTGGGTCCCAAGGCGCAGTCCGAGATCTACTCCAGGTCGTCGACCGATCTCGCGCTGCGCGACGCCTTTCGCAAGATGCGCCGTTTCCTGATGACCACCCAGCACCTCAGCGAGGACGAAGCCGTGTCGCTGATGTCGATTGCCGTCGACTTCGGCATCACCCAGGTCGTCGACGGCAACTGGGGGGTCCACGCGATCGTGCGCAAGAACCTGTTCACGGGGGCGTAGCGGCAATGCCGTTCGGTTAAGGGCCCTCGGGCCTCGGGCCTCGGGCTTCGGGCCTCGGGTAAGTTGAGAGAAGTTACGAGTGCCTGCAGAGCCCTGATGACAATACGAACGCCCGTAGGCGGTACGGTTCTCTGCTCATGCCCAGACTCATCGGCCGTGGCGTCGCAAGAGTTTCCCCCGTAGTCCAGGTCCGACGCCCGAAGTCCGAAGTCTGACGCCTGAGGCCGGAGGCCTGAGGCCTGAGGCCTGAGGCCCGAGTGAGGACCCCTTAAGCGAACTGCATTGTGGCGTAGCGCGCCCGCCGGGCCGTCAGGCGCGCTCGATCAGACCGGCGGCGCCCATGCCGCCGCCGACGCACATGCTGAGGACGGCGTACTTACCGTTGCGGCGTTCCAGCTCGTGCAGCGCGGTGGCGATCTGGCGCGCGCCCGTGGCGCCCAGCGGGTGGCCGAGGGCGATGGCGCCGCCGTTCACGTTGACGCGATCGTCGGGCAGGCCCAGCTCGCGGATGCAGTACAGGGCCTGCGACGCGAAGGCCTCGTTGAGCTCGAAGATGTCGATGTCGCCGATCTCGAGCCCGGCGCGCGCCAGCAGCTTGCGGATCGCCGGCACCGGGCCGATGCCCATGATGGCGGGAGGCACGCCGGCCACGGCAAAGGCGCGGAAGTAGCCGCGCGGCTTTTTGCCCAGCGCCTTGGCCTTGTCGCCGCCCATCAGGACCAGGGCGGCGGCGCCGTCGTTGAGCGGCGAGGCGTTGCCGGCGGTCACCGTGCCGGTCGGGTCGAAGGCCGGGCGCAGCGACGCCAGCTTCTCCAGCGAGGTGTCGGCGCGCGGGCCCTCGTCCTGGCTGACCGTGAGGTTGCGCCAGGCGCCATCCTCGTAGAGGCGGGCCGCCACCGGTACGATCTCGTCCTTGAACTTGCCCGCCGCCGCGGCGGCGACCGCGCGCGGATGGCTGCGCAACGCGAAGGCGTCCTGGTCGGCGCGGCTGATCTCGAACTTGCGCGCGACGTTCTCGGCGGTGTTGCCCATCGGGATGTACGCGTCGGGGAAGCTCTGCACCAGCGTCGGGTTGAGCGCGACCTTGTTACCGCCCATCGGGATCATCGACATCGACTCGACGCCGCCGGCGATACCGGCGTCGATGCTGCCGCTGGCGATCCGGTCGGCGACGATGGCCGCCGCTTGCAACCCGGACGAACAGAAGCGGTTGATGGTCATGGCCGGAACCTCGTCCGGCAACCCGGCCAGGTGACCGATCACGCGCGCCACGTTCAGGCCCTGCTCGGCCTCCGGCATGGCGCAACCCATGATCAGATCCTCCATGATCGCCGGCTCGACGCCGGCGCGCACCAGCGCTTCGTTGACGACCAGACCGCCCAGGTCGTCGGGCCGGGTCTGGCGCAGGTTTCCTTTGGGCGCGCGGCCGATGGGGGTTCGAACCGCGGAAAGAATCGCGACGTCGCGCATGATCAGCTCCTCAATTCCTCAGAGGCTTGCCGGTGGTCAGCATGTGTTGGATGCGCTCGCGCGTCCTGGGTTCCCCGCACAGGGAGAGGAAGGCCTCACGCTCGAGATCCAGGATGGCCTGCTCGCTGACCACCGACCCGGCCGGGACGTTGCCGCCCGACAGGATGCGGGCCAGAGCCGCGCCGACCTTGGCGTCGTGCTCGCTGATCTGGTGCGCGCCCACCAGATTGATCAGGAACTGTCGCAGCGTCGCCGCGCCGGTTTCGCCGATGACCCGGATGCGGCGCGCGGGCGGCGGCCGGTATCCGGCGCGCGCCAGGCCCAGCGCCAGTTGCTTGGCGTCTCCGAGCAGGGGCTCGCGCGTCATCGACGTGCTGTCGCCGCGTTGCAGATAGTGCAGGTCGCGCGCCTCCTCGGCGCTGGTCGACACCCGCGCCCGCGCCAGCATCTCGAACGGCACCTTGACCAGCGACAGCAGGTCGAACTGCGGATCATCGGTGGCCTTGGCGGCGGCGCGCGCGGCCAGCTCCATGCAGCCGCCGCCGGCCGGGATCAGGCCCACGCCCACCTCGACGCAGCCGATGTAAAGCTCGGTGGCGGCGCGCACGGTCTGACAGCCGAGCACCACCTCGGCGCCGCCGCCCAGCGCCAGGCCGAAGGGGGCGGCCACGACCGGCACGCGCGCGTAGCGGGTGCGCTGGCAGGCGCCCTGGAAGCGCGCGACCAGCTGCTCGACGCTGGCCATCTCGTTCTGGCCGAGGGCGACCATCAGCGCGAACAGGTTGGCGCCGGCCGAGAAGACCTCCGGGTTTTCGTTGCCGATCACCAGCGCGACGCCCTCGCGCTCGGCGCGATCGACGGCGTTGTACATCATCGCGACGATGTCGGGATCGATGGCGTTCATCTTGGCGTGGAATTCGAGGCAGAAGACCCCGTCGCCGATGTCGAGGATCGACGCGCTGCCGTTGCGCTCGATCTCGCCGCCCGCGTTGCGGATCACGTCCAGCGAGAGCACGCGCGGGTCGGCGGACACCGGGGTAAAGCCGCCGCGCTGACCGAGCTGGGACATCCGACCGGGCCCTTCGCGCCGGTAGAACCTGGTCCCTTCACCCTGCGCCGCGATCTGCTCGCGCACCCAGCCCGGTACGGTGTAGCCGGCCGCTTCCATCCTGGTCGCGGTCGTCTTGACGCCGAGCGCGTCCCAGGTCTCGAAGGGACCGCGCTCCCAGCCGAAGCCCCAGCGCAGCGCGCGGTCGATCTCCACGATGTCGTCGGCGATCTCGCCGACGCGGTTGGCGGCGTAGATCAAGGTCTCGTAGATCACCGTGCGCGCCAGCGCGGCGGCGCGGTCGTCGCCGGCCAGGATCTTCTTGATGCGCTCGCCCACGTCCTCGATCGCGCGCGCGGCGCCGATCGAGGCGAAGCGTGGCTTGGTCTGCGGCACATACTCCAGGGTCTTGAGGTCCAGCTGCAAGATCTGGTCGCCGACCTTCTTGTAAAAGCCCTGCTTGGTCTTGCTGCCCAGCCACTTCTTCTCGACCAGCGCGGCCAGCACGGCCGGCGGGTCGAAGACCGCGCGCCGCTCGTCGCCGGGCAGCGCCTCGTAGCAGTTTCGGGTGACGTGCATCAGGGTGTCGAGCCCGACCACGTCGGCGGTGCGGAACACCGCGCTCTTGGGCCGGCCGGTAGCCGGGCCGAAGATCATGTCGACCTCCTCGACCGTGTAGCCGCCCGTCGCTGATACGGCCTCGGCCAGCGTGCGCATCAGCGCGAAGGTGCCGATGCGATTGGCGATGAAGTTGGGCGTGTCCTTGGCGCGCACCAGCCCCTTGCCGAGCAGGTGCCCGCACAGGTCCTCGACGCGCGCGATGGTCTCGGGCGCCGTGTCGGCGCCGGCGACGATCTCGACCAGGCGCAGGTAGCGGGGCGGGTTGAAGAAGTGGGTGATGCAGAAGCGGCGGCGGAAGTCGGCGCTGCGCCCCTCCATGAGGTCGACAATGCGCAACCCCGAGGTGTTGGAGGCGACGATGGCGTTGCCGCCCAGCCCGTCGATACGCGCGTAGAGCTGGCGCTTGATGGCCAGGTTTTCGATGATGGCCTCGATGATCACGTCACTGGCGCCGACCGCGGCCGGGAGATCGTCCTCGAGGTTGCCGGTGGTGACCAGGGCTTCGAAGCGCGGCGCGAAGAAGGCCGCCGGCTTGGCCTTGCGGGCCGCCTCCAACCCGGCGTCGGCCACCTTGTTGCGCGCGCGCCGGTCGCCGGGCGCGGCGTCCTTGGCGACCATGTCCAGCAGGCGTACCCGGATCCCGGCGTTGGCGAGGTGGGCGGCGATGGCTGCCCCCATCACGCCCGATCCGATGACCGTGACTTCACCGATCGGCATCATGCCCATGCGGAAACCATAACCTGGATTGCACGCCCACGCGACCCAGCACCCCTCACCCCTCGGTTGCCGTCCCGTCGGCGTCGGCGTCGGCGTCGGCGTCCCGTCCCGTCGGCGTCGGCGTCGGCGCTCGCGCGCGCCACTCTTGCTTCCCCGCCGAGCTTCCTGCAATCTGACGGGCCGGCGCCCATGCGACTCTCGACGCTGCTCGCTCCCGATCTAGAAGAGACGCTGCGGACCAACCCGGCGCACGCGGCCGAGCTGGCCGAAGAGCTGCACGCCGCCGATCTGGCCGAGCTGATCGACGGCCTGGCCAACGAGACCGCGGGCAAGATGCTGGCGGCGCTGCCGATGCGCACCGCGGCCGCGGTGCTGGACGTGATGGACCCGCAGCGCCGGGTGCAGATCTTCGAGCAGCTCGACCGCGCGCTGGCCGCGAGCATCGCCGACGCGATGTCGGCCGACGAGCGCGCCGATCTGTTCCGCGCCCTGCCCGACGAGGTCGGCGTCGACCTGCTGGCGCGGATGCCCAAGGACGCGTCGACCGACGTCCGCGAGCTGATCCGTTACCCGGAGTCGTCGGCCGGCGGCCTCATGACCACCGACTTCGTGGCGCTGGATCCGACACTCACCGTGGAGGGCGCCATCGAGCAGGTGCGCAAGACCGCCGCCGAGAAGGAGACCATCTACGAGGCCTACGCCGTCGACCCCAACGGCACCCTGCTGGGCGTGGTCTCGCTGCGCGACCTGGTGCTGGCGCGCGCCGGGCAGCCGATCTCGGCGCTGATGAACTCCGACGTCATCTCGATCCCGCCCGAGATGGACCAGGAAGACGTGGCGCGCCTGTTCGAGCACTACAACATGCTGGCCATGCCGGTGGTCGACGCCATGCACAAGGTCCTGGGCATCGTCACCGTCGACGACGTGGTCTCGGTCTTGAAGCGGGAGCAGGCCGAGGACATCCAGAAGCTAGGCGCCGTCGCGCCCATCGAGCACCCGTACTTGCAGACGGCGTTCTGGACCTTCGTGAGGAAGCGCGCCGGCTGGCTGATCGCGATCTTCCTCGGCGAGATCCTGACCGCCAGCGTGCTCGAGCACTACGAGGCGGCCCGCAAGGCCTTCACCGCCATCGAGGTCTTCGTGCCGCTCATCATCTCCTCGGGCGGCAACACCGGCAGTCAGGCCTCGTCGCTGGTGATCCGCGGCCTGGCGCTCAACGAATTCGCGGTCGGCGACGCCTTCAAGATCCTGTGGCGCGAGGCGCGCATGGGACTGGTCCTGGGCGCATTCCTGGGCGCGATCGGTCTTTTCCGGGCGCTCTTCGTCGGTCACAGCGGACACGGCGGAATGGCGGCGGCGGTCGGCCTGTCGCTGGTGGCGTGCGTGACCTTCGGGTCGGTAGTGGGCGCCGGCCTGCCGCTGCTCATCAAGCGACTCGGCTTCGACCCCGCGGTCTCCTCGGGCCCATTCATCGCGTCGCTGGTCGACGTCCTGGGCATCATCATCTACTTGAAGATCGCGCTCGCGATCCTCGGCGGCTGAGACGAAAGGCGCGCGGCATGGGCCTGCTAGTCCCCTGGAAAGGGTCGGGGAGAGGGTAGGCCTTGCGAGAGGCAACCTCCCAGGGGACTAGCGACTAGCGGCGGCGCGCGTGCTTGTTCCTGGCCTTGGAAGCGTGAGTGTCGTGCGCGGACGCGTTGGCGACCGTCGTGCGCGCCGGCGAGTTGTCGCTGATCGCCAGCACCTTGCCCAGGCCGCCGTCGCGACGCGGGCGCGCGCTCGAGGTGTCCTTCTCGCTGTCGAGCAGCTGGTCGAGCGAGTCACGTCTCCGGGCCGGCTCGACGGCGACCGGACGCGGCTTGTACTGCTTGACCGTACCCGCAGGCGCTGCCTTCTCGATGTCCATGGTCGGCAGCGTGCTGCTGGCCGGCACTCCGACGCCCTGAGGCCGCTCGGTCTTCTTCACCGTGGGCTGGTTCTTGTGGGCGGCGTCTTCCTTGCGCGCCGCTGCCTGCATGGCGGCGATCTTCTGGTGATCCAGCTTCTTCTCGTTCTTCCCGACCACGCTCTCTTCCCACTTGAACTGCCGGTTGAATCCCTCGGGCACGTCGGCGTTCTTGTCGGAATTACCTTTTCCCCCCTTGGCCCACGCGTTTGCTGGCGCGCCCAAGGCGCAGAAGAGACCGAAGACGACCGAGGGGGCGATGACGACGAGAGCGACCGGGGCAAACTTCAACCGCATCGAATCCTCCGCGTGGGGTGAAAGCCTATTTTCGCCTACAGAGCACACACTGCAACCAGATTGTGCTGAAAATCACTGGCCTGCTCCGACGCCCTGCGAGGTCTGCCGCCGTGCCGGCCGAAGCCAGGTTCTCCTCGGCCGCAACCAGGACCAGGTGAAGCTCAGCCGCCGACGCGGGAGATCAGGTCATCCAGCAGATTTCGGCCCAGACCCTTGGGGGTGCAGCCGCCATGGCCCGTGCAGACGATCTCGACGGTGTCGGCGACCAGCTGCGTCTTGAGCGACCGGATGGCCGCCCGGTTCGCTTCCGGCCGGGCATCGAAGAGGGCCGGCGTGGTCTCGAGCCGACCCTCCTTGAGGATCATGGTATCGCCCACGAACAGCACGCCGTCATGGAGGAACGCATAGGACCCGGGGGTGTGTCCCGGCATGGGGATGGCGTTGACGGTCTTGCCGTCGCCCACCGGGATGGTTTGCCGGTCGGAGATGGGATCGGTCACCTTGACCGGCTCGGGCTGCATCGCCAGCGCCAGAATCTTGGTGGCGATGGCCTCGGGGGCAGTGGTGCCGGAGGCCAGGCCCACGTCGGCCAGCCCGAGATGAACCTTGGCCCCGCTCAGTGGGCCGACCCCGGCGGTGTGGTCGAAGTGCCCGTGGGTGAGGAAGATCTCGCGCACGTCGGCGCGGTTGTTGCCCATCGCCCCCAGCAGTGCGTCCACCGGCCGGGCCTGGGGATCGGCACCGGTGTCGAAGAGCACCACGCCGGAGCCCACGCGCGCCGCGAAGAGGTAGGTGGCAGCCCCGCTCTTGATCCCGTACAGGCCCGGCTTGACCTCGAAGCTGCCGGAGGTCTTGCCGCGCCCCGATCGCATTCCCAGCAGGGCCAGGCCGGCGAAGGCCAGGACCGCCACCGCCACGAAGAAAAGGATTCGCCCAGGTCTCATGTAGTCCTCCTGACCCGATGTGCCGACCCCCAGGTTGCTGACCAATCCGGGAGGGCCGCGACCGGCGGCGTCCCGTCCCACTGATTCCCGGAAACCGCGCCACTGGTGATGGTCGGGCGGGGCAAGCATCGGCCTGCCGGGAGCGCGAATCAAGGAATTTGACCCGCCAGGGCCGACGCGGCGGCTATGCAATCGTTGAGCCCCACCCCGCGCACCGCGTGGCCCAGCAAATGAAGGCCGGGGTGGCGCGTCAGGGCCGCGTCGATGCCCGCGACCCGGGTGGCGTGACCCAGGGTGTATTGAGGGATGGCCTCGCGGTGCCGCCAGATGCCAACGAAGTCGGGCGCGCGCGAAAGGCCAGCCAGCCGGCGCAGGTCGGCGACCGTGAGCGCCGTGATCGACTCGTCGCTCTCGTCGACGATCGCCGGATCGAAGGTGCCGCCCAGGATCGCGCGCAGCAAGACGGCGCCAGGGGGCGCACGTCCCGGGAAGATCGAGGATTCGTACTGGCACCCCAGCACCGGCGTACGGCCCGCGCCGGCGGCGGGCGATTCGCGCGCTACCAGGAATCCGTAGGCGGCCAGGTCGACACCGATCGCAGCGTCACGGAAACCCAGGCAGACCACCACCGCGGGAGCGAGGGGGATGGCGCGCAGGCCGGCCGCCGCCTCGGGCGCGAGCGGCTCGAGCAGCTCGGCCGCGGCGCGCCCGGGGGTCGCGATCACCACCGCGCCGGCCTCGACCGCCGGCATGCCGTCGGCGAGCTCGACGCGCCAGCCGTCGCCAGCGCGTGTGACGCGGGTGGCGCGCGCGACGATCCGGCGCGGCCCGGGAGGCAGATCCAGCGCGCGCGCCAGCTCCTGCAGGCCGTCGGGGAAGGTGATGGGGCGGCCGACGCCGCCGCCTCCGCTGGCGCGTCGCTGTGCCAGGGCGCCCCGCAATACGCTGCCGCGCGCGCGCTCGAAGCCCCACAGGCGGGGCAACGCGCTGCGCGCCGACAGCTGGGCGGCGTCGCCCGCGTAGATCCCGATCACCGCTGGTGCCAGCAGCGCGCGCGCCGTCTCCTCGCCGAAGCGGCGCGTCCCGAACGCCAGCACCGATTCGTCGGGGCCGTCGGGCTGGTTGCGGATGAACGGTTCGCGCAGCAGCCGTAGCTTGCCGCGCCAGCCCAGCAGGCGCGAGCGCGCAAGCGCGATCGGGTTCAGCGGCAGCGGGTGCAGCTGCCCGCGCGCATGGATGAACCGGCGCCGGGCCGTTGCCGTCGCGGGCACGATGCGCGACTGCAGCCCGGCGTCGGCGACCAGCGCGCGGGTGCTGGCCGGACCATCGAGCAGCGCTTGCGGTCCGGTCTCGCACAGGAACCCGTCGATGCGCTCGCTGCGGATGAGACCGCCCGCCAGCGTCGAAGGATCGATCGAGATCACCTCGTGCCCGGCCCTGGCCAGAAAGTGCGCCGCCGTCAGCCCGGAGATGCCACGCCCGAGGACCGCGACCCTGCCCGGCACTAGTGCCGCCCTTCAGAGGTTCCGCCAGGGCCTCTGGCTTCGGGCCTCGGACCTCCGGTGAAGAGTCTTCCAGAGGTCTGAGGCCCGAGGCCCGGGGCCCTTGACCGGGTCCCCATCCATTCCCGGAGCCTGAAGCCCGGAGCCTGAAGCCCGTTTAGCACCACCCCTCCTAGGCCCAGCCCTGTTCGCGCGCGGCGGCCTCGGCCAGATCGGCGAGCGCAGCGATGAACGCCGGATGGCAGCCGACGGTGCGCGCGCGCGCGAAGTGGGTGATGCCGTGCTTGTGCGCCCCTTCGCGGTACAGGATGTCGAGCTCCTGCAGGGTCTCGATGTGCTCGCCGGTGAAGGCGACCGGACAGACGACGACCGCCTTGTGCCCCGCCGCGGCCAGCTCGTCGAGGGCCTCCTCGGTGTAAGGGCCGAGCCACTTTGCGCGGCCGAGCCGGCTCTGGAACGCCAGCTGCGCGCGGCCGTGGATGCCGAGGTGCTGGGTCGCCGCGCTGACGGTGGTACGGATCTCGTCCAGGTAGGGGTCGCCCTTGCGAATGTACGACTCGGGCAGGCCGTGCGCCGAGAAGATCACCGGCGCGGTCGCGCGATGCTGGTCGGGCAGGGTGGCGATGGCGTCGTTCACCCGGTCGCACAGCGCGGCGATGTAGCCGGGCGCGTCGGGGTAGCGCTGGACGCGCGCCAGCTGAATGCTGGTGCCGGCCAGCGCGCGGTCGAGCGCCTTGAATGACGATCCGGTGGTGGTCATCGAGTAGTGCGGGTAGAGCGGCAGCGCGATCGCGCGCTGGATGCCGGCGGCGCGTATCGATTCCACCGCGTCCGACGAGAACGGCCGCCAGCACGCCATGGCGACGAAGGGCAGGGCAGGGAGCCCGCGCTTCTGCAAGTCCGCGGCGATGGCCTTGGCCTGGTCGGTCGACTCGCCGACGATGGGCGAACGCCCGCCGATCTGCTGGTAGGCGGCGCGTGAGAACGGCGCGCGCCGGCGCGCGATCCAGCGCGCCAGCAGCGGCTGCAGCGGCCGCAACCAGCCGAGCTGGATCACGTCGGGGTCGGCGAACAGGTTGCGCAGGAACGGCTCGACCGCCTCGGGCGAATCCGGACCGCCCAGGTTCAGCACCACGACGGCCAGCGTATCGGCCGGCTTGGCGTCGACCGCCAGCTGCATCACCCGCCCCGGACCGCGCGGACCAGCGCCTCGACGCCTTCGATCGGCGTCTCGGGAAAGACGCCGTGGCCCAGGTTGAAGATGTGTCCACGGCCGCCGCCGCGGCGGACGACCTCGGCGGCGCGGCGTTCGATCTCGCCCACCGGCCCCAGCAGGACGGCCGGATCGAGGTTGCCCTGCACGGCGGCCGCGCCGCCCAGGCGCGCGCGCGCCTCGTCGAGCGGCAGGCGCCAGTCGACGCCGTAGACGTCGGCGCCGATGCGGCCGACCCGGTCGAAGATGGTGGTCGCGCCGTTAGCGAAGTAGATCACAGGCACCCCGGTGCGGCGCACGGCGGCGACCAGCGCCGCGGTTGGCTCGAAGACGTAGCGATCCCAGTCCTCGGGCGAGACCACGCCGACCCAGGAGTCGAAGATCTGGATCGCTTGCGCGCCGGCGGCGACCTGCGCCAGCAAGTAGTCGCGCGTGCTGTCGGCCAGCAACGCCAGCAGTCGGCGCGCGACATCGGGCTGGCGGTAGAACAGCCCCTTGGTCTCGGTGAAGCTCTTGGCGGTCTTGCCCTCGATGGCGTAGGTGGCGACCGTGAAAGGCGCGCCCGCGAAGCCGATGAGCGGGGTTTCGGCGCCGAGCTGCTCGCGCACCAGGCGGATGGTCTCCAGCACGAAGTCGGTGCGTCGGGTGGGGTCGAATGTGGAGATGCGCGTCAGGTCTTCGGGCGTGCGTAGCGGCGCCGGCAAGCGCGGCCCCTGTTCGGTGAACTGCACCTCGAGGCCCATCGCCTCCAGCGGCACCAGCAGGTCCGAGAACAGGATCGCGGCGTCGAAGCCAAATCGGCGGATCGGCTGCAGCGTGACCTCGGCCGCGAGACGCGGGTTCTTGCATAGCTCCAGGAACGACACCCCGGCGCGCACCTGTCGGTACTCCGGAAGGTACCGACCGGCCTGACGCATCATCCACAGGGGAGGACGCGGCGTGGCTTGCCCACGGCAGGCCCGGATGAACAGCGGCTCAGATGTAAGGTGGGGGGTCGTTGTCGGATTCGTCACGCGCGCGCTACTCTATCCCGGCTTCGCGGGTCGCACACCTAGTACCCCGAACGGTTTGAATGAGCCGTGCACCCGGTCGATGGCCTCGGGCCTCGGGCCTCAGACCTCTGGAGCACTCTTTACCGGAGGTCCGAGGCCCGAAGCCAGAGGCCCTCAATGGGCGGTGGTCTAGCTTTCAAGCCGTTCGGTGCTCTAGTACCCGCCGCGCTGCAGATAGGTTACGCTTTGACGTCGGCCGGCACGGTCGGCACGGTCTTCGTCGAGGAGTGGTCCGGTGAGGTGCTGAGCTTGGCGAGTTGGGGGGCGATGAGTAATGTATGGGCCTTGCTGCGCCCCGCGGTGCAGCGCTAATCAGTCGGAGCTGTAAAGAAAATGGCCGGAATCAAGAGCAACGGGGTGTCGGGGGCAGAACGTCGTCGCAGGACTCGGGCCGGGAACAGCGGCGCGCCAGTGGCGCCCAGGCCCGACGGCGAATGGCTGGGGCGCCTGGACGCGCTGGCCGACCGCCTGGCCGGACTGGACGACCGCGCGCTTATCATCGATCAGGTCGTCAGCGAAGCCATGCAGCTCTTGCCGGCTGACGAGGTGCGGGTGTACGCCGACGCCGCCACCATCACCGCGCCGTCCTTCTCTGACGAGAGCGACGGCGCGCCGGCGCGCGCGATCATCCCGCTGGTGATCGCGGGCCGTCACTTCGGCGCGATCGAGATCGCGATGAAGCGGCAGCGCGCGGTCGGTCCGGGCGAGCGCGCACTCAGCGTCGCGCTGGCCCGGCAGTGCGCGCTGGCCATCGACAGCATGCTCCTGCGCCAGGCGCGGCGCGCCGACATCGAGGTGCCAGGCCACCTGGGCGCCGCCCCGGTCGCGGTGGTGGCGTCGCTGGATCGCAACGGCGCGCCGCCGAGCCTTGCCGGCCTCGATCTCTCGGCGCTGCAGGCCGCGGTGGCACGCCTGGAAAGCGACGTGCGCGCGCTGGCCAAGCTGGCGCGTTCCGCCGAGCTGCCGCCGGCCTCCTGGGTCGACCGCGCCGAGGCGACCGCGCTGCGCCGGCTGGACGAGGTCCGTGCCCAGATCGGCGGCCGCGTGGAAAACGCGGCGTAAATGGTCCCTTCAAACCCGTGATCGTGATGGTGGCCGTGGCCGTGGCCGCAACCATGATCGTGGCCGTGCACGTGCACGGGAACGCTACCGTGGTCGTGATCGATCACGTCAATGGTAGCGTTCCCGT
>DASRQZ010000110.1:0-29450 GCA_035696125.1 Polyangia bacterium
GGTGAGTCCACCGCTTCCGCCCGTGCGCGGCGTTCCCGCCGGTTGACCGACGCAAGACGCGACCAGCGCGGTCGACAACAGGGCCGGCCACCATGGGACAACGCTCGACTTTCTTCGCATCGACATTCGGATTCCCCTTTCGCGGGCTCCCTCAAGCACGGCGCGCGCCAATTGGTCCGGCCAGGGAGAGCGCGGTCTTCCGCCGCGTCCCTGGCGCCGCGCATGATTGTCATGGAGGGCGAACACTGTCCAGACACTGTTCGCCCTTCACTCGGGGATCGTGATCGTGGTACCCGATCCTGGGGACGAATGAGAGCGCGGAAGGGTAGCGGCGCTCCACGGGTCAAGAGTGGCAGCCGCATCGGTGGTCGCTATGAGGTGACAGGGCCGCTCGGGAGCGGGGGGATGGGTCTGGTCTTCGCGGGCCGCGACCGCACGCTCGACCGCGCGGTGGCGATCAAGTTGCTAGCCCCGCATCTGGGAAAGAACCGGGCTGCGGCCGCGCGGTTCTGGCGCGAGGCGCGCGCCATGGCGCGCATCTCGCACCCGGCAACCGTGCAGGTCTTCGACCGCGGCGAAGATGTCCGCTTCGGTCCCTTCCTGGTGATGGAGCGACTCGACGGCGAGAACCTGTCGCGCTTCCTGCACGCGCGGGGACCGCTGCCGGAGGCGCTGGGCCTGGCGTTGGCCGATCAGCTGTGCGCCACCGTGCAAGCCGCGCACGAGGCCGGGGTGGTCCATCGCGACCTGAAGCCAGGCAATGTGTTCGTGCTACGCGACCCACCCGGCGCACCGCCGCGCCTCAAGCTGCTCGATTTTGGCGTCGCCAAGGTGCATGACGACGGGACACTCACGCAGGCTGGCGACATCCTGGGAACCCTCGCCTACATGGCGCCCGAGCGCTGGGTGGGGACCAACCCGGTCGACGTACGCGCCGATGTCTACGCGCTCGGCGCGATCGTGTACGAGATGTTGAGCGGCCAGCCGCCCTTCAGAGCCGACACGCGCGCCGCCCTGCGCCTGGCGATCATCAACGATCCCCCTGCCCCGCTGCGCGCGCGCCGGCCCGAGCTGCCCGGCTGGCTGGCCGCCGTCGTCGAGCGAGCCCTCGACAAGCGCCCCGAGCGGCGCTACGCCAGCGCGCGGGCCTTCGCGCGCGCGCTGGGGATCGGCGGCGCCGAGCCCGCGCCCGACGACACGGCGCCGAGCGAGGGGTTCGCCGGTACGGAGCGCTTTCGAGTGGTCCGCATGCTGGCATGCGGACAGCACACCGAGGTCTACGAGGTTCACGACCGCGAGCGGCGCCGCGCGGTCGCGCTCAAGCGGCTTCGCAACCCGGAGGGCGAGGCAGGCTTTCGCCTCAAGCGCGAGTTTCGCGCGGCCGCGGGCATTCACCACCCGAACCTGGTCCGCCTCGACGCTCTCATCGAAGAGCGCGGCGACCTGCTGCTGGTGATGGACCTGGTCCAGGGCATCTCCATGCTCGACTACGTGGTGGGGGCGCACGGTCGCCTGGCCGAGGATCGGTTGCGGCATTGCCTGGCGCAGCTGGTGAGAGGCCTGGGCGCGCTGCACGCCGGCGGCCTCGCCCATCGCGACGTAAAACCGCAGAACGTGCTGGTCGAACCCACGGGGCGCCTGGTGCTGCTCGACTGCGGCCTGGCCTCCCGGTTTGGCGCCGGCGCCGTCGTGCGCGGGACGCCCGCCTACATGGCGCCCGAAGCGCTGGAGGGACAGGTCGGGCCCGAGGGCGATCTGTACGCCGTCGGCGTGCTGCTGCGCCAGGCGCTGAGGCGCGAGCCACCGCTTGCCGATCTGGTGACCCAGGCGGGGCGGCGGACCACCCCGACACCCCTGAGGTCGCCCGCGCCCCGGGACCTGCTGGACCTGTGCGATCAGCTGCTGGCCGCCGATCCGCGCGCGCGGCCCGGCGCCGACGCGATCCTGCGCCGGCTGCAACCCCCGGCCGAGGCGGCGCCGCCCAGCGGCGACCCGTCCTCGAGCCCGCCGGAGCGGCGCCCGACCTTCATTGGACGCGCGGACGCGCTGGCTACCCTGACCGGCCACGTCGCCGACGCCGCGGGCGGCGCGCCCCAGCTTATCCTGATCCAGGGCGAGAGCGGCATCGGCAAGACCGCGCTCCTCGACTCGTTCCGCCGCCAGCTGGAGGACGAGGGGCGCACGCTGGTGCTGACCGGCCGCGCACGCGAAGGTGAGTCGGTGCCCTTCCCCGCGCTCGACGAGGCCATCGACGACCTGGGGTCCCACCTCTTGCGCTTGCCGCTGCCGGTGCGCGAGGTGGTGCTGCCCCGGCGCAGCGCCCCGCTGGCGCAGCTGTTCCCCACCCTGACCCGCGTGCCCGCGATGGCCCAGGCGGTGGATGCGGACGCTGCCGCCGAGGTCCCCGATCCGTCGCTGACGCGGCAGCTGGCGTTCGGCGCGCTGCGCGAGCTGTTCAGGCGCCTGTGCGATCGGCAGCGGGTGGTGGTGCTGGTCGACGACATGCAGTGGCTGGACGCCGACAGCACCGCGCTGCTGGCGCGCATCCTGGGCGGCCCCGACGCGCCGCCGCTGCTGGTGGTCGGCGCGCTGCGCGGCAACGTCGAGTCGAGTGAGCTCGGCCGCCTGGCCAACAGCCTGCAGCGCGCGCCGGTCCGGCTGGAGCTGGGCCCGCTGTCCCACGAAGACGCCATGACCCTGGTGCGCGAGCGCTGGCGCGGAGACGGCGCCGTCGACGAATCCACGATCGACCGGGCGGCGCGCCAGAGCGCGGGCGTGCCCTTCTTCGCCGAGCTGCTGGCCGCCCACCCCGGCGTGCAGCGCGACCGGGAGGTGCCGACGCTGGAGGCGGTGCTGGTCGCGCGCCACGCGGGGTTGCCGGCCAAGGCCCGCCACGCGCTGGAGCTGCTGTGTGTGTCGTCGCGGCCGCTCAAGACCGCGCTGGCGCTGAAAGCGCTGGGCGCGACCAGCAACCCGCGCGTGCTGGATCCGCTCTTCGCCGGGCCGTTGATCCGCTTCACCCGCATCGACAGCGACTGGGCCATCGAGCCCTACCACGGCAAGATCCGGGATTCGATCCAGGCCGCCATGCCCGCGGCGCGCCGGCGCGCCCACCACCGCCGCCTGGCGCGCCGGCTGCTCGCGGAGCCGACCCTGGATCCCGACGGAGCGGTCGAGCACCTGGCCGGCGGCGGCGAGACCCGCACCGCCGCCGCCGTCGCCATGCGCGCGGCGGCGCTGGCCAACGACCAGCTGGCCTTCGACCGCGCCGCGGCGCTGTTCGCGCTGGCGCTGACCCACGGGCGCTTCGCGCGCGAAAAGCGCGTCGCGATCCGCCAGCAGCAAGCGCTGGCGCTGCGCAACGCCGGCCGGCGCAACGAGGCGGGCGGGGTGTTGCTGCGCGCCGCGGACGAAGCGCGCAACGCGGGTCTGGCGGCGGCGCTGTGCCGAGAGGCCGGCTTCGATCTGCTGTTCAGCGGCGACGTGAAGCACGGCCTGGAGGTCCTGGCGCCGCCCCTCGCCCGCGCCGGCCTGCACCTGCCCGAGAGCTTCGACGAGGTCACGCGCGCCTTCGCGATCGAGCTGGGCGCGCTGGAGGCCCGCGGTCTGGCGCCGGCGTCGTTCGCGCCGCCGGGCGACGCCGACCAGCTGCAACGCATCGACTTCTGTCTCGAGCTGGCGCAGGGCCTGGGCCACATCGACCTGCGGGCCCTGCCGCTGGTGGTGCTGACCTTGCGCGCCGCGCTGGACGCCGGCGAGCCGCGCCGCCTGCAGCGCGCGCTGGCCCTGTTCGTGATCAACACCGTGGAGGCCGTGCCGACCCCCTTGGTCCGCCCCGCGCTGGAGATGTGCCGGGCTCTGACCGCGGCCACCGCCGACGACCCCTACGCGCAGGTGCTGTTCGACACCGCGCTGGCGGAGAACGCGCACTTCGAGGGTGATTTCCTGGCCGCCGAGGCCGCCTTCGAGCGCGCCGAGCGCACCCTGATGGATCGCTGCACGGGCGCGACGCGCGAGCTGGCCGTGGTGCGGGACTTCGCGGCCTTCCTTCAGTACTCGCAGAAGGGCGACTTCAAGACGCAGCTCCATCGAACGCAGCGCTGGCAGGCGCAGGCCGACGCCGCGCAGGATCGCTTTCACGGCGGCATGCTGCGCGTGGCGCACGCCATCGTCTGGGTCGCGCATGACCAGCCAGCGCGCGCCCGCGCCGAGCTGCAGCGCGCGCGCTCGGAATGGACCGGGACCGCCGGCCTGCTCGAGGTCGCGGCGGCCCTGTACCACGACATCATCGATCGCTACGAGGGCAACGAGGCGGCCCTGCGCAACAGCGGTCCCGCGCGGCTGGACATGCTGCGCGGTCCGGCCGCGGAGACCCCCTTCCTGAGCGGGTACCTGGGCCTGCACGGCGCCTGGCGTTCGCTTCGCGCCCTGGCGCACGGCGGCGGCGACGGCGCCGAGGCGGCGCGGGTGCGCGACATCGTGACCCGCCTGCGCGGGCTGGCGCCCCCCATCTGGCTGGCGGTGGCCGCGGCCCTGGAGGCGAACCTGGACTACCTTCTCGGCGAGCGCGAGCGCGCCTTGCGCGAGCTGGACCAGGCGGAGCAGATCTTCCTGCGCCTGCACATGCTTTGCCTGGCGGCCTGCGCGCGCAAGCGCCGCGGTCAGTTCATGACCGGCGAGCTCGGCGCGCGCATCGAGGCGGAGGCCGACGCACAGCTGCAAGCGCTGGGGGTCGTCAGCCCGGATCGGTGGGCGGGCGCATACTGGTCGATGTTCGACGCGCGCGCGCTGGTCACGCCGAAGTCGGGTCGAGACGCCGCAGTTGCAGGCGCAGCGCACGGGTCGAGATCCGTAGACGGGCAGCCGCGGTGACCACGTCGCCGGAGCAGTCGCGCAGCACGGCGCGGATCTCGGCCGCGGGGATTGAGTGCGCCCGCGCCACCTCGGGGTGGGCGCGCAGGCGCTTGTAGAGGTAGCTCTTCGACAGCCCCAGCCGGCGCGCCGTCCGCTCGGGGCTGAAGGCCTCGGCGCGGAACGCCTCCAGCAGCTCGGCGTCGCTGAGCTCCTCGGCCCGCTTCACGGCGGGCGGCGCCGTCGCCGCGGCGGGCGTGCCGGGACTGCGCGGGGGCGCGGGGATCGCGGGGGTTGTGGCTGCTGCGCCTGCGTCGGCGCGCCGCGGAGTGATGAGCCGCATCAGCTCCTCACCGGCGCGCCCGCGCGCCCGCCCGCGGTTCTCGACGGCGAACTTCAGCGCGACGTTGGCCAGCTCGCGCACGTTGCCGGGCCAGGCGTGCAGCGCCAGCGCGGCGACGAAGGGCGCCGGCACGAACGGTTCGTCGCCGTCGCCCGCGCGCTCCAGGCGGTGCTCTTCGCCCATCTTCTGCAGATGCCCGCGCAGCAGGTGATAGAAGAGCAGCCCGACGTCCTCGCGCCGCGCGCGCAGCGTCGGCACGCGCAGCTCGCAGGAGAACCGCCGCAGCAAGGGCTCGCGGAACTCGCGCCGGGCCACCGCCGTCTCGAGATCCGAGTCGGTGGCGGCGATCAGCCGGACGTCGACCTGGCGGGTCGTGCCGCCGACCGGTTGGATGACGCGCTCCTGCACCGCGCGCAGCAGCAACGACTGCACGTCGAAGCCGACGTCGCCGATCTCGTCCAGGAACAAGGTGCCGCCGTCGGCCTGCGCGAAGTAGCCCCTGCGCTCTTCGGTGGCGCCGGTGAAGGCGCCGCGCTTGTGGCCGAACAGCTCCGAGGCGGCCATCGACGGCGGCACGCCGGCCAGGTTGACGGCGACGTAGCTGCCCTTGCTGCGCTTGCTGTGGCGGTGGATCGCGGCGGCGACCAGCTCTTTGCCCACGCCGGTCTCGCCCCGCAACAGCACCGGCACATCCAGATCGGCCAGGATGCAGATCTGTTGCCGCAACCGCCGCATCTCGGTGCCCTCCCCGATCAAGCCCGGGACGGCCGCGACCGTATCGATGTGCTCGAACCAACCGATCCACAGCGCGAGGTCGCGCCCGAGCAGGACCGCGATCCCGGCCTGCAGCTCGTCGGTCGACAGCGTGAGCTCCTTGACCAGCGGCCGGCCGTTCACCTCCACGCCCGGCGAGGGGGCGTCGTAGCGCAAACCAAGCCCGCCCGGCAGGCGCTGGATCAGGAGCTGGTTGCGGCTGATGCGCGCGCTGGCCAGCGGCCCGGATCGCGCCCCCGCCGGCGTCCGGAAGTCCGGCGACTCGCGGCTGAGCGTGGCTGTGCCACCGTCGTTGGCGTCGAACAGCGGCGCGAACTCGCCCACCCGCGCCGGATCGGGGTGCGCCAGCACGCGCGCGGCGATGAACCGGTGACCCGCGTCATCGGCTTCCGTCGGCGTCAAGATGGTGGGGTTCGGGTCGCGCAACGACGCCAACTATAGCCGAAACCAGCACCGTTCGGACTGTCCGAACGTCCGCGCGGTCAGTGCGCCGCCCGGCCACCTTCCGCGGCCCGAGCGGCCAACCCCGCGTGCTTGTCGCGGTGAAATCAACCTGCGCGCGAGCCGGCCGGTTCGGCCTGCGTCTTGCGATGGAGCTGCCTCGCAGTTCGAAACAACCCACCAAATCCAGAGGAGGCTCGCCGATGTCAGCAATGTCGATCAACGATGTTTCGGAATTGCCGGTCAGGAACCGCCAATCCAGCATCTATCTCCTGTTTTCCCGCAAATGGGTTCACCTGCTGGGGCTGCGCCTGCCCATCTGGGCGCACGTCGCCGTGTTGCTGGTCGACCGCGGCCGATCGCGCGCGACCTTCTTCGACGTCGTGTCGGCCCGCCCTCGCGGCGCGAGGAGTGGAACATGATCCGGCGGCCGAAACTGCCCCGCTGGCTGCGGCGCTGGAAGTTGCTGGCCAACGCGACCGCGCGCGTGCGCCAGCGCAGCCTGGCGGCCGGCGACGGCAGCATCGCCTGCGAAGACGAGCTGCTCCAGCAGGCGTGTGAGCTGATGCCGCGCGGTTACGACGTCCACACCATCCACGAATACCGCGGCATCGACCCCGAGCCGGCCCTGACGTGGATGCAGGCGCAGACCACCCGCGGCGCCCTCTACCGCTACTTGCCGCTGATGGGGCGGGACTGCTTCACCTTTGCAAAGGACGCGTTGCAACGCGCGGGCGCGCCGGTCCTGCTGTGGCAGCTGTACTTCAACCGCGCCGACGGCGTGATTTGCCGGACGCCGCGCCGGCGTCCGGTCAATCTTGCGAAGTGAAATTGGCCTCGTATCGGCCCAGCCTGCTTGTCAGAAGCCCCGCTTTCACGTAATGGAGATGGCGCGGGATCGAGGGTTCTGACAACGGCTGGGCCGGTGCGGGGAGCGATGTCCGACTTTTCGACGACCATACCGTCGGCGGCGACGGACCATCGATCATCCCAGTCCCGGCCCACGCACGTCCGCTGGGTGTTTCCCCGCCCGTTGCTGCTCACGCTGGCCCCCGGGCGCCTGGTCGTGGGGCGCGAGGCTTCCTGCGAGCTGGTCCTGGACGGGGTCGAGATCTCCCGCCGGCACGCGGAGTTCCGCGTCGACGGGCCGGTGACGGCCGTGCGCGACCTGGAGAGCCGCAACGGCGTGATCGTGAACGGCGTTCGTCAGACCGACGTCCCGCTGGCGGTCGGCGACGTGGTCCGCTGCGGAGAGTGGATCGGGATCGTGGTCTGGGAGGAGGCGGGAGCCACGCCGGGACCCGAGACCGGCTTCGCCGAGATCATCAGCGGCTGGTTCGGCGGCGCGACGCTGGCCGCGGCAGTGGCGCCCTTTCGCAGATTCCCCGTCGACCTGCCTATCGTGATCCAGGGTGAGACCGGCACCGGCAAGGAAGGCGTGGCGCGCGCCGTCCACGAGTGGAGCGGGCGGTCCGGGCCGCTGGTGGCGGTCAATTGCGCGGCGCTGCCCGGCGAGCTGGCCGAGGCCGAACTGTTCGGCTACCGCAAGGGCGCCTTCACCGGCGCGCAGGGCAGCAGCGAGGGGTTGTTCCGCGCCGCCGAGGGGGGAAGCATCTTCCTGGACGAGGTCCTCGACCTGCCGCTGCCCTTGCAACCCAAGCTGCTGCGGGTGCTGCAAGAGCGCAAGGTGCGGGCCCTGGGCGAGACCCGCGACCATCCCATCGACGTCCGCGTCATCGCCGCTACCCAGGAGCCCCTGGGCACCGCCGTCGCCGAGCGCCGGTTCCGCGCCGACCTGCAGGCGCGGCTGGAGGGCGGCACCGTGGTGCTACCCGCGCTGCGCGAGCGCCGCGAGGACATTGCCCCGCTCTTCTTCCAGTTTCTGCGCGCGAGCACCAGCGGCCGCCCTCCCGTCGAGGCCAAGTTGGTGGAGGCGCTGTGCCTCTATGACTGGCCGCTCAACGTGCGCCAGCTGTTGTTGCTGACGCGGCAGCTCGCCTCCATGCACGGCCACGAGGGCCTCCTGAAGAAGGTGTTCTTGCCCGATCGGATCCTCAATCGATCGGCAGAGGCACCGGCCGCGGCGAGCGGACCGGCGGCCGCCGCCGCGCGCCGCGCGCGGCACAAGACCAGCGACGAAACCGAATTCGAGGCCCTGATCGAAGCGCTGCGGCAGAACGCGGGCAGCGTGGCCCGGGCCGCGGCAGCGATCGGGGTCAGCCGCGCGCGCGCCTACCGCCTGCTGTCCGCGCATCCCGATTTCTCGCTCGACGACATCCGAGAGCCGTAGCCAGAGCAGCACGCGGGCGCTGTCAGCCGCGCGGATGCGCGGACACGGCCCGCCACGAAGCGTGTCCGAACCGATCTGCGAATGTTCCGGACAGGCCGCGGACGGTGCTCCCCTCGCGCTGTGACGGCGGCGATCGCTGGATCAGCGCGAAGGTCCGCGGCCCGCGCGGCGCGCGCCCCGCTGGCACATCGCCTGCTATTGCCCGGCGCGCGCACCTCGGCGAGTGCCGACGGCGCAACGGCCCTCAGCAAGGAGACACACCATGCGCACCCTCATCGGAACCCTGGTCCTGATCGCGATCGACGCCAGCGCAGCGCGCGCTTTTGCCCAGAATACCGCCGCCCCGGCGCCAGCCCCGGCGCCCGGACCGACCACCGCGCCCCCCGGCGCCGCGGACCCGGCGCTGACCCCGCCCGCCGCGCCAACGGGCGGCCCGGCGTCGACCGCGGTCGCCACCGGCGCGCCGGCGATGAGCGCCCCGCCGACCCTGAGTGCGGCCCTCGCGCCCACCCCGCACGGCCCGACGGTGTGGGGCGTGCTTCCCTGGGGCGGCGTCGGCATCGGCGGGCGCTACGTGCGGCCGCTCGGTATTCCTCCGCTGCTGCGCAACGGCAGCGTGCGCGACAACTTTTCCTTCGAGGTGGGCGTCGACCTGCTGCGCTGGACCTACGAGTTCAACTATCCGGGTCTCGCGAACTACAGCTACACCTGGACCGAGATCCTGCCGGTCGGCGGGATCATGTGGAACCTGTGGCTCAACGATTCTTTGGCGGTCTATCCCAAGGCGGAGGCCGGCTACGCCTTCGGCTGGTTCTCGAACCTGGGCAATGGTGCCGGCGTAGCTGCTTATGATGGCACCTTCGTCGCCGGCGCGGTCGGTGCCCTGTACAACGTGGGCGCGGGGCTAACGCTGCGGGCCGAAGCCGGGTCGGCGGGCCTGCGGCTGGGGGCTGGCTGGCTGTTCTGACGCCGGTCCGGCGCCGGGCGGGCGGTGAGCGGACCCGCCCAGGAGTCCCCGCTTCCTGTTAGGATGGGCCGCGGATGAGCGAGGGGGACGTCGAGCGCAGGCAGGCCGGCGAGAGCGCCGGCCCGGCGAATCCGGGCGAGTCCCCCGCGGTTCGCATCGGAGCGGTCGTGGATCGGTACACGGTCGTTCGCCTGCTGGGCCAGGGCGGGATGGGCGCGGTCTATGAGGTCCGCCACGCCACGCTGGCGCGCCGGATGGCGATCAAGTTCCTGCTGCCCGAGCTGGCCGCTAACCGCGACGTGCTGCGCCGGTTCGAGAACGAAGCCAAGGCGGCCGGCGGCCTGGAGCACCCCAACCTGGTCGCGGTCACCGACTTCGGGCGCGCCACCGATGGTGCGCCGTACCTGGTGATGGAGTTCCTCGAGGGACAGGACTGCTCGCGGCTGCTGCGTGCGTACGGTCCCCTGCCGGTGCCGCGCGCCACCGATATCGTGTTGCAGGCGTGCCGGGGACTGGCGATCGCGCACAAGGCCGACATCGTCCATCGCGACCTCAAGCCCGAGAACCTGTTCGTCACCGACGCCGGCGACGGCAGCGATCTGGTCAAGGTGCTGGACTTCGGCATCGCCAAGCTGCGGCCCACCGACGCCAGCGTGGTGACCGGAACCGGCGCGATGTTCGGCACCGCGTTCTACATGTCGCCCGAGCAGGCGCGCGGCGCGGGCGAGGTCGACGCGCGCACTGACGTCTGGTCGCTGGGCGTGGTCCTCTACGAGCTGCTGTCGGGACGGCGGCCATTCCAGGGCGAGCAATTCCTGCAGGTGGTCCACCAGATCCTGAGCGCCGACCCGCCGCCGCTGGCGTCGGTGCGCCCGGGGTTGCCCGACAAGCTGAGCGCGCTGATCGAGCGCGCGATGGCCAAGGATCCCAAGGATCGGCCTCCGTCGGCGCTGGCGCTCGCCGAGGCGCTGAAGCCGTTCGCAGGGCGGACCTCTCAATCGCAGAACCTGTCCTCGGCCGAGGCGCTGGCGGCGACCCGGGCAACGCCCGCCACCCGCACCGGCGAGCCGTCGCTGGTGCCGCGCAAGACCGGGCCGGCGAGCTCGAACGCGCGCGTGCCCACCGGCGCGGGCCTGGCCGAGGCGGTCGCGCCCGACCCGCGCGCCGCCACCACCGCGCCGGTGACCCGGTCGGGCGGTCGGGGCCGATTCATCGCCGCGTTCGCCGCGGCCGCGGTGCTCGCGGGCGGGGCCGCATACTGGCTGGCCAGCAGGCACGCCTCGAACGCCGGCCTGGGCCTGGCGGTGAATCCGCCGGCCGCCGCCAGCACGCGCGAGGCGGCGCCGCGCAACGCGCTGACCACCGAATCGTCTCCGACTGCCGCCGTGCCGCAGCCCGCGGCGCCGGTGTTGCCGGCGGCGCCCGCTGCGGCCGCGACGCCGCCCGCGGCGCTGGCGCGGACTCCGGCGGCCAAGCCTGTCCGGACGGTGTCCGAACGGTCCGAACACGGTTGGAGCCGGCCATCAGCGCCCAGCGCGGCCGCGCGCCGCGCGCGGGAAACGGCGGCGCCGGTGGTGGTCGAGCCCGTCAAACCCGCGCCGGCACAAGCAGCCCCGAGCGCCGGTCACCCGATCGAGATCGAAAAAGAGAATCCCTACGGCCAGTAGCTTGGCTGGCACGTCGCCTGCTTGAGGTGGGCGTCGAGGGCGCGCAGTCGAAGATCGATGTTGGAGACAACGCCGGTCAGCGCCCTGATTGCGACGAGAACCTTTCGACCAAGGGGACCGATCCATGACCTGCCGATTCTGGTTCTGCCTTGCGATGGCGGTGATGAGCTCGGCGCCAGCGATCCGTCCGGCTGCGGCCCAGGGCGCGGCGGCCACCGGCGAGGTCCCGCCGGCCGCGCCGGGAGCACCGCCACGGGCACCACCGGGAGCGGCACCGGCACCGACGGAAGTCCCGCTCGCCGCGCCGCCCGTGCCGGCCCAGGTTCCGCCGGCGCGGGCCGACGTGCCGCCCGCCCCGGCATCAGCACCGCTGGCACCGGCACCACCACCGCCACAACCAGCGCCCGTGGTCGGTTCGGCGCCCGCGACCACCCCGCCGCCGCCCGCGATCGCCATCGTCGATGCGGGACCTGCGCCTGCGCCGCCGGCGCGCAGCTGGCACCCCGGCATCCTGCTGGGCATCGTGTCGCTGCCGCGGCCGGCCCAGCTCGAAGCCCTGGTGCGGCTGGGAAGCGACATCGCCCTGGGCGTCCAGTACAGCGTGCTGCCCACCCTCACTGTTCCCGGCGGTGACTCCAGCCTGCAGCTCGACGCAACCCAGGCGACCTTCCGCTGGTTCCCCTTCCACGGCGCCTTCTATCTCGGCAGCGGGGCTGGCTATCAGCGCCTCAAGGCGGTCCTGAGCGAGACCGTCGAGGGCGGGAAGCTGCGGGTCGCCGCCGACATTTCGACGTTCTTTCTATCGCCGCAACTGGGGTGGCTGTGGGTCACCCGCTCCGCCTTCTCCATCGGCATCAACCTGGGCGTGCAACTGCCCCTGCCGCGGGAGCCGGTGATCACGGAGACCTACAACGGCCAGCCGCTGCCCGCCCAGGGCGGATCCGCGGGCGTGGGCAGCTCTGCGCAGGATGACCGGGATCAGGTCCGGACCCTGGCCCGCGTCATCATGCGCTACCCGATCCCCAACATCGACCTGCTCAAGATCGGGTTCGTGTTCTGATGAAGCGGATTTGCAAATTGTTAACGCGGGCGACGTGCAGGGTGGCGTATAAGGGGCCCCGACATGATCGGCCATCCGCCGTTCGTCGCGCGACCGACGCTGGATGCGCGGGGCCGGCGTGAACGCCGCTTCGTGAGGTGGCTGGTCATGGTGTTGTCGGGGTTGTCTTTTGCGACGAACGCGATGGCGCAGGCCGACAGCAAGACCAGCGCGCGCGAGCACTTCGAGAAAGGTGTCGCGGCCTTCAACGATCGGCGCTTCGCCGAGGCGGGCGAGGAGTTCGACGCGGCCTATCGGATCTCGCCCGCGTTCGTGGTGCTGTACAACATCGGCCAGGTCGACGTCGCGCTGGGCCGTCCCGTCGAGGCGATCGACGCCTTCGAGAAGTACCTCAAACAGGGCGCGTCGGCGGTGTCGACCGCCCGCCGCCACGAGGTGCTGGCCGAGATCGAGAAACAGCGCGCGCGGGTCGGCACCATCGCCCTGCGGACCTTTCCCGAAGGAGCCGAGCTGCGCCTCAACGGCCTGCGCGTCGGCAAGACGCCGCTGATGTCGCCGCTGCGGGTCAACGCCGGCCTCCACATCGTCGAGGCCACCCTGGACGGGCACAGCCCACAAACCCGCGAGGTCGAGGTCGTCGGCCGCGCCGAGCTGGCGCTGGAGCTGACGCTGGAGCCGCTGCCGGCCCCAACGGCCCCACCGGCCGTCCCGCCGGCTGCGCTGACGCCGCCGCCACCCACACCGCCGGCCCCGGCGCCGGTCGCCAGCGAGCGTCCCTCGGTCCCGGACCGTCCGGTGATCGAGAAGATCGTCATCCAGAGCCCGCCGCCGCCGCCCGTCGTCAGCTACGAGAGCGGCGCGGGCGACAACGAAGCGATGCGCTCGACAGCGTCGGTTTCAACGTCGTACCGATCGTCGGTGAACTGGCAGAAGATCATCGGCCTGGTGATCACCGCCGGGGGGTTGGCCACCGCGACCGCCGGCGGACTCTACGCCTACCGCGGCGCCAACCAGGCCAACGACGCCAATCACCGCCTGACCACCGCCTCCGGCGACGCAGAGTACTACGCCGCCCTCCCCGACTTCGACGCGGGCAAGCGCCTGAACCAGCGTGGCTGGGTCATCGCCGGCATCGGCGCGGGCGTCTTCGTCGGAGGGATCATCGTGATCCTGACAGCTCCAGAACGCAGGACCCCGCTCGCGCTCGCGCCGTGGACCACGGCGCAATCCGGCGGGATGACCATCCGGCACGCCTGGTAGTTCACAAAAAAGGGAGCGAGCCATGTCTGAATTTCGGGGGGGCGTCCGAGGTCGTCGTTCGTGGTGTGTCGTCGCGGGGTTTGCGGCGATGCTGGGTTTTTCAGCTTGCGTGGGCCCCACTCCGCCGCGTCCCAAAGGGACCGGCGGGAACATCGCCACGATGACCGGCGGCGGTGGCAACGCGGGTAGTGTTGGCGACGGCGGCGGCGCGGGAAACACCGGAACCGCCGGCAGCACTGGCGATGCAGGGGTCGACGCTCGCGACGACGTGGACGGAGGCAGGGGCGGTAACGGCGGAACTGACGCCGCGGGGGACACCGACGCGGACGTCGGAGGGACCACCGGAATGTTCGGTGGAACCGGAGGCGACGGCACGGCCGGCACTGGCGTGGGCGGGATGGGCGCCGGCGGCATGGGAACCGGCGGTGTGGGCACCGACGCAACAGGCGGCATGGGGACCGGCGGGATCGGTACCGATCTTGGTGGAACTACCGGCACCGCCGGAGCAGGAGTCGGCGGGATGGGACTCGGGGGCCGAGGCGTCGGTGGCATCCCTGGAACGGGTGGTAGCGGGGCTGGTGGCAACATCCCGTGCAGTGTCGTGTCGATCCAAGATTTCGAAACCAGCGCCAATCCGGGCAACTGGTTTGTGGACAACTCGTCTGCCCAAGCTGGAACCAAGGCCAGTCATCCGCCAATCCTCCCGGCGGGAGGAAGCGCGTCGATGACATTCTCTTGCGGGGGGACATCGCACTCTCAGTTGAAGTTCTGGTACCGCGGGCTGGCTCCGAGCGTCGATCAGCAACTGAGCTTGTTTGTCGATGACGTGCTCTACCGCGTCTATGGATCGACTCCCAACGGTGTGGGTGGGTATCCCTACTACGAAGTCGACCTCACCCTCCCCGACAAGCCCCACAACTATCGCTGGGAGGCGAGCACGAATAGCGCGGGACAACCCCCATTCTGGGTCGATTCGATTTCCTGCGTCGGGGGTGGCACATCACCAAACGTGAGCAGCCAATTCGATTTCGAAGACTGTTTCGTCCCGCCAGAAGTTGGCGGCACGTTCCAGATCGACAATAGCTCGCGCCAATCCGGTACCTACGCCGCCCATCCGCCGTCGCTCCCCGCGAGCGGGAGCGCGTCCCTGACATTCTCTTGCGGTGACAAGCCCCACAGTCAGCTGGTCTTTGAGTACCAGGGCATCAACCCGCTAGCCACGCAGAGGCTCACCTTGTTCGTCGACGAAAACTTGTACCAGGTGTACGGCGCCACTCCGAACGGCGTGGGTGGTTATCCGTTCTACGAGGTCGCGCTGGTTGTCCCTACGGGACTTCACGCCTACCGTTGGGAAGTCTCGACGACAACCGCCGGCCAACCGCCCTTTTGGATCGACTCGATCCGGTGTTTGAACTTCCCTGTCGGCGCCAACACGAGCTCTCAATTTGGCTTCGAAGAAGGGTTCGTCCCACCGGAGATTGGCGGCACCTTTCTGATTGACAACAGTTCCGCCCAGGCCGGCACCTTTGGGGCCCACCCACCAATTCTTCCGGCCAACGGAACGGCGTCCCTGACCTTCTCTTGCGGAGGCAAGGCACACAGTCAGCTGGTCTTTGACTACAGAGGAGTGAACCCGCCTGCCACCCAAAGGCTGAACTTCTTTGTCGACAACAATCTGTACCAAGCTTACGGCTCGACACCCAACGGCGTCGGCGGGTACCCGTTTTTCGAAGTGGCTATCGTCGTGCCGCTGGGCAGTCACGCGTACCGCTGGGAGACCATGACCCCGTCGGCCGGGCAGCCTCCGTTCTGGATCGATTCGATCCGCTGCCAATAGCCCGAGCCGGGGGTTCTATTCCTCGTTGATCGTCGGAGTCACGTCCCGCGCCACCACCCGGTCACCTCCCGCCGCGCGCAGGCGGATGAAGCGCACGTCGGGGAAGCGCGCTACCAGCTCTTCCAGCGTCGGCTCGTCGCCGCGGCGGGCGAGGCCGACCACGCGGCGGGGGCCGAAGTGGTAGGCGCCGCTGGGCGGGAGCGGAGGCTGGGCGATCAGGAAGGCGGCGGCGGGCTCGAGGTCGGGCGGGATCGCCACGAATGAGGCGGGGACGTCGCCGAGGATCAGCACCTGGTCCTCGGCGGCGCGCAGCGCGGGGGACTCCTTGACGGCCAGGTCCAGGTCCTTGACGCCGCCGGCGATGTGGAAGACCCGGTGGCCGTGGGCCAGGCCGTCGATCACCGCACGGCGGGCGGCGGTGACCCGGCGGTCGTAGGCGGCGACGTCGGCGTGGCGGGACAGGGTCTGGATGCTGCCGAGGAGGAGCATCAGGAGCAGGCCGCCGGCGCGCCAGGCGGCGCTGGCCTCCCCGACCGCCTGGCCGACCAGCCAGGCCAGGCCGACTGCGGGCAGATAGAAGTAGCGGGCGCCGATGATCCAGCCGGCGGCCAGGAGCGGCAGCACGGCGATGGCGGTGAAGGCCAGCGGGGCCAGCAGGGCCCGGGCGCTGCCCACCCGCCCGCGGGCGCGCCAGGCGGCCAGCACGGCGACCGCCAGTACGGCGACGCCCGCGCCCCAGGCCAGTGGCTCGGGGAAGATGTCGGCGCCGGTGACGACGTGGACCAGGCCGCTCAGGATCTGGAGGAGGCGGCCGACCAGGGGCGCGCGTGGGTCGCCGGTGCCGCCCCAGCCGCCGAGGACCCGCCAGCGGGCGAGCAGGTAGGCGGCGGCCAGGAGGCCGAGGACGGCGAGGACCGCGAGGTCCCGGGGGTGGGCGCGGAGGGTGGCGCTGAAGTCATGGCTCGGGGGCTTCCCGGACCCCTCACTCCGGCCCTCTCCCCGTCGGACCGGGGTGAGGGCGACTTGTGATTGGACGGGACCAGAGGGCGAAGGGCCGCGCTCGCCGCCGGTCGAGCCCTCTCCCCGGCGGACGCCTCGCGCGCGCACGATCAGCACCAGCGCGGCCAGCGCGGGCAGCACGATGGCCGACTCCTTGGTCAGGAAGGCGCACGCGCCGAGGGCGATGGCGGTGGTGCGCCGTTCGCGCAGCAAAGCCAGCAGCGATCCCAGGACCAGGGCGGTGCCCAGCAGGTCGGGGAAGGCCGCCGCCCACAGCGCAGCCTCGCGGGTCTCGGGCGACAGCCAGAAGAAGGCCGCCGCCGACCAGGCGGCGGCGCGCTCACCACCGAGCGCGCGCCACCACCAGGCGATCTGCACCGCCACCAGCAGGTGCAGCGTCGCCCCCACCACGGCGAACGGGGCGAAGCCGCCGCCGCCCAGCCGTGCCAGCAACCACCACAGGCTCATCGACAGCGGGCGGTAGAACTCGCCGCCGTGCAGGTCGTGACCGAAGGCGGCCAGCGGGTTGGGCGTGTAGCGCGCGAAGGCCAGCAGGAGGTGGTCGTCGGTGAAGAAGGTGGTCGACCAGAGGAACGGTGCCAGGGCCACGCAGAAGACCGCAGCGGCGGCGGCGCTGACCAGATTTCGCGGCGACGGCGGCACGCGCACGGCGGGTCAGGACCTCGCGTCCGGATCCAGGCGCGCCAGGTCGGCGGGGGTGTTGACGTTGACCAGTGAGCGCAGCCCGGGGTCGAGCGCTCGTAGCTCCGGCTCGTCGATCCAGGCGACGTCGAGGCGCGCGAGCAGATCGACCAGCGCGTGGGCGCCGGCGGCGATCTGCGCGGCGACCACGGGGGCGATCGCGCGCGCGTAGCGAGCCAGCAGCGGCTCGGCGCGGTCGGCGACGCGGGGGACGACGGCCGGCGCGCCCGGCGCGGTGTCGCGGAGGTGCTCGAGCAGCGCGGGCGACAGGAAGGGCATGTCGGCGGCCACGCAGACCACGGCATCGGCGCCGGTGGGAAGCGCCGCCAGGATGGCGGCGAGGCCGGCGATGGGGCCACGGGGGGCCCCTCTCCCTGACCCTCTCCCCGCTTCGCGGGGCGAGGGGACCGGAGGGTGAGGGGCGAGGGAATTGGGAAGGTCGGGGATTACCTGCAGTCCCAGGTCGGCCCACGGCGTGGGGTCGTTGGCGCTGAGCAGCACCTCGGCGAAGCAGGGGCGCAGCACCGCCAGTTGACGATCGATGATGCGCTGGCCTTCGACCACCAGCAGACCTTTGGTGATCCCGCGATCGCCCTCCCCTCCCATCCGCGTGCCGCGGCCGCCCGCCAGAATCGCGGCGACGACGCCCGCCGCCGGGTCACTCATGGCCAGGGCGAGGAGGAACGCCGCGCGACCCCTTGCAGGATGCGCATCATCTGCTCGTGCAGCAGGCCGTTGCTGGCCAGGATCCGCCCGGTCACGCCGTCAAAGTCGCCGCCGTCGAGATCCGACACCCGGCCGCCGGCGCCCTGCACGATGGCCGCGCCGCCCACCAGGTCCCAGGGGTGCAGTGCCCGCTCCCAGTAACCGTCGAGCCAACCACAGGCCACGAAGCAGAGGTCGAGCGCGGCCGAGCCCAGACGCCGCGTCCCCTGCGCCGCCGCCGTGAAAGCGCTCCATTCGGGCAAGTTGGTCTGGACGGGGTTGCGCGCGTAGGGGAACCCGGTCACCAGCAAGGCGCCGCCCAACCGGTCGACCCGCGACGGGGTGATCGGGTTGCCGTTCCAGGACGAACCGCCGCCCGTCACGGTGCCCGAGAACGACCAGCCCAGCGCCGGCGCCTGGACCACCCCGAGCACGGGGCGGCGATCGACGCACAGTCCCAGCGCCACCGAGAACAGCGGGAACCCGTGAGCGAAGTTGGTGGTGCCGTCGAGCGGATCGACGTACCAGACGCGTCCACCGGCGTCGCGCGCCACCGAGGTTCCCTCCTCGGCGACGATGCTGTCGTGGGGGAAGGCGGCGGCGAGGCGCTCGACCACCAGCGCTTCCGAGCGCTTGTCGAACTCGGTCACGAGGTTTATGTCCTCGGACTTGAAGCCATAGCTGGGGCGGGTGCCCCACCCTTCCAGCAGGATCTTCCCGGCCTCGTGCGCGATGTGCTCGGCGGTCTGGCGGTCGGCTTGCAACGGATCTGGTGGAGATCCGGCGGTCGGGTGGTTGGAGCTGGCGCAGCTCACAGGATCTTTCTCATCCAGGTGGCGGTCCTGGACCGTGCCAGCAAGTACTCTGCGGTGGTGGTGATCGCGGGCGCGACGTCTTTGCGATCGATGGCGCCGAAGCCCAGCTTCTCGCCAAAGTAACCCTGTGCGCCGTCGGTGACCAGGTACAGCGTGCGCACCCCCTGCGCGCGCGCACGATCGGTCGCGGTCTCCACCAGCAGGTAGCCAAGCCCCTCGCCGCGCCGCTCCGGCACCACCGCCAGCATGCGCAGCAACGCGACGTCATCGATGGTCTCGACGGCGACGCAGCCGACCAGCGGCCCGTCGCGCTCGGGCCCCGGGATCACCAGGTAGCTCGGCCAGAACTGATCCAGCACCGGATGGGCGATACCGATCCGATCGAGCAGGTTGGCGATCTTGGGCTTGTGCTCGATGCGCGCTGGCATCACTGGATCGCCCAGCTTGCGCAGCAGCTTCTCATGCAAGCCCCCGTAGTCGCCCGACGACATGATCAGCACGGTGTCGCCGGGCGCGGCACGCTCGGCCAGGTGCGCCGCGGTCTCGTCGATCGAGGCGATGAGCCGCGCCGGGACGTCCTCACGGCGCAGGTCGGCGGCCAGACGTTCGACGTCGAGCCGCTCGCCCTCCGGCACCTTCTCGGGCGAGTAGAGCGGCGCCAGCACCACCTCGTCGGCGACCGAGAGCGCGTCGGCGAAGTCGTGCTGAAACACCGAGCGGCGGCTGGTCGCCGAGCGCGGCTCGAAGGCGGCGATCAGCTTGCCCGGCCCGTAGCGTCCCTTGAGCGCCAGCACGGTCTCGCGGATCGCGGTCGGGTGGTGGGCGAAGTCGTCGATCACGGTGACGCCGGCTGCGACGCCACGCACCTCCTGGCGTCGGCGCACGCCCAGGAAACGGCGCGCCGCGCGCCCGATCGCCTCCAGATCCACGCCCAGGGTGGCGGCCACCGCGACCGCCCCGATCAGGTTCTCCTTGTTGTAGATGCCGGGCAGGCTGGTCTCCAGCGACAGCACGCGTTCGCCCCGGCGGGCGATGTCCAGCACGGCGCGCCCACCCGAGTGGCGCGCCGCGATCTCGAAGATCCAGTCGGCGCCCGACCCGGGCCGACCGTAGGTGGTGACGTTGCAGTGCGCGCCGCGCGCGACGTCGAGCGCGCCCGGCGACGCCGCGCACACCAACAAATTGCCGTCCTCGGGAATGATGTCCACGAACTTGCGGAACGCGACCTTGACCGCCTCCTCGTCGCGGAAGATGTCGGCATGGTCGAACTCGACCGAGGTCAGGATCGCGGTTTGCGGGCGGTAGTGCAGGAACTTCGATCCCTTGTCGAAGAACGCTGTGTCGTATTCGTCGCCCTCGACGACGAACTCGGGCCCGTTGCCGAGGCGCCACGACTGCCGGAAGTTCAGCGGCACGCCACCGATCAGGAACGACGGGTCGCGCCCGGCGTCGTTCAGCACGTGCGCGAGGATCGATGAGGTCGTGGTCTTGCCGTGCGTGCCGGCGACGACCACCGAGTACTTGTCGTGCAGGAACAGGTCGGACAGCAACGACGGGAACGAATACAGCGCGAGCTGCCGCTCGGCCGCGGCCAGCACCTCGACGTGGTCCTTGCGGCATACGTTGCCGACCACGACCCGATCCGGCCGCCAGTCGAGGTTCTCGGGACGAAAGCCCTCGAACACCAGGATGCCCTGCTCGGCCAGCTGGGTCGACATCGGCGGGTAGATGTGTTCGTCGGAGCCGCGCACGTCGTGGCCCGCGGCCTTGAGCAATCCGGCCAGCGAGCCCATGCCGGTACCGGCGATGCCTATGAGATGGATCTTCATCGCGGCCTCAGGTCCGACTCATTTGGGCACGCATTCGGTCGACCCGGGGGCGAACTGAGTGGCGAAACGTTTGACCTCCATCTCGAAGCTGACGGTGAAGTCACGGAAGAAACCGCCCTCGCGATCGCCGGTACCGCCCGAGGTCTCCCAGCCGAGCCGCGTGACCACTGCCGATCCGCAGGGGTCGATGCGGCCGCGCTTGCGGCTCCTGGCCTCGGCGCCCCAGGCGTCGGCCGCCTCGCGCGTGCACTTGCCACCCGCGCCCGCGCAGTGCACCGCGACGACGTCGTACCAGTAGGGGCCCTTGGGGCCGTACTCGGCGACGCGCAGGCTGGGGCTGAGGCCGGCGGTGGGTCGCCCCTCGTGGGCGACGAAGGTGACGATGTGGTGAGTGCCGGGCAGCACGTCGACGTAAAAGCACGCCTCGCCGCCGCCGGCGCCGACGCTGAAACGGCCCAGCGTGGGCGAGTCGAGCGTCGCGTCGCCACCCTCGGCGCCGACCCGGATCTCGAAGCGCTTGTGATCGGCGTCGGGCGGCGCGGTCTCGACGTCGTCGCGGCCGCCGGTGCGGCAGGTGCAGCGGCCGTCGTGGCAGCGTGCACCGGCCATGGTGGCGGTCGTCGCCGGCGCGGCGCTGGCGGCGGACCGGCCCAAGGCCGCGCCCGACGACCCGGACGCCGCCGGCGGGGAGGTGCTGGCGCATGCCCCCGTCCCGAGCACGGCGGCCATCACGACCGCCAGCAGCCCGTGGTGAAAATCGGACCGAGCGGCTGCCAGCCCGGCAAGCAACCCTTCGCCGCGGGCGCGCGTCCTAACCGGCTGCCCAGCAGGCGCGGCTGCCGCCAGTGCGCCTGCGCTGGCGCTGGCGCCGGCGCCGAGACCGACCGGGCGAGACAGGTCATTGGTCGCTTTCATCGTGCAGCAGGTCCGGGAGTACGCAAAAGGATGCGCAAGAGGTCCAGAAGAGGTCCAGAAGAAATGCCCCAACAGGGTCCAAACGAGGTGCAACGTCCAGGGTTCGGCTCCAGCATACGCGAGGCCCCACCATGGTAGACGGCGGAGCTGTGCTTACGTACCATAGTTTCCCCATGCCGCGTCCACCAGACCGGACCCTACCCTCTCGCGCCCAGCCACGGCCTGCCGGCGTACCTGTCCCGACCTTGTGCGGCGTCGCCGCGCGCGCGAACGTCCTGCCGGCCGTCTTTGCGGCGGTCATCACAGTCTGGGTCTCGGCGTTCGGCGCCGCGGGCTGTGCGTCATCCGACGAGGCGACCAAGCCAATCACCTATTCACTGACCGCCAAGCAGAACTACGAGAAGGGCCTCGTCGAGCTCAAGGATGAAAACTTTCCCGAGGCGCAGAAGTATTTCCAGTTCGTGAAGCAGAAATTCCCCTTCTCGAAGTATGCGGTGCTGGCCGAGCTGGCGATCGCCGACACCCAGTTCGCGCGCGGCAATTACACGGAAGCGGTCGACAGCTACAAGACCTTCATCCGGCTGCACCCGACCCACGAGAAGGTCGAGGACGGCTACGCCGCGTTCAGGGTCGGCGACTGTTACTACAAAGACATGCCGGACGATATCTGGCTGCTGCCGCCCTCCTACGAGAAGGATCAGTCGGCGGTCACCGACGCGCTCCGCGAGCTGGACGACTTTCGCAAGAAGTATCCAGATTCGAAGTATCAGAAGGACGCCGAGCCGCTGCGCAGGGAGGTGTTGAAGCGCCTGGTCGATCACGAGGTCTACATCGCGCGCTTCTATCTCAACCGCGATCACACCAGGGCGGCGGCCAACCGGTTGCAGGGGGCGATCAAGAAGTATCCGGGGTCGGGGCGCGAGCCCGAGCTGCTGTTCGCGCTCGGCCAGACCTATCTACAGATGGGCGACGCGCTGCGATCGAAGCAGACCTTCGCGCGCGTGGTCGGCGAGTTCCCGACCGCGCCGCAGGCACGGCGCTCCGAGCTCTATCTGGAGTTCATTCACAAACGGTATGGCGACAATCCCCCGGCGGGCGCGTCCGTGGGGCCTCCCGCCCCACCCCCGCCGCCGGTCCCCATCAATGGATGAACGCCTGCGCGAGGTCCTGACCCGCGGCCGCGAGCACTACGCCGCGCGCGAGTACGACCGGGCCGAGCGCTACCTGGCCGAGCTGGCCCGCGAGCAGATCCCATACGCCGACGTCTACGACATGCTGGGCGTTATCTATCACCAGCAAGGCCGGTTGGTCGACGCGGAGGCGAACTTCAAGGAGGCGCTGCGCATCAACCCGGGCTACACCGAGGCTGCGCTCAATCTGGCGGTCACGCTCAACGACCTGGGCAAGTACCGCGAGGCCAAGGACATCTACCAGACCGCGATGACCGCGTCGAAGAACGCGCCGCGCCACCTGGATCCCTTCGCCAAGGGCAAGATCGCCAACATGCACGCCGCCGTCGGCGCCGCCTATCACGCGGTCGGCCTGTACGACGACGCGGTCCGCGAGTACGAGCGCGCGTTGTCCTTGTGCCCCAAGTTCGTCGACATCCGCACCAGGCTGGGCACGACCTTCCGCGAGATGGGCAACATCGGAGCCGCGGTGCGCGAGTTCGAGCGGGTCAAGATCGAGAACCCGAAGTTCGTGAGCGGGCGGTTGCACCTGGGTCTCAGCTACTACGCGCAGGGGCGCCACGCCGAGGCGGCCGGCGAGTGGCAAGAGGTGCTGGCGATGGCGCCCGAGAACAAGTCGGCGCACATGTACCTCGCGATGGTCCGGCAGCCGCCCGGCGGCGACAGCGACAAGACGCCGCGGCCCGCGGCCGACAGCGCCGGCGGGCGCGGCAGCGACACCGGGGGCTCCAAGCTCGAATAGCCGCGGTGGCGGCCGCCCGCCACGCGTCTCGTCTTTGCATATTGCATATTGCAGGTTGCCGCCTTGCTGACGTTCACACCTACGCCCGCGACCTTTGTCGTGGAGGAGATCCCGGCCTACCTGCCCTCGGGCGTGGGCGAGCACACCTTCCTCTGGATCGAGAAGGTCGACCTCACGACCTTCGAGGCGGTGCGGCGCATCGCCCGCGCCGCCGGCGTGGAGGCGCGCGATGTCGGCTATGCGGGCATGAAGGACCGCCACGCGACGACGCGCCAATGGATCAGCGTGCCGCGGCTCGACCCGGAACGGGCGGCCGAGCTCGCCGTCGATGGCGCGCGCGTGCTGGAGGCACGCCGGCACGGCAACAAGCTGCGCACGGGCCACCTGCACGGAAATCGCTTCGAGATCGTGCTGACGCCAGACCGGGCGGCCGCGGACAGCGCGCCCGACGACGACGCCGGCCGCGTGCGCGAGCGGCTGCTGTCCCTGGCGCGCGCCGGGATCGCCAACCGCTACGGAGAGCAGCGCTTCGGCGCTACCGGTGACAACGCCGCGCAGGGGCTGGCGCTGCTGCGCGGCGAGCGGCGCGAGCGCGACGGGCGGCGGCGCCGCCTGCTGCTGTCGGCGGCGCAGTCGGCGGTGTTCAACCGCTACCTCGATCTGCGCGGCCCGCCCGACGGCGTCCCCGCCGAGCTGCTCCGGGTACGGGCCGGGGACGTGCTGCAGAAGACCGCCTCCGGCGGGCTGTTCGTGTGCACCGACGTGTCGGTCGATCAGGCGCGCGTCGACGCGGGCGAGCTCCTGCCCACCGGACCCATGCCGGGCTCACGGGTCACCGAGCCTCCGCCCGACAGCGAGGCCGGGCGGCTCGAGCAGCAGGCGCTGGACGCCGTGCAGGCGACCCGCGACGACTTCGCGCGCGCGGGCCGCGACCTACCGGGGGCGCGACGCCCCGTGCTGGTCCGCATCGATCTCGGCGACCCCGCGGTTTCCCTCGATCCGGTCACCCCCGGTCGCCCGTACTCCGTCCGTGCACGCTTCGGCCTGCCCGCCGGCAGCTACGCGACGGTCGTCATCGATCATCTGCTGCTGGCCGACACGACCGGGCAATCCGAGAGGTCGCAGGCCCAGAATCCCTGAAGGAACCCTGACCGGCTCGCGGGACCCCGCGCCAGAACCCCGACAAACTATGCTAGGTTTTCGCCGATGCGGCTGACCGAACGGATCCTGAGCTTCACTCTCCTCGGTTCGGAATGGGTCCTGTGGTTGCTGATCGCGCTCTCGGTGCTGTCGGTCGCCGTGATGGTCGAGCGCGCCTTCTTCCTGTCGGGGGGTGGCCGTTTCGACTTCGAGACCATCGGCAAGCAGCTGCTGCGCTTCCTGCGCGATGGGGACGTCGGCGGCGCGCGCCGCGCGCTGGGCGAGGCGCGCGGTCCGGAGTCACAAGTGGCCGCCGCAGGTCTCGACCAGGTCGGGCGCGGTCCCGACGCGATCTCGGAGGCGATGGCCAGCACCAAGTCGCGGCTGCGCCTGGACATGGAGCGCAACCTCGGTGTGCTGGGCACGCTGGGCAATAACGCGCCCTTCATCGGGTTGTTCGGGACCGTGCTGGGCATCATCAAGGCGTTCGCCGATCTGGCGCGCAACCAGGGCGGCGGCGCGGCCACCGTCATGTCCGGGATCTCGGCGGCGCTGGTGGCGACCGCGGTCGGTCTCATGGTCGCCATCCCGGCGGTGGTCGCTTTCAACTACTTCCAGAATCGGGTGCGCCGCTCGCTGGGTCGGGTCGACGCGGTGGCGCACCTGATCCTGTCGGCGACCGCCGGTTTCAAGTCTGGCGACGGCGCCGGCGGCGGCACCAGCGCGCCGGGCGGCGAGTAGCTCATGGCGGGCGGCGGGAACGCATTCGACGGAGGCGGCGGTGACGAGCCGGGCGCGATGATCGTCGACATCAACGTCACGCCGCTGGTCGACATCACCCTGGTGCTGCTGATCATCTTCATGGTGACCGCGACCTATATCGTCAGCCCTTCGATCAAGGTCGACCTGCCCAAGGCCGCGTCGGGCAGCGACCAGGCCAGGACCACGCTGGCGTTGACCCTGTCCAAGGAGCGCTTGCTGTACCTGAACGGCGGGCGCAGCAACGACGCCGCCGTCGTGAAGTTCATCGCCGACTCCCTGCCCGCCAACCCCGATCTGCAAGCGGTGATCGCCGCCGACACGGTGGTCCCGCACGGCGACGTCGTGCACCTGATCGATCTGGTCAAGCGCGCGGGTGTCCATCGCTTCGCCATCAACGTCGATCCGGGGACCACCGGCAAATAGCGCAATGTCTGCGACCATGCGGGGCAATATCGACCGCGACGCCTGGCTGCTCGCGCCGGCACGGCGGCCGGACCGCGATCTGCTGGCGACCGCGATCGCCGTCGCCGTGCACGCCGCGATCGCCGCTGGTCTGCTGGGTGTGAACCCCTCGCGGCTGGCCCGTCACGAACCGGTGGTCGAGATGGAGGTCAAGGACAAGCCGATGCCGCCGCCCGAGATCCGCGCCGAGACGCCGCCCCCGCCGGCGCCCGAGCCGGAAGCGCCGCCCAAGCCGCGCGTCGTTCCGCGCCGCCTGGCCAGCGCGCCCAGGCCGCCGCCGGTGCCGCCCGCGCCGCCACCGCCCAATCAGGAGCCGCCGAAGCCCAGCGATGCCCCCCCGGTGTTCGGCGTCACCATGAGCTCGGTCGTGTCCGGCGACAGCGCCGGGATGGCGGTACCGGTGGGCAACACGCTCATGACCAAGGAACGGCAGGCGGCCAAGCCCGGGACCACCGCGCAGGCGTACAGCGGCGAGGGGACGCATCCGTTCACGCCGGTGGCCGACGTCTACATCACGGACCCGCCACGGGTCCTGCACGAGGTCAACAGCGCCGACATCTACCCGTCTGACGCCTACAAGATGGGGATCGAGGGCAAGGTGGTGCTGAAGGTCGGCATCAATGCCAAGGGCGATGTCGTGCAGGTGCGGGTGATCGGCAAGGCCGGGAACGGGTTCGACGAGGCGGCGCGCAACGCCCTCCGCCAGTTCAAGTTCTCGCCGGCGCGCACCAGCGACGGTCAGGCCGTCGACTACAGCCTGACGTATACGTACGTGTTCGACATGTCGCACTGAGCGTCGCGACGGCCGCGCCCGGTCATCAAGGGTGAGCGAGCGGCGCAAATGGACAGGGGTCTCGACGCGGGAGTACTTTAGAAGCGACCGCTTTCTGACGAGCCTCGTTGCTCGGATCTGCGATGACCCACAAGCCCTGGCTGCGACCTACTCTCACCCTTGGCATCACCTTTTGCCTGCTGGCGACCTCGCGGTCCAGCTGGGCGCAGGCGCCAGCGGGCATTCCCCACGACAGCACGATCGACACCCAGCTGTTCGAGCAGGCGATCGGGCCGGGAAACTTCGTCACCGTCGACGCGCCCGACATCGCCCGGCACAAGCAGCTCGGGTTCGGGCTCGCCCTCAGCTACCAATGGCGCCCCTACGTGGTCTATACCAAGGACACCGGGGTCCAGGCCAACGTGGTCGAGCACCAGGCCACGGCCGAGCTGACGGCGTCGATGGCGCTGTTCGATCGGTTCCAGATCGGCCTCGCGCTGCCGTACACGCCGGTCCTCAAGGGCCAGCTGTTCGACGCGGTCGGCGTCCCGACCGGCCAGGACCAGACAGCGCGCGGCCTGGGAGATCTCCGCCTGGAGGCCAAGACCCAGCTGGCGGTGTTCGGCGCGGATGAGGAGTTCGGCGTCGGCCTGCTGGCCGGCATCTCGATCCCCACGGCGAAGCTCGGTGGGGCATCGCTGGACGTGCCGGTGGGCGACAGCGGACCCTACTACCTCGGCGACAAGAACTTCACCGGTCGCATCAAGGGCATCTTCGGCGTGCAGAAGGGCCCGGTACGCGCCGCCGCCAACCTGGGCGTGTTACTGCGCGAGTCGTCGCAGAGCTTCGCCGCCGTCGTGGGCCATCAGCTGCTCTACGGCGCGGCCGCGGCCTTCGAGGTGCGCGAGCGCGTCGAGCTGATGGTCGAGCTCTACGGGCGCAGCGGGCTGACCGACTTCACCCAGTTCTATTCGGACGTGAACCCGTTCGAGGCCGACGCCGCCCTGCGCATCGGTGTCACCAGCATGCTGTCGATCGCGGTCGGCGGCGGCCGCGGCTTCGGCAAGGGCATCGGCGCGCCGGCGGGGCGCGGGTTCCTCGCGGTCGGCTTTAGCCCCGACTTCCGCGACCGCGACCACGACGGCATCTATGACGTCGACGATCACTGCCCCGATCAGGCAGAGGACCTGGATGGCTTCCAGGACAAGGACGGCTGCCCGGACAACGACAACGACAACGACGGCATCCCCGACGCGCAGGACAAGTGCCCGAACGCCGCCGAAGACGTGGACCAGTTCGAGGATGAGGACGGCTGCCCCGACCCGGACAACGACAAGGATGGCATCACCGACCTCGACGACGCCTGCCCCAACGCCGCCGAGGACGGCCACGGCAAGCGCCCGACGGACGGCTGCCCGTCGACCTCGGAAGACAGCGACGGCGACGGTGTCAACGACACGATCGACAAGTGCCCCGACGAGCCCGAGGACCGCGATGGGTTCGAGGACGCGGACGGCTGCCCCGAGCCCGACAACGACAACGACGGCATCCCCGACAACTTCGACAACTGCCCCAACGCCGCCGAGGACATGGACGGCTTCGAGGACGACGACGGTTGCCCCGACCCCGACGACGACAAGGACGGGATCCCCGACGCGCAGGACAGGTGCCCGCGGCAGCCCGAGACCCTGAACGGGATCAAGGACGACGACGGCTGCCCGGACGCGGGCGCGCCGCTCGTGCACCTGACCGCGGATCGCATCGAGCTCGAAGAGCGGATCGGCTTCTCGATGAAGGGCGGCAAGTCCGAGCTGCGTGACGCCGGCGTCAACGCGCTCGGGCTGGTGGCGCTGGTGCTCAAGGGGCACCCCGAGATCAAGAAAGTTCGCATCGAGGTCCGCTCCGTGGGTATATCCAAGGAGGAGATGCAGCACCGGGCGAACATCGTGCGGGACGCGCTGGTCAAGAAGGGCATCGACGGCGCCCGCCTCACGCCGGTGGCGATCGATGGCGGAACCGGCGCACGCGTCGACTTCGTGTTCGAGACCCTCGCGCCGGCCGCCAAGCCGGCGCTCAAGGGGGCGCCTGCGCCTGCGCCAGCCGCGCCGCCGGAGCCCGCGACCCCATGAGGATCGTGGGATGGGGTGCGTCCGACGTCGGACGCAAGCGCCATCACAACGAGGACAGCTTCCTGTGCAATGACCGGCTCGGTCTGTACGCCGTGGCCGACGGGATGGGCGGGCACCTGGGCGGCGAGCGCGCCAGCCGGATGGCAGTCGAGATCGTCGAGCGCGAGCTGGAGCAGGCGCTGCGCACCCGCCCCTACCCCGTGGCCGGCGGCAAGGCGCCGCCGGGCGCGGATGACGGCCGCGCGCCCATCAGCAGCCTGCTTCGCCGCGCCGTCGTCGAGGCCGACCGCAACATATACGAGGCGGCCCTGGCCAACCCCGAGCTGTCGGGGATGGGGACGACCCTGACCGTCCTGCTGTTCTCGGGTGGGCGGGCCTACCTCGGCCACGTCGGCGATTCGCGCGCCTATCTCTACCGCAACGGCCAGGCCCGCCAGCTCACCGAGGACCACTCCTGGATCCAGGAGCAGGTGCGCGCCGGGTTACTGTCCCCCGAGGAGGCGAAAGAATCTCGCTTTCGCAACATCATCACCCGTTCGGTCGGCTTCGAACCCTCGGTCGAGCCCGACCTGGTCGGCCTGCCCGTGCAGGCCGGTGACTGCTACGTGCTGTGCTCCGACGGGTTGTCGAACTACGTCTCGGTCGAGGAGGTGGGCCAGGTGCTGAGCGGCCACTTCTATCGCGACGTCGCCACGGTCTTCGTCGACATGGCCAACGAACGCGGCGGCGACGATAACGTGACCTGCCTGGTGATCTACGCCGGCAACGAAGCCCCCAAGGACGACTGACCGCTCCACT
>DASRQZ010000111.1:0-21180 GCA_035696125.1 Polyangia bacterium
GTGCTGACCGACGGCGAGACCATCGGCATCGGCGACGGCCTGTTCATCTTCAAGTCTGCCACCGCCGGCAACCTATCGTCGAGCGAGCCAACCGCGGGGCGGGGTACGCGGCCGGCCGTGGCGCGGCGGAGGTAGCTCTCCCGGAATTGGGGGTTGTGGTGGGTTGAGCACGGAGACCCCACGCTCAAGAACCTACTGCGACGCCAGCCAGCGCGACAACACCGACGGCGCGGTCGCCACCAGGTTACCGTCCTTCAGCGTCAGCTGCCGCTCGGCCTGCACCCGGGTCACGAACGACGCGCTCGAGGGGTCCGATACCGGCTCGGCGCCGGTCAGCGCCAGTTGCTCGCGGATGGCGATGTTGTCGGGGCCGTAGGTGATCGACACCTGCACCTCGTACCTGGCGTGCTTGCGGCCTCGGGCCACGCCGCCCTGGCGCAGGGGGAAGAAGGCGGGGCCCAGGCAGGCGCCCTTGTCGTCGACCAGCGGCTTGGCGACGAAGCGATCGCCGATCATCGGCACCACGCGGGTCGCCCGCTCGCACTGCCCGGGCTTGGCGCACACCTCGCCATCCGCGACCAGCACGGTGCCGGTGCCCAGGCGCGCCAGGCGCAGCGACGCGCTTTCAGGATAGGCGCGCAAGGTGCCGCTCACGCGCACCGCGATTCCTTGCGGCTCGATCTCGGCCAGCGCGACCGGGCCTTCGGCCTGACCGTCGGACAGTCGATCGGTGATGGCCCACACCAGCCGGCGTGCGTCGCCCAGGTTCATCACCACCACGTCGCGCGACGACACGGTGACCGTGGGCGGATTGACCGTCGCGGGTGGGTCGCCCGCGCAGCCATCCAGCGCCAGCGCGACCGGCGCGCCGCTGCAGCTCCTGGTCGGCCGCGCCAGATCGCCGGACATCTGATAGCCCTGCAGCAGTAACGCGAACCAGTACTCGGCGGGGTAGACCCGATCCTTGGCCGGCTTGTCGGTGCCGATCGTGGTGGCGATGGTGCACGGCCGCGCGGGCCCCGCCACCCGACGGTGCTGCGGGCCGGCGCAGCTACCAGCCAGCACCGAGGCTCCCAGCAGGGTCGCCACAGCGGCTGCGCGCGGGCACCAGGCGCGAAGCCCGGCGTGGCGTCCCGCACCCGCCGTCGACGCGCCGCTCAACCCTTGTCCTCTTTCTTGCGGCGCGCGCCCCGGTCGTCGCCCAGGGTCACGCTGGCGTAGGCCCGCGCGAACTCGTCGCTGAAGATCGCGGTGTGCAGCTCGTCGTCGTCGGTGACCAGCTGGTCGAAGCGATCGAGGTAACTCTTCCACTGCGCTTTGCGACCGCGCGACAGGATGCCCGACCCGGTGTCGAGATCGTTGGCCCGCGGGTCGAGCGACTGCAGCACCGCGCGCACCCCCTCGGTGATCGCCTCCATCATCGCCAGGTGGTGGATCCCAAGGTCGGCGAAGATCGCGATGAGCTCGCGTGACGCCGCCGCCGGATCCAGGTTGGGTTGCAGCAGGTAGTCGAGCAGCTCGGCGCTGGTGCGCGCTCGGTGCAGCGCCGTGTTGCCGCTGACGGTGCGCACGCCCACCTCGGCGCCGAACTGTTCGTAACCCTTGCGCAGGCCCACGAATGACTCGGCGAACGCCTCCAGCAACTGGCGCTGGCGCGCGGCGATACCGCCGGCCGCCGGCGCGTGCTCGTCGCCGATGGGCGTCGCGCGGAAGGCCGCGCCGCCCGCGGCAGGCGCGTGGCCGACGGCGGCGGCGTCCGCGGCGGCGACCGCGGCGTGCAAGGGATTGCGCTGCCCGCCGGCCGGTGCGGGCAAGCTGGGGCCGGACGCTGCGGCCGCGCGTGCGCCCGGGCGCGGGCTGGCCACTGTCCCCGAAGCCCGCGGTGATGAAGACGGCGGTGACGATGGCGGATGTTGCCGGACGTCGACCGGTCGGGCGGGCGCCGGCGCGTCGTCGGGCCGTCCCCACCCCAGCGTCTTGACGAACGCGCCTTCGGCCGATTGCATGGCGATGGTCAGCTCGACGCCGCCGACCTGCAGCTTCGAGGTCTCGCTCAGCTCGACGGCGACGTTCTTGGCCAGGCGCTTTCCATCCAGCATCGACCCGTTGGTCGATCCGAGATCGAAGTAAGCCACGCTGTTGTTGTCGAAACGGATCGTCCCGTGCCATTCGGAGACGAACGGCGTGTCCAGCGACAGGTCATTGAGCTGATTGCGTCCGATGCGCACCGGCGAATGCGAAAATCGCATCTTGCGGCTGGCGCCGGTCATCGGGTCGGTGATCTGCACTTCGAGGATCATCGGTGGGCCCCGCCCGAGACGGCCATCATAGCCGCCGCATCATATCCGATCGTGATGATGGTCGCGCGGCCGCTGGATAACGACCGCGCGCAAGACTGCTCGGGCGGGCAGTCGAGGCAGTCCGTCCCAGCATCGGACGCCGCAACTGGTGTGATTTTGGCACGCTTCTGGGGACGCAACCGCATTGACAACTGGTGGGAGGTACAGGCTAATAAGGGCGTTTTCCAGTCGAGCCACGCCCTACCATGGATCTCGAAGCCCTATTAGCGCCGGTCACGCCAGAGGACCCCTCCGGGCCCGATCTCGAATACGATCCTGCCTTCGGAGAGATTGACCGCCTGGCCCAAGGTAAGCCCGAACAACAAATCGGCAACACGATTGTTCCGGCAGAAGCGCCCGACTGGAAGGTGGTCCAGAAAAAAGCCACCGAGCTGCTGGCCAGGAGCAAGGACCTGCGGGTGGGCGCGCATCTGACCCGCGCGCTGCTGCACACCAGCGGCTGGGCCGGTTTTGCGATTGGCCTCGGGGTGCTGCGCGGTCTGATCGAGCGTTACTGGGACGGCGTTCACCCGCGCCTCGACCCGAGCGACGACAACGATCCGACCATGCGGGTCAACGTGCTGTCCAGCTTCGGCGAGCTGGGGACGTTGTCGGCGGTACGCGCCCTGCCGCTGGTCTCGTCGCGCACGCTGGGCCGGGTCTCGCTCAAGGATCTCGAGATGGCGGCCGGCGACGCCCCCGCGCCCGCCAACGGGGCGCCGTCGATGGCCAACATCGAGGGTGCCGTCATGGACTCCGACCTCGGCGAGCTGCAGCAGACGGTGACCGCGCTGCGCGCCTGCCTCGAGGCGCTGGCCGGCATCGAGGCCGCCGTCGGCGAACGGGTCGATGCCTCCGCCGGGACCAGCTTCGGCAAGCTGCCGGTGTTGCTGCGCAAGGCCGAGAGCTTCCTCGGCAGCCGTCTTGAGCAGCGCAGCGGGGCCGGCGCGCCCGGGGCTGACGGAGCGGGGGCGTCGGGCGCCTCCAACGGGGCGGCGCCGCAGCGCTCGTTCGGGGGCGCGATCAACTCGCGCGAGGACGTCATCCGGGCGCTCGACGCGATTTGCTCGTATTATGCGAAAAACGAGCCGTCGAGCCCGATTCCCATGTTCATGGAGCGCAGCAAGAAGCTGGTCATGATGAGCTTCGTCGACATCGTCAAGGAGCTGGTCCCCGACGCCCTGTCCCGGGTCGACATCCTCCGGGGTCAGGCGGAAGGCGGTTGACGGGTGACACCTGACGGCTGACCCGTCGGACCAGGCGATTGCGGAAACCAGGGGGCGGTGCATGAGGTCAAAGAAGAGGAAGAAAAGTCAGGGGGCGCCGCTTTGGGCGGGAAGTCGGGTCACAGCTTTGCGTTTTCTTCACCAGGAGAGATCACATGGGCAGCAGTCAAAAGTTCATCGCACGTAACAGGGCGCCCCGGGTCCAGATCGAATACGACGTCGAGCTTTACGGCGCCCAGAAGAAGGTGCAGCTCCCCTTCGTCATGGGCGTCATGTCGGACCTGTCCGGCAACTCCAAGGAACCCTTGCCGGCCGTGGCCGATCGCAAGTTCCTGGAGGTCGACGCCGACAACTTCGACGAGCGCATGAAGGCCATGAAGCCGCGCGTCGCGTTTCAGGTCCCGAATACGCTGACCGGCGAGGGGAATATGTCGGTCGACATCACGTTTGACAATATGGATGATTTTTCCCCGGCCGCGATCGCTCGCAAGGTGGCTCCGCTGCGAGAGCTCCTCGAGGCGCGGCAGCAGCTCTCGAACCTGGTCACCTACATGGACGGCAAGACCGGGGCCGAGGATCTGATTGGCAAGGTGCTGAAGGACCCGAGCCTGTTGAAGTCGCTCGCCTCGGCGCCAAAACCGGAGTCGCCGGCGCAACCCGAAGGCGGCGCGGCCGATAAGGACAAGTAAGATGGCCGAGACACAGCAAAGCAAGCCCGAGGGAGAGGTCGCCACCGCCGAGGTGGGCGAGTTCGCGTCGCTGCTGCAAAAGCAGTTCAAGCCCCAGACCGAGCGCGCCAAGGACGAGGTCGAAGCCGCCGTTCGCACCATGGCGCAGCAGGCCCTGGAGAAGACCACGGTGATCGGCACCGACGTCATCGAGTCGATCAACTCGATGATCGCGGCCATCGACAGGAAGATGAGCCAGCAGATCAACGAGATCCTCCATCACAAGGACTTCCAGCAGCTGGAGAGCGCCTGGCGAGGACTGCACTACCTGGTCAACAACACCGAGACCGACGAGATGTTGAAGATCCGGGTGATGAACATCTCGAAGAAGGATCTGCACAAGACCCTGCGCAAGTTCAAGGGCGCCGCCTGGGACCAGAGCCCCATCTTCAAGAAGCTGTACGAGGAAGAGTTCGGCCAGCTCGGCGGCCAGCCCTACGGCTGCCTGGTGGGCGACTACTACTTCGACCACAACGCGCCCGACGTCGAGCTGCTGGGTGAGATGGCCAAGATCGCCGCGGCGATCCACGCGCCGTTCATCTCGGGTACGTCCCCGACGCTCATGCAGATGGAGTCGTACTCGGAGCTGGCGAATCCTCGCGACATCACCAAGATCTTCACCACGCCTGAATACGCCGGCTGGCGCTCGCTGCGCGAGTCGGAGGACGCGCGCTACCTCGGGCTCACCATGCCGCGTTTCCTGGCGCGCTCGCCCTACGGCGCCAAGACCAACCCGGTCGAGGCCTTCGACTTCGAGGAGGACACCGCGGGCGCCGACAGCGCCAAGTACGCCTGGGCCAACGCGGCCTACGCGATGGCGACCAACATCAACCGGTCATTCAAGCTCTATGGCTGGTGCTCGCGCATCCGCGGCATCGAGGCCGGCGGCGCCGTCGAGGGGCTGCCGACGCACGCCTTCCCGACTGACGACGGCGGCGTCGACATGAAGTGCCCGACGGAGATCGCCATCAGCGACCGCCGCGAGGCCGAGCTGGCCCGGAACGGCTTCATGCCGCTCATTCACAAGAAGAACTCCGACTTCGCGGCCTTCATCGGCGCGCAGTCGCTACAGAAGCCGGCGGTCTATGACGATCCCGACGCGACGGCCAACGCCAACCTGGCGGCGCGGCTGCCGTACCTGTTCGCGACCTGCCGGTTCGCGCACTATCTCAAGTGCATCGTCCGGGACAAGATCGGATCCTTCAAGACCAGGGACGAGGTGCAAAGCTGGTTGGCAGGCTGGATCGTCCAGTACGTCGACGGCGATCCGGCGCACTCCAGCGAAGAGGTCAAGGCACGCATGCCGCTGGCCGACGCCGAGGTGGTGGTCGAAGAGGTGGAGGGCAATCCTGGCTACTACACCTCGAAGTTCTTCCTCCGGCCGCACTACCAGCTCGAGGGGCTCACGGTCTCGCTGAGACTGACCTCGAAGCTGCCGTCGGCAAAGGCTGGGTGATTTCCCCAAACCTTTAACCATTTCTGTGTCCCTGCGTTCGACCGGGGACTCCCATCGTTCGAAATCAAAGGGGTAGGTCCATGGCTGTTAGTGACGCGTTCATCAAAATTGGCGACATCAAGGGCGAGTCCTCGGCGGAAGGGCACAAGGAAGAGATCGAGCTCATGTCCTGGAGCTGGGGGGCGACCCAGTCCGGCTCCGCCCAGAGCATCCAGGGCTCGACGGCGGGCAAGGTGAATGTTCACGATCTGACCATCACCAAGCTGGTCGACTCGTCGACTCCCAACCTGGTCAAGGCGGTGTGCGGGGGAACGGCCTACAAAGAGGCGCTGCTGGTCTGCCAGAAGTCGGCGGGCGCCGGTAAGCCCAAGGTGCCTTACCTCAAGATCAAGCTCGGCAACGTGCTCATCTCCTCGTACTCGACCGGCGGCACCGGCCAGAGCGACGAGACCACCGAGACGATCTCGCTGAACTTCGGCAAGGTCGAGCTCACCTATACCCAGCAGACCGCAGAGGGCGGGGCTGGCAAGTCATCGCCCGCTTGCTGGAACATTCCGGCCGGCAACGACAAGTGGGGTTGATCGCAGCAGTCCGCTGTGGAACAAGCGGCGGATGGCGCTGCTGATCGGCAGCTCGAATCGATGAACACACCGAGGACATCGCGCTCGGCAATACCGGGCGCGATGTCCTCTTTTCTGGGTGCTTTTTCTGTCAAAGGGGCGCATCGATGACCGCTGAAGAGAGCGTACGGGCCGGACGTCTCGACGAGGCGCTGGCCGACCTCCAGGCCCAGGTGCGCAAGCAGCCGGCTGACCCGCGCCTGCGCATCTTTCTCTTTCAGCTGCTGTGCGTGCTGGGTCAGTGGGAACGCGCGCTGAATCAACTCAAGGTGGCCGCCGAGATGGACCCCAACGCCGCCACCATGATGGCGACCTACAAGGAGGTCCTGCGCTGCGAGATGCTGCGCGGCGAGGTGTTCGCGGGCAGGCAGACCCCGCTGCTGTTCGGCAAGCCCAGCGAGTGGATGGCCCTGCTGATGGAGGCTCTGCGCCTGACCGGGCAGGGCAAGTTCGAGGAGGCCGCGCCGCTGCGCGAGCGGGCCTTCGAAGCGGCGCCCACCACGCCCGGGTCGATCGACGGCCAGGCCTTCGAGTGGATCGGCGACGCCGACCTGCGCATCGGCCCGATGCTGGAGGCGATCGTCAACGGCCGCTACTACTGGATTCCCTTCAACCGCCTGAGCGAGATCAACATCGAGAAGCCGGTCGATCTGCGCGACGTCGCCTGGATGCCGGTCACGCTCACCCTGGCCAACGGTGGCGAGACCGTGGCGCTGGTCCCGACCCGTTATCCGGGCACCGAAGCGGCGGGCAACCCGGCGCTGGCGATGGCGCGCGGGACCGAGTGGATCGAGAAACCCGGCGGCACCCAGCTGGGCCTGGGTCAGCGGCTGCTGGCGACCGATCAAGGCGAGTACGCGCTGATGGACGTGCGGGTGATCGCGCTCAGCGGCAGCGACGACGGCGCGGCCGCGATCGAGGCGTCCGGCCTGGGGGATGACGAGGACACCGACCACGGCGATCACGACCCGGAGGCCTGACCTTGGCAGAGCTGACCCAGAAAGAGCGTTTACAGCCCTCGCTGCTGGACCGGCTCACCGACGAAAGCCCCAACGAGCGGCGCGAGTCGCGCGACAAGCACGTCATCTCACCGGCGCGGCTGCGCGAGTGCGTGCGGCGTGACCTGACCTGGCTGCTCAACACCGCCAACCTGGCAGCGGTCGAGGACCTCGACGAGCATCCGCAAGTGGCGCGCTCGGTGCTGAACTACGGCATGCCCGACCTGGCCGGGCACGTCGCGTCGAGCGTCGATGTGCGTTCGATGGAACGCCTGCTGTGCAACGTGATCTGGGACTTCGAGCCGCGCCTCATCCGCAGCTCGGTCAAGGTCAAGCTGGTCGTCGACGACAAGAAGATGGACCCCAACGCGATGTGGTTCGACATCGAGGCAGAGCTGTGGGCGCAGCCGCTGCCGCTCCGACTGTTCCTGCGCACGGAGATCGATCTCGAAAACGGGGGGGTCAAGATCGCTGAATCCGACGGTCAGCGCGGCTGATGGATCCCAAGCTTCTCCGCTACTACGGCCGCGAGCTCCAGTACGTGCGCGAGATGGGCGCCGAGTTCGCGCGCGACTTCCCCAAGATCGCCGGGCGCCTCGGCCTCGACACCTTCGAGTGCTCCGATCCCTACGTCGAACGCCTGCTCGAGGGTTTTGCTTTTCTCGCGGCGCGCATCCAGCTGCGCATCGACGCCGAGTTCCCGCGCTTCACCCAGCACCTGCTCGAGATCGTCTATCCGCACTACCTGGCGCCCACGCCGTCGATGGCGGTGGTGCAGATGCGGCCCAACCTGGCCGAGGGGACGCTGGCACAGGGCTACCGCGTTCCGCGCAACACCGCCTTGCGCAGCCTGCTGGGACGCGGCGAGCAGACGCCCTGCGAGTACCGCACGGCGCACGACGTGACGCTGTGGCCGCTGGAGATGACGCACGCAGAGTACACCGGCTATGTTGGCGACATCGGCGACCTGCGCCTGCCGGCGCGCGCGCGTGCCGGCATCCGCTTGAAGCTGCGCACGACCGCGGGGCTGAACTTCTCCGATCTGGCGCTCGACGACCTGACCCTGTTCATCCGCGGCGCAGACGAGCTGCCCATGCGCATCTACGAGCAGCTGGTCGGCCACGCCGTCGGCGTGGTGGCGCGCCCCACGACGCGGCCCGTGCCCTGGCAGCACGCCGTGGTCGAAAATCCGGTCGAGACGGTGGGCTTCAGCGCCGACGAGGCGCTGCTGCCTTACAGCCCGCGCTCGTTCCAGGGCTACCGGCTGCTGCAAGAATACTTCGCGTTCCCGGCGCGCTATCTGTTCGTGCGACTGCCGGGGCTGGGCGAGGCGGTGCGCCGCTGCACCGGTCCGGAGCTGGAGCTCCTGGTGCTCACCGATGCGCACGACCGCGCGCTGGACGGCGCGGTCAGCCCGGAGAACTTCGCGCTCTTCTGCGCGCCGGCGGCCAACTTGTTCCCGCGCCGCGCCGACCGTGTGCACCTGACCGAGGCCGAGACCGAGTACCACGTCGTGGCCGACCGCACGCGCCCGATGGACTTCGAGGTCCACACGGTCCGCGAGGTCATCGGATACGGGTCGAGCTCGGAGCTCAAGCAGACCTTTCAGCCGTTCTTCGCCTGGAACGACATGACCACCACCGAGGAGCCGCCCGCTTACTACACGCTGCAACGGCAGCCGCGCGTGCTGTCGGCGCGCCAGCGCGCGCAGGGCACACGCACCAGCTACGTCGGCAGCGAGGTGTTCATGGCGCTGGTCGATCCCCAGGAGGGCCCGTACCGATCCAGCTTGCGCCAGCTGGCCATCGAGACCCTGTGCACCAACCGCGACCTGCCGCTGCAGCTATCGGTGGGCCAGGCGCACACCGACTTCACGCTCGAGTCGGGCGCCCCGGTCGAGTCGACGCGCTGCCTGGCCGGACCGACGACGCCGCGCGCTTCCTACGCCGACGGGGACACCAGCTGGCGGCTCATCAGCCACCTGTCGCTCAATTACCTGTCGCTGGTCGACGCCAACGCGGGCGCCGGCGAGAAGGCGGCCGCGCTGCGCGAGTTGCTGTCTCTGTACGCCGACGCCAACGACTCGAACACCCGCAAGCAGATCGAGGGCGTGCGCGAGACCGCCAGCGGCGGCATCACCCGCGCGCTGCCGGTGCCGGGACCGACCACCTTCGGGCGCGGCCTGGAGATCGCGGTCACCTGCGACGAGTCGGCGTTCGAGGGCAGCGGCGTGTTCTTGCTGGGCGCGGTGCTCGAGCGCTTCTTCTCCAAGTACGTTTCAATCAACTCGTTCACCGAGACCGTGCTGCGCACCGTGCAGCGCGGGGAGATCATGAGATGGAAGGCGAGAACCGGGCTCCGGCAGGCGATCTAGGGTCGCCGGCCGTGGCCGCGCCGTTGGTGGCGGACGCCGCCCTCGGGCCCGCTCCCGCGCCGCCGCCTGCTGCCGTCGGCGCGCCGGCGGCGTCGGCGCCGAGCGTCTCGCCGCCCGCACCCGCGCCGCCGCCGGGCCGCGCGACGCTGTCGCGCGAGAAGCTGGCGGCGATGGACGCGATCGTCGAGCAGGTCAAGCGCGCCCCCGAGGCCTTCGACTTTTACCAGGTGCTGCGCCGCCTGGAGAGCGTGTATTGCGATCGACCCGACCGGCCCCGGTTCGGGTCGGCGTCGCGGCCGGCCGACGAGCCGATTCGCCTCGGGCAGGAGCCGTCGCTGGCGTTCGCGCCGCGCGTGCTGGCCGGCGTCGCCCCGGGCAAGAACGGCGCGCCGCCGCGGCTGTCGATCAACTTCTTCGGCCTGCTGGGGCCCAACGGGCCGCTGCCGTTGCACATCACCGAGTACGCGCGCGAGCGCGAGCGCCACGCCGAGGACGCGACGATGGCGCGCTTCTTCGACCTCTTTCACCACCGCATGATGCTGCTCTTCTATCGGGTCTGGGCCACGGCACAGCCCACGGTGGGCCACGATCATCCGGCGAGCAACCGCTTCATCAGCTACATCGGCGCCATGGCCGGTCTGGGCATGCCGTCGCTGCGTGGGCGCGACCAGATGCCCGACGCCGCCAAGTACTTCTACGCCGGGCACCTGTCGGGGCAGACCCGGCACGCCGAAGGCCTGGAGTCGATGATCCACGGCTTCTTTCAGATGCCGACCCAGATCGAGCCATTCATGGGCAGCTGGCTGGAGATCCCCACCGGGCACCAGTGGCGCCTGGGCACGCGCGGCGCGCAGGGCGGGGCGCTGGGCGGATCGACGATCGCCGGCCGCCACGTCTGGAGCCGGCAGCAGAAGTTCCGGGTCACGCTGGGCCCGCTCAACCGCGCGCAGTTCCAGCGCATGCTGCCCGGCGGACCGAGCCTGGGCAAGCTGACCGCGCTGGTGCGCAACTACGCCGGCGACGAGCACCAGTGGGACCTGCGCCTCATCCTCGACGAGCAGACCGAGGAGGCGTGCCGGCTGGGCCGTTCGCGCCTCGGCTGGACGTCGTGGCTGGGCAAGCCCAAGCGCGGTCGGCGCGAGGATCTGATATTGGATCCCCAGGCCGAAGCTGTTCAGTCGACGGCTGCTGCATGAGTGGCCAATACAGCCCTACTGGGGCGGGAGAGACAACATGTCGGAAATCAGCCGCGTCAAGCTGTTCGAGAAGCTGAATAGCGTCGGTTACAAGGCGATCGAGAGCGCCACCGTGTTCTGCAAGCTGCGGGGCAACCCGTACGTGGAGCTGGTGCACTGGTTCCACCAGATCCTGCAGACCCAGGACTCCGACATCCACCGCATCGTGCGCCACTTCCAGCTCGACCCGTCGCGGCTGGCCAAGGACTTCACCGAGGCGCTCGACCGGCTGCTGCGCGGCGCGACGTCGATCTCCGACCTGTCGTCGCACGTCGAGGAGGCGGTCGAGCGCGGCTGGGTCTACGGCAGCCTGATGTTCGGCGACGCGCAGGTGCGCACCGGGCACCTGATCGTCGGCGCGCTCAAGACCAGCGCGCTGCGCAACGCGCTTTACGCGATGTCGCGCGAGTTCGACAAGGTGAAGCCCGACCGGCTCACCGAGGAGTTCGACGCCATCGTCGGCGGCTCGCCGGAGACCTCGCTGCGCGCGGCGGGATCGCCGGCGGCGCCTGGCGAGGCGAGCGGCGCGATCGCGCCCGCGGCGATGGGCAAGCAGGAGGCGTTGCAGAAGTTCTCGGTCGACCTGACCGAGCGCGCGCGCAAGGGCGAGATCGATCCCATCTCCGGCCGCGACGAGGAGATCCGGCAGATCGTCGACATCCTCATGCGACGGCGCCAGAACAACCCCATCCTCACCGGCGAGGCGGGCGTCGGCAAGACCGCGGTCGTCGAGGGGTTCGCGCTGCGCATCGCGCGCGGCGACGTACCGCCGATGCTGAAGGACGTGTCGCTGCGCGCGCTGGACGTCGGGCTTTTGCAGGCCGGCGCCAGCATGAAGGGCGAGTTCGAGAACCGGCTGCGCTCGGTCATCGACGAGGTGCAGTCGTCGCCCAAGCCGATCATCCTGTTCATCGACGAGGCGCACACCCTGGTCGGCGCGGGCGGCGCGGCCGGCACCGGCGACGCGGCCAATCTGTTGAAGCCGGCGCTGGCGCGCGGCAAGCTGCGCACCATCGCGGCCACCACCTGGGCCGAGTACAAGAAGCACATCGAGAAGGACCCCGCGCTCACGCGCCGCTTTCAGGTCGTGCAGGTGCCCGAGCCGACCGAGGACAAGGCCATCTTGATGATGCGCGGGATGGCGTCGACGCTGGAGGCGCACCACCGCGTGCAGGTGCTCGACGAGGCGCTCGAGGCGTCGGTCAAGCTGTCGCACCGCTACATCCCGGCGCGCCAGCTCCCTGACAAGTCGGTGAGCTTGCTCGACACCGCGTGCGCGCGCGTCGCCGTCAGTCAGCACGCCGTGCCGGCCGAGGTGCAGGACTGCCGCAGCCGCATCGAGGCGCTGGAGACCGAGCTGGCGATCATCGGGCGCGAGCAGGCGGCCGGCTGGGACACCGCCGAGCGCGAGAAGAGCTCGCGCGACAAGCTGCTGGTCGAGACCAAGCGCCTCGGCGAGCTGGAGGCGCGCTGGAAGTCGGAGCAGGGGCTGGTGGAGACGATCCTGGGTCTGCGCCGCACCCTGCGCGGCGACGGGCACCCCATCGACGGGCCGCCCCCGGCCAAGGATGTCGCCAAGGAGGCGGCGACACCCGGCAAGGGGACGCCGGCGGCGGCGCCCGCCCCCGTCAAGCGGGGCCCCGCCGACGAAGCGCAGCGCCCGGCGCTGCTGGCCCAGCTCAAGGAGGCGCAGGCCGAGCTCACCAAGCTGCAAGGCCAGACGCCGCTGATCCTGCCCACCGTCGACAACCAGGCGGTGGCGTCGGTGGTCGAGGACTGGACCGGGATCCCCGTCGGTCGCATGGTCAAGGACGAGATCGAGACCGTGCTCAAGCTGGCCAGCACGCTGGCCCAGCGGGTCATCGGCCAGGACCACGCGCTGGAGATGATCACCCGGCGCATCCAGACCTCGCGCGCCGGGCTGGAGAACCCGTCCAAGCCGATCGGCGTCTTCATGCTGGCCGGCCCATCGGGCGTCGGCAAGACCGAAACCGCGCTGGCGCTGGCCGAGTCGCTGTACGGCGGCGAGCAGAACCTGATCACCATCAACATGAGCGAGTTCCAGGAGGCGCACACCGTGTCCACCCTCAAGGGGGCGCCTCCCGGATACGTCGGTTACGGCGAGGGCGGCGTGCTGACCGAGGCGGTGCGGCGTCGCCCGTACGCCGTGGTCTTGCTCGACGAGGTCGAGAAGGCGCACCCCGACGTGCACGAGATCTTCTTCCAGGTCTTCGACAAAGGGATCATGGAGGACGGCGAGGGCCGGCTCATCGACTTCAAGAACACGCTGATCATCCTGACCTCGAACGTGGGCACCGAGCTCATCGCCAGCATGTGCAAGGACCCGGAGCTGATGCCCGATCCGGAGGGCATCGCCAAGGCGCTGCGCGAGCCGCTGCTCAAGGCCTTCCCGGCGGCGCTGCTCGGCCGCATCGTCACCATCCCGTACTACCCACTCAGCGATGCGATGATCGGAAACATCGTGCGCCTTCAGCTGGCGCGGGTCGCCAAGCGGGTCACCCAGTCGCACCGCATCCCCTTCACCTACGACGACAACGTGGTCAAGCTGGTCGTCAGCCGCTGCACCGAGCTGGAGAGCGGCGGCCGCATGATCGACGCCATCCTCACCAACACACTGTTGCCCAAGGTGAGCCGCGAGATCCTCACCCGCACCATGGAGGGCAGCCCGGTCAAGAAGGTGGCGGTCACCGCGCCCGCCGGCGACTTCGAGTACGCCTTCGACTGACCGGGGACTTGGTGGCTCGCATCGAGTGCCGCTAGCCGGCGGGTAGCCCGGGGGAGGAAGGCCCAAAGAGTAGAGGTGTAGAACCACCGCCGCTTTTCAAAGACGCGTCACCCTCGCCCGCGGTCCGCCGCGGGAGAGGGCCGGGGAGAGGGCCGGCCTTGCGAGAGCCAACACCCAAGCGCAAGTCACCCTCGCCCGCGGTCCGCCGCGGGAGAGGGCCGGGGAGAGGCCGGCCTTGCGAGAGCCAACGTTTGCTACTTCTGGCAGCTCGGGCAGAAGAAGGTCGCGCGCTGCGCCTGCGTGATGCGCGTGATGGTCCCCTGGCTGTGGTTCTTGTTGCAGCGCGGGCAGGGTTCGCCCTGCCGCCCGTAGACCAGGAAGGGGTTGTCGCCGCGTCGTTCTTCGACGTAGGTGATGTCGGCGCCGTCGCCGTCGACGCCCGCGGTCGCGAACGATGCCAGCGTGAACTCGATCGAGTCGAGCAGGCCCTGGCGCAACCGATCGACCTCGGCCTGCGACAACGACTTGGCGGGCCGGCGCGGATCGATGCCGGCGCGGTACAGGGCCTCGACCGCCTGGATGTTGCCGATGCCGGGCAACAGCGCCTGGTCCATGATCGCCACCTTGATCGACTTGTTCACGGTCACCAGCCGGGCGTGCAGCGCGCGCGCGTCGATGCCGTCATTCAATGGGTCGGGGCCGAGAGCGGTGATCTCGGCCAGCTCCTCGAACGCGGCCGCCGGCACCAGCCGCAGGCGTCCGAAGATTCGCGTGTCGGTGTAGTAGAGCGACGAGCGATCGTCGAGCTCGATCAGGAAGCGAGCGAAGGCAGGCTCGGTGGCACCGGGCGCGCGGCGTACCCACTTGCCGGTCATGCCGAGGTGCGACCACAGCCCGATGGGGCCGGTGCGTGACTGGAAGGTGATGAGCAGATGCTTGCCCACCCGCTTGATGTCGTGAAAGCGCACGCCAGTGAGCGCCTCCATCGCGTCGGGCTTGCTGGGGCGGAAGAGGCGGGTCGAGCCTTCGCGCGGCTCGACACCCCGGATCTTGCGGCCATTCATCCAGCGCCGCAGGTTGCGGGCCGCCACCTCCACTTCGGGGAGCTCGGGCATGAGATCCGCTAGACTTTGCCCATGGACGCCGCCGCACTCAAGAAGTACCGCGAGAAATTGCTCGCGCTGCGCGCCCAGATCCTGGCCGAGGGCGATCTCGAGATCGAGCCCGGCCGCAAGGATCCGGCCGCCGTGGGCAGCGACGAGGACGAGCAGCCGCTGGTCGAGATGTCGCAGGCCATCGCCTCCAGCCGCAACCGAACGCGTTCGACCGTGCTGGCGCGCGTCGGCGGCGCGCTGGCCCGCCTCGACGAGGATCCCGATTCCTTCGGTCTGTGCGCCGAATGCGACGAGCCGATCACGGAAAAACGAATGCAGCTAATGCCGTACGTCGACCTGTGCGTCGAATGCCAGCAAGCGGCCGACGGCCCGGTCAGCAAGGGTCCGCGCAAGCACCTGCGGGACTTCCGGTAGGGCCAGAGAAGGAAACACGCCGGGACGCCAACGCGCCGCGGCCTGATAACCACCTGGCGTCCGGGCGTTTCGCTAGATCAGGTCCGTCGGCTCGCCCAGCGCGTAGCGGATCGCGGGATCGAGCTTTTCGATGGGCAGGCCGCGCCAGAAGACGAACCAATCGGGGAAGCGCGCCATGCCGTCGCACTGCTTGATGTACCAGGGGTTGATCGGGTTGGCGGGGCGCGCGCGCCAGAAGAAGGCCGGATAGTCGCGCACCAGCATCGACCAGATCTCGCCACCTATCCCTTCGCCCTGGGCCTGGCGCTCGACGGCGAACTTGGTCAGGTAGACGGCGACCGGGGTCTCGCGGATCACGCCCGCGCCCAGATAGCCCTCCTCGATATAGGTTCGCTCGACCGGCGTCTCGAAGAAATCCGGGCGCAGGACCTTGCCGAACGCCGAGTGAAACAGCGCACGCAGCCGCGCCTGGTCGACGTCGGTCCAGCCAGCGCGGGTGTCGATGCGCGAGCCGCGCCGGATCAACGTGCCGGCGCCGCTGACAGTGAACAGCTCGCGCAAGAGCTGCAGTGGATTGACGACCGCGACGCTCATCCGGTGCGGCACCTGTTCCAGGAGCTGCTTGACCTGGCGGAGCAGCGTGGTCTGCCGGCGCGACAGCGTGCCGTCGTTCACCAGCGCGTCATAGTCGACGCCGAGGTTGACCACCGAAAGCGGCGGGTTGTTGCGCGGGCCCAGGCCGGCGCCGCGGCTGAGGAAGATCACCCGGCGGGCACTCAGGCTGGTGGCCAGCGTCGCCAGCATCTTGACCCGTCCGTCGGCGTTGCTGTCCTTGCTGGCCTCCAGCGCCAGCAGCGGGATCGCGCCCTCGGCGATGGTGGCGCGCACGGCATCAACGGTGTCCGTGGTCACCGTCGCGCCGGCGCCGAGGATGCGCGCCGGCACGGCGTCCTCGAGCAACCACTCCTGCACGCGCAGCGCCTGGCGGTCGACCTCGCGCGCGCCGTCCAGGCCGAGCAGCACCACCGGGATGAGGCCGAGCCCGTTCAGGATACGCAGGTCAAAGTGGAACGGGTCGAGCGCGCTCTTCACGATCTGCGCGTCCGCCGAGATGATGGCGAAGCTCTCCTTCTTCTGCGAACGGAACAACCTGAGATAAAGGTCGACGTCGGCCTTCTGGCCGACGCTCTCCAGGAAGCGCTGGATGATCTCCGGCTCCATCATGGCGTCGCCCCGGGCGCCACGGATGTCAGTGACGCCAACATTTCCTCGAACGCCGCCTGCGCCTTTTCCAGCTCGGCGGGCGCGACGAACTCGTCGGTGGCGTGCGCCTGGGCGATGTCGCCGGGACCGAACACCACGGCGTCGATGCCGGCCTCGGACAGCAGAGCGGCCTCGGTCCAGAAGGCCAGATCGACCGGCTGGCGGGCGCGCGCGCCCAGCAGCGGCTCGAAGGCGGGTAGGTCGCGGGTCGTAAAGGCGGGGTTGACCTTGCGCACCTCCCACTGCAGCGGGTGGGGCGCGACCGCGGCGCGCGCGCGGCGCTCGATCTCCGCCATCACATCGGCGACCACGGTGCCGGGCGCGGGACGCAGCGACAGCAGCAGCGACCCACGCGTCGGGATGACGTTGAAGGCGATGCCGCCCCCGATGGCGGCGACGTTGAGGCAGATGCCGCGGAAGCCTTCGGGGCCCTGGTCGCGCTGCTGGCGCGCGAAGTCGTCCAGCGCGACCGCGGCGCGCGCCAGGATCGCGATCGGGTTGGCGACGAAGTCGACGCGCGACGAGTGGCCGCCCGGACCGGTGGTGCTGGCTTCGGCGGCGCCGATGCCGCGGTGGCGCGCGCCCACCCGGCAGCTGGTCGGCTCGCACACCACGGCGCGCTCCAGGCCGCGCGCGTGCGGGCTGTCGAGGAAGGCGCGCATGCACGACCCACTGCGCTCCTCGTCACCCGAGAACAGCACGCCCAGGGGCGCCGCGGGGCGCCGGCTCGCCAGCGCGCACAAGATGGCGGCGATCGCTCCCTTGGTGTCGGCCGCGCCCAGGCCGACCAGCCGCCCGTCACGCGCGGTCAGCGCGTGCGGCGCGGTGGTGTAGCCGCTGTTGGCGGGCACGGTATCGACGTGCGCGTTCAGCAGCAATCGCGGCGGCGCCGCCCCGAAGCGGGCGTAGACGTAGGCGTGCGCGCCCACGTCGGCGACGTCGACGGCCGCCGCGCCCAGCGCGCGCAAGTCCGACGCCAGCTTGTCACACAGCGGTCGCTCCCGTCCCATCGGGTTCTGGGTGTCGAACGACACCAGCTCGGCCAGCCGATCCCGCACATTCATCGCCGAGACGATCGTTCGCGGTCCGCCCGGCGGCAACCTTTTTGTTTGGTCCGCGAGCGTTTTCGCTCAAAGCTGCGGTCCCCTTGCGCGCCCCGGTCTTCCTCTCCACGGCGATGCTGCTCGTCGGCCGCCTCGCCGCTGCCGAACCACCGCCCGTGGTCCCATCGCCGTCGCCGTCGCCGTCGCCATCGCCGTCGCCGTCGCCATCGCCGTCGCCATCGCCGATTCCTTCCTTGATCCCGGCCTCGCCCTCCTCGATCCCCCGCCCCGAGCTGCGCGCCGCTCGCGCCCCCGGCAAGCTGATCATCGACGGCAAGCTCGACGATGCCCCCTGGTCCGCCGCGGTCGCGGCGACCGCCTTCACCCAGCACTTCCCCGACGAGGGCGCGCCGCCCAGCGAGCCAACCAGCGTGCGCGTGCTCTACGACGACGACGCGATCTACGTCGGCGTCGACTGCACCCAGCTGCACGCGCCAGTGGTGCGCCGGCTGATGCGACGCGACCGCGATCTGCCGTCCGACGGTGTGTGGATCGACATCGACAGCCGCAACGACGGCCTGAGCGCCTTCCACTTCGGTGTCAACGCGGCCGGCGTGCTCAACGATGGCGTCCACTTCAACGACGTCGGCTTCTCGCGCGACTGGGACGGCAACTGGCGGGGCAAGGTCGCCCTGACCGACCACGGCTATTCGGTCGAGATCCGGATCCCCCTCGGCGATCTGCGCTTCCAGCGGCTGCCGGTTCAGGAGTGGGGATTCCAGGCGCGCCGCTTCATCGACGCGCGCCAGGAAACCGACGACTGGTCCTTCTTCCCGCGTGGCGCCGCCGGCGTGGTGTCGCGCTTCGGGCGCCTGACCGGGCTCATCGACCTGCGGCCGGGCAGCCGCATCGAGCTGCGACCGTTCGAGCTCGGGCGCTTGCGCCACCGCGACGCCGACGTGGCCGCGGCGCTGGCCCATGGCACCGACGCGCACGTGTCCGGCGGCATCGACGTCAAGGCGCACCTGACGCCCGAGCTGACCCTGGACGGCAGCGTGCTCCCCGACTTCGGCCAGGTCGAGGCCGACACGCTGGTCCTGAATCTGTCGACCTACGAAACCTTCTTTCCCGAGAAGCGCCGCTTCTTCCTGGAGGGGATCGACATCTTCGCCACCATGCGCACGCTGCTGTACACGCGGCGCGTCGGGCGCCAGCCGGCCGCCCCGGCCCTGGCCGCCGCGCCGGGCACCCGCGAAGCCCTGGTCGACGCCCCTGATCCCTCGTCGATCTGGGGCGCCGTGAAGCTGGTGGGGCGGATCGGCAAGAGCACCACGGTCGGCCTGCTCTCGGCGCTCACCGGTCCGAACCGGGTCGGCGTCGAGGTGACGGACGCCGCCGGCGCGGTCGCCAGGCCGCGGCGGCTGGTCGATCCTTTGACCGTCTTCCAGGTGGCGCGCGTGCGTCGCTCCACCGGCCCCACCAGCGAGGCCGGCGTCCTGTTCACCGCCACCAATCGCTTCGAGCCCGCCGGCGTCCTGTGCCCCGCGACCGGCGTCGCCGCTCCGCCCTCGGCCGGCCGCTGCCTGAACGACGCCTACACCGGTAGCGCCGACGTCCGCTGGCGCTCGCCGGCCGGGGACTACCTGCTGGCCACGCAGGCGGTCGGCTCGCTGCTGCAGCGAGGCGGCGCGCGCCCCCAGGCTGACGGCTACTCGATCCTGCCGGGTCGGCTGGCGCCGGGCGCCACGTTGTGGGCGACCAAGCAGGGCGGCGCGCACTGGCTGTGGAGCCTGGGCCAGCACCTGTCGGGCCGCCGACTCGAGCTCAACGACCTCGGCTACCTCGATCGCAAGAACGACTACAACGGCAGCCTCGACGTCTCGTATCGCACCATCGAGCCCTGGCGTGGGACGGTCGAGACCCGCTCGACCCTCCAGTTGCGCTACCGGGAGACCCTGGACGGACTCAACCTGTACAGCGCGGTCGAGCTCAACACCTGGTGGACCGCGGCCAACTTCTGGTCGTTCTACGCCGAGGTCCACTACCGCGGCGCGCGCTTCGACGACCGCGAGACCGGCGACGGCACCGCGCTGGAGCGCGCCGGTCTGTGGGGCGTGGAAGGATCGCTGTCGACCGATCCGCGCGCGCGCGTGGTGGCCTCGGGGTTCGGGCAGGCGCACCGGATCAGCAACGGCACGCACTGGGAGGCGCGCGGGCAGATCACTTTGCGGCTGCGCCCGCAGCTGGATCTGGATCTACTGCCGTCGCTGGTCTACCAGTCGGGCGAGCCGCGCTACCTGTCGACCGCGGCGCCCGACGCGCTGGGCGCGGTGACCTACAGCTTTGCGCGGCAATTGGCGCGCAACGTCGGCGCGACGCTGCGCGCCAGCTACACCTTCACACCCGAGCTCACGCTGCAGGCCTACGCGCAGCTATTCCTGGTCGCCGAACACTTCAGCGACTTTTCGACCTTCACGGCCGGCGCGCCCGGCCAGCGCGCGCGCGTGCGGCTGGGCGACCTGGTGGCTGCCCCGCCGCCGGCCGCCAACCCCGACGTGCAACAGGCGGCGCTGAACCTCAACGTGGTGCTGCGCTGGGAGTTTCGCCTGGGCTCGACGCTGTACCTGGTCTATTCGCGCGCCCAGGCCCCACCCGCGACGCTGCTGCCCGGCGAGGAGGCGGCGCTGGACCTACGTCCCGTCCTGCGCGGGCGCTCGTCGGTCGATGTGCTGATGCTCAAGATCTCCTACTGGTTCGGCTGAGCCGAGCGCGGCGCCGCGGGACCTACGTCGCGATCTTGCGCGCGCGCACAGCGAAACCGCCCCACGGCGGAGGGCGCGGCGCACCAGGAGGCCGGAGATACGCGGGGTTCGCGCTGGCATCGCGGGTGCAATCACTCCTTGCGTCCGCAGCAACCGAAAAACCACCCCCACTGGAGGAGCTTCCATGATTCGCAATCTGATGCTTGGAATGTCGCTTGTGACCCTGTCGACCGTCTCCGCTTTCGCCGCCGCGCCGGCCACCACCCACCACGCCAAGGCCAAGGTCGTGGCGCAGGCGCCAGCCCCCGAGGCCTCGACCCCTTCGGCCGACAAGCCGGTGAAAAAGTCGACCAAGAAGGCGTCGGCCCCCAAGAAGGTCAAGGGCGACACCAAGATGGAGTCCAAGAGCGACGGGAAGTCCGGCGAGATCGCGCCGGCCACCGAGAAGGCGCCCGCCCCCGCCGCGAAGTAATTCGCTCTCAGTTACGTCCAACGTCTCTTACCCACCGGAGGTCGCAGGGCGGTGACGCCCCGCTGGCCTCCGGCGCGTTTGCCGATGAACAAAACGCCATGACGACCTGACGCCAGTCCGGATCTCTACCAGTCCGGATCTAGAACACCGAACGGTTCGAATGAGCCGTCATCACCCGGTTAAGGGCCTCTGGCCTCTGGCCTCTGGCCTCTGGCCTCTGGCCTCTGGCCTCTGGCCTCTGGCCTCTGGCCTGGAGTTGACCCGGTTTCGTGGACACCTGAGCCCTTCGGGGCGAAAAGGAGACTACGATGCCAAAAACCCATCCCGCCTACCCGCCCGAATACCGCCGACGGATAGTGGACCTGGTGCGAGCTGGCCGTACGCCCGAA
>DASRQZ010000112.1:0-15843 GCA_035696125.1 Polyangia bacterium
GGAGCGGCCCCCGTGCCGCCGGCGTTCAGGGTCAAGGAGGGGGCGGCGCTCGGAGACACCAAAAGCAGTCATCGAGAGTTCACCGCCCGCCCGGCGGCGTAAGGGCCGCGTCCCCGCAAGAGGAACACCCCCCACCTCCCCCGCCCCGCCCGCCCCACGACGGAGAGAGCGGAGCCGTAATCAGCGAGCGGCCGGCGGCGGCGGCCGGCGGCGCAAAGGAGCCTGCGTGGCTACCGTGCCTACTTCAACTTGGCGAGGACGTCGGGCATCGCGCCCGTGGCGAGAGCCTTGGCGCGACGCTCTTCGGGAGCGTCGTAGCGGCCCATGGGCGCGGCCGCGACCTCTTCCAGCAGCTTCTTGGCGTCCGCGGGGTGATCGTCATCGGCCAGGGACTGCGCGAGGAAGACCTTGGCCCGCAGGTTATCGGGGTGCGCCAGCAGCACGCCCCGCAGGTGTTCCTGGGCCTTCTTGCGGTCGCGCTTGGGCCAGGGCAGCTTATCGTAAAAACGGCCCCAGGCGACGCCGATGCTGCCGTGCTCGTACTGGGGGTCCAGCTCGCCGGCCCGCTTCAACCGTTCCTTGAACTTTCCTTCCATGCCCTTGGCCAGCGCCTTGACGACGCCCAGCCCGAGCGCGTAATTCCCCATGCACACCGCGGCCCAGTAGTGGCCGGCCACGTCGTTTGGCCGAGAGACGATGGCGCGCTCGGCGAGATCCCAGCCCTGCTGGCCCCAGCGTGATCGCTGGTCGCTGGTCACGCCCGGATCGTCGCTGAGCCAGAAATAGAACCGGGCCGCACGCCACAGCGTGCCGTAGTCGGTCGGCGCGCGCGCCAGGGTCGCCTGCACCAGCCGCTGCTCTTCGTTCCAGGCGACACGGTCGTCGCGCCGCCGATGGAGCTCGTCAATGCGCGCGAGCTGCGCCGCCAGGGCTGGGGGGGCGGGCGCGGCGGCCGGTACGGGAAGTGTCGGCGGCGGCGTCACGGGCGGCGGCGCCACGGCGTCGGCCGCGGCCGCGGCCCTGGGAGCTGCGACGGAGGTGGTCAGGAAAACCGAAACAAGGAGGACGCCCAGAGCGACGGAGATCGGTTTCACGGGCTGAGTATATATAGGATATGCTGCGCGCCAGCTGACGGAGGATCAAGTGCCGCAAATTACGTCGAACGAGAAGGTCGAGCTCAAGGTTCAGAATCACCCCATCGAGCTCCCCGTCGTGGTCGGGACCGAGAACGAAAAGGGGATCGACATCGGGAAGCTGCGGGCCCAGACCGGGTACGTGACCCTGGATCCGGCCTTCATGAACACCGCCTCGACAACCAGCTCGATCGCCTACCTCGACGGCGAGAAGGGTATCCTTCGCTATCGAGGCATCCCGATCGAGGAGCTGGCCGAACAATCGACCTTCGTCGAGGTCGCGTACCTACTGATCTACGGCAAGTTGCCGAACGCAACCGAGCTGGCGGGTTTCTCGCAGCAGCTGACGCGCCACTCGATGTTGCACGAGGACATGAAGCGCTTCTTCGACAACTATCCGGGCACCGCCCATCCCATGGCGATCCTGTCGGCGATGACCTGTTCGCTATCCAGCTTTTACCCGCAGGCGCTGGACGTGAAGAACCGCGAGGAGAACGACGCCACCATAGCGCGATTGCTGTCGAAGATGCGGACCATCGCCGCGTACTCGTACAAGAAGTCGATTGGACAACCCTTTGTATACCCACGCAACAATCTCAGTTACTGCGCCAACTTCCTCAATATGATGTTCTCGGTCCCGGCGGAGCCGTACGAGATCGACGAAGACCTGGTGCGAATCCTGAATCTATTGCTCATCCTGCACGCCGAGCACGAACAGAACTGCAGCACCTCGACCGTGCGCATGGTCGGCAGCTCTCAGGCCAACCTGTTTGCGGCCATCTCGGCCGGCATCCTGGCCCTGTGGGGACCCCTGCACGGGGGCGCCAACGAAGAGGTGCTCGAGATGTTGCAAGACATCCAGCGCGACGGATCCGGTCCGAAGAAGTTCGTCGAGCTGGCCAAGAAGAAGGACTCCGGTTTTCGCCTGATGGGCTTCGGCCACCGTGTGTACAAGAATTACGACCCACGCGCGAAGATAATCAAGGCCGCCGCCGACAAGATGATGAAGAAGCTCAAGGCGCCGGATCCGCTGCTCGACATCGCCTACGCGCTGGAGGAGGCAGCCCTGACCGATTCCTACTTCATCGAACGCAAGCTCTATCCCAACGTCGACTTCTATAGCGGGATCATCTATCGGGCCCTCGGGATACCCGCGAACATGTTCACCGTGATGTTCGCGATCGGACGGCTGCCCGGCTGGATCGCGCACTGGAAGGAGATGTTCGACGACTCGAACACCAAGATCAGCCGCCCGCGTCAGATCTACGTTGGTCCACCGGCGACCCACTACCTGCCGATTGATCAAAGGCCCTAGGAGGCTGGTGTCAAACGCAGGGGGCGGGCTTCAGGAAAGACGCTCTTCCGTCGGAAGGGCGCGCCCTGTCCATTCCCGGAGCCTGACACCCGGAACCTGAAGCCTTTTTGACACCAACCTCCTGGGCAGCCTGGCGTCCCGGGGCCTTCAGATCCGGTCTGGGCGCTACGGGGATCGCGCCAAAATGCCTTGTCTGACCGCGGATGGCCGTTCTTTTGTGCAGGGCGACTCCTCTCGGTCTGGCCAAAAAGCGGGGGCAATACGGCCCCCGTCCTTGGCTACCACGTGAAAAACCGCTACGATTCCCGCTTTCATGAAGTTGAGTCGGGAAGGTGAGGGGGGCGCCTCGGGGTCCGACGAGAGAGGCGAGGATCCGGCGGACCAGAGTATCACTGACGTCGGAGACGAGCCCTTCCTTGCCGCGCCGGTCATGGAGATCGAGCGCGGAGTGGTGCTGGCCGGCCGGTATCAGATCGAGACCACCATCGGCAAGGGCGGCAGCGGGATGGTGCTGCGCGCATTCGACCGGATCGCGCAGTCTGCGGTCGCGGTCAAGATCCTCAAGCCCGAGCTGGCGGCCGACCCGCGCTGGGTCGAGCGCTTCTTCCGTGAGCTGCGGCTCGCGCGCCAGATCCAGCACGCCAACGTGTGTCGGGTCTTCGACATCGGCGAGGCCGACGGCCACCGTTTCCTCACCATGGAGCTGGCCGGTCAGGGGACGCTGCGCACGGGCGCACGCCCGGAGGGAGCCAACCGCCCAGTCGAGGCCCGCATCGCCGACGCGCGCGCGCTGGTGTCAGGGATGGCGGCGATTCACGCCGCCGGTATCGTTCACCGCGACGTCAAGCCCGAGAACCTGCTGCGCATGGACGACGGGCGCCTGGTGGTCTCTGACTTCGGCCTCGCCACCAACCCCACACAGACCGCCGCGGTCACGCTGATGGTCGGCACGCCGTCGTACATGGCGCCCGAGATGTCGATGGGCGATCCCGCGTCGTTCCGTTCCGACGTGTGGGCGCTGGGCGTGGTGATGCACGAGATCCTGTTCGGGCGCCGGCCCGAGTGGGAGGTGTCGGCGCGGGAACGGGTCTTCCGCTCGCCGGTCGAGAAGGACGGCTCTCCGGTGTTGCACGCGCTGGCCCAGCTGTGCGCCGACTGCGCCGCCGAGAACCTGGCCGCGCGACCGGCGGACGGCGTGGAGGTCGCCCGCCGGTTCGAGCAGGCAGAGCGGGGTGCTGCGCTGGCGCCGGCGAGCCGGCGCTGGCTCAGGCGCGCAGGCTGGTCGGCGATTGCAGCGGCGGTCGTGCTCGGGCTATGGACGGTGAAGCGCCGGGCCTGGCCGGCCGCGCGCGGCCTGGCGCCGGGCGCCAGCGCCGCCATCCGCCGCTCGCTGGCTCTCAGTGGCACCGGGGTCGACGTCAGCACGGCGCGCCGGGTGGCGAGCTTCGACGGCCGGGTCCACTGCGCGGCGCTGCTACCCGGCGGGCACAGCCTGCGCGTCGTGGTCGGCGACCCGCGCCAGGCGTTCGACCTCGACACCGTGACCGGTGTTCGCCTGCCGTCTGCGCTGCGTCCCGAGACCTACGCCGTCGGTTGCCCGGCGCTGTCGTCCGACGGACGCGAGCTACTTTACGAAGAGGTGGATCAGACGGGTGGGCTGGAGATCGTGCACTCGCCGCGGCCGAGTGGCGAAGGGGCCCGCGTTCTGACCAAGGGATCCCACCCCGAATGGATACCGAACACGGAGGACTTTGCCTTCGACATCGATCTCACCCACGCCGCGGTCTTCTCCATACCGGTGATGAACTCCAGCCTGGTCTGGGACGACGTCAGCGGCCAGCGGCGACTGGTCGAAAAGGCGGTGTCGGCGCGCGGAGATCTCCTCGCGCTGCGCTACCTCGACGAACGGGGCGAGAACCTGTTCATCGTGCACGCGCTGCCGGGCCTGGACGCCCTGGCGACCTTCTCGCTCTCGGGCCTCGCGCGCAGCCTGCGCTTCGATCGGCGCAGCGATCTCGTGCAGGTCTCGGTCGACGGCCCCGAGGGGAACTCCTGGCTCGCGCTGGTCGACTGGCGGGCCGGCATGGCCCACTATCAGGCCTCGCTGAGCGAGTGGGATCTGCGCCACGCCCTCAGCGATGATTTCGACACCACCTTCTTCGTGTCGCGCCGGTTGATGCAGGATGCGTGGTTGTATCCCGCGCCCAGGGCTGCGCCCAGGCGCCTCACCTCCGACGGCGGCAACGACGACGCGGCCCTGTCCGCCACCGGGCGTCTGCTCCTGCAGAAGCGACGGCGTGACGGGAGCTACGCTCTGATGCTCTTCGACCCGGGAGCGACGTCGCCCGGATTCGTGACCCCGGGCCCTGCCGACGTCATGCCGGCGTTCGCCGCCAAGGGCCGTGATTGGTTCTTCGTGCGCCGCGACCGGCAGGCGATCGTCCGCTGCGACGCCGAGAACGCCTGTCGCGAGATTCACGTCGATCCCCAGCAACCGGCGTGGCCGGTTCCGTCGCCCGACGGTACTTCGCTGGCATATCTGACCTGGCTCAACACACCCCGCATCAAGGTGTTGTCGCTGCGGGACGGTCGGGTGCGTAACCTGGTCGCGGCCCTGGTGGAGTGCGCGCCGGTCTGGTCGGACGACCAGCACCTGTGGGTGCTGCAATCCTCGGAGCGACTGCGTGAATGGACCGAGATCGAGGTCGTCAGCGGACACGGCACGGGACGGCGAAGGCCTGCGGGCGATGGGCCGATCAAGCCGGAGAGCTGCGCGTGGAACGACAGCGCGCTGACGGCTCGTTACCCGCAGGTGCGCGTGCTCGGACGAGAGAGCTCCGAGATCCGCGCTACCCGCACGCAGGCCTGGCGATGAGCGCTAGCAGCGTACTCCTGGCGGCAGGCAAAACCCCTGTGGGATCGGCGTTTGCGGAGAAAACGTGCCCTTTTGATCGCCCTTTGTCCCCGAAGTCGTTGCCGTCGCAATTGACAATGAGAATGCCAGCGCCAACAGAACGATACCGCCGAGCGCAACCTTCTTGAGCATGGAAGCCTCCTATTCAGGTGTTGTCGAAACGCCGTCGTTTTTCGGTTAGCCGACGACTTCGTGCGCAGCGGACAACAGCAACGCTCGAGCCAATGGACGAACCGCGGATTTGCGCGGTTTGAGCTCCTCGGATGAGGTCTTCCTGGTGCGAGTTACGAAACGAGCCGCTGCGTCGTCACCGATGAAGGGTCCTCGACAAAGACGGATTCATCAGTGAACACTCCCAAAGACAGCATCACGTTCGTTCCGCGGCAGCGGCGGAGCGGGGAGCTGCGCGCCATGCCGGTGTTGATCGTCGTCGGCAGCATTGACGCGCTGGCGCCACCGCCGGCCGAGCGCGTGATCCCCTTCGAAGGCAGCATGTTCATCGGCCGGCGCGAGAAGACCGACTCGGGCGAGGGCGAGGCTTTCTGGCTGGTGCGCGACCGCATGATCTCGGGCCAACACGCCAGCATCGCCCGCGCCGGCAGCGGGTTCGAGCTGACCGATCTGGGCAGCACCAACGGCACCATCGTCGACGGCGTGGTCGCCCAGCCCAGGGCCGCGCTGCGCGACGGCGCGCTGATCTTCGTCGGCGGACACGTCGTGGTGTTCCGCCTGGTCTCGGCCGCCGAGCTCGCCGCCATCAACGCCGACCTGGAAAATTCGCTCGGTCCGGTGCCGACCGCCAACCCGGCATTCGCCATGGTCTGCGCCAAGCTGCGCAAGCTGGCCGAGTCGGACAGCGAGGTGCTGCTCACCGGCGAGACCGGGGCGGGCAAGGAGGTGTACGCGCGCGCGATGCATGAGGCGAGCGGCCGCAAGGGGCGCTTCGTCGCGGTGAACTGCGCCGCGATCCCCCGCGAGCTGGTCGAGAGCGAGCTGTTCGGCTACGTGCGCGGCGCGCACTCGCAGGCGGCGTCGTCGAAGGCGGGCATCATCGAGGAGGCCGAGGGCGGCACCCTGTTCCTCGACGAGATCGGCGACATGGCGCCCGAGCTGCAGACCAAGCTGTTGCGCTTCACCCAGGACCGGCTCTTGATCCCCGTCGGTGGCACGCGATCCCGCGCCATCGACACACGCATCCTGGCCGCCACCAGCCGCACCGCGCCGCCGACGCAGTCGGGCGGCTCGGGGCTGCGCGCCGATCTGGCGGCGCGCCTGGGCGCCGAGGCTATCCGGATCCCGCCACTGCGCGATCGGATCGAGGACATCGCCGCCCTCATCGGCTTCATGCTGGAGGATCGGGAGCGCCGCTTCGAGCTGGCGGCGTTTCAGGCGCTGTGCCTTTACGGGTGGCCAGGCAACGTGCGCGAGCTGGGCAAGGTCGTTGCGTCGTCGGAGGCGCTGTCGCGCGGCGCCGAGCGGATCGGCGCGGAGCACCTGCCGACCGCGATCGCGTCGACGCCGCGAAGGATGCGCGCGTCGCCGTCCGGGCGTGCGTCGCGACCGCCGCCGACGGCGCTCGAGCTGGAGGAGCTCATGCGGCGGTTCAACGGCAACATGCTGCGCGTGGCGCGCGAGCTCGATCGCAAGCCGGCGCTGGTCTATCGCTGGGCCAAGCGTTTCAAGCTCAACGCCGACGATTATCGCAAGAAGGACGAGTGACCACGGCCGGGACCCGCGTATGTCCGGGGTACAATCGATGCATCGCGTGGTTACGAAACTCTAACGGTCGCAGGGCGCTACATGGGCGGCAAGTCACTACAGCAACAGACATCCCTCGAAGAGCTCGCGCTCATGCTCCGGCCGGCCGGGGGCGGCATGTTCACGGTCAGCACGGGGCGCGCCGAGCAAGAGGCCTTGCAGCGGCGGATCTACGGCGCGCGCGACGCGGCCGAGGTCCACGCCCGCTGGCGCGCAGCCCTGGATGAGGTCACGCGCGCGCGTGTGGTGGTGCTGGGTGTCCCATCGGACTGCGGGGCCGGCCTCGCGCGCGGGGCCAGCTACGGCCCACAGGCCGTGCGTCAGGCGCTGGTGGAGCGCGAGCCGGACTTTGTCGCCATCGCCCGCGCCGAGCGGATCATCGACGTAGGCGATGTGTTCACCGTTCCTCACCTGCTTCATGACGACATGCTGAGCGCCGCCCAGATAAGCGCCAGCCGCGCCGCGCTGTATGGCGGGGCGCCCGCGGGAGCGCAGCTGCCGGTGTCGCCGCTGTCGATCGCGGCGCGGGTCGTGTCGCAGGTGCTGTCGCTGAATCCCCAGGCGCGGCTGTTCCTGATCGGCGGCGATCACTCGGTCAGCTGGCCGATCGTCGCCGCGCTGGCCGCGGCGACGTCCGAACCGTGGGCCATCGTCCACCCCGACGCGCACACCGATCTGCTGCCCGAGCGCCTGGGCGTGAAGTATTGTTTTGCGACCTGGGCCTATCACGCCAACGAGCTCCTGGGGCGCGGCGGCCGTCTGGTCCAGGTTGGTATCCGCGCGTCGGGCCGGCCGCGCGAGCACTGGGAGAGCACGCTGGGCGTCCGGCAGATCTGGGCCGACGAGATCGAGGCGCGCGGCGGAGCGGCGGCCATCGACACGGTCATCGCGCACCTGCGATCGATCGGAGTCAGGCGCGTCTACGTCTCGAACGACATCGACGCCACCGATCCGGCCGCGGCGCCGTCGACGGGCGCGCCGGCGCCCGGCGGGCTCAGCGCCGGGTTCGTGCGCGCCTTGATCGCGCGCGTCGGCGACGCCTTTCCCCTGCTCGGCGGCGACATCGTCGAGGTCGCTCCGACAATCGGATCGCGCGCGGACGCGAAGCGCACCACGGACCTGGCTGCCTGTTATATGCTGGAGACGTTGGCATCGATGGTGGGTGCCTCCGGAGCGAAATGGCGGACGACGACCCTCGATCCCTAAAGGGCAAGGCCAAGGTCAAGCCCGACACCAAGTCGGACTTCGAGATCACCGACCAGGCGCCGCCGCCCTACCTGGACGAGGGCTGGCACGCCCTGGAGCGGGGCGATACCCAGGCGGCGCGGACACTGGCGGCGCGCGCGCTGACCGAAGCGCCGAAGGCGCCCGACGCCTTGCTGCTGGAGGCCGCTTGCCTGCGCGAGGAGGGGGACAGCGAGCAGGCTGTCGCGGTCTTGCGCCGGGTGTGCAAGGCCGATCCGGATTGGTGTACGCCGGAGCTCTGGCTGGCGGAGTTGCTGGCCATGCAGCCCGAGACCACGGCCGAGGCGCTGGGCCACGCGGCGCACGCGCTGGACCTTGCCGACGAGGAGGACGAGTACCTGAACGCGCTGGCGCTCAAGGCCGGGCTGGAGGCGGAGCTGGGCGAGATCGACGAGGCCAGGCAGACCTTGCGCGATCTGCCCCCGCCCGAGGTGGCGCTCGGCGATCCGATGCTGGCGCTGGAGATCGCCGAGCTGTGGCTGGCGGTGGGCGAGCCGGAGTCGGCCCGTGATCGGCTGCTGACCTTGACCAGGTCGGAGCCGGAGATGGCCGACGCCTGGTACAGCCTGGGCGTGGCCGCCGAGACCATCGGCGACGAGACCACCACGCGCGCGGCCTGGCGCCGCGCCTGGGAGCTGGACGCGACCGCGGGTGAGGACGACACCGTCGCGCGCCTTGATGAACGCGAGGTGACCGCGATCGCCGAGCAGGCCCTGGCCGAGCTGCCCGAGAAGGCGAAGCGTTTGCTGGTCGACGTCCCCATCATCATCGCCGACCTGCCGGCCCGCGCCGACATCGAGTCGGGCCTGGATCCGCGCGTGGTCGGCCTGTTCAATGGAACGCCCTATTCGGACGGGGGGCACCTGGGCGGTCAGCCGGGGTTGACCCAGATCATTCTGTTCCGGCGCAATCTGGAGCGGGCGGCCGCCAACGAGGAAGATCTGCGCGAGGAGATCCGGGTGACCCTGCTGCACGAGACCGGCCACTTCTTCGGAATGGACGAGACGGATCTGGAGGGGGTAGGGCTGGACTAGCCCGCGGTCCAGAAGCGTCGAGTCGCACAAACAGCCGTGCACCTGACACGTACACGATGACGGCTCTTGTCAGGACATGTTCAGGACCCGATGCAGCGTCGTCGCCAGCTCGTCGGCCGTGCAAGGCTTCTGCAGGACGCAGCGAATACCGGCGCGCTCGGCGCTGTTCCGGAGATCGTCGGAGAGGTTGCCCGAGACCAGGATCACCGGCAGCTCGGGCCGGATCATCCCCACCAGCTTGGCGACCTGCAGGCCGGAGAGGCCCGGCATGTTGAAGTCGGTGATCGCCAGGTCGAAGTCCTGCGGCGCGTCCCGCATCGCGTCCAGGGCCTCGTCGGCCCGGATGAATCCGCTCACCCGATAACCGAGGCGCTCGAGCAGGCGCTTGGCCAGGCGGACCAGCGGCTCCTCGTCGTCGAGGAACAACAAGTGTTGTCCGCGCCCGCGCGGCAGCTCGCGCGCCTCGTCCTCGGGCGCCTCGGCGTCGGCGGCGAACTCGGGGAACAGCACCTCGAACGTGGCGCCGCGGCCCGGCGCGCTGGTGACCGCGATGCTGCCGCCGTGATCCTTGACGATGCCGTGAACCACCGACAGACCGAGCCCGGTGCCGATGCCCGGCGCCTTGGTGGTGAAGAAGGGATCGAAGATGCGCTCGATGATCCCGGGCGCCATACCCTTGCCGTTATCGGCCACCACCAGCCGCGCATAGCGCCCGACGGGAACAGCGCTGGCGCCCGATCGCGGGCGGGCGATGTGGATCGCTCCCAACGCGATCTCGATGCGGCCGGGCGACCCCTCCAGCGATTGCCAGGCGTTGGTGCACAGGTTGAGCAGGATCTGGTGAATCTGGGTGGCGTCGGCCAGGATGTTGGGTGTCTCGGCATCGATCGAGATCACCAGCTCGACGTTCGCCGAGATGGTGCAGCGGAGCAAGCCGGTGACCTCCTGGATCACCTCGGCCAGCGAGACCACCCGGCGCGTGGTCTCACGCCGGCGGCTGAAGGCCAGGATCTGCTTGATGAGCCCGGTGGCCCGGCGGCCCGCCTGGGCGATCTCCTGCAGCTCGCCGAGGATCGGGTGGGTCGGTCCCAGCGCCATGCGCGCCAGCTCGACGTTGCCCAGGATCGCGCCCAGGATGTTGTTGAAGTCGTGGGCGATGCCGCCGGCCAGCGTGCCGATGGCCTCCATCTTCTGGGCCTGGCGCAGCTGCGCCTCCAGCAGCTTGGTCTCGCGCACGTCGTGCTGGACGGTGGCGAAGCCGACCGGGAAGCCGCCCGCGTCGCGCACCACGAACGAGCTGACCTGGGTGTCGATCAGCTCCCCGGTACGGAAGTGGCGCAGCTGCCCCCGGCCGCGCCAGCGTCCCTGCTGGCGCACGATCTCGGCTCGCTTCAGCCCGTCGCCCGCGTGAAAGTCCTTGAGGCGCAGCTGGCTCACGTCTTCGTCGGAATCCAGGCCCACCAGGCGGCGTCCGCCCTCGTTGACGAACAGGACGCGCCCGTCGACGTCGGCCATGGCGATCAGCTCGTCGCTGTGCTGGATCAGCGCCACGAAGCGGCTGGCATCCTGCTGGGCGCGCACGCGCTCTTCCAGCTCGCGCTGCTGGGACTGCAAGAGCTGGGCGTTCGAAATCGCCAGCGCGGCGTGCTCGGCCAGGTTGAGCACCACCGCCTCGTCGTCCTCGTCGAACGGCACCACGTCGTCGCCGGTGCGCATGAGCGACAGCACCCCCAGCACCCGGTCGGGCAGTTCCAGCGGCACCGACAGGAAGGTGCGGACGCCCATGGCCCGGATCAGCTCGACGCTCTCGGGCGTTGCCTCGCGCGCCAGCTCGGCCAGATCGATGCGCGGCAACAACAACCCGCGGCGGGTCTTGACCACCCGCGTGCCCATGAGCGAGCGATCGACGCGCAAGACCTTGCCGCCCAGGACCTGCTGCGCGACCGCAGTGGCCGCCGGATCGCGGAAGTGGACCGAGGCCACCGATAGCGACTTTCCGTCTTCGGACAGCAGCACCAGAGAACAGCCGCCCCCGATCAACCGCGCCATCTGCTGGCAGACCACGTCCAGCAAGCGCGGATAATCGCTGGTCGCGGCGGCGAATGCGCGCATCGTCTCGAACAGCGCGCGAAGGCGCCCGTCGCTGCGCTCGGTGCGCTCGCTGCGCTCGGTGCTGGCTGCCATCTCTGGGACCTTTTCCCCCCGGCGGTTTCCAGTGCTGCCGCCGACAGTGTCCTGCAACTCGCCCCCGAATACCAGCCGCCAGGGCGTCGGGGAAGATTTACAGGGAGGAACGGATATCCGCGTGTGCGCGCCGGTGGGTCAGTCACGCTCGGAGATCGTCGTCGACGACAGCGATCGCAGAGCCCCGCCGCTTGCGCGTCACCACGACAAGCCGTGGCCGTACGGGAACAGAGGCGCATAGCTGGGGTCACCGACGTTGACGGGGATCCCGCTCATGTCGCGCGGCCACGAGCAGGACAGCTTGCCGGTCGGCTTGAAGGCGCCGGTGAGCACGTCGGCGACACCGCCTCCTTCGGTGCCCGGCAGCCAGGCGGCCACCACCGCCTGGGCCGAGTCGAGGATGTCGCCGAGGATCAGCGGCCGGCCGCTGAGCAGCACCACCACCAGTGGCTTGCCGGCACGTTTGACGTTGTCGATCAGCGCGCGGTCCTCTTCGTTGAGCGCCAGGTCGGCGCGGTCACCGCTGCCCTCGGCGTAAGGATCCTCGCCCACGACCGCCACCACCAGGTCGGCGCGCTCGGCGCCGGCGCCGTCCCTGGAGAATTCGAGGCGCGCCGCGCCGACCGCCTCGGTCAGGGCCTGGCGGATGGTGGTGCCGGGCGTGATGGCGCCGCGCCGGCCACGCCAGCCCACCGACCAGCCTCCGCACTGCACGCCCATGTCGTCGGCGCGGAAGCCACACAGGTGGATGCGCCCGGCGGCGCGCAGCGGCAGCGCGCCGCCGTCGTTCTTCAGCAACACCAGGCTCTTGCGGACGGCGTCGCGGGCGATCGCGCGGTGCGGGGCCGACCCGATGGCGGCGGTCAGCGCCTTGTCGGTGAACGGCCGCTGCCACAGGCCGAAGCGCGCCTTCTGCTTCAGGATGCGGCGGACGGCGTCGTCGATGCGCGCCTGCGCCACCCGCCCCTCGCTGACCGCGGCCTTGAGCTTGCTGATGAACTCGCGGCAGCGATCGACCGGCGTCGGCACCATCACCATGTCGATGCCGGCGTTGATGGCGATCTCGATGTCCCTGCGGTAGTCGGGCGACATCAGATCGATGGCCGCCCAGTCGGTGACCACGAAGCCGCGGAAGCCGAGCTCGCCCTTGAGCACCTCGGTGATCATGTGGCGATTGCCGTGCATCGGTTGTCCGTTCCAGCTGCTGAACGACACCATGACCGTCGCCACGCTGGCCTTGACCGCCGCGACGTAACCGGGAAAGTGGATCCGGCGCAGCTCTTCTTCGCTGACCTGGGTGTCGCCGCGATCCCGTCCGCCCGCGGTGCCGCCGTCGCCCAGGTAATGCTTGGCGCAGGCCATTATCGCCGAGGTGTCACCCGATCCGGCGGCCGCGCCGTTGCCGATCTCCTGAAACCCGCGGATCGCGGCCGCTCCCAGGCTCTCGGCCAGCTCGGGCGACTCGCCGAAGCCCTCGTAGGTGCGGCCCCAGCGCTCGTCGCGCGGCACGGCGAGGCACGGGCCGAAGGTCCAGTCGATGCCGGTGCCGGCGACCTCGCGCGCGGTCACCCGCGCCGCCGCCTGCACCACCTGCGGGTTGCGCGTGCAGCCGAGCCCGATGTGGTGGGGAAAGATCGTCGCCCCCTTGAGACCGCCGTGACCGTGGACGGCGTCGACGCCGTAGACCAGCGGGATCCCGAGCCGCGTCGACAGCGCCTGGCTCTGGTAGGCGTCGTACATCTCGACCCAGGTCGCGGCCTCGTTGGGGCGCGGCAACGAATCGGCGCCGCTCAGCACCGAACCGACCATCAGATCGTGGATCTCGCGCCCGGTCTCGAGGGCGTTCTTGTCGATCTGGGTCATCTGCCCGATCTTCTCGTCGAGGGTCATCTGCGCCAGCAGCGACTCGAGGTCGGGGGCAGGGGCTCCGGCGGCGCGCGCGGCCGGCACATCGGCGTGGTCGGCCACCATGCTGCCCGGTCGGTGGTGGGCCATGCAGGCCGCGGGGATCAGCGCGGCGCCCGCGCCCAGGAAGGCGCGGCGCGTGGGCAGGAAGGTATCGGGTGCGGGTTGGGCCCCGACATCGTCGCGGGCGGCAGGCTCTGCGTCGGCGGAGAGTTTCGGCATCGCGCGGGATCCTCCAGAGTTGGCGGGAATGGGAAGGAAGCGAGAAACGACCAGGAGGTCAGCGGGGCGCGCAGACGACCACCGCCGGCGCTGGCCTGGGTGCGATCATCGGGACGGCGCGGGCGCAGCGCCGAGCGCGCCGTCGATCGCCGCTTGCGCCAGACTGGCCATCAGCGCGTAGCCGGCGGCGCCGGGATGCAACCCGTCGTCGGACAGCTCTTTTTTGAGCCAGCCCCTGGCATCGGCGGTGGCGCTGAAGTAGTCGAGGTAAACGTGCCCGTTGCCGGCGCAGTAGGCGCGCAGCCACCGGTTGAGCTCGGCGATCTTGTCGGGTGGACGCAGCGGGAAGGCCATCGCCGAGCGTGGCGTGTAGTTGTGCACCGGCAGGATCGACGCGAGGATCACCTTGATTCCGTGCAGCCGGGCCAGCTCCGCCATGGAGGCGTAGTTGCCCTCGATATCCTCCAGGGTCATGGGGCCGGTGTTGCCGGCGATGTCGTTGGTGCCGGCCAGGATCACCACCGCCTGGGGCGCCAGCGCGATCACGTCGGCCCGGAAGCGTACCAGCAGCTGTGCGGTGGTCTGAGCGTTGATGCCGCGGTTGATGTAGGGCTTACCCGGGAAATAGTTCTCGAGCCGCCACTGGTCGGTGATGGAGTCGCCGTAAAACACCACACGCTTGTCGCCCGGCGCGGCCGGCTTGAGCTGGGCGTTGGCGCGACGATAGCGATCGAGCTCGCCGAAGTCGTTGAGGTACATCGACGTCCGCGACCGGCGCCATTCGTCGCGGCGCTGCTCGGCGGCGGCGCGAACGTCCGGGGTCTCGGCGGCGGCCCGTCGGGGCGGGACGACGATGACAGCGGTGGCGGCGGCGATCAGCGCGACTAGCGGGAGCGGAGGGCGGGCTGCGCGGTCAAGGTGCATGGCGATCTCCTGGCTGCGGGCAAGGATAGAGCGAGCCTTCACCGAGCGGCAACCGGCGAAGGGGGGCCCGCAGAGCGGAAATCCTGAACGCCCATCACGCGCAAGGACGCGACACCCTTGCCCGCGGTCCGCCGCCCCCGCCACCCGGCGCACAGGGCATTCAGAGCGGGTCGGGGAGCGGGCAGGCCTTGCGAGACGCTCCTCCGTCACGGCGGCGGGCAGCCGATCGGCGCGCGCGACACCACGACGTCGTCGATGTAGATCGTGCGCACGCCGTCAGTCTGGTACGACTCCCATCCCAGCGACAGGCGATCGAAGGTCGGCGCCGTCCAGGTGAAGGGGCCGTCGCTGGGGTGGACGCAACCCTGGCCCACGCCGGTCATGTTCAGAGATGGGATGGCGGCGCCGTCGAGCGAGAAGCTCATCTGGTTGGTCGCGCCATCGAACTTCCACTCCGCGCAGGCCCAGCGTCCCACCGGCACGACGACCCGATTGGCGTGCTGCCAGCAGTCGCTCTGTGGCGGCGTCCCCGAATAGGAGTCGGGCGTGTCGTAGTTGGCCATGAGCTGGCTGCCCACGAAGGTCGCGCCCTGCATGATCGGCATCTGCCCGCCGTAGCGATAGAGCGCGTGATAACCCCCGACCGGCACCACGCCCGCGCCCTGGATGAACGTCCAGTGCACCGACGTCGTTGGCGCCGCTTCAAGAAGGAACATCATGCGCCCATGGAACACGTTGCCGCTCACCGGAAAAACGGCGCTGCCGGTGAGCTCGATGAACGCGGTCTTGGCGCCGTCGTGCGCCTGGGTGGTCAGCTTGACCGACTTGGTGCCCGACCGGTGCTGGTTGGTGTCGACGGCGACCGCGCCCTGGTTGGTCGCGGCGCGCCAGGGGCTGGTGGGCGTCGCGCCCGCGGCGTACTTCTCGAAGTCGTCGCAGAAGATCGCGGTCGCGCAGGGATCGCCGGCCGCGCCCGCCGCCGCGCCACCGCCGACTCCGCTCACCCCGCTGCCGCCGGCGCCGGTGCGCACCCCGCCGGCGCCGGTGGGCGCCCCGCCGGCGCCCGTGGGCGCCCCGCCGGTCCCGCCGGGCTGCCCGCCGGCGCCACCGTCGGCGACCACGCCGGAGCCGCCGGTTCCTTCGGCGTCGCCGTGGGTGGTCTTGCAGCCGGCGGCGGCGATCGCCGCCGCGACCCAGGCGCCCAGCGCG
>DASRQZ010000113.1:0-20953 GCA_035696125.1 Polyangia bacterium
GGCGACCTGATCGCCGTCGGCGAGAGCAAGCTGGTCTTCACCGACGGGCCGGCCGAGACCAGCAGCGACAACGTCGCGCTGCTGGGCGCCGAGTCGTACAAGATCGACGAGCTGCGCTCGCGCATCACCAGGCGCGTGGTCGAGGTGGTCGACCTGCCGCGCCAGACCCGGGTCTTCCAGCTGCTCAGCCGCGCCAGCTCGTCGCTGCTGGGGCGGCGGCCGCTGCCCGAGCTGTTCGAGCGCGTGCTGGACGTGGTGTTCGAGGCGGTGGAGGTGGAGCGCGGCGCCATCGTGCTGCTGGAGCCGGGCACGGGGGCGCCCGAGGTGGTGGCGGCGCGCAGCCGCCAGGGCGACGCCATCACCCGCATCTCGAGCGCGATCTGGCGCCGCGTCGTCGAGGAGCGCGTCGCGCTGCTGATCCCCAACGTGCTCGACGACGAGGTCTACAAGGCGCGCCACAGCCTGGTGGCGACCGGGGTGCGCTCGGCGATGTGCACGCCGCTGTGGCTCGCGCCCAAGATGGGGATGACCGAGGAGGTGATCGGCCTGGTCTACGCCGACACCCGCAACGCCCTGCGCTCCTTCGACCGTGACGATCTCGAGATCCTGACCGCGCTGTCCAACATCGCGGCCTCGAAGATCGAAGGCACGCGCCTGCTGGAGGCCAACTTCGAGAAGGAACGCCTCGAGGGCGAGATGCGCATGGCGGCCGAGATCCAGCGCAGCATCTTGCCCAAGAGCGCGCCCTTCGTCCCCGACTGCGAGCTCGACGGCGAGAGCCGTTCGTGCGAGGCGGTGGGCGGGGACTACCACGACTTCCTCTGGGACGGGCGTCAGCTGTCGCTCGCGGTCGCCGACGCGTCGGGCAAGGGGCTGGGCGCGGCGATGCTGATGACCTCCCTGCGCACGGCGGTGCACGCGCACTGGCACGACCCGTCGCTGGCGCGCGTGGTCTCGCACATCAATCGCACCTTTTACGAGAACGTGCCCGGCGACCGCTTCGCCACCTGCTTCCTGTGCCGCTTCGACCCCGAGACAGGCCGCCTGGTCTATGTCAGCGCGGGCCACCCGCCGGCGATCCTGGTGCGCGCCAACGGCACGCACGAATCGCTGCACGAGGGCGGCCCCGGCCTGGGCCTGTTCGAGGCGGCCGACTTCGAAGAGGGCAGCAAGGACCTGGGGGCGGGCGACACCCTGCTGGCCTACTCGGACGGCGTCAGCGAGGCCTGGCCGTCGCAGGAAGAGGCCGAGTTGCACCTCACCAACCTCATCCGTACCTACGCGGCGGTGCCGGTGGCGGTGCTGCGGCATCAGATCCTGGCCGGCGTCGACCGCCGTCATGCCGGCGTGCGCCGCGACGATTGCACCGTGGTGGTCCTGCGCTGGTCTCCGACCCACAGCCGCTTCGTGGGCGCCAAATAAAAAGTCCGGATCGGAAAAATGTAAAAAATTAGCGTCGTCCGATGAGTCGTGGGATCGATAGACGAGGAGATTTCACGATGCTTGAATTCGACGACGGCGAAGCGAGTCCGGGGCGCCCCGTAATCAAGGTCATCGGCGTGGGCGGTGGAGGCGGAAACTCCATCAACACCATGATCGAGGCGGGAATCGAGGGCGTCGACTTCATCGTCGCCAACACCGATTGCCAGGTGCTGGAGGCGAACCAGGCCGCGATCAAGGTCCACCTCGGCAAGAGCTTGACCAAGGGGTTGGGAGCGGGCGCCAATCCGGAGATCGGTCGCGCCGCCGCGCTGGAGGATGCCTCGCGCATCGCCGAAGCGCTGGCCGGCGCCGACATGGTGTTCGTGACCGCGGGCATGGGCGGCGGCACCGGGACCGGCGCGGCGCCGGTGATAGCGCAGGTCGCGCGCGACATGGGCGCGCTCACCGTGGGCGTGGTCACCAAGCCGTTCTCGTTCGAGGGCTCGCAGCGCAAGAAGAAGGCGTCGGGCGGCATCGGCGAGCTGGCCAAGGCCGTCGACGCGCTGATCGTGATCCCCAACGACCGCTTGATCTCCCTGGCCGGGCTGAAGATGACCCTGAAGGACGCCTTCGCCATGGTCGACAACGTCTGCCTCAACGCCGTGCGCGGCATCAGCGACCTGGTCACCGTGCCGGGTCTGATCAACGTCGACTTCGCCGACGTGCGCACCATCATGACCGGCATGGGCAAAGCGCTGATGGGCACGGGGCGCGGCACCGGGGAAAAGCGCGCCATCGAGGCGGCGCAGCAGGCGATCAGCTCGCCCCTGCTGGAAGACGTATCGATCAACGGCGCGACCGGCATCCTGATCAACATCACCGGCGGATCGGATCTGACGCTGGCCGAGATGAACGAAGCTTGCAGCCTGATCGAGGAAGCGGCCGATCCCGACGCCAACATCATCTTCGGCTCGGTCATCGATGCGCACGCCGGCGACGAGGTGCGCATCACCGTGATCGCCACCGGCTTCCAGCCGATCATGCAAGCGGAGCAGCCGGCCCCGATGCCGGCGCGCGGCGGGGTGAATCGCCGCGGTCACGACCAGATGGCGCTGCCGATGTCGGCGCATTCGCTGCCGTTCGCTGCTCCTCAATCGGCGCCGCAGCCTCTGGCGACGTTCGGCTCGGCGCCCACCATGACCATTCCCACCATGGGACACCCGCCGCAGTCCTCCGGCCCGGCGCCGCTGTCCTGGGCGCAGTCCGGGCAGCTGCCTTCGGGGCCGACCGCGCGTGGCTACGCCGCCACCGCCGTGGCGCCGCGCGCCGCCGAGCCGCTGAGCATCCCGATCGATAACCTCGACGATTTCTATGTGGGCGCCGAGTACGGACCGGCGACGCCGGCACCGGTGCCCGTGTCGGGGTCGGCTCCCATCAGCTACGGCAGCGTGCCGACCGCCGAGTGGACGCCGCCAGCCGAGCGGCCGATCATTCGCCCGCCGATCTCGGGCGGCGGCGGACCCCAGCCACGCCGGATGGCCGCACCGGTGGCGGTTCGCGGCGCTGACGAGCTCGGCGTCGAAGAGAACGAATGGGACAAGCCGACCTACCTGCGCCGCGGCCTGGTCACCCCCGAATAGGGCCCACGCTGCTGGGCGCGGTGCTGCTGGCGGTCGTGTTGACTGCGCCGTCCTGCCGCCGCAAGCCGGCGGCCGCGCCGCCGGTGATCCCGCCGCCACCCGCGCGGCCCAGCGAGTTCGTCCACCCGCCGATCCCGGCGGAGCCGGTGGTCAAACCCGCGCGCGCCGAGTGTTCGGCCGAGGCCTTGCTCCCGATCGCGACCCGCCTGCGCGAGATCCAGGAGCGCGCCGCCCACGCGGCATACCTGGGCGCCAGGGGCGTGCGCCGCGCAGGTTGCGGCTCACCGGCCATGGCGCGGATTGATCAGGACCTGAAGGGCCCGCTGCTGGATCGGGTGCTGGCCTGCGTCGCCCAGGACGAGACCTACGACCCGGAATGGAACCTGCTGGACGCAGCCCGAGCGTCCCTGGCCAGCTGCGCCGACTGCTCCCGCCCGGCGGCAATCCGCAAGCCGGACTGCGCGCGGGTGTTGCCGCTGGTCGCGCAGGCGGAAGAGGGCGTCCGGAAGAGACCCGCAGGGCCCTGAACGGGAGCTTTCGCCCGACGCCCGACCTCGGGACCTCGCCTCGCTACGCGGCGAAGCGGAGGCGCACCAGGCGGGCGGCGCCCGCGGGATCCGGCGTCAGGGTGTCCCAGTGCTCGGCGTCGCGGCCGCGGTAGCGCAGCTGGATGCCGCGGGTGGTCTGGCGGCGCAGCGCCTCGCGGGCGACGGCCAGCTCGTTGTCAGCGGTCAACTTCAGCGAGGAGGGGCGGCCATCGCGGAAGAAGACCTGCGTGGTTCCGGCAGCGGCGATCTCCGAGAACAGGCGGTCCAGGCTCTGCTCGTCCAGCGTGCTCTCGTGCACGCTGGTGGCGGCCTGGTCCATCACATCGACTGTACGAACATTCATCACGGTCTCCTACGTTCGGAATTGGCGACGCCAGCGATAGATTGAAAGTCAGCACGCAGCATCGTCACGGGCAGAGCAAACTTGAGACTGAGCCGCGGGTTTTCAATAGGGTGCAATCCTTTTTTCCATTTCGGGCCTGCGCGGCTGCCGACCCGCCGCCACATGGGTATCCGATCGCCCACAACAGCCGCCGGCGACCGACGATAACCAGGAATGATCCTGGCCCGGCTGCTGGCGGAGACCGCCCAGCTATTCTGGCCCGCGCGCTGCGCGGGCTGCGATGACCCCGTCGCCGACGCGGCGCTGTTCTGCCGCTGGTGCGCCCCCTCCGTGTCGCCGCTATGGGGCAGCTGTCCGGGGTGCGCGCTGCCCGTGGGCGAACCCGTCGCACCCGGGGACCGATGCGGTCGCTGCGGGCAGGTTCCCTTCGCGTTCATCGAAGCTCAGGCGGCGTGCGAGTACGGCGCGGCGCTGGCCGACGCCATCGTCTCCATGAAGCACGGCGGGCGCCGCGACCTGGCCGGCCGGCTGGCGCGCCTGCTGGTCGATCCGCTGGCCCAGGTGCTGGCGCGCGGCGCGTTCGACGGCGGCGACGCGCTGGTGCCGGTGCCGCTGCACCCGCGCAAGCTACGGAAACGCGGCTTCAACCAGGCGCTCGAGCTGGCGCGTGCCGCCCGCGCCTTGCTGGCCCGCCGGCGGCCCCGCGTCGCTCCGCGCCTGCCGGCCCTGGAGCGGCGGCTGCTGCGCCGGGTTCGCGACACCCGCGAGCTCGGACGCCTGGGCCCGGCAGCACGCATGGTCGAGGTCGCCGGCGCGTTCGCGGTCGGCGGCGCCGCTCGGCTGGACGGCCGGCGGGTCCTGCTGCTGGATGACGTCTTCACCACCGGGGCCACCCTGAACGAGTGCGCGCGGGTGCTGTGCGCCGCCGGCGCGCGCGAGGTGCGGGTGATCGCGCTCGCCCGCGCCGTTTAGGTTTAGGGTAGGTTCCCATCTGGGCCGCATGGCGAAGACCCCCACCCAGAAGAAAGACGGCAGCAAGGAAGAGATCAAGGTGCTGGCGAAGAACCGCCGCGCGCGCCACGAGTACCACGTCGACGAGACCCTGGAGGCCGGGGTGGTGCTGGCCGGCTCGGAGGTCAAGTCGATCCGGGCCGGCAAAGCGACGCTGGTCGACGCCTTCGCCGACATCGACCGGGGCGAGGCCTGGCTGCACCAGGTCGACATCGGGGTCTATCCATTCGCGCACGGCCGCAACCACGACCCGCGCCGAAAGCGCAAGCTGCTGCTGCACCGACGCGAGATCGATCGCCTGGCCGGCAAGATCCGGGAAAAGGGCTACACCCTGGTGCCGCTCAGCCTCTACGAGAAGAAGGGCATGGTAAAGGCTGAGCTGGCGCTGGTGCACGGCAAGCAGCAGTGGGACAAGCGCGAGGATTCGAAGAAGCGCGAGAGCCAGCGTGAGATCGACCGCGCGATGTCCAGCCGGCGACGCTGACGGGCCCCTCGGCTGCAAACGCCAAGGCGCCAAGGCCGCCGCTGTGAGGATCCGCGTCCTGGGCGTCTTGGCGTCCTGGCGTTCACGTCCAATGCTGTTTGGTTAAACGCCAAGACGCCAAGACGCCAAGTCCGGATCTCTTGAAAATCCGGACCATGGCGTCCATGGCGTCATGGCGTTTTTTCTTATCCGACTGGCCTTGGCGTTCACGTCACTCGACGAGCACTGGGGTTGACGCTCCGGCCCATCGCAGAGTCGTCTTGTCGTTGCTGGTGCCCGGGCCCGGGCGGCGCTATCGTCGGACCGATGGGCGGCACCCCGCAGCGTCCCGCGGCCGTTCCCGACGACGCGATCTGGGTCGGTGAAGCGGCCGAATGGCGCCAGGGCGCGCTCGACGCGCGCGGCGAGAAACAGGGCGTGCACCGCACCTGGCGGCCCGACGGCACGCTGCGCGAGGAGACGGCCTTCGTCGACGGCCGCGCCGTGGGTCAGTACCGCCGCTTCCACCCCAACGGCCAGCTGGCCGGTCAGGGCCAGATGATCGACGGCAATCTGCAGGGCACGCTGCACGCCTACGCCAGCGACGGGCCGACGCCCGAGCGGCTGCAGTCCTGTTGCGTGCCGCCCAACGCCTGGGAGCTGCAGAGCGACTACGACCAGGGCCAGATGATGGAGCGCCGCTGGTACGACCGCGGCGGGCAGCAGATCCTGGACAGCGGCGCCCCGCACCCGGCGCGCCCCGCGTCGGTCCCGCGCGAGGCGCGGTACGACGAGCAGGGGGCGCGCTGGGTGGTTGGCAGCTACGACGTCAGCGCCGGACAGCGGGTGTGCTGGAAGCGTTGGGCGGCCGGCGGCGTGCTGGTCGAGGAAGAGGAGTTGCTCGACAGCGCGCATCACGGCGTATGGCGGCGCTACGACCAGGCCGACGGGCGGCTGTTGTACGAGGGTCACTTCCGCAACGGCGCCCGTCACGGCACGCAACGGATCGCCAGCGTCGTGGCCGAGAGCTACCAGGACACGCGCGCCGCCGTCGAGGAGGGTCAGTTCGAAGATGATCGCGCGGTCGGGCAATGGCGGCTGCGCGACCTGGCCGGCGAGGTGATCGCCGAACGGGATCTCGGCGTGGCCGCCGGTGAAGACGTGCTGGCGGGTTCGCCCGCGCTGGCGCCGGCCGGCGGCTCGCTGGCCGAGGCCGCGCGCGAGCTCGGCGAACGATCGCGGGCGCTGCGCGCCGAGCGCCGGCCGGGCGAGGCGATCGTCGCGTGCGCTCGCGCCGCCGCGCTCACCGGCGACGCCGCGCCCCTGCGCCAGCTGCTGGGCGCGGTCACCTGGCCGCGCGCCGTGGCGGCCGGCCAGGAGCTGGCGGCTGCCGCGGTCGCGCGCGCCGGGGACCAGCTGGCGCCGCTGGTCGACGCTCTGGTGCAAGGTGGCGATCCGGTGGCGCTGCTGCGCGCGCTGGCTTCGTCGCTCAATAGCGGCTATCCCGCCGCCAAGCAGCTGGTCGACGCGGCGCTGCTGCTGGCCCCCGACCACCCCGGTTGCCTGGTCACGCGCGCGCTGGTGAACGTCCACCTGGGCGCGCCCGCGGCGGCGGAGAGCGACGCGCGCCGGCTGCCCGACGCGTGGGCCGAGCAGCGCACCCACCTGCTGGTCTATCTGCGCATCATCTTTCCGACCTTCGACTTCTGGCCGGCCCGCACGGCGGTCAGCACCCTGTTCCAGGAGTTTCCCGAGGCGCCGGCGCAACCGCTGCCGGCGATCCGCGCGGCGATCGCCAAGCTGGCCACCCGCCTCGGCCTGCTGCGCGCGGCGCTGCGACGACAGCTCGAGAGCAATCAGCCCGGCGCGCTGCCCGGAGTCATCGAGGCGTCCTGGCTGCCCCCGGATCTGAGCCGGCTGTTGCCCGACGGCCCCGTCGAGCTGGAGACCCGGACCTTCGAGCAGAGCTTTCAACCCGACGAGGGTGACGGCGCCGGCAGCGGCGACGGCGAGGTGGCCCCCGAGGTCGAGACCATCGCGATCGACGAACGCCCCGCGACCGGCGTCGACAGCATTCCCGGCTTGCTCCGTCTGGCCCGCCGGGACTGGGCGGCGCTGACCTGGATGTGCTGGAGCTGCGGCCTCGACCGGGTGGCGCTGCCCGAGACCCTGTCGCCACCGGCGACCTTTGGACTGGCCGCCGGGATGTCGATCGAGCGCGCCTGGCGCTGCCGCGACAAGCTGACCTCCGGCGGCCTGGTGGCCATGTGCAAGGGCGTGCCCGGCTTCACCTGGGAGGGCATCGACATCGACGAGATGCCGCTCGCGCTGACCGACGTGATGGCGGACGAGCACGTGGAGATCCGCGCGATGTTCCTGTGGCTGTGCGACGACGAAGCGCAGTCGCTCTGGCAGGGCGACCTGCGCAGCGCCGACTGATCTCGACCGCGGAGGGTCGTTGGCTGTGCCGTCCGCCGCCTCCGGGGGACGGGCGCGGGCCTTGCGAGAGCCAACGCCCAGCCCCAGCCCTAACTGCCCAGCAGCCGCTCGATGAACGTGTGCATGGCCGCGGGCTTCTCCGCGATGAAGCTCCTCCCGATCTGCGCCGCCAGCCGCGCCAGCGGCGCGCCGCCTCGCGCGATCTGATCCAGTGCCTGCCGCGCGATGGTCTTTTCCGCGGGGGCGGCTTGCTGGGCCTTCATGACCAGCGCTTCCAGCGCGACGAAGCGGCGCGGGCTGTCGGCTTCGGCTGTCGCCAGCGCCTCGGCGAGCTCGACGGCGGATCGCCTGCGTGACCAGGCCAGGGCCAGGCCCGGAATCGCGGCGTTGCGCACGTCGTACGACGAATCGCGAACGGCGCGGTCCAGGTAGGCGAGCGCGACGTCGGGTTCGCGCTCGGCCAGACGGCCGAGGGCGCGCGCGGCTGCCGTGCGCAGCGCCTCGCTGCGCTGGGCCAGCGCCTCGCCCAGCAAGCGCGCGCCAGCCTCGCCCGCGCCCGGCAGGTTGCCGACGCCGATCACCGCCGCCTCGCGCGCGCTCTTGTCTCCGCCGCGCAGCATCGACTCGAAGATCGGCAGCACCTCGCGCGCGCCGGCGCCCGACACGCTGGACAGGATGCGGGTCGCCTCGGCGCGCACAGCGTTCGAGCGGTCGTCGACCGCGCCGCGCACGATGTCGAGCGACGGCGGCTGCAGCGCGCCCGCGGCGCGGACCGCGTCCAGGCGCACGGTCTCGTCGCCATCGGCGGTCGCCTGGCGCAGCACGGGCGGCAAGCCGACCTCCGCCGCGACCGAGACGATCACCCGCCGTTCGGCGGCGTCGCCTTGCATGAGCGCGGCGTTGAGCGCGCGTTCGGCCTCGCCGCCGCGGCGCGACTCGGCGAACCCGACCACCCCCGCGCGGCCGGGAGCCCGCGCCGCCGCCGCGCCGGCGAACGCGCGCTCGGCGGCGATGCGCACCGCGCGGTCGGGATCGGCGACCAGCTTCAGCAACGCCGGCAGCGCGATGTCGCGCGCGTTGGCGCCCAGGCGGCCCAGCGACTCGGCCGCGGCGGTGCGTACCGTGGCCTCGACGGCGCCGGCCAGCTCGGCCGCGATCTTGGCCGCGCCCTTGGGGTCGCCCTCGGCCAGGTTGCCGAGGCAGGAGGCCGCCGCCGCGCGCACCTCGTGATGGTCGTCGCGCGCCGCGATGCGAAGGTAAGGCGAGGCGGCGGCCGCGTTCCGCTTGCTGATGCCGCAGAACCCCGCCGCCGCCGCCGCGCGCGTCCCGGAGTCGGGATCTTTGAGCGTGCGCGCCAGCGGCGGCAAGACCGCGGCAGGTCGGGTCTCGCCGATGCGCCCCAGCGCCTCGATCAGCGCGCGCCGGACCGCGGGCCGCACGGTCTTGATGGCGTGGGCCAGCATATCGGCCACTTGATACGGGCTCACCGGGGCCAACGCGACCACCGATTCGATCGCGGCCCGTTCGACCTCGGCGCTGGGATCGTTGATCGCCTTGCCGGCCAGCGCGATGCCGTCCCGCTTCAGATAAGCGAAGGATCGCGCCGCCTCGATGCGCACCTCGGGGGCCGGATCGTAGAGGAAGCCCTTGAGCGGTCCGGCCGCTACCTCGGGCCGGCTGATGGCGACCGTGCCCCAGACCGCGGCGCTGGCCGCGCGCGCCGCGGGCGCGCCCTTCATCTCGGAGCGCGCGATCTCCTCGGCCTGCGCCGGGTCGATGAGCCGCACGTAGAGCGGCAGCGCCGCCGCGCGCAGCCGCGGCGAAGCCTCGGGGCGCACCGCCTTGTCCAGGATGGCGCGCAGCGCGGTCGCCGGCGCGCCGGCCTTGCGCAGCATCAGCAGCGCCGACACGCGCGCCTCCTCGGGCGCCTGTTCGCTCGACACCAGGCGCGCCAGCGCGCCCGCGGACTCGGCCGGCGCGCTGGTCGCGATGCGCTCGAGCAGCGCCAGCCCCGACCGGCGCACGCCGCCGTCCGAGCTCAGCACCACCTGCTGCACCGCCTCGGCAGCGATGGCGGGCGCGCGCTCGGCCAGCGCTTCGGCGGCTTGCTCGGCGGTGCGGCGGAAGGCGGGGTCCGGGTCGCGCAACGCGACGGTCAGGATGCCGGCTGCCTCGGCCGGCGGCAAGGTAGTGGTCTCGTGCAGCACGGCGGCGCGCACGTCGAGCGACTTGTCGGCCAGCGCGTTGCGCAGAGTCGCCCCGTGTGAGCCGCCACCCTGCGCGCGATCGATCGCCGCCGCGACCTCGACGCCCCGGCGGCGGATCTCGGGCGCGCTGTCGGCCAGCGCGGCGGCCAGGATCTCGTCCTCGCCCGCGTGCCCGCGTCCGATCACCGCCAGCGCCTCCAGCGTCTCTCGGCGCGCCAGCGGGTCGCTGAAGGCGTGCTTGAGCGAGGTGACGCCGTCCGGATCGCCGAGCAGGGACTTGGCCACGCCGCGCGGGACCGGCCGCAGTCCGTTCAGCACCTCGCGCAACCAGGCCGGCACCGCGCGCCCGCCCGAGCCGGCGGCTCTGCGATCACCGGCCCCGCCGGCGGCGGCGGTCGGGCCGGCGGCGGGACCACGGTCCAGCGTGCCGGTGGCCTTGCCCGAGGCGATCCGGTCCGCGGTCTCCGACGCCAGGCTGGCCGCCGAAAAGCCGGTGTCGGCGATCACCGACCCCAGCCGCGGGCGGGTCGGCAGCATCCGGAACAGCCACGACGGGTTGGATCGTCCGAGGCGCACCACCACCCGCGCCGCCGCGCCGCCCCCCGTCGGTTCGAAGCCGAGCGTGTACGCGCGCCGCAAGCCGAGGAACGTGAAAACGAAGATGCCCAGCGCCAGCGCGACGGCGAGGCCGACCTGCAGCACGGTGCGCCGCAGGCTGCGCGCCACCAGCGCGCGATCGTCGGCCGACAGCCCGGCCGCGAGGTGCCGCTTCACCGCATACAGCTCCAGCACGTTGAGCCGCTGGCCCTGTGTGACCCGACGGTGCAGGCTGCGTCGCGCGGCCGCCGCGTCGGCGCGATCCGCGAGCCCGAACTCGGCCACGTGCGGGGCCAGCGCGGGGTGGGCGAGCGCCCAGCGCTCGCCTCCGGCGGTGGCGCGCGTGCGCAAGAGCCCGTGGGCGCGCAGCTGGCTGGCCGTCGTGCCCAGCCGCTCGCGGTCGAGGCCGGTGCGCGCGGCGACGACCTCGATCGGCGCCTCCCCGGCCTGGGCCATGTCGAGCAGAACACGACGCGCGGGCCGCCCGCCGGCGCGTTCGCACAGATGCTGCAGCAGCGCGACAGGCAGCATGGCCGCGCCGCCGCTGCGCTGGTACTTGCGCAGCGACGTCAAGCGTAGCTCGACGATCGCCCGCGCCACCAGCTGGAGATCAAGCGGCAGGCAAGAGCCCCCGGCGCACAGACCAGCGGCGACCTCCGTCGACAGCCCCGCCTCGAAGAAGGTGCCGGTCTGCAGGGCGGTCCGTTCCAGGATCTGCGCGGCCTGCTCCGGTGACAGACGCTCCAGGATCATCGAGGTCGCGACCGCGGCGCCCAATCCAGCGGCCTCGCGCAGGTCCGCCAGACGCGCCGCCACGGTCGCGTCGACGGACAGCACCAGCCGCAGCCGCGCGCCGCCCGCTTCGGCGACCCGGGCCATCAGCTGCGCGACGGCCGCCGCCTTGCCCTTGTCGGCGGCCAGCACCTGCTCGAGGTGATCGAGCACCAGCACGGTCCCGCCGCGCGCCTGGTGCACCAGGCGCGTCAGGTAGTCGGATGCCTTCTCCGGGCCGTCGGCGCCCGCGATCGGCGGCTCGACGCCCAGTCGGCCCGTCGCGCCCAACACCTCGGCTTCGAGGTCGTCATAAGCGCCGAGATAGATCGCCTGTCCACCTCGCTTCTGGATCGACGGTATCAGCGCCGCGCGCAGAAGCGAGGTCTTGCCCACGCCCGACTCACCGGCGAGGGCGACCACGCGGGTGGCCTCCGCCAGCGCCAGCTGCGAAAGGCGCGCGGCCTCGGCCTCGCGTCCGAAGAAGGTCTCGGCCGCCGCCTCGTCGAAGGCAATGAAGCCACGAAAGGCAGCACCCGTCGTAGCGCCAACTGACATCCGCTCAGAATAAGCCATCAAGGACCGGAGAGATCGTCGACCATCACGCACCATCACGCACCATCACGCACCATCACGGCGAGTCCGACGCCGGCGGGATCACGGTCGGGCTGCGATCGACGCTACGCCTGCCGGATATCCGATTCGAGCATCTCCGGCTCCTCGTCGTAATCGGAGATGATGATCTCGCGGTTGTGGGCGTCGGTCGACGACGGGGTGAAGAACCCCTCGACCAGATCGGCGACCTCTTCGTGCGAGGTGCCGCGCTTGACCGTGGCCAGCGCGTAGACCACGTGGCCATCATCCACGACGGACAGAAAGCCGACTCGGCGCCCGTCTTCGACCGACCAGAGATCCCAGGACTCCCCCGCCTGCGTGCGGGTCACCCGCGTCGCGTAGAACGTTCGCGGCTCGTGCCGGGTGATGGGGGTGATCTTGGGGTCGCGCGCCAAATCTGGTTCTCCGTCGGAAGAAAATCGGAAACGAGAATAACGGCCGTCGCCGATTCGAGCAACTTCCGAATACGGGCGCCGCCACTGGCCGGGAGGCCAATGCCGTTCGGTTAAGGGCCCTCGGGCCTCGGGCTTCGGGCCTCGGGTAAGTTGAGAGAAGTTACGAGTGCCTGCAGAGCCCTGACTCACACGGCTGTGGCCGGCTTGCAGTCGCCCGCCATCGGTTTCGGTGGCGAATCCGAGGCGCACCGGCCGTGGCGTCGCAAGAGTTTCCCCCGCAGTCCAGGTCCGACGCCCCCGAAGTCCGAAGTCCGAAATCCGAAGTCTGACCCCTGAGGCCGGAGGCCTGAGGCCCGAGGCCCGAGGCCCGAGGGAGGACCACTTAACCGAACTGCATTGGCCGGGACGCGGCGTCTCAGCTCTGGCCGAGGTGCAGGTCGAGCCAGAAGGTGGCGCCCTTGCCGGGCTGACTGTCGACGCCGGCGGCGCCGCCGTGACGTTCCGCGATCGCGCGGCAGATGTACAGCCCCAGGCCGAGGCCACCGATGCTGCCGGCGGTCTCGGGCGCGCGGTAATAGCGCTCGAACAGGCGCTCGCGTTCCTCGGGCCGCACGCCCGGGCCGTGGTCGGTGACCGCGATGCGCACGCGGTCGGCCGCGTGGCTCATCCGTACCTCGATCGAGGAATGTTCGGGCGCGTACTTGGCAGCGTTGTCGAGATAGTTCACCAGCACGGAGCCCAGCCGTTCGGCGTCGGCGATGTGCACCAGCGGCACCGGCGGCACGTCGCACACCACGCGACGCCGGCTGGCACGCCGGAACGTGTCGACGGTGTTCTGCACCAGCGCACACAGGTCGACGGGCGCCAGGCGCAGCGGCAGCTGTCCGCTGTCGATGCGCGAGGCGTCCAGCAGCTCGTTGGCCATCTCGCCGATGCGGTGTACCTGCGCGCGGGCGAAGCGCAGATCGTCGAGCCCGATGTCCTGGCCCGAGATCGCGCGCCGTTCGCACAGCTGCAGGGTCATCGCCAGCGGACCGAGCGCGTTCTTGATCTCGTGCGCGGCCATGCCCAGGATCTCGTCGGTCCTGTCGGCGTTCTTGTCGTCCGCGGTCGGCGGCGTGGTGTTCTCGGTCGCGGCGCCGGAGGCGGGGGGATCCGGGGTGGGGTCCAGCGGGTCTCCTTCGATCAATTCATCCTCGCTCGATGATGGTGGAGATGCCCTGACCGACGCCGATGCACATGGTGGCCAGACCATAGCGACCGCCGCGGCGGCGCAGCTCGTGGGCCAGCGTGGTCATGAGGCGCGCGCCCGAGCAGCCCAGCGGATGCCCGATCGCGATCGCGCCGCCGTTGACGTTGACCGCCGCGGGATCGAGACCGAGCTCGCTGATGCACGGCAATGCCTGCGCCGCGAACGCCTCGTTGAGCTCGACCAGATCGATCGCCGAAACCGCGATGCCGGCGCGCGCCAGCGCCTTGCGCGTCGCCGGGATCGGACCCACGCCCATGTAGCGCGGCTCGACGCCCGCGACCGCGCTGGCGATGATGCGCGCCAGCGCTGCGCGCCCCGCCAGCCGCGCGAGGCCGCTGTCCGAGGCCAGCAGCAGCGCCGCGGCGCCGTCGTTGATGCCCGAGGAGTTGCCCGCGGTGACCGTGCCCCGCTCCTTGCGGAAGGCGGGTCGCAGCGCCGCCAGGGCCGCCGCGCTGGTCTCCGGGCGGGGGTGCTCATCGACCTCGAAGCGGCGCGGCGCCCCATCGGCGCCTGTGCCCCGCATGCCGCCGGCCTTGGCCGGGCCCAGCTCGACCACGCACAGCTCATCGGCGAAGCGACCGGCGGCCTGGGCCGCGGCCCAGCGCCGCTGGCTGTCGAGCGCGAAGCCGTCCTGCGCCTCGCGCGTGACCTGGTACTTCTCGGCCACCAGCTCGGCGGTCTCGCCCAGCGGGTGGGTGCCGTAAAGCGCCTCCATCCGCGGGTTGACGAAACGCCAGCCCAGCGTGGTGTCGGCCATGGTGACGTCGCCGCGCGGGAACGCCTCGCGCGGCTTGGCCATGACCAGCGGCGCGCGCGACATCGACTCGACGCCGCCCGCGATCAACAGATCGGCGTCGCCGACGGCGATGGCGCGCGCACCATCATTGATCGCGTTCAGCCCCGAGCCACACAGCCTGTTGACCGTGGCGCCGGGCACCGACGGCGGCAGGCCGGCCAGCAGCGCGCTCATGCGCGCGACGTTGCGGTTGTCCTCGCCGGACTGGTTGGCGCAGCCGAAGATGACATCGTCGATCGCCCCGGGATCGACGCCGGTGCGGCGCACGATCTCGCGGATGACGATCGCGCCCAGATCGTCGGGACGCACCGCGGCCAGCGCCCCGCCGTAACGGCCGATCGGGGTCCGCACGGCATCGACGATATGCACCGTCCGCAGCGCCGGCATGGGTGCAATCTACGATTGCGTGCCGCCCTTTGCCAAGCCCGCCGGCAATCCCCGGCGCGCTTTCGCTAGAGGGTCAAGGCTTTCAGGCGCTCCACCGCCTCGCGCAGGCGCTCCTTGTCGGCGCACACCGTGAGTCGAACGAAGCCCTCGCCGGCGGCGCCAAAACCGGTGGCCGGCGTGGCGACGACGCCGGCCTCGATCAGCAGGCGCGCCGTGAATTCGAGCGAGGTCAGCCCGCGCGGGTTGGCGATGAGCGCGTAGAAGCTGGCCTTGGGCGTCAGCACGTCGAAGCCAGCCGCTGCCAGCCCGCCGCACAGCACGTCGCGTCGCGCGCGGTAGATCTCGCGCTGCTGGGCCACGCAGCCCTGGTCCCCGGTCAGCGCGGTGATGGCCGCGCGCTGGACGGCGTCGAAGCAGCCCGAGTCGACGTTGGTCTTCACCTGACCGAGGCCGGCGACCAGCGCAGGATTGCCGCAGGCCCACCCGACGCGCCAGCCGGTCATGTTGTAGGTCTTGGACAGCGAATGGAACTCGATGCCGACCTCCATCGCGCCGGGCGTCTGCAGGAACGACGGCGGCGGCGACTCGTAATACATCTCGCTGTAGGCCAGGTCGCTGGCGACGATCACGTCGTGCTGGCGCGCGAAGGCGACGACCTGGTCGTAAAAGCCGGGCGCGGCCAGCGCCGCCGTCGGGTTGTTGGGATAGTTGATCCACAGCACCTTCGCGCGCCGCGCCACGTCGGCAGGCACGGCGTCGAGGTCGGGCAAAAAGCCGTTGCTCCGGCGCAGCGGCAAGAAGTAGGGCTCGCCCCCCGCAAAGCGGGTCAGCGTCGCGTAGACCGGGTAACCCGGGTCGGGACACAGAACCACGTCGCCGGGATTGACGAAGGCGAAGGGGAAGTGGGCGATCGCTTCCTTGGAGCCGATCACGCAGATCACCTCACGCAGCGGATCCAGCGTCAGCCCAAAGCGGGTCTGCATGAAGCCGGCGGCGGCGCGCCGGAAGTCTTCCATGCCGACGTACGAGGGATAGCGGTGCGTGCGCGGGTCACGTCCGGCGGCGGCCAGCGCCTCGACGATGTGCGCCGGCGTCGGCAGGTCAGGGTCACCGATGCCGAGGTCGATGAGGTCACGCCCCTTCTTGCGCTCCTCGTTCTTGAGCGCGTCGATCTTGGCGAACAAGTAAGGGGGCAATTCACGGATGCGGTCGGCCAGCTCGATCCTCATGGGGCCGGTTTCTACCACTGCCGCCCGGGCCGTCCCAACGAGTAACGCGCGCGCCCCCGCTGGTTCCACATCCAGCAGCCCGTGGCAAAAGTCTCCCGTCGCCGAAACAGGCGGAGCCGGCCCGTCTGCTGCGTTGCTCGTCGGTTAAATACGCGGAGTATTCGCCCTCCTCGCGCCTTGCAGCCGGGCCGGCTACGCCCATTTCGGCTCGGTCCGACTTTCGCCACGGGCTGCTAGTTGACACCACCGGCCGACCGCCTATTCTCTGGCCCGCAATGGCCGAAAAAGAGAAGGCGACAGCGAAACCCGCGGCGGCTGCCAAAGCCGAGAACAAGACGGCTCCCGCGAACGACGGCCCGAAGTGCAGCGCCGAGAAGTGCAAGCAACCGGTGCGCGCCAAGGGCTACTGCCGCAAGCACTTCATCGCCTGGCGCCGCGGTGAGGTCGGTAAGCACCACCGTTACAAGATCTGTTCGAAGGAAGGGTGCCGCAAGCCGCGCGCGCTCGGCGGCCTCTGTGAAGAGCACAGCGGCAAGGCCAAGCCGGCCGAGGGCGCCGCAGCCTAGCGCCTCCGCGCCGGCCGCCCGCGTCCGCGAACGTGCAGAAGATCGTCATCCGCGGCGGCGCCCGGCTGCGGGGGGAGGTGCGCGTGTCGGGCGCCAAGAACGCCGCGCTGCCGATCCTGGCGTCGTCGTTGCTGGCCGAGGGCAAGTCGATCTACCGCAACGTCCCCGCGCTGGGCGACGTGCGCACCATGGGCCGCCTGCTCGGGCGCCTGGGCGCCGAGGTGGTCGACAAGCCCGCCGGCACGATGACCGTCGACACGACGCACATCACCGAGCTCGAGGCGCCTTATGAGCTGGTCAAGACCATGCGCGCGTCGGTGCTGGTGCTGGGGCCGCTGTGCGCGCGTCACGGCCGCGCGCGGGTGTCGCTGCCCGGCGGGTGCGCGATCGGCGCGCGTCCCATCGACCAGCACCTCAAAGGCCTGGCCGCCATGGGCGCGCGCATCGAGCTGGAGCACGGCTACGTCAGCGCGCGCGCGCGGCGCCTGCGCGGCGCGACCATCGTGTTCGATCTGGTGACCGTGACCGGCACCGAGAACTTGATGATGGCGGCGGCGCTGGCCAAGGGCCGCACCACGCTGGAAAATGCCGCGCGCGAGCCGGAGGTCGAGGAGCTGGCGCGCGTGCTCAACAAGATGGGCGCCCGCGTCCATGGCGGGGGCACGCCGCTCATCACAATCGAGGGCGTCGACGAGCTGCAACCGGTCGAACACGCCATCATCCCCGACCGCATCGAGGCCGGGACGCTGCTGGTCGCGGCGGCGATCACGCGCGGCGACGTGCTGGTGCGCGACTGCCTGCCCGAGCACCTCGACGCCGTGCTGGCCAAGCTGCGCGCCAGCGGTGTCGAGGTCACGGCGGAGAGCGACGGCATCCGCGTGCGCGGGAAGGCCGATCTCAAGCCGGCCGACATCTCGACCCAGCCTTTCCCGGGTTTTCCCACCGACATGCAGGCGCAGTTCATGGTGCTGATGACCCGGGCGCGCGGCCAGTCGGTGCTGTCCGAGACCATCTTCGAGAATCGCTACATGCACGTGCCGGAGCTGCAGCGCATGGGCGCCGATATCGTGGTCGAAGGGCGTACGGCGATCGTGCGCGGCCCGACCAAGCTGACCGGCGCCACGGTGATGGCGACCGATCTGCGCGCGTCGGCGTCGCTGGTGCTGGCCGGCCTGATCGCCGAGGGCACCACCGAGATCCTGCGCATCTACCACCTGGATCGCGGCTATGATCGCCTGGACAAGAAGCTGCGCGCGCTGGGCGCCGACGTGCGGCGCGCCAAGGGAACGCTGTAGAGCGGCGCCCGCACCGAGACGGAACGGAACCACGTGACCCGAGCCAAGACCAACAGCAAGACCGAGCGCGAGCGCGAGACCACGGGTGGCAACGGCTCGTCGGCCACGCTGACCCTGGCGTTGCCGCGCGGGCGCATCCTCGACGAGGCGCTGCCGCTGTTCAAGCGCGCCGGCCTGGACCTGGGTGCCGCCGACAAGGCACGCGCTGGCCGCCGGCTCATCATCCCGATCGAGGAGCTGGGCCTGCGCGTGCTGATCGTGCGCGACACCGACGTGCCAGCCTATGTCGAGCACGGCGCCGCCGACCTGGGCATCGCCGGCCGAGACGTGCTGGAGGAGCAGGACCGCGACCTGTATGAACCGCTTGACCTCGGTATCGGGCGCTGCCGCATGGTGGTGGCCGAGCCGGCGGGGCGGCCGGTCGACGAGTCGGCGCAGGTCCACCTGCGCTACGCGACCAAGTTCCCCGAGATCACCCGTCGCCACCTGCAGGCGCGCGGCACCGTCGCGGAGATCATCAAGCTCTACGGATCGATCGAGATCGCGCCGCTGGTCGGGCTGGCCGACCGCATCGTCGACCTGGTCTCGTCGGGGGAGACGTTGCGCCAGCACCACCTGCGCGAGGTGGAGACCATCTTTCCGGTGTCGGCGCGCCTGTGCGTCGGCCGGGTCGCCGCCAAGCTGCGCGGCGACCGCATCGACGACCTCATCGCCCGCTTGCGGCGGGTGCTCTGAAAGACCGCGAGGGCGCGCGGCGCCCGGCGGTGCTCTCCGGGTGATCGCGCGCTACTGCTTGTTGCGCTACTTCTTGCCCGGCGCCGTTGCCGCCGCGGCCGGCGCCGCCGCGGTCGTGGGTGCTTCGGGCTTTTGCACCAGCTCGAGGTTGATGTCCAGCCCGACCTCGTCGCCAACCAGCACGCCCCCGGCGGCCTCGAGCGGCTTGTTCCAGGTCAGGCCCCAGTCCTTGCGGTTGATCTTGCCGGTGGCGGTGACACCGCTGCTCATGCCGCCCATCATGTTCTTGACCGCCGGCGCCGGCCCCTCGACTGCCAGGGTCACCGGCTTGGTCACGCCGTGCATGGTCAGGTCACCGGTGACCTTGAACTTGCCCTTGCCCGCCTTGTCGATCTTGGTCGATTTGAAGTTGATGGTCGGGTACTTGGCGACGTCGAAGAAGTCCGGAGACTTGAGGTGGCCGTCTCGCTTGGGCTCGTGGGTATCGATCGTGCTCGGATCGATGGTCACCTCGACGGTGCTCTTGGTCGGGTTCTTGTCGTCGAGGTTGATCGTTCCCGACACCTTGGCGAACTGACCCTTCACCGTCGACACCATCATGTGCTTGATGGAAAATCCCGCCGACGAGTGCGTCGGGTCGATCTCCCAGACGCTCGCCAGCGATGGTGCGGCGTAGGCCGCGACCGTCAGGGCGATGAATCCTGTCGCGATTGATTTCATGGGGTCTCCTCTCATGGCTGTGACTGGGGTTTCAGAAGGCCCCTTAAATGTCACGGCGCGCAGAAAAGGCAAAGTCTTCTGTGGCGAGCGGAATTTTTTTCTCGGGTCGGCGTGTTTCTGCACGTCCAACTAGTTGGATTTGCAAGGTAATACCCTGATATTTAGCACTCTCGGGCATCGCTTGACAGGCCACGTTCGGCGCTTAAGCTAGCGCCGGACTCAAATCCAGGACGCGCAATGCCCATCTACGAATACGCCTGCTCCGCTTGTGGCCACCAGTTCGAGGAGTGGCAAAAGATGTCCGACAAACCGGTCCGCACCTGCCCCAAGTGCAAGGCCAAGAAGGTCGAGAAGCTGATCAGCCAGACCTCCTTCCATCTCAAGGGCGGCGGTTGGTATTCGGACCTGTACGCGGGGCCCAAGCCCAACGGCGCCAAGGATCAGGGGGCGAGCAAGGACTCGTCCTCCAAAGAGGCGAAGGCCGCTTCGACCTCGACCACCACGACCACCACCAAAGCCAAGAAGACCGAGGCCAGCGCCGCCTAGCGGCGCCGGCCCCACCAGCTGCGTGAGACTCACGCACGCATCGAAGCCAGGAGGAACACCCATGAAGATCAGACCGCTCTATGACCGTATTTTGGTGAAGCGTTTGGAAGAGCAGAGCAAGACCGCCGGCGGGCTCTACATCCCCGACAGCGCAAAGGAGAAGCCCCTCGAGGCGCTGGTTGTCGCCGTCGGCAACGGCAAGGTCCAGGAGGACGGCTCACTGCGCAAGCTGGAGGTGAAGGCTGGCGACAAGATCCTCTTTTCGAAGTACTCGGGCAGCGACATCAAGATCGACGGCACCGAGCACCTCATCCTGCGCGAGGACGACGTTCTCGCCGTCATCGAATAGGGAATCCAGCGATCGAAATAGCGCGCGCGTCGCGCGTCGACGTTTTTTGAAAGTCACACACACCACTCACAAAGGGAACAACTCGTCATGGCAGCCAAAGAGATCGTTTTTTCGCAGCAGGCGCGGCAGAGCATCGCGCAGGGCCTCAACATCCTCGCCAACACGGTCAAGGTGACCCTGGGGCCGCGTGGTCGTAACGTCATCATCGAGAAGTCGTGGGGCTCTCCCACGGTGACCAAGGACGGCGTCACCGTCGCCAAGGAGATCGAGCTCGAGGACAAGCTGGCCAACATGGGCGCGCAGATGGTGAAGGAGGTCGCGTCGAAGACCTCCGACATCGCCGGCGACGGCACCACCACCGCGACCGTGCTCGCGCAGGCGATCTACGCCGAGGGCAGCAAGCTGGTCGCCGCCGGCCACAACCCGATGGACATCAAGCGCGGCATCGACGCCGCGGTCGCAAAGATCGTCGACAACCTCAAGGAGCAGTCCAAGCCCACCAAGGGCAAGACCGAGATCGCCCAGGTCGGCACCATCAGCGCCAACGGCGAGAGCGTCATCGGCGACATCCTGGCCGAGGCCATGGAGAAGGTCGGCAAGGAAGGCGTGATCACCGTCGAGGAAGCC
>DASRQZ010000114.1:0-17716 GCA_035696125.1 Polyangia bacterium
TTCGTCGTTGGTGATCAGCGAGTGGTTGCGCAGCCCCGACTCGAGCTCGTTCATGACCATGAAGGGGTTGACGCAGCCCTCGCCCTTGTCGCTGACCAGGGCGTTCGAGACCTTGTCCTGGATGTAGCGCGGCGAGATGCCATCCATACCCTCGCGCGTCGCCTCCTTGCGTAGCTCTTTGATGTTGTCCTGGGTGAAGCCGGGCAGGGTCTTGCCGTCGTAGAGCTTCATCTTCTGCACCAGGGTCAGCTGATGCTTCTTGGGGTCCTCGAGCCGGGTCAGCACCGCCCACATGGCCGCCGTCTCCAGCGTGTGCGGGGCGATGTGCTTGCCGCGGATCTTGGCCGCGTTGTAGTCCTTGGCGTAGATGCGCTGCTCCTCCGACACCCGCGTGATGTAGGGGATGTCGATCTTCACCGTCCGGTCGCGCAGCGCCTCCATGAACTCGTTGGACAGCAGCTTCTTGTACTCGGCCTCGTTGGTGTGGCCGAGGATGACCTCGTCGATGTCGGTCTGCGCGAACTTCTTGGGCTTGATCTTGTGCTCTTGTGACGCACCCAGCAGGTCGTAGAGGAAGGCGACGTCCAGCTTCAGGACCTCGATGAACTCGATCACGCCGCGGTTGGCGATGTTGAACTCGCCGTCGAAGTTGAACGCGCGCGGATCGCTGTCCGACCCGAACTCGGCGATCTTGCGGTAGTTGATGTCGCCGGTCAGCTCGGTCGAGTCCTGATTCTTCTCGTCCTTGGGCTGGAAGGTTCCGATGCCGACGCGGTCCTGCTCCGAGAGGATCAGACGCCGCACCTTGATGTTCTTCACCACCTCGGCCCAGTTGCCCTTGTAGTGCACCATGAGCTCGCGGAAGATGAGGCGGCACGCCGGGTCCAGGTCGCCCTCGATGTGGACCTGGGTCTTGCCGGCGACGTTGATGCCCAGCTCGACCAGCGCCTTGTCGCGCCATTCGACCGGAAACAGCCGCAGTGGCTCCTCGTGCATCGGGCACCTGAACAGCGCCGAGCCGCCCGCGACCTGGTGCAGCCCTTCGGGCAAAATCCAGTCGAAGGTATAAAGCGCGCCCTCGGGCGTGCGCGAGTACTCCTCGAGGCCGCGCTTGATGAGGCGAGCGATGGTCGACTTCGAGCTGCCGACCGGGCCGTGCAACAGGATCACCCGTCGCTCGGTGCCGTAGCGCTGGGCCGCGCTCTGCAGCACGCTGACCAGGCGCATGAGCGGGATGTCGAGGCCGTAGATGGCGTCGCGTCCGCCATGGTGCTCGTCCTTGAAGAAGTTGAAACGCGACAGGCGCTTCTTATTGTCGATGTACTCTTCCTGTCCGTAAGAGAGGATCATGTCGTAGACACGCTGAAAGGCGCTACGGGTCACCGCGGGGTTCTTGCGAACCAGCGTCAGGTAGTCCTCGAACGAGCCCGACCAGTTGAGTTCGGCGTACTCCTTGAGATTTTGCAGCGACGCGACCTTGCCGATCAAAGTCGATGGCGCCGCGGCGGACGTCCCGGTGGCCATACCCTGGAAGCTCGGTGCATCGGAAGAGGGGGGCGGCGACGGCATCAGGTGATCTCCTTTAGAGCAAAATCGCGCCTTCGAACGTGACCGGCGCTGCGCGCCGGGAAACCGGTGGTTGATTGTAGCACTACTGGGAGCGGATCCGCGAACCGCTCCTCGACGAGAAGTGGCCGGCGGACCCCTTGTATGCGGCTCGGGGCTGTTAGCTACGGCGGCCGAGGACTCATACGGCTCAGGGCTGTTTTGCGGGCCCTCGCTGGTAGCGGGTCACCGCGGCCTCGTGCTCGGCCACGGTGCGCGAGAAGTAGTGGGTGCCGTCATTTTTCGAGACGAAATAAAGGTAAGGCGTGTGGTCCGGCTCCATGACCGCCTCCAGCGCCGCCCGCCCCGGGTTGGCGATCGGGCCGGGCGGCAGCCCCTCGTGGGTGTAGGTGTTGTAGGGATTGCCGGTGTCCTCGAGGTGGATGCGGCGGATGCGCCCGTCCCAGCGCGTGCAAGCCTCGGAGCGCGGTATCGCCACCGTGCATCCATAAATGATGGTCGGATCGGTCTGCAGCAGCTTGGGTGAGAAGGTGGGAAACCTGAGTCGGTTGATGAACACCTGCGCGATGCGTGGGCGCTCGCCGACCTGGCCGGTTTCTTTTTCGACGATCGACGCCAGGATGACGATCTTGGCATCGTCGAAGCCCAGGGTCTTTTCCAGATCGAGGACGCCCTTGGGGTGGCGCGCGCGCAGCTCCTCGAACACCTGGCGATGGCGGCGCACCAGCGGGATCAAGACGCGCGCCGCCGGCGTGTGCGGCCGCAACCGGTAAGTGTCAGGGAACAGGTAGCCTTCGAGCGAGTTGCCCGGCAAGTCGAGCGACGCTGCGAAGGCGGCATCTTGCGCCTGCGCGACCAGATCGCCCTTGGCGCACACGCCGGCCGCGTCGAGGATGGCCGCGATCTCGATCAAGTTCTTACCCTCGGGGATGGTGACGCTGATGAGCTCGTCGGCGGCGCCACGCACCAGCGTGTCCAGGATCTGCCGCGGTGTAGCCGGGGCATTGATCACGTAGCGCCCTGCCTTGAAGCGGCCGGCCACGCCGCGTTGCCCGGCGTAAAGGCGGAACACGGCCGGGCGTTCGAGCAGGCCGGCCGCCGCCAGCCGGTCGGCGACCTCACCGGCCGCGGCGCCCTTGGGGATCTCGATCTCGACGGGTCCGCGCGCGCGCCCGGTGGCCCGGTCGCCGTAGTGCCAGGCGGTGCGCGCCACCCAGCCGATGGCCAGCAGGGCAAGGGCGGTGCTGGCCAGGAAGACCGACAGCGCGCGCCGCATCGGCCGGGTCGACGTCCTCGTCAGCCTGGAGCTCCGGCCCGATCTCGGTTCAGCCATCGCTGCAGAATAACCGCAGCCGCCAGTCGATCGACGACTTCCTTGCGCCGGGCCCGCGACAGGTCGGCGCGCAGCAGGACCTCCTCGGCCTCGACAGTGCTGAAGCTCTCGTCGATCAGGTCGACCGGGATGGCCAGCGCGGCGCGCAGCCGCTCGGCGAAAGCTTGCGCGCTGCGCGCGGCCCGACCCACCTCGCCCTCTGGCGACAGCGGCAAGCCCAGCACCACGCGCTCGGCGTCGAACTCCCGCACCACCGCGCCGATCGCCTCCAGGTCGCGCTTACCGCCGTGGCGGGCCAGCGTGGCGTGCGGCTGCGCGGTCAACCCCAGGCCGTCGGTGACCGCCACGCCGATGCGACGGGTTCCAAGGTCAATGCCGATGACCCTTCGGGGCACGGCGGTAGTGTATACCTCTCCCATGTCGGACCTGCCCAAACCCCCGCCCGGCGTCGAGCCGCAGATTCAGATCGATATCGACGAAGGCACGGCCCAGGGCGCGTACAGCAACCTGGTGCTGATCAACCACAACGAGAACGAGTTCGTGCTGGACTTCGCTTATCTCCAGCCGGCACAGCCGCGGGCCCGGGTCCGCTCCCGCGTCATCTCCTCGCCGCGCCACACCAAGCGCTTGCTGCGCGCCCTGGAGATCAACGTACGCCGCTACGAAGAACGCTTCGGCAAGATCGAGGACGTCGAGCCGACCGACCCGACCCGCATCATGAGCTGACAAGACGGTCTTCAGGCTTCGGGCTTCGGGCTTCGGGCCTCAGGCTCAGGAAAAGGCGCTCTCTCGTCGGAGTAGGGTACGCATTCTGTCATCGGAAAAAGGCGTACGCATTCCAACCCCTGTCGCGAAAATAGGTCTAAGTGACCTATTTTCGTGCTCCCGTGGTGCGCCCCCCGGGCGCGTGTGAGCCCGAAGCCCGACGCCTGAAGCCCGAAGCCCGAAGCCCGAGGCGTGAAGCCCGAAGCCTGAAGCCCGAGGCCCGTGTTTCAGCTGACCGCGCCCTCCAGGGCCACCAGCGTCCCACTCCGGGTGTCCAGCTCGGCCAGGCACCCATAGGGCAGGGCCAGGTTGCGGCTGCCGTGGCCGACCTGGGCGCCCACCACCACCGGAATCGGCAGACGCGCCAGGCGATCGATCAGCACCTGGTCGGCGGGCGGGCTGCTCTCGCGCAAGGCCTCCGGCTCCGTGCAGCCGGCGAAGTCGCCGACCACCACTGCGCTGACCGCGCCCCAGACCCCGGCCAGATCCAGGTGGGTGATCAGGCGATCCAGGCGGTAGGGTCGCTCGCCCGAGTCCTCGATGAAGAGGATCGCGCCCGCGAGATCGGGCAGGAACGGCGTGCCCAGCAATCGAGAGAACACCTCCAGGTTGCCGCCCAGCAGCGGGCCCTGGACCCGTCCCGGGATCAACTCATCCAGGTCGTTCAGCAGCAGTCCCGGGGCCGGGTTCTCGAGGAGCTGAAACAAGGCCTGCTGATCGCCGGCCGGCAGGCCGCCCAGCTGGGTCACCACCGGCCCGTGAACCGCGGCCACGCCGGCGCGCGCGCAGAACGCCAGCAGCGCCGTACCGTCCGAGAACCCAACCAGCGGGCGCGGCGCGGCGGCGAGCGCGGCCGGGTCCAGGAACGGCAGCAGACGCAGCAGCCCATAGCCCCCGCGCGCCATCACCACGGCGCGCGCAGTGGGATCGGCCAGCGCCGCCCGTAGCTCATCCAGGCGCCGCTCGTCAGGTCCGGCCAGGAAGCCCTCTCGGGCAAACAAGCCCTCGTCGAACCGCACCTCGTAGCGCGCCCGCAACACGCGCAGACCTTTCTCGAAGCCGTCGCGCGGTACGGGACCGGACGGGGCCACGACGCGAACCACGTCGCCCGGGTGCAGGCGCGGGGGTCGGATCATCGGCGGCGGCGGCGACGGCGGCCACCGCCACCGCCCACCGCGCCGGAATTCCCGGCGGTCTCGTCGGCGGTGGGGACGCCGTCGCCCGCGCCGTCGGCGGGGTGGGCGTCCGACACCTCCGGCGCCACCTCGGCAGCGGGCGCGCCGGTCGCACTGGGCGCGCCGGTCGCGCTGGGACCGCCGGGCGCGCCGGTCGCGCTGGGCGCGCCGGTCGCGCCGGGCGCGCCGGTCGCGCTGGGCGCGCCGGTCGCGGCACCGATGCGCACCTTCATGCCCGCCTTGCCGGGCTCGGCCGACTCGGAGACCGAGAGCACCCGCGCCTCCGCCGCTCGGCCATCGATCTTGAGGTTCAACCTGGTCCCCACGGGGAGTGGATCGGGGACGGGCAGGAACAGCGCGCCCTCATCGATCTCGCCCTCGCCGCTGACCGTCACCCGCCCGATCACCACGCCTGCGTACCAGAGCTCGATGGATGTCTCCACGGGCACAGAGTGTAACTGAAACCGCCGGGCGGGGAAAAGCACCACAGCTACCTGTGAAACCACCGCAACAACCGCCGGCCCGGCCGTGAGTCCGGCAACCCGGCAGCTTGCTATTCGCGGCGCGCAGCCCAACTTTTCTGCCGGTCAGCGCGCCAGGTTGTCGCGTGGATCACAGGCGCGAGATCTGGCGCGTGGCTTGCGACGAGCGCAGCTGCCCCCAACGCGAAAGGTTCGCTCGACCCGCCTCCCGGCACGATTTTCCCAGCCCGGCACCATTTTCAACAAGGAGCAATCAATGAAGACGCTTGGTCTACTCGCCACGATCGCGATCGCGCTGCCGCTCGGCGGCTGTATGGAAAGGGATCGGTGCGATTCGCACGGATGGTGCGACGACAACAGCCAGTCACGGGTCTGCTTCTATGACTCGGACTGCGGAAACGGATACAGCTGCCTGGGTGGAACCTGCGCGGCCAAGCCGCCGGTACCCCCGCCGCGCGGCTCTGGCGGCACGGGCGGCCGGCAGATTGACGCGGGCGTCGATTCCCGGGACGGTGGCGTCAGCGGCACCGGCGGCGCGATCGTGATCCTCGACGGCGGTTCGCCCGGGACCGGCGGCCGACAGGCGTCGGACGCGGGTCCCGGCGGGACCGGCGGCCGACAGGCGTCGGACGCGGGTCCCGGCGTCGGCGGGGCCGGCGGGTCGGCCCCGGCGGTCGATGGCGGCGCGGGCGGCGCAGCCGGCGCGGCTGGCGCTCCCGGGGACGGCGGCACCACGCCGGGCTGCGACGCGGGCGTCGGTAACTGCCACCCCCACCCGACTCCCGTCTGCCAGTTCGACCACCAGTGCGGCCTGGACGGCCGCTGCGTCGATGGTGAATGCCAGCGCTCGTGCGAATCGGCCGGCGACTGCGGGACCGGGCAGGTCTGCACCGGTGGGTTCTGCGGCACGCCCACGACTTCCGGCGGCCAGTGCGTGTTCAACGCCGACTGCGGCGCCGGCAAGACGTGCATCAACGGTACCTGCCACGCCAACTGCGCCACCAACGCCGACTGCCCGGCGCAGGGTCGCGATCGCTGCCTGGGCGGCATCTGCCAACCCGACACCGGCCCGAGCCCGCAGTGCCGAGCCAGCGCCGACTGCGTGGGCATCCACGTCACCGTGGACGACTGCGTGGATGCGGTCTGTCGCACGCCCTGCTTGTCCGACCTCGACTGCTGCGTCGGATCCTCGGGTAGCGTGTGCCAGATGGGTTACTGCGTGACCGCCCACGAGGTCGCCCCGCAGTGCCGGATCAGCAGCGAATGCGGCGCCGGAATGATGTGCATCGACGCCGCCTGCCAGTGAGCCCCGCGCCCGGTGGGCTCACCGCGCGTTGTCAATTCATCGCTCTCCATTAGAATCGCCGCGGTCGAACCTCGAGTTTTGCCCGCAAGCTGACTTCACAAAGGAGAACGATGATGAGACGGACATTGATGGTGCTGCTCACCGGTTTCGCGCTCGGATTCTCGACGCTCGCGCTGGCCGCAGACGCGCCCGACTGCAGTGAGAAGCAGAAAGCAGTCGACGACGCCAAGGAGGCGGCCAAGGCCGCCGCCAAGCCCGATCTGTCGAGCTGCAAGGACATGAAGGGCAAGGAGAAGTCCGAGTGTGAAAAGCCCCTCAAGGCCAAGTCCAAGGAAGACACCAAGGCCGCCAAGGACAAGGTCAAAGAGGCGCAGACCGGCCTCGCCTGTTGCAAGAATCCAAAAAAGAAGGGGTGCATGTAGCGGGCCCCGATCAGGTTGCCACGGTGCACGGCGAACGTGCACGTGCATGGCAATCGTGCACGTGCACGTTCGCCTGCGCCCGGACGTCGGACGTGCGCCGTGGGGGGCGGAGCGTCCGCTTCGACCCTCACGGCCCCGCCGGTTTTCGTGCCCATCTCCCCGCGCCGCTTGAACTTGGCCGAGCCGCGGCATAAGGTCTTGCCCCGTGAAAAGGCGTCGCTACTGTCAACCGAATCGGGCTGTTACCAAGGAGAATATCCGTTGATGACCACGCGATGGAGTCGGCTGGGACGAATCACGATGGTCACGGGAGCGTTGGCGGGTGTGCTCTACGGCAGGCCCGCGACCGCCGGTGAAGAGGACGACCTGCAGGCGCAGATCGAGACCCAGCGAGCCGGGGTGAGCGATCTCGACCGCCTCGATGAGGCGCGCACGACGACCGAGGAGATCACCATGCTGCGCACCTGGCTCGACGAAGCGTGGAGTCTGCGCTCCAAGCACGAATACGATCAGGTGCGCGAGGTGCTGGACCGCTGCCGGTCCCAGGCCGAGCTCATCCGTCAGAAGACCAGCGCCGCCAAGCTACGCGCCCAGGTGCAAAAACGCGAAGCCACGCTTCGCGATCTACGCGCGAAGATCGACTCCACCCGCAAGGCCCTGCAAGATACCCAGGTCAAGAAGCGAGCGCTCGAGGAGCCGACCACATGATCAACCAGCGGATCAACCTGCGCCTCCTGGTGGCCGGCCTGTGCCTGGGAGCCTGCGCCACCCCGCCCAAGCCGCGCGAGCTGGAGATGTACGAGGGCTTGCGCAAGAACGCCGGCGTCGCCGACGCCGCCAAGAAGTCACCCGATCTGGTGGCCAACGCCGATCGGCTGGCCAGCAAGGCTGGGGAGGAGTGGCAGTCGAACGATCTCGAGGAATCGCGTCGGGACGCGCTGATGGCGTCTATCAAGCTCAAGACCGCGCTGGCGATCTCCGAGCAAGACCAGATGAAGGCGCGCATCCAGTTGCTCAGCAACCAGCAGGCCGACGCCGAGGAAGAGCTGGCCACCGTGACCAAGGATCTGGCCAGCGCCAAGGAAGCGCTGGACCTGCGCCAGAAGCTGGGCGCGGCGCAGAAGTCGGCCGCCGCCGACCGCGAGCGGCTGTCGCAGGAGATGTCCAGCGAGCAGCAAAAGGCGCAGGCGGAGAAGCAGAAGCTGAGCCTCCAACTCGCCACCGAGCAAAAGCTGGCCGCCGCCCAGCTGGCCCTGCGCACCGCCGACACCGTCGAGGCCAACCGTTACGCCGCGGCGCCCTATAGCGCCGCCGCCGACATGTTGAAAAAGGCCGAGGCCGAGATCAAGGCGGGCGATCTCAACGGCGCGCAGGTGAGCGCCGAGGTCGCGCGCCAGCACGCCGAGCGGGCGGCCGAGCTGGCCAAGCCGGCTTACGAGCAGGCCGAGCAGACCACGCAAAACCGGGCAAGAGACGAGGCTCTGCAGCGCGACGCCACCGCGATACCCGGCGTCGCGGTCCGCATCGAACGCATCGGCGATTCGCAGCGACTGGTGATCTCGGTGCAGGATCTGTTCAACAAAAAGGAGACGTCGCTCGGCGCCGGCCATGAACCGCTGCTCGACTCGCTCGCGGTCCTGATCAACAAATACCCAACGTACCCGATCCACGTGCTCGGCCGCACCGAGTCGCGCGGCAAGCCCGGAGAGCTGCTGGCAATGTCCCAGGCGCGCGCGCAATCGGTCTCGACCGCGCTGGCGGCGCGCGGTGTCGATCCGCGGCGCATGACGGTCAGCGCCGATCCCGCCCCATCCGGCGACTCCAAGGCCATGGCTGCGGCGCGCTCCAGGAGCAACCGGGTCGAGATCGTCTTCCTTTATCACTAGCGTGCGGGCTCCTGGGCTACGGGCTTCAGGCCAATGCTGTTTGGTTAAACGCCAAGACGACGCCAGGACGCCAAGCCGGATCTCTTGAGGATCCGGACCCTGGCGTCCATGGCGTCATGGCGTTTTCCTTATTCGACTGGCATTGGGCTTCGGGCTTCAGGAAAGTCGCTCTCTCGTCGGAGAAGCCGGACCCATTGCACCCCCTGAAGCCTGTAGCCGGTAGCCCGTAGTCCTTTTGTCCGTTCGATCTGGGCATCAGTTTCGGCGGGTCCGCGGGAATTTCGGTTACCGCGCGTCGTTTGAGGGCCTTCCGATCGGTGTGACCGCGGGCGAAAAATGTGAGCCCAAATCCCACAAGACTACCCACAAGGCGTACACCGCCGGCGATCGCAAACGCTAACGATCTCGTTACTTTGCCCTGGCGGCGCCCTCTTTCATTCCGCGATGGCTAGTGCTACCTTCGGCACCCGAGTCATCGAGCCGCAGCGTCGAAGACGCCTGCCGACTGGGACGAGGTTCTGACGATGCCGACTGTTCGCGAGTACGAGACAGCACTGCAGCGAAACCCCGCCGACACCGAAGCCTTCGTCGCGCTTCGCAAAGCCTATCGGCAGGCCCAGAAACACGACAAGCTCGTCACGCTGTACGAGGCGCGCGCACAGGCGATCGAGGACGGCCCCAAGGCCGCCGAGCTCTTCTATCTGGCCGCCGAGCTGCGCATCGACCAGCTGGGCGACGGCGAGGGGGCCGAGGTGGATCTGGCCAACGCGGTCGACCGCGACGCGAGTCACATCCGGGCAGCGGCGCGTCTCAAGGACATCTACCGCGAGCAAGGCCGCACCGCCGACTACATGACCATGCTCGAGATGGAAGCGGCCGCGGTGGCGCGCACCCGCGACCCGGCGCGCATCGCCGAGCTGCAGTCGGAGATGGGGCAGCTGTTCGTCAACCACTTCGCGAAGCTGGAGCGAAACGTCCGCAACGCGCAGCGCCCGGGCAAGCTCAACGCCGACAACGTCAAGTCGATCGAATCGGCGCGCAAGATCTATCGCGCGCTCGGCGACTACCGCGCGGTGGTGCGCCTTTACGAGCTGGAGCTGGAGGGGACCACCGACGCCAAGCGGCGCGCCGATCTGCTGCTCGGACTCGGCCGCGTGCTGGCCGAGAAGCTCGAAGAGCTGGACGCCGCCGCGCAGCGCCTGGGCGAGGTGATCCGGCTGCGGCCGCGCGACGAGAAGGCGCTGGATCTGCTGGCGGCGATCTACGCCAACCCCAACTGGATTGGCGCCGACGGTATGGAGAAGGCGGCCGCGATCTTCTTCCAGCTGGCGCGCCGCCGGCAGGAGGCGGGTGACCCCGACAACGCGGTCGCGGCGCTGCGGCGCGCGCTGCAGGCGGTGCCCGGACATCCCGAATCCTCCGAGCTGCTCGAACGCGTCTACTACGACGGCCGCCGCTACCAGGAGCTTGACCGCTATTACCGCGAACGCATCGCGGCCGCGACCTCGGAGCCGGAGCGCATCGACTTCCTTTACAAACGCGCGCAGCTGGCCGAAGGGGAGATGAACGACCCAGCCGAGGCGCAGCGGGTCTACGGCGAGATCACCACGATGGAGCCGCCCAACGGGCCGGCGGCGGCGCGGCTGGTCGAGCTGTTCATGGCCAGCCACGACTTCGCCAAGCTGGCCGAGCTGCGCGAGCGCCAGCTGGGCGCGATCGACGATCCCGGCGAGCGCGTGCGCATCATGACCGAGCTGGCCGCGCTGTACCGCGATCGGCTGGGCGACCGCGACCAGTCGGCGGTCTACCTGCACGCAATCTTGCAACTGGATCCGGAGAACCCCACGGCGCTGGGCGCGTACGCCGACCATTTCCGTGACAAGGCCGACTGGGCCGCGCTGGCCGACCTGCTCGAGTTCTCGTTCGAGCGCGCGCGCGGGCGCGGGGGCGCCACCGAGGAGCAGGTGCGCCGGCTGGAAGAGATCGCGGTGGTATCGGAGAAGAACCTCGGCGACAACGAGCGCGCGCTGCACGCCTGGCGCCGGATCGAGGAGCTGACACCCAGCTACGCGCGCGCGCGCGAGGCGCAGCGGCGCCTCCTGCTCAAGGGCAAGAGCTGGGACCGCATGGCGGAGCTGCTGGAGCGCGAGGCGGCATTGCAGGAGGATCCGGCCCAGCGGGCGGAGACTCTGCGGCGGGTGGCGCAGATCCACCGCGAGAAGCTGGGCGCGCCGGCCAAGGCGGTCGAGATCTACCGCAACATCCTGCGCGCCGAGCCGCACGACGCGGTGGCGCTGCGCGCGCTGGTCGAGATCTTCGAGCGCGAGGGCGACTTTGCCGGGCTGGCGCGCGTGCTGCGCGAGCAGATCGAGGTCATCACCGCGAAACAGGAGCGCGTGAGCCTGCTGCGGCGGCTGGTGATGCTGTACGACGAGAAGCTCACCGACCTGCCGCAGGCCACCTGGGCCGCGCTCGAGATCCTGCAGAGCGTGCCCGGTGACCGCGACACGCTCGCGCGCCTCGAGGCGATCCTCGAGCGTTCGGGCGACACCGGCCAGCTGGTGAACGTGCTGGAGCAGCACACCAGGTACGCCGCCAACCCCGACGAGAAGCTGGCGCTGCTGCGCCGGATCTCGGAGCTGCAGCAGTCCAAGCTCAACGATCTGCCGGGCGCGGCCGCGCGCTGGGAAGAGGTGGCGCGGCTCGACCCCGACGACGCCAAGGCGCTCGACGCCCTGACCGCGATCTACACCACGCTCGAGCGGCACGCCGACCTGGCGCGTGTGCTGGACATGCAAGTCGACCGCGCGGTCGCCGACCCGATGGAACAGGCGGCCTACCTGCGCCGCCTGGCGGCGCTGGCCGAGGGGCCGCTGCACGACATCCGGCGCGCGCAACGCTGCTGGGAGAACATCTGCGAGATCCTGCCCGCCGACACCGACGCGCTGGACGCGCTGTCGCGCATCTACACCGGCGAGGGCGACTGGGCGACGCTGGTGCGGATCCTCGAAAAGCAGATCCCGCTGGCCCGCGATCCGGTGCGCGCGGTCGACATGGCGCTCCTGCGCGCGCAGATCTACGACGAGCGGCTGCGCAACCCGGAGGAGGCGGCGCGCGCCCTCGAGCAGTTGATCGCGGAGCTCAACCCGCGCAGCTGGGAGGCGCATGAGCGGCTGCGCGCGATCTACGAGAAGACCCAGAACTGGGCGCGCGTGGTCAAGGTCGCCGAGCGTCAGCTGTTCCTGATCGAGGATCCGGCGCAGCGGACTCCGCGCGCGCTCGAGGTCGCCCAGATCCTGCGCGATCGATTGCGCGACCCCAAGAAGGCGACGGCGGCCTTCGAGCGCGTGCTGGAGATCGACCCCGACAACCCGGACGCGCTGCGCGCCCTGGCGCCGCTGTACCAGGCGTCCGAGAACTTCGAGCGCCTGATCGTCGTGCAAGAGAAGCTGCTCGACCTGACCGAGGATCCCGCGGCGCGCCGGCCGCTGATCCTGGAGATCGCGCGCCTGTGCGAGGACGAGCTGGCCGAGCCACGCCTGGCCTTCGAGTGGTACAAGCGGGCCTACAACGAGAACCCCGACACCGAGTCGTTGCAGCTCGTCGACCGCGTCGCCGAGAAGCACGGGCTTTACGAGGATCTGATCCAGATCTACGACGGCGCGCGCGCCCGCGCCGCCGAGCCCTTCGAGCAGCTGGCCGCGGCGCTCAAGATCGCGCTCATCTGCGAGGAGAAGCTGGACGATCCGGGGCGCGCGTTCGCGATCCTGCGCGACACACTGCACGCCGACCCCGCGGGACGCGAGCTGCTACCCAACCTGGAGCGGCTGGCCGAGCGCACCAAGGACTGGGTCGGCCTGCTCGACGTCTACGCGCGTGTGGCGCGCGCCCGCCCCGAGACCGCCGAGCGCGTCGAGCTCCTGCGCCTGCGCGCCGGAGTGCGCGAGCGTCACCTCGACGATCCGTCGGGAGCGATGGACGAGTACTTGCGTAGCTTCGCGCTCGCACCCGAGAACCCGACCACCCAGGAGGAGATCCTGCGCGTCGCGCGCATCACCTCGCGCTGGGAGGATGCGTTCAAGGTGCAGGGCCAGCTGTTCGCGATGGCCGAGGACCACACGGCCAAGCTCGCGGTCGCGCGCAACGCCGCGTACCTGGTCGAGCACGAGGTCAAGGATCCGATCCGGGCCTTCCGCGCCTACCTGAACGCGTTCCGGCTCGCTCCCGACGACGCGGAGATCACGGGGCACCTGTGGCGCCTGGCGGCGCTGATCGGCCGCTACGAGCCAGCGCCGGCGATCTCCGACAAGGTGGCGCGCCAGCTGGACGCGCTCGACGACGACACCGAGATCGCCGAGGTCACGGACGGCGAGGGCGTGCAGAGCCTGGCGGAAGATGAGCAGGGGGCCTTCGAATCGGACGCCGACGCCGACGCCGACGCCGCCGAGGACGAAGACGGACAGACGGAGATCGCGTCGGCGCCGCCGGTCGAGCTGGGCGAAGGCGAGGGTGAGGACGGCGGCCCGTCCGGTCACGACGTCAAGGAGGACGAAGGCGAGGATGACGAGGAGGACGACGGCGAGAACGTCGATCTCGCCGACGTGGTCGAGGACGAGGCCGCGCTGGCGGTCGAGGAGATCGGCGACGAGGAGATCCTCGACGAGATCGAGGCGTCGCCGCTCGAGGGCGCCGCGCCGCCGTCGCTGCCGCCACCCTCGCCGGGCGGCGCGCGCCGGGTGCCCGGCTTCGGCGCGCAGTTCGAGACGCCCTGGGAAGAGCTGGCGCAGGCCTACGAGTCGCTGCCAGCCGACGACCAGAAGACCCGGCACGCTTACTTGTTGAAGATCGCCGAGGTGTGGGAGCGTGGTCAGCACGACGTGTCGCGCGCTCTGGGCGCGCTCGACCGTGCCTTCAACCTGGATCCCAGCGACATCACCGTACGCGCCGAGCTGCAGCGCATCGGGCGCGAGTACAACGAGTGGGATCGCGTCTCGGACATCTACCTCAGCGCCGTCGACGAGTTCGGCCCCATCGAAAACGCGGTGGCCTTGCATCACGAGGTGGCGCGCTTCCGCGACGAGCTCGGACAGATCGACAAGTCCGAGCAGCTTTACAACACGATCCTGGGGCTCAAGTCGGACGACGCCACGGCGCTGGATCGCATCGAGCAGATCTACCGTGGCCAGGAGCGCTGGGGCGACCTGTCGAACCTGCTCGAGCGGCGCACCAGCGGCCCGGCCGAATCGCTGCCGCACGGGCCCGAGCGGCGCGCCAAGTTCCGCGAGCTGGCCGAGCTGTACGAGGCGCGCCTGGAGAAGCCCTACGAGGCCATCGATACGCTCGAGCGCTTCGTCACCGAGACCGCCGCCGAGGAGGACCGCAACCACGGCGAGGGCGAGGGCGCCGACGAGGAGGATCGCGCCGCTTCGACCGTCGAGCGGGTGACCGCCTACGAGGCGCTGGTGCGCCTGTATTCGCGCGTCGGCCTGTGGGCCAACGTGGTCGAGAGCCTCCAGCACCAGGCCGACCTATCCCAGGATCGGGCCAAGGTGCGCGAGCTGCGGCTGCGCATCGCCACCGTTTACGAGAAAGAGCTGGGGCTGACCGAGCGCGCGGTCGAGGCCTACGAGGCGCTGCTGGCGCAGATCCCCGACGATCCGCAGGCGCTGGCGGCGCTCGACCGGCTGCACGAGGCGCACGGACACTACGAAGACCTGCAAGTCATCCTGGGGCGGCGGGCCGCCGGCGCCAGCGGAGACGAGCGGCGCGAGATCGTGCGCCGGCGCGCGCGCATCCTGGAAGAGCGCCTCGGAAACCCCGAGGCCGCCGCGTCCTGCCTGCGCGAGCTGGGCACCGAGGCGGTCAACGACGACGAGATGATGGCGGCGCTGATCCGCAACCTGCGCCGCGCCGGACTGGCGCACGAGGCGGCGCGCGTGCTGACCCAGAAGATAGAGATGGAACGCGCCGCCGGTAACGGCGAGGCGACGCGCGCGCGCGTCTCCGACCTCAGCCTGCAGCTGTCGCTGCTCAAGCTCGACGATCTCAACGACCCGCGCGGGGCCCGCGCCGAGGTCGAGACGGCGCTGGCCGCCGCGCCGAACAACCCGGCGGCGCTGGCGGCGATGGCGCGCCTCTATCTCAAGGAGAACGACTTCGCCGGTTACGCCGAGGCGCGCATCCGCGAGGCCAAGGCGTTGGCCGGCAAGCCCGAGGCGGTGGCGGCGCTGCTGGACGCAGGCCGGGTCTTCCGCGAGCAGATCGGCGCGCCCGAGAAGGCGCAGATCTGCTTCGAGGAGGCGCTGAAGGAGGATCCGCGCAACGCGGACGCGCTGCGCTCGCTGGCGGCGCTGCTGGCGTCGCAGGGCGCCTGGGAAGAAGCCAAGACCGTGCTGCTGCGCCAGCTGGAGACCGCCGACGCGCCCGAGACCCGCGCCGCCGTGTTGACCGATCTCGGGCGCGCCGCCTGGGAGGGCTCGGCCGACGCCGCGGCGGCGCAGCGCTATCTCGACGAGGCGCTGAGCCTGGTCCCCGATCACATCCCCGCGGTGATTGCGGTCGCCGACATCTACTACAAGGAAAACCTCTGGGAGCAGGCCGAAAAGCGGCTCAGCGAGGCGGTGCGTAAGCTGCGTGGCCAGCCACAGCAAATGGTGCGTCTGTACCAGCGGCTGGCCGAGGTTCACGAGAAGCTGGGCAAGCTGGAAGAGGCCTATCGCCAGCTGCTGGAGGCCGACCGCATGGGCCCGGGCCAGCTGGTCACCAAGCTGTCGCTGGGCGAGAACCGCTTCCGCGCCGGCAAGTGGCGCGAGGCGGCGCTGCACCTGGCGGGGCTGGCTGACCATCCCGACGCCGCGGTCTACCCCGACGAGGTGGCCGACGCGCTGGCGCACGGGGCACAGTCCGAGATCAAGCTGCGCCGGCCCGAGCGAGCCATCGCCCTTTACGAATCGGCGCTGCGCCTGCGCAACGGCCACCTGCCGTCGCTGCGCGCGCTGGCCGACCTGGCGATGGAGCGCGGCGAGAAGCCGCAAGCGGCGATCTACCTGCGTCGCATGGCCGAGGCGTCGAGCGACCGCAACGAACGGGCCTCGCTGCTGGAGCAGGTCGGTGACCGCTACCTGGACCTGGGGGACGAGACGCAAGCGCTGGCTGCCTACGAAGAGGCGATGAAGCTGCTCACGCCTCCGTCCGAAGCGCAGGTGCCGCTGCTGGAGAAGGCGCTCAAGCTGCAGCGCGAGGCCGGCCACGACGAGGTGGCGACGCGCACCTCGTCGCTGCTCATCGACCTGGTCAAGGATCCGCGCGAGCGCGCCGCGCGGCGGCGCGAGGCCGCGCTGCTGCTGGCCAGGCGTGGTGACACCGGTGAGGCTGCCCGCCTGCTGCAACAAGTACTGGACGAGCAGCCGCTGGACGAAGAGGCGCTGGCCGGCCTGTGCGACGTCTGGCCCGCGCTGGGCAAGGAGTCCGAGCTCGAGAAGCTGCTGCGCAAGACCCTGCCGACGCTGCCCGCGGTCGCCGATGACGCCGCGGCGATCGACCTCCGCGCGGGTCTCTGGGAGAAGCTGGGCGAGCTGCAGGCCAGGCGCGATCCGACCGGCGCGCTCGCCGCCTACGAGCGCGTGGTCGAGATCCAGCCGGCCCGCGTCAGCGCGCGCCTCGCGTTGAGCGGCCTTTACGGGGATCGCCCGGAGTTCGCAGAGGCGGCCATCGGCAATCACCGCATGTTGATCGGCGAGGACATCTCGCGCTCGGAGTCGCTGCGCGCGCTGGGCAACGCCTACGCGCGGCGCGGACTGACCGATCGCGCGCGCTGCTGCTTCGAGGTGCTGTCGCTGTTCGGCGCCGCGCAAGCCGAGGAGATCGCCTTCCTGGACGCGCACCCCGCGCCCAGCTTCAAGGCCGATGACCCCTACGCCGGCTCGATCGACGCCGGCGAGCGCAAGAATTACCTCGCGCCGCCCGAGGCGACCTTGATGGGGGAGATCTTCTCCTGCCTTTCGGAGGGCGCGCCCGGCATCATCGGCCAGCGCATCGAGGACCTGGGCCTGGCGCCGCAGGACAAGATCTCACCCATGTCCGATCTCGACATCGGAAAGATCTACGGCCAGGTCGCCAAGGCGCTTGCCAACAAGAAGACCGCGCTCTTCATCCGGCCCGACGCCGCCCCCACCGACGATCAGGTGCAGATCGTCGTGCAGGCGCCGCCGGCGCTGGTCATCGGCCCGCACCTGGCCGAGTCGGCGCCCCACACCGAGGTGAGGTTCCAGCTCGGGCGCGGCATCGAGCTCACGCGCCCCGAGTACATCCTGGCCGCGGGCGTGCGGCCCAAGCAGTTCACCCAGCTGTTCTCCAGCGTGCTCAAGGCGTTCCACCCACGCCACTCGCGCCGGCGCGCCAACGCCAGCGACGCCACCGAGGAGCTGGCCGCCAAGCTGAAGAAGAACGTGCCGTACAAGGTGTCGAAACGACTGGTGGAGCTATTTCAGGAGCTGGGCTCCACCTCCTGGAGCTCGGTGCGCTGGCGCGCGATGGTCCACCAGACCGGCAACCGCGCCGGGCTGTTGCTGTGCGGCGATCTCAGGACCGCCGCCCGCTTCGTTCTGTCGGAACGCAGCAACGGCACGGGACCGGATTCCTCGCCCCAGGAGCTGCTGGTGCTGGCCCGGGAGCACGAGCCTTTCCGCGACCTGATCCGGTTTGCGCTCAGCGACGAGTACTTCGTGCTGCGCGAGAAGATCGGAACCGCGACCGCCAGCGCGGTAGCGGCGTAGCCGGATC
>DASRQZ010000115.1:0-8435 GCA_035696125.1 Polyangia bacterium
GTGGAAAGGCATCTGATCCGATCTGATTTGATCTGATCCGATCCGATCCCGACGTCTGCTGCGTTCAGGCGCGGTGAACGTAGTGGTGGGGTTGAGGGGGGCTTGGGGGAGGTGGGGTGTTGTGCCCGAGGGGGCTGAGCGGGCGCTCCTGCCTGTCCGCAGGCAGGATGCCAGCCCGCCGTCGCAGGCGCCCCCGTGCCGCCGGCGTTCAGGGTCAAGGAAGGGGAAGAGCTCGGAGACACCAAAAGCAGTCATCGAGAGTTCACCACCCGCCCGGCGGCGTAAGGGCGCCGACCCGCGGGCGCAATACCCCACCTCCCCCAAGCCCCCCGCCCCACAACGGAGAGAGCGAAGCCGCAATCGAGGTGCCGACGCTCAGGCGGCGGGTCGACCGACTTCGGATTCGACAGTGACCTTGAGGATTGGTCGTCTCCCGATTTCGATGGGTACCACCAGGCCCACGCCGTTTCCTCCGGCGTGGGGCTGCTTGGTGTGGTGAGCGCTCACCGACGCTTCGCCGAGATCGACGAGCAGGATCTCGGTCTCTTCCCGCGCGGTCAACGAGACCGAGCGCTCGCCGCTCAGGCCGGCGCCGTCCCCCGTGCCGACGATCATGTCGCCCAGGGTCACCTCTCCCTTCACCACGTGCAGCCACGCGCTGCGCCCGGGCGCCAGCTCGTGGACCACGTGCTGGCCGGGGTCGAGCATCGCCGAGCACATGAGAGCGTCCTGGTGAATCCGCAGCGACGCTCGCCGACCGTCGGACGAGGCGACAATCCGCAGCACGCCCCGCCGCTCCGCCGCGCTGAAGCGCTTCTGCTCTTGAAAGGGCTGGCGATCCGCCTCCGAGGGGCACAGCCAGATCTGGAACACGTGCGCCCAGTCGCTCCTCGACGCGTTGGTCTGGCGGTGACGGACCCCACGACGGGCGGTCATGTGCTGGAACTCGCCCGTGTGAATCACGCCCGAGTGGCCCATCGAGTCCGCGTAGGTCAGGGCACCCTCGCGCACGTAGGTCACGATCTCGGCGTCCCGCTGCGGATGCGCGACGCTCGCGCCGGGCGGCAGCCGGTGCTCCCCGAGGATCTCCAGGCATCCGAAGGCTTCGTCGAGCGGGTCCGGTCCATCCCGCGGATCGAACGTCAGCCAGGTGTCCTGCTTGCGACGCCGCTCGTGGCGGCGTTCCCCCGCCCTACGCAGGGTGATCATCGATCACGCCCCGCAGCTCCGGCGCCGCGCATCGCGACGCCACCACGACTGCCGCCGCCGGCGGCCTGGCCGGCGCGGGCCCCGGGCGCCCGGCTGGTAGTTCGGGCGCTGGCGGCCACGTGGTCGGGCCACGCCACGGGTTCCGGCGTCGCCAGGACCAAGGTCGAGCCCGGACGCCTCCAGCCCATGCGCGGGCTTGCCCGCGTCGCGCGGCGCGGATCGAAATGCAACTCCCTCAACATGATCGCCCTCCTTGTTGATAGTCCCCGCCAACGCGTCTTCCCTCCCAGCAGGCTCTGCATCCCCATCCGCCAACCTTCCGCCCTCCGACTCCCAGCGCTCGAGCGCTCCATCCCGAGCAACGGAAGCGAAAGCCTGCGCGGTCAGGTCTCGCTCGAGCGGCCCAGATCCTCCCAGGTCTGTCCCGCCCCGCACGGATGGCACCCGCAGGATCAGGAAACAGGCCACCTCCCGCCTACCGCTCAATCCCGTCGAGGCTGCCATTGATGCTCCCTTGTTTCTCGGACCTGGCTCAAATTCAGAAGAGGCTCGTCCCATCGTGGCCGATGCCTTTCTACGACTCTTCTGATAGCAGCAGTTCTCGGGCCAACTCCGCGAGGCGTCAAAACCCCTGTTTTGCGCCGCTTGCCGCGCCCTGCCGTCGAGCGCCGAATCAGAGTGAGCGATCGGATCGTTCATTTCGATGAACCAGCAACCGCGACCATGGCCACCGGACCGCTCTCCTGCATCACGAGCTGCTGCTCCGCCGCTCGGTGCGCCTCCTCCAGCGTCACGCACACCCTGCTGGCTCCCTCTTCGATCAACTTCTGGGCGCTCTCGGTCCCGTTCGCTTGCAGGCCGGGCCTGATCACCAGGATCGGCGTGCGGGGTAGCTTCGCGCGCAGGCGCCGGCACAGGTAGCGCGCCTGGGCCAGGCCACCCGGCGGGATGGAGATGACGCACACCAGATCCGGCACCTCGCCTTCGCGGCCGCCCAGTGCCCCGGCAGCGAGGTAGGCGGAGCCGAGCGACTCGACCCGCGCCTTGCCCGGATCGAAGAGCTGCGCCCACATGTCCCAGATCGCCTCGTCGGTCAACGATCGGGCCGACACGCCCAGCACCAGGCTCGGCGCCTTCCCCGGAACCGGATTGGGCGGCGCGGCGCCCGCCTGTTCTACGGCGGCATCGGGGACGACGTCGACCAGCGCGCGGATGGTGCCGAGGACGTTCTGGTGGTCGGCCTCGCTGATCTCGTTGCGGGCCCGATCGCGGCCGGCCAGAAGCAGAGCGGGAATGACCACCTCGTCGAAGACTCGTCCGCGCGGCGTCTCCCGGAAACGTCGCTCCAGGATCTCCTCCGCCTCCTCGTCGTCTCCGGCCAGCAGACGCTGATAGAGCACCAGATGGTCCTCGAGCGCAGGTTCGTCACCCAGCACCACCGCCAGGTACGAGAACCGGGGCACATGCTTCCCCAGCACCGCCAGGCAGACGGCCAGCGGCGTCGACAGGACCAGACCGACGGGGCCCCACAGCCACGCCCAGAAGATGGCGGACACCAGCATCGCCATCGATGACACGCCGGTCTTGGCGCCGATGACGACCGGCTCGACGAAGTAGGCGGCCAGGCCGTCCAGGCCCAGGAACAGGGCCAGCGTCGACACCAGCGGCCACCAGCCCTCGAACTGCGCGAACGCCAGCGCCGCCGGGACCACCAGCGCGAGGAGCATGCCGACGACCGGCACGAATCGCAGCACCGCCGCCAGGAATCCCCACAGCGGCGCGTACGGGATGCCGATCCAGAACAGCCCGAGCGCGACGGTCACGCCGTAGCCCGCGTTGATCGCCGATTGATGCGCCAGGAAGCGACTGATCCGATGTCCGGCCTCGTCCAGCGTGCGCGTCGTCAGGGTCACGTTGCCCCGCCCGACCAGGCGGATGAATCGGTCCCGCAGATCCTCGCGCTTGACCAGCAGGAAGATCACCAGCACCAGGACCACCAGCGCGCGCACCAGGGGCGCCACCACCGGCGTGAGCGTCGCCTCGATTCGCTCCATCACCGTGGTGTCGGCGGGCACCAGCCGGACCGGCCGCGCCCCCTCGTTGCGGCCGGCGTCGCTCACCCGATCGTCCAGATCGCGCACCAGCCGATCGACGCTCTTCGACAGCCCCGCGAGCCCGGTCCCCTCGCTGCCGCGAAAGGCGAGCACCTTGCGCTGGATCAACTCCGAGTACTTGGTCATCTGCGCCGACAGGTCGACCACCTGGCGCTTCAGCAAGTATCCGAACGCGGTGACGCCGCCGAGCGCGATCAGGACCACCAGCGCGACCGCCCCACCCCGCCCCAGCGCGCGCTCCAGGCGCTTGACGATGGGGCTGAGCGCGAACGACACCACGATGGCCAGCGCCAGCGGTACCAGGACCTCCTGCGCGCGGGCCAGGATTGCTACCACCAGCGCGACGGTCGCCAGCCAGAAGAACGCCGGCCGGCCCCGGCGGGCGGATCGGACCGGCGACGGGGCTGGGGCTGGGAATGGGGATGGGGATGGAGCGACGTCGCTCATTCCGGAGCTGCCTCAGCGCGCGCTGACGGTCGGGGCGCTCACGACGATCTCGACGCGCCGGTTGTTGGCCCGATTCTCCGCGCTGTTGTTGTCGGCGATCGGCTTGCTGGAGCTCATGCCCACCGCGGTGATCTTCTCGGAGGCGACGCCCCGCGACACCAGGTAGTCCCGCACGGCCGAGGCCCGATTCAACGACAGCGGCTGATTGGTGCGGTCCGAGCCGCGGTTGTCGGTGTGGCCCTCGACGACCATCCGCTTGTCGCTGTCCTGCGCCTTGAGCGCCTCGGCGACCTGGTCGAGCCTGGTCATCGCCGTGTTCAACAGCTCGTACTTCGATGAGGCGAACAGAACGCTGCCGGACAGCGTGATCACCATTCCGCGGGCCTCTTCCTTGACCGCGGCCACCGCGGCCAGATCCTTCATGGCGCCGGCCAGCTTGGCCTCCGCCGTGGCTCGGGCTTGCTTCTCGGCGTCGAGCTGGGCCGTCGTTGTCTGCAGCTCCTGCCCCTGCAAGTTGTTGGTGGCGCGCAGCGCATTGTTGGCGGTGGTGTTGTCCTGGCGCTCTTTGTTGAGCTCGGTGCGGGTCTGGGCCAGCGCCACCTGGGTGGCCTTGACCTGGCTGTCGCGAACCACGACCCCGGCCTTGGCCGCCGCGGCGATGCTGTGGCGGTCCTGCTCGGTGCGCGCCTTCACCTCGGTGAGCTCGATCTTGCGATGCGCGATATAGGCATAATCGCGGCACTCCAGGGTGTCGCCGTGCTCGGCGAACTCCTGGTCCGCCTTGTCGAGCGCCTTCTTGGCGTCATAGAGATCGGTCGGCGTCAGCTTGGACGCGATCCCGTTGCTCGAGGCGATGTAGGCCTCGCGCGCTTCGATGAGGGGCGGCGGCGTCGTGGTCGCACAGGCGCTCGCCAGTCCTCCCAGGATCGTGGTTGCAATCAGGCTCAGGCTTCGTGTGTTCATTGTGAATGTCCTCGGTAAAGAAACGTTGTTAGGGGGGGTCATGGATTGCCGCGCGCGCGAATGGCCTTCAGATCCTCGGCGGCCTTCAGGGCGTCTCCGTGCACAGCGGCTTCGCGGGCCAGCCCGAGCGCCAGCTCGGCGTCGGATTCGGCGCGCGCCATCACCAGCACCGCGCGGTCATCCCCTTTACCCGCCATCTTCTTGGCGGTCTCCGTCTCATCTTTCGCGAGCTGCAGGTGCAGCCGGGCTGCCGGTACGCCGAGCGCCCCGACCTCCTCGGCGCCGCGCATGCTGGCCTCCGCGCGCTCGAGCTGGAAGGCGGGGATGGGCACCGAGGCGCAACCCGCCAATCCCAGGATGGCGAGCGTGGTCATTATCTTGGTCGTCATTGGCATTCCTTTGTGTGAGGGTGAGAGTCTGCTACTGCTGAAAAGGCGACGAGCGCGAGCCGGCCGCTGCTAGAGAATGATGAGGATGATGATCACCAGCAGCAGCACCGTCACCGCGCCGCCCCCGATGTAGAGTCCGCCGTCGCCGCCCCGGAATTCGGCCAGTGCCGGGGAGGCCGACTCTCGTGCGGCGTAGGCGCGCGCGTCGCCAGCGGCGGGCGCGAGCGGGGCCGTGGCGGTCGTTTGGGCGATCGGCCTCCCGGCGGCGGCGCCGCTGGTCGGGGCCGCGCTCGCTGTCCGGGCGAGCGGTAGGAGGCAAACCAGACAAGCCAGCAACGAACAGGTGATGAGCTTTTTCATGAAAATCTCCGGGCCATCCACGCGGCGGCCGTTAGGGAATGGCTTTTCGGCCCTGGATCACGCGCACCAGCACCACCACGATCGCCAGGACCAGAAGGACGTGGATGAACCCGCCCATCGTGGTCGCGGTGACCAGGCCGAGGGCCCACAGCACCAGGAGGATCACCGCAATTGTCCAGAGCATGATTTAGCCTTTCTGACCTACCGTTTGAACGCGCTGGCGGACCCCGCCATCGCTCGACGAGCGGCTAAAGCACGATTCACGCCACGACTAAGACGCCATCAACTCCGGACACTTGGCTCCCGCGCGCGCCGACGAAACGACTTGTTCCATCAAGATGACGTACCTTTCCTTCAATTCGAAGGAGGGGGGAAAGGCCGAATGCGCGCCGACAATCTGGATCACAAGGAGTTGCTGGAGCTGGACCCGGAAGGCGGCGTGATCCGCTTCGCCGGTCAGCGGGCGCTCTTGCTGGACGCGGTGGCCATGGGCCTGCTCCGCAAGTACCTGGTGGAGAACTTCGGGGTGACCGCGGCGCGCGCGGTGCTCACCCAGTTCGGCTTCGCCCACGGCTGGCGCATGGCGGAGGCGATGCAGGCCGAGTTCAAGTGGGAGAGCGACGACGACTGGCGCCGCGCAGGCACCCGCATCCACGCGCTCGAAGGGCTGTTCCGCGTCGAGACCGGCGGCCAGGAGGCCCTGTCCAAGGAGGGCGTGATGTTGACCGCCTCCTACGAGGCGGAGCAACACCTGCTGCACTTCGGCCGCGCCGACGATCCGATGTGCTGGACCATCTGTGGCCTCACCAGCGGCTACCTCAGTCGCACCACCGGCAAGGAGATCTACGTCCTCGAGGACCGCTGCCTGGGCAAGGGCGACGCCGCCTGCCACCTGCTGGGACGCACGCGCGAGGAGTGGGGTGACGAGCGCGCCCAGGAGCTCCGCTTCTTCGAGCCCAGCCGCCTCAAGGAATGCCTGGACGTCTCGCTCAATCGGGTCACCGAGACGCTCAAGGACGCCGAGCGGAAGCTGCGCGACCATCGCCGCGCGCTGGTGCGGGTCGCGCGCGACGTGGAGGAGCCACTGGGCATCGTCGCCAAGAGCCCGTCGATGGAGACGCTCGTCGACCTGGCGCGACGGGTCGCCAAGGTCGACTCCACCGTGCTCATCACCGGCGAGAGCGGATCGGGCAAGGAACGGATCGCGCGCCTGGTCCACGAGGAGTCGACGCGCGCGGCCGGACCGTTCATCGCCGTCAACTGCGGCGCGATCACCGAGACGCTGCTGGAGAGCGAGCTGTTCGGACACGCGCGCGGCGCCTTCACGGGCGCGACCCAGGACCGGCCCGGCCTGTTCGAGGCCGCCAACGGCGGCACGCTGCTGCTGGACGAGGTCGGTGAGGTCTCGACCGGCATGCAGGTCAAGCTGCTACGGGCGCTGCAGGAACGGGAGATCCGGCGCGTCGGCGAGAACAAGAACCGGCGTATCGATCTGCGCGTCCTGGCCGCGACCAACCGCGACCTGGCCCACGCGGTGGCGGGCGGGACCTTCCGGCAGGACCTTTACTACCGGCTCAAGGTCGTCGAGCTGCACGTGCCCGCCCTGCGCGCGCGCCGGGACGACATCCTGCCGCTCGCCCGGGTGCTGCTCGCCGACGCTGCCCTGCGCATGAAGCGCAAGATCACCGGCCTCGCCCCCGCCACGGCCGATCAGCTCCTCTACTATGAATGGCCGGGCAACGTGCGCGAGCTGGAGAACGCCATGGAACGAGCGGTCGCGCTCGCGCGCGGGAGCCGCGTCGAGCTCGAGGACCTGCCCGAGGAGGTCCGCGTCGCGTCGCGACGGCCGCTGCCGAGCAAGGGCCTGGTGCGGCCGCTCGAGGAGATCGAAAAGGAGTACATCCTCGCCGCGCTGGAGCTGAACGGCGGGAACCAGACCCACACCGCCGACCAGCTCAAGATCGGGTCGGCGACCCTTTACCGCAAGCTCAAGGCCTACGGCCTCATCGGCGCCAAGCGCGCCGCGCCCATCAGCGGCGCAGCGCCCACCGCACCACCACCCCCCATGTCCTGAGCCAGAACGAAAAGCGACGCGCTGAGATCCCGATCAAGCGGCGGCGTACATCGGCTCGATAGCGTCGCCGAGCTGCTCCGTCAGGTAGTCGCGGATCCGCCCCTTCAGGCGCTGCTCGAGCTGCCGCGTGCGCTCGCGGGTCACGCCAAAGCTGGCAGCCAGGTGCACCAGCGTGACCGGGTCATCGGACACCAGGCGGTGCCGGAAGATGTCCAGCTCGCGACCTCGCAGGGTGCGTTTGAAGGTGGTCAGCTTGTGGCGCAAGGCGTGGACGAACTCGGCGTGCTCGACCTGCTCGTCGGGCTGGTAGGCCGGCGCGTCGCTCAGCGAGTCACCGATCGTCTGCGCGTCGGGCTCGCGCGAGCGCGGCGCGTCCAGCGACACCTCGCCCCCGGCCATGCGCTGTTGCATCTCGACGACCTCTTTTTCCTCGACGCCCAGGGTGAGGGCCAGGTCCTTTGCGGTGACCTTGATGCCCTGTGCCTCCAGCTTGCTCTGCGCCTTCTGCAGCTGGAAGAACAGCTTTCGCTGCGGCTGGGTGGTCCCTGCCTTGACCAGCCGCCAGGCATCGATCGAGTACTTGAGCATATAGGCCCGGATCCACCAGGCGGCGTACGAACAGAGCTTCACCCCACGATCCGGATCGAACTTTTCAACCGCGCGCATCAGACCCAGGTTGCCTTCCTGGACCAGATCGCGCAGGTCGCAATAGGATCGGTGGTAGCCTTTGGCGATCTTCACGACCAGCCGGAGGTTGGCGGTGACCAGGCGGTCGGCCAGGTGCTGCGCGCCGGTCTTGCGATACTCGGTCGCGCACCGGTTCTCCTCTTCGCGCTCCATCGGGATGCAGCGGCGCAGGTCGAAGATGTCGCGTTGTTC
>DASRQZ010000116.1:0-18099 GCA_035696125.1 Polyangia bacterium
CCGCCCCACGACGGAGAGAGCGAAGCCCCAATCAGCGAGAGGCCGGCGGCGTAAGGGGGCCGTACCGCGATGGGCGTCATCATTCCCGCCTCGGCCGGGGTGGATGCTGGCGATGTCCGGTCAGCGACCCGCGACCACGGTTCCGGCCGGCGCGCACACCAGCGCGTTGAGCACCGCCTGGCGCCGAGACAGGTCGTTGAGCGTCCTCGTCTGGCCCGAGAAGAAGTCGAACACCTGCGTGCCGGTCAGGAAGGGCGACAGGGACGCCTCCTGGCCCGGGAAGCGCGGGTTGATCATGAGGAAGGTGGTGTTGGTCTCGGGTCCGTGGCACCCGTTGCAGGTGTTGAGCGAGACGTGGAAGCGCGCCTCCGGGTTGTTGATGCCAGGAGCGTTCCATTCGATGAGATCGTTGAAGATCGATCCCGCCATGAACGGGTTGCCCTGGAACTGCAGCGGCACGGTGGTCCTGGGCTCGCCCGGCAACGAGCTGATGATAGCCGCCTCGTTCTGATTGGTGAAGTCGGCCAGGGTCTGGGTGCCGTTGAACCCGAGGTCCGGCGTCTCCTTGACCGTCACCTCTTTCAGGAAGCCGGTGTCGGCCGATAGCTCGAATTCGCGTAGCTCCCAGCGGAACGACAGGGCAATTTCGTTGGTGCGCAACTGCAAGAGGTTGCTGCCGTTGACCCGCTCGGGCGCCGCGTTTCGATCGGTGAAGCGCCGGGTGATCTGTTCCAGCGCCGCGTTGTACTCCTCGGACGGGAATGGGTGCGACGACAGCGCGTGCCACCGGTTGGCCCAGTCGGTGACGTCCTGCTCGGTCGCCGCGGGCAGATTGAACTCCAGGATCATGGTGTATTGCTGCGGAAAGCCGCCCCGGTCATTGAGGGCGAAGACAAACCGCCCCTGGCCCGCCGATCCGGCGCTGACATCCTTGAGGTCGAAGCGATTGACGATGGCCTGCAGCCGGAACGGAGCCTGGTCGAGATCGAGCTCACCGGCCGGGGTCCTCGGCCACTGATCGAGGACCAGCTGCTGCGCCAGGGGCCGCGCCGCCACCACGAATCCGTTGACCGTCTGATCGCTGAGCCAGTTCCGTACCAGAGCCAGCGCCATCGCCGGCGCGTCTTCGGGCGTGGGCGCGATCTGGCGCAGCAAGTGCCCCAGCGTCCAGACGCCATCGCGGGGTGGGGGAGCGAAGGGCGCACCGGCACGCACCGGATCGTCGACCACGCTGAGGTCGGTGATCATCAGCTCCTTGCGCCTGGAGACGAAGCAGTCCGGGATCACCAGCTCGAAGACCAGGTTGCCGAACAGCTGCTCGAAGGTCTGCTCGAAGCTGAAGATATTGAAGCTCACGAAGTGAACCCCGGGTTCGGCGTCCTCCGAGCCGGTGACGGAGACCGGGAAATTGATGGTTTGTCCGGGCGCCGCGACCCCGAACCCGTTCGAGAAATCGTCGAAGGTGACGCTGATCCCGGGCTCGAGGTTGAAGTTCAGGTTGTACCGCTTGAAGGGGTTGGAGCACACCCCGACGTCATTGTTGGTCACCGCGATGTCGTAATGGAACGGCGTACCCGCCGCGACCGGACCGCTGGCTTCAGGGCTGACCGTGAACGTCGAGGGATGGCTGATGCACGACAGCTGGGTGATCACGGACTTGTCGATCGCCTGCGTCGACAGGAAGACCTCGTCGATGATCCCCTGGAAGCTCTGGCTCTGGGTGGTGGCGCCGATGCGGATCGGCGCGAAGACGTTACGTAAGGTCCCCCCCGCAAAGATTTGCCCGAATTGCTGGCCATTGATGAACAGGAAGACGAAGGTGCCGTCGTACATCCCGCCCACGTGAGTCCAGACCCCGGCCGAGATCGGCGCGCGCGAAATGAAGGTCCGACCGGTGCTGAGCACGACCGACATCTCGATGTTGCCGTTGTGGATACCCAGCGAGAAGGAGGTCTGATTGTTGAGCCGCTTGATGACGATCGGCTGGTTTCCCGAGACGCTGTCCGGGTGCACCCAGGCGGCGACCGCGACCCGTTGCGAGACCGTGAACTGCGGTTCGTCGGGGACCTGGATGATGTCCCGGCCCGTGCGGATCTGCACACCCTGCCCGTTGATGCCGGGCACGCAGGCCGCGTTCAACGCTTGCTGGGCGTTGGCGCCCATGCCCGACGAATCCACCAGGAAATGGGAGCTCGGCGAACAATCGTCGAAATGCCAGAACCCGAATCCGCCCGGATCTCCGGGGTTGCCGCCAAAGCCGCCAGAGCCGCCAAAGCCGCCAGAGCCACCCCCGTCGACGGGGCGGCTTCCGCCGGCGCCCGAGCGGCCAGCCACGCCGGCTCCGCCGATCCCCGACTTTCCGCCCAGGCCCCCGTCGCTGGGGGGCGCTCCGGCGTCGACCGCTCCCGTCGCTCCCCCCATGCCGGTGACGCCGCCATCGCTGCCGTCGGCGTTGACGACCAACGTTCCGGTAGGCGTTCCGATGACTGCGTCGGTGAGCGGTTCGAGGTACTCGTCGTAGGTCTCCGCTCGGAAACGCGGATCGCGCTCGTCTTCACACCCCGAAACCACCAATACCGACGCCAACAACGGTCCAATGACGGTCGCAAATACGAACCCCTGGGTCTGGTTTGATTTGTGGGCCACGCAGATACCCTCCTTCGCCGAGCGATTTGACAGCGTGTCTTTAGTGCCCTCGAGGTTGATTTTTGTACCAGCTTTTTTTTCATGTAGTCGCGGTCACACGGGCGCGCGGGCAATGCATCCCATTGATCACAGGCTCGGAGTGCAGAACCCGGACAACGAACTGCGCGTGCAAATTGATCGTTGAAGCGACGCGGAGACGACGAAAAGATCGATCGGGTTCGGAAGATCTGCGGGCGCCGTCGTTTGATCGTGGTGCAGAGGTCCGTCGGGTGGGCGCGCGGTCGGAACGCAACTCGTCCCGGTAGTCCAGCAGGAACAGGTGATCGGAGCATGGCGGTGGAGGGCGCCGCCAACACCACCTCGGGGGTCGGGGAGGGTGGCGGTTCCTCAGTCCTCCGGGCGGGCCAGGAACAGCAGCTTGCGGAACTCGGCGTCGGCGTTGGGGGCCAGCTTGCTGCGATCGTCTTCATCGACGTGACAGGTGCCGCACTTGAAGTTGAACCCTTCGGCGCGCGCGCGCTTCACGAACAAGGTCATCATGTCGATCGCCCGCCGCTCGCCGCCGTCCGAGCAAGCCCTGGCCACAGGGGAGTCGCCGGCCAGCGCCATCTTGCAAGGATAGGGGCCGAGATAAGGCGGCAATACCTTGGCGCCGCCCCGCACCGGCTTTAACTGCTCGGCCAACAGCGGCGGCGGTGGCGGCGGCGGCGGCGGTGGCGGCGGCGGTGGCGGCGGCCGCGGCACGGCCACCGGCGCCGGGGGGTGGTCCGGCTCCTCGGCCGGCGCCTGCAGGCCAGGCTCGGAAAGGATCGGCGCCGGCCCTTCGGCGCCGCCGGTCTTGCAACCGATCAGCCCCCACGCCAGCAGGCAGAGCCACCGGCGCTCGGATGTCGAGATAGCCCCTTTCACCTCGACGGGGTTCATCGGCGCCCGGGGCGGCCGACCTGAGCGGTGAGGCATCGCGGCGCACCGTCGCCACCAGCGCCCGTCGATGTCTATGTCGAACGAGATCCTGCGGATCGGTCAATGAATCTGGTCGTTGAGGGCGATCGCCCTGTCGACCAGCTGGCGCAAACGTTTGATGTCGACCGGCTTGTCGATGCGGGGATTGTCGACCTGATCCAGGAACTCGCGCGCCTTGGGGGTGAAGGCCCCGCCGGTCATGAACACCACCCGCCGGGCCAGGCTCTCCGACCGACTGGCGAGAGCGCTGTAGAAGTCCATGCCGGTCATCTCGGGCATCATCAGATCACACAGGATGAGGTCGAAGATCGGCTGTTCACTGATGCGCGCCAGCGCCTCGGTTCCACTTGGGACCCAGGTCACGGAGTCGTTGACCGACAGCAGCTTCTGCAGCATGCGGCCCACTCCCTGCTCGTCCTCGACCACCAGCACCGCGCCCCGGCGCCGGGTTCCGGTCACGGCGGTCTCGGCGCTGGACGGCGCGGCGCCGGCGCCGGGAACGGCGATGGGCAATGTCACCCGCACCGTGGTCCCGACGCCGACCCGGCTGTCCACGCTGATCGAACCGCCCATGCCGGTCACGATCCGGTGGCAGATCGCCAGCCCCAGGCCGGTGCCGACGCCGATCGGCTTGGTGGTGAAGAAGACGTCGAAGATACGCGGCAACACCTCGGGCGGGATGCCGCTGCCGGTGTCCGAGATCTCCACGATGACCCGCCCCTCCGCGCTGCTGGTGCTGACCACGATCCTGTTGGCGCCGGTCTGGCCCTCGGGCAGGGCTTGCGCGGCGTTGACGATCAGGTTGAGGAAGACCTGACCGAGGCGCGCCTCGTTGCCGTCGACGGGCGCGACCGCGGCGTAGTTGCGCTGCACCTGCGCGCGATGCCGGATCTCATTGCGCGCCAGGCTGAGCGACGAATCCAGAACCTGCCGCACGTCGACCGGGCCGCGCACCTCCTCGTCGGCACGCGAGAACAGGCGCAGGTCGCGCACGATGATGCGCACGCGCTCGGCCGCCTGCTGCGCATCCTGCAGCGAGGGCGCGATCTCGGCCAGGCGGGCGGCCATCTTTTCAATCGGCGCGGCGAGCGCAGGCGACGCCTGATGGCCCAGGCCGGCGACCAGCTCGCCGAGCCGGCGCAGGTCGGCGGCGACGAACTCCAGGTTCCCCACCACCACCGACAGCGGGTTGTTGATCTCGTGCGCTACGCCAGCCGCCAGCGTCCCCACCGAAGCCATGCGCTCGGAGATCAGCAGCTGCTGACGGATTCTGGCCTGGTCCCGGCGCATGGCCGCGTCCCGCAACTCGCGCTCGACCACGCTGGTCAGGCGGCGCAGGTTTCCCTTGAGCACGAAGTCGTGAACGCCGATGCGCATGAGCTCGACGGCGACCTCCTCGCCAACCGTGCCCGACACCATGACGAAGGGCAGGTCCAGGCCCGCCTCGCGCACCGCCTTGAACGCGTCCGGCGCGCTGAAGGTCGGCAGTGCGTAGTCCGAGATCACGATGTCGCGTCCACCGGCGCGTAGCGCCGCCGCCATCTGGTCCGCGGTCTCGACGCGGAGGACATCGACGTCGTAGCCGCCCTGGCGCAGCTGGGCCACCACCAGCTCGGCGTCGTCGTCGGAGTCCTCAACCAGTAGCACGCGCAACGGCTTCCGAGCGCTCGGTCCACTCACGATTCGCTCCCCCAATCGCCTGGTAATCGTAAACGCGCCGGCGCGCATCCGTCAATCACCAGCACGCGCGACGCACGTGATTGACACCCGTCGCTGCCGGGTGGAACAATCGCTCCGGGAGCCGTTTGGGCGGCGGCGGTGACATGCTCGTACCCCGAGGATCGGCAGATGAGACAGCCCCGAAGTTCGATGATGTGGAGGGCCATTCCATGGACGGCACCTGGAAGGTCGACCCGGCGTGGAAAGGGGTGACATCCGCCGACATGCTGTCCCGGCGATGTGCCGTCTTCCTGCTCGAGACCACGGCTTACTTCTGAGGCGGACGAGGTGCGCGTGACCCCGACCTTGCTCTGGACCCTGGCCGCGATCGCGGTGGCGGCGTGGCTGCCGCGAGCCACCGCCGCCGATGCGCAGGGGGCATCGGCGGGCGGATTCCAGATGATCGTCCACCCCTCGAACCCGGCCACCGCCGTCGATCGCAGGTTCGTGGTCGACGCCTTCCTCAAGAAGGTGAGTCGCTGGCCGAACGACGAGGTGATCTGGCCCGCCGACCTGGACGGCGACTCGCCGGTCAGGCGTCGCTTCAGCGAGCAGGTGCTGCGCCGGTCGGTGGCGTCGGTCAAGACCTACTGGCAGCAGCTGGTGTTCTCGGGGCGCGACGTGCCGCCGCCCGAGCTGGACAACGATTGGCAGGTCGTGCGCTACGTGCTCAAGCATCCCGGCGCGATCGCCTACATCAGCTCGGGCGCCAGCCTCGAGGGCACCAAGATCTTGAAGGTGAGGTGAAGACGCGGTGCTGGCTCTATCCTTTCGCGGCAAGTTGACGGCGATCGTGGTCACCGCCGCGGTGGCGTTCGCGGTCATGATCGTGAGCAGCTCGCTGATCGCGAATCGCTCCGATCGCGAGATCGATAAGATCCAGCAGCGCTACCTGCCCAAGCTGGCGCTGGCGCCGCAGATCGAAGGCGACTTCGAACGCCTGCGCCGCGCGCTGCAGGATGCCGTCGGTGCCCGGGACGTCGAGGCGTTGAGCGCCACGCGCGCGCTGTTCGAGCAGATCCTGGCGCAGCTCGCATCCGCCCGCGACGCGCTGGACCCCAGGTCGGCAGAGACGCTGACCCAGGCGCTGAGCGACTACTATCAGGCGGCGTCCGAGGTCTCGCGCCGGCTCATCGCCGGCGAGACTGGCGAGGGGCTGGTCAGCGCGATGTCGGCCATGCAGGCGATGCAGACGCGCGTCGCCGAGGATCTCAAGAGCGCGACCACGCTCGACCGCGGCGAGCTCGCGCGCGCGTTCGCGTCGGCGGCGCGTGCGCAGGTCACGGCCGGCAGGGTCCGCTTCGCGATCAGCGCGCTGTGCCTGCTTTCGGTGATCCTGCTGTCGGTCTGGGTGGGGCGTGGCCTGTTGCGCTCGCTGGACGCGCTGGCCGCGGGCCTGGGGCGTTTCGGGCGCGGCGACTTCGCGCGGCCGATCGAGGGTGTGGGCGCCGATGAGCTGGGCCAGGTCGCCCAGCAGGCAAACCGGATGGCGGACAGCCTGCGCCGGATGGGCGAGCAGCGCGAGCGGGCCTCCTGGATCAAGAACCTGGAGGCGGGGCTGGGGCAGGAGCTGCGCGGCGCGCTCGATCCGGACGAGGTGGCCGGCCGGGCGGTGGGGTTCCTGGCGCGCGCGCTGGAGGCGCGCGCCGCCGCCCTCTACTATGCCGATCCCGGTCCGTCCCTGCGGCTGCTGGCCCATTACGCGCTGTCGCCCGCGCCCACCGGGACGGCCACGGCGACGGCGGAGGCCGCACCCAGCTTCGGTCCGGGTGAGGGGCTGGTCGGGCAGGCGGCGCTGCAGGAACAGGTGATGCTGGTCAACGACCCGCCGCCGGGCTACCTGCGCGTTCGATCGGGGTTGGGGGAGGCCGCGCCGCGGGTGATCGCGCTGGTGCCGCTGGTGCACGTCGGCAAAGCGTCGGGAGTGCTGGAGCTGGCGCTGTTCAGCCCCTGGAGCGAACGGTCGGCCGAAGCGGTGCAGGCGGTGCAGGAGATGCTGGTCATCGCCATCGAGGTGGCGCGTTCGCGCGCCGCCACCCGGCAGTTGCTGGCCGAGACCCAGCGCCAGGCGCAGCGCCTGACCGAGCAAGAAGAGGAGCTGCGCGCCACCAACGACGAGCTTCATTCGCAGCAGCACGAGCTCAAGCAGAGCAATCGCGAGCTCACCAACCAGGCCGACGAGCTCGAGGCTCAGCGCACCAAGCTGGAGGAGAGCAACCGCGAGCTCGACGATGCGCGCCGCGGCCTGGAGCTGAAGGCGCGCGAGCTGGCCACGGTCAGCACGTACAAGTCGCAGTTCCTGGCCAACATGTCGCACGAGCTGCGCACGCCGCTCAACAGCATGTTGCTGCTGTCGAATCTGCTGGCCGAGAACCAGAGCCGCAACCTGACCGACAAGCAGGTCGAGTTCGCCGCCACCATCCACGCCGCGGGCCGGGATCTGCTGGCGCTGATCAATCAGGTGCTCGACCTGGCCAAGATCGAGTCCGGCAAGTCCGAGGTGCAGATCGCGCCCGCGCCGCTGCGCGACCTGGTGACCAGCATGGAGCGAGTCTTCGCCCCGCTGGCGGCCGACAAGGGCCTGCGCCTGCGCACCGAGATCGCGCCCGGCCTGCCAGAGAGCATCGCCACCGACCGGCGCCGGGTCGAGCAGATCCTGAAGAACCTGATTGGTAACGCGATCAAGTTCACCGAGCGCGGCGAGGTGGTCGTGCAGCTCGGCTTTCCCGGGCCCGCGGCGCGCCTCCACCGTCCCGAGTTGCAGCCGCGCCGCACGCTGGCGCTGTCGGTGTCCGACACCGGCGTGGGCATTGCGCCCGAGCACCGGGAGCGGGTCTTCGTGCCGTTCGAGCAGGTCGACAGCGCGCCCGATCGCCGCTATGGGGGCACCGGCCTCGGCCTCAGTATCTCGCGCGAGCTGGCGGCGCTGCTGGGCGGCGAGCTGCACCTGCACAGCGAGGTCGGCCGCGGCAGCACGTTCATCTGCTACCTGCCTTTCGACCCACCGGCGGCCGCGGTGGCCGCCACCCCCGCTTCGGCGCCCGCGCCCGCGCTCGTTGCCCCGCCGGCGGCGGCGGTGGCGCGCGCCGCGCGCGGCAACGGCCACCCCGGCGCGCCGGGACGGGCGGCGCGCGAGGACTGCCTGCTGGTCATCGAGGATGATCCGGCCTTCGGTGAGGCGCTGGCCGACATCATCCGCGGGCAGGGGCTGCAGTGCCTGCTGGCCGAGGATGGCCAGTCCGGGCTGCGGCTGGCGCGCGAGCGCCGGCCGGCCGGCATCATCCTGGACGTGATGCTGCCCGACCTCGACGGCTGGCGCATCATGGAACGCCTGCGGGCCGATCCGGCCACCGCCGCGATCCCGGTGCACTTCGTGTCCGGCGTCGACACGCCGGATCGGGGCATGGCGCTGGGCGCGGTCGGCTACCTGACCAAGCCCGCCGCGCAGGACGATCTGGCGCGCGCGGTGCGGGCCCTCAGCGTGAAGGGCACGGCCCACGCGCGCCGGGTGCTGGTCGTCGAGGACGACGTCGTGGTCGGCGACGCGCTGGAGCGGCAGCTGTCGGGCGAGATGCTGGAGGTGCGTCGGGCCGGCAGCGCCGGCGAGGCGCGGGCGGCGCTGGAGACGGAGCGCTTCGGCTGCATGATCCTGGAGCTGTCGCTGCCCGACATGGATGGCTTGCAGCTGCTGCGCGCCCTGCGCGAACGGCACGGCGCCCGCATGCCCGCGGTGGTGATCCACACCGCCCGCGCGCTGACCGATGACGAGGCCCGGACGCTGGAGACCTACGCCGAGGCGGTGGTGCTCAAGGATGGAGCCTCGGCCGAGCGGCTGCTCGACGAGGTACGGGTGTTCGTGCGCCGGCTCCAGGACGGACGCGCGTCCACCAGGCGGGTCGCGCCCGCGCAGGCACCATCGGAGGTGCACCTCGAGGGCAAGAAGGTCCTGATCGTCGATGATGACATGCGCACGGTGTACGCGCTGTCGGCGACCCTGCGCGCCAAGGGCGCCGACGTGGCCGTGGCGGAGAACGGCCAGATGGCGCTGACCACCCTCGCGGATCGGCCCGATGTGCAGGCGGTGCTGATGGACATCATGATGCCGGGCATGGACGGCTACGAGACCATCCGTCGCATCCGGCGCGACGGCCGCCACGGCGAGCTGCCCATCATCGCGCTCACCGCCAAGGCCATGAAGGGTGACCAGGAACAATGCCTGGCCTCCGGGGCCAGCGACTACTTGCCCAAGCCGATCGACGTCGACCGGCTGCTGCAGATGCTCGACCGGTTGCTGTCGCCGGTCGAGCCGCGCCCCCTGCCGCCATGACCGAGCCCCATCCCCACGTGCTGATGGTCGACGACGTCGAGGCCAACCTCATCGCGCTCGACGCGTTGCTGGCGCCTCTGCCCTGTGAGCGGGTCTGGGCCACCAACGGCAACGAGGCGCTGCGCCAGTTGCTGCGACAGGAGTTCGCCGTGCTGCTGCTGGACGTGCAGATGCCCGACATGGACGGCTACGAAGTGGCGCGGCTGGTGCGCGAAAATCCCGTGACCCGCGAGGTCCCGATCATCTTCGTGACGGCGATGTACCCGACCGACGAGGGCGCGCTGCGCGGTTACGGCAGCGGCGCGTTCGATTTTCTGTTCAAGCCGATCAACCCCGACATCCTGCGCGCCAAGGTGCAGGTCTTCCTGGATCTGTTCCTGAGCAGGCGCCGCCTGCGCGAGGAGATCGCGGCGCACAAGCGCACCGTGCGCGAGCTGGAGGCGTTCAGTTACTCGCTGTCGCACGATCTGCGCGCGCCGCTGCGACCGCTCGACGGCTTCAGTCAGCTGCTGCTCGCGAACTATGGCGACAAGCTGGACCCCCAGGCGCAGCACTACTTGCAGCGCATCCGCGCGGGGGCACAGCGCATGGACCAGCTGATAAGCGACCTCTTGCGCCTGTCGCATCTCAGCAAGAAGCCCAGCAAGCGGGACGGCGTCGACCTGTCGGCGCTGGTGGCCGAGATCTTCGACGAGCTGCGCGCCGCCGATCCGGAGCGCGGCGCCGAGCTGGTGGCCGAGCCCGAGGTCGTCGTGGCGTGCGACCCGGGGCTGCTGCGCATCGCGCTCGAGAACCTGCTGCGCAACGCCTGGAAGTTCACCAGGATCGGCGGGCGCGGGCGTATCGAGTTCGGCCGGCGCAGCGAGGGCAGCGCCACCGTCTATTTCGTCCGCGACGACGGCGTGGGGTTCGATCCCGACTTCGCCCACAAGCTGTTTCGGCCGTTCCAGCGCCTGCATCGGGCCGCCGACTTCGAGGGCACGGGCATAGGTCTGGCGATCGTCGAGCGCATCATCACCCGACACGACGGTCAGATCTGGGCCGAGAGCACGCCCGGGCAGGGCGCGACCTTCAGCTTCACGCTGGGCACGCCCGCCCCAGCGCGGGCCAGGCGGTCGCAGGACACGTAGGCCGGCGTCGGCGTCGGCGTCGGCGTCGGCGTCGGCGTCCGAACGGGAACATGAGGCAGAATCGCCGGCGTCGATGCTGCGCCTACGTCGACGCCGGCTGGCGCGCGAGGAAGGCCAGCGCTTCCTCGACGAATTGAGTCCTTTCGCGTCCGGCGAAGATCGGTCCGTGGCCGCCGCCCGGCACGACCCGCAGCGCCGCGCGCGGGATGGCCCGGTACAGCTCGACCGCCATCTCGACCGGGTAAAGCGGGTCGCGATCACCGTACACGATCAAGGTGGGTGCCGAGATCGCGGCCAGCGCCGGCGGCGTGAAGCGCATGTCGTCGACGTCGTCGGCGAAGGCGCGCGCGTGACGCCACAAGGCGCGGATCTGGTCGTCGCCGTGGCGATGGCGCGCGCGCATGGTCTCCCACTCCGACGCCGGCTGCGTCTCGGGCGCGACTTGTCGCATGACAGCGCGCGCGCTCGGCGGGTAGTACATGGTGGCGCTCACCAGCACCATGGCCTGGATGCGTCCGCGCTGATCCGCAGCGGTCGTCAGGTGCAGCAACGTGTTGCCGCCCAGGCTCATGCCGATGGCGCGAGCCTCGGCGACGCCCAGCGCGTCGAGCAGCGCGGCCAGATCCCGGGCGCACTGCCGGTGGCTGAAGCTGCCTTCGGGGTTGGTCGAACCGCCGTGGCCGCGCGCGTCCGGCACGATCAATCGGTGGCGGCGAGCCAGGTCGTCCAGATCGAAGACCTGTCGCCAGTCGCCGGCGCAGCCAGAGAAGCCGTGCAGCAGTAGCATCGGCTCGCCTGCGCCCATCAGCTCGACGTGCATGTCGATTCCGTTGATTGGCAGGGTTCGCTCTTCCGTGGTTGGGATCATGGGCGTCGCTCCTTTGCCTTGCGTCCACCGGGATGGTGGCGCCGAGGAGCTGATTAGCGAGATCCCATTTCTCTTCCCAGCTTCTGCTTTCGCGGCTAGGCTGGGATTCCTGGTTGCGGCGCAAAAAAATAGCGCCCTCCGTGCCAGCGCCGCGCTAGCCTCGAGGACCGTGGCCCCGGTCGACAGCGAAGACGGTCAGCGCCTCGCGAGCTTCGAGGAGTTCTGGCCGTTCTATCTCGCGCAACACAGCCAGCGAGGCTGCCGGATCTTGCACTACCTCGGCACCTCGGCGGCGCTCGCGATCGCCGTCGTCGCGTTGCTGTCCGGCCACCCGCGCGTGCTGCTGCTGGCCCTGCTGGTCGGCTACGCCCCGGCCTGGATCGGTCACGCCTTCATCGAGAAGAACCGTCCGGCGACCTTCCGCTATCCCTTCTGGTCCTTCTTCGCCGACTTCAAGATGCTCTTCACCGCGCTCCGCGACCGCCGAATCTAGGAGAGGAAAAAACGCCATGACACCACGACGCCAAGATCCGGATTCTTGAGGGTCCGGACTGGCGTCCTGGCGTCCTGGCGTTTCGTCGAGCCTTACAGCGTCGCCGCCCCGACGCGGCAGGCCAGCACGCCCTGGGGCCGCACCTCCAGTGACCGGGCGTAGAACGCGCCGGTGAAGGTCAGGCCGGTGCCGGTGCCGAAGACGACGCTGGCGTTGGGCGCGACCAGGGTGCCGTTGAAGACGGCGTCGAAGCCGAGGGTATTTCCTGCGAAGCCGAAGAAGATCGGCTGCACCGCCGTTCCCGCGCTGGCCAGGAAGGAGGAGTGGGCGGTGAAGGAGTTGCGCACGAAGATCCGGGTGGTCGGGGTGACGCGCGCCGCGGCCCCGGAGTTCATGGTCAGGTTCTGGAAGAAGAAGGCGCCCGCGCCGAGGATCAGCGTTCCGCCCGAGCTCACGGTCACTGTCCCGAACGAGCCTGCCGCCAGGGCGCGCCGGTTGCCCGAGTTGACGGTGACGTTGCCCCCGGTCACGGCCGGGAAGGCCGGCAGCGCCGGCATGGGCGGCAGCGCCACCTGCGCGAGGGCGGCGCCCGCGCCCGCGATGGAGGCGACGCGCGAGATGTCGAGCGCGCCCGCCGAGATCACCGGACCGCTCACCGTCGCGCGGTCCGAGATCTGGACTGGCCCGACGCTGAGGATGCCGCCCGAGCGCGCGTCGAAGCCGACGCGGGTCTGTCCGGGCCCCGAGTTGAAGAGGCCGGCGCCCGCGCCGGTGGCCGCGTCGAGCACCGCGGCGCGGTCGTCGACCAGGAAGCTGTCGCTGGCCTGGATCGTGGCCTGCACGACCACCGTCTGGGTCGCGATCGCCAGGTTGCTGCCGTCAGAGGCGATCCAGCGGATGACGTGCGTGCCCGGACCGATCTGGGCCCGGCCATTGACCACCGGGATCGGGGTGGTCAGGGCGAGCCCGTTGCTGACGATGACCTCGCCGGTCACCACGGGTGGGCCGCAGTTGTCGGCGGCGCTGGCGACGCCAACATTGACCGGGTCGTTGGTGCAGATGGTCACCGTCACCTTGGGTGGCGGGGTGATCGTGGGACGGGTCTGTTCGACGACGGTGACGCTGGCGGTGCACGGCGTGCTGAAGGTCCCGTCGGACACCAGCAGGGTCACCGGCGTGGTCCCGACCGGGAACGGGCCTGTCCGATCCAGCGCCAGCGTGATGGCGTCGCCGTCAGGATCGAAGCTCGCGTTGTCGACCTGCGCGGGCGTGAGGCCCGTCGCCGTGCAGGTGCCGGCGGGGGCGGTCAGGGTCACGTCGCGGCAGCGGGCCTGCGGCGCGCTCACCAGCGGGCGGCGCCTGGGATCGCAGATCGAGCTTCGCACCGCCGCGATCTGGCGCGCGCTGAGGTTGAACCCGCCGAAGCTGCTCATGAGGTTCTGGCGGTCGGGCGAGTAGGTCACGCCGCCCACGATCACCGTACCGACCAGCGCCGGGTCGAGGCCGTTGGCGCTCCAGAAGAAGAGGCCCGGATCCTCGGGCGTGTCGGCCAGCAAATCTCCGTCGAGGGCGCCCGGGCCGCGCGCGTTCTGGAGGTTAATGATCGCCTGATCCAGCTCGCCCGGCGTGCAGGCGCTGCCGTCGGCCTTGGGGCACCCGTCGGCGGGTGGTGCCGCCGGATAGAGGTTTCCCCAGCCAAGGTGGGTGTGATAAAGGCCGAGGAAGTGGCCGAGCTCGTGCGAGAAGCTCTGCGCGTTGGCGCGCGCCACCACCTGGCGGCCGTCGTGGGCGACGAAGCTCGGTTGAACGCCCGCGAAGGTGATGGGGAAGGGGGCATCGGTGGGAACCGCCTGCCCGGTGTCGGGCGGATAGGCGAAGTTGCTGAGCGCGACCTTGCGCAGCAAGACGACCACCTTGCCGGGGAAACCCGCGGCGATGGCGTTGGCGGCGCTCCAGTTACCGCCCGAGTCGTTGGAGGTGAGGTTGTCATTGAGGTCGGGGTCGACGACCTCGGCGAAGTCGAGCGCCGGGTTGAAGATGAAGCGCACCCGCGCCGGCGCAAACGCGAGGTTGGCCAGCGTGACGAATCCGGCGATGTCGTCCGCGCTGGTGCAAGGATCTGCGGCGCTGCAGTTGGACCGAGCGGCGTCGTCGAGCAGCAAGATGGCCTGCAGGCGGATCTCATTGCTGGCCCGTGCGAGGCAGTCGGGCGTGCCCAGCGTGGCCCTCACCGCGACCGGATCCTCCTGCCCGGGCACCGACTGCAAGGGCTGTTTCACGCCGCAACCCGACGGCGCGGCGGCCAGCAGCGCGGCCGACAGCGCCGCCCTGGCCGCGATCGCGGCTGTCCCGTCCCATCTGGTATGCCGGTCAACGCTCCGGACCATCGGGAACCCCCTGTACGAGACGACGACGGGAAACGCTGGTCCTTTCGGTCCGCCGACGACACATCTACAACAGCAAAAAGACACGAGCGTCAAGAAGATCGTCGTCGCAGCGACGGGAAGTTGGTCAATTGTAGGGACGATTGCGCGGCGCGCATCGTGACATCCCCGTCGACGGAGCGCAGCTCGTCGTAAGCTCCACCCGCATGCCATCCACGGTGCTGCGGCTATTTTCGGATTTCGTATGTCCTTTCTGCTTCATCGCCGAGCAGGCGACCGTGCCCCGGCTGCGCGACCAGCTCTCGATCACCGTGGAGTGGTGCGGCTTCGAGCTGCACCCGCGCACGCCCAGGGGGGGCATGCCGCTCACGGCGTTGTTCCCGGCAGCGCGCATTGCCGCCCTCAAGGAGAACCTGTACCAGTTCGCGGCCCGCTTCGGCGTCGGCGCCATCCGCCACCCCGACCACATCCCCAACACCCGGCGGGTGCTGGCGATCGCCGAGCTGGCGCGCGACCGCGGGCGGCTCGACGCCTTCCGCGAGGCGGGCATGGTCGCCTACTGGCGCGCGGGCCGCGACCTGGAGGACGACGACGACCTGCGCGCCATCGCCACCGGGGTCGGGCTGCCGGCCGACGAGGCCCTGGCTGCCGCCGACGACCCCGCGCTGCTGGCGCGGGTCGACCAGCGCCAGGCCGAGGCGCGTCGTCTGGGTGTCACCGGGATTCCGACCTTCATCTTCGGCAGCGACGGGCGCGGCGAGGCAGTGGTCGGCTGCCACCCCTACGAAGTCGTCGCGGCGGCGGCCCAGCGCGCCGGCGCCCGCCCGCGCCTGCGCTCGGTCGGCGACCCGGACGGCGAGACCCGCTGACCCCGTGTCCCGGGCATCACCGGGATCCGGAAACCGGTAGCGGGCGCGAATGCGGCGGCGAGCGCGGAAGGCGGCAGCGGCTGCCGGTGCGGGTGCGGGTGCGGGTGCGAGACGCCGCACCCGCTACCGGTTTCGGACCGCGCTGCCCGGAAACCGGTAAGCAGCCGTTGACCTGGCGCGGGCCTGCCTTTGCCCGGCGATCTTGGGTAAAGTGGGTCACCATGTCTCAGCTTGGTGGGCATCCGGGCGTCGTCGACACACACGCCAAGGCGCTGCAGATCAACCTCGATGCGCGGCGCTACGGCACCTTCGCGGAGATCGGCGCGGGGCAAGAGGTGGTGCGCTGGTTCTTCCGCGCCGGCGGCGCCGCCGGCACGATCGCCAAGAGCATGTCGGCCTACGACATGGCGATCAGCGACGCCATCTACGGGCGCGCCGAGCGCTACGTATGCCGGCAGCGGCTGGAGGCGATGCTCGAGCACGAGCACAAACTCAACCTGGGACGGCTCAGCGAGGTGCGCGGGTCGACGACCGCCTTCTTCTCCTTCGCCGATACGGTGTCGGCCCGATCGTTCAAGGGCAACAACGAGTGCCACGGCTGGATGGGCGTGCGCTTTCAGTCGCGTCCGCGCGACCAGGACAGTCAGATCATCATCCACGTGCGCATGCTGGACGCCGAGAATGCTCTGCAGCAGGAGGCGCTGGGCATCGTGGGGGTGAACCTGCTGTACGGCGCCTTCTTCCTGTCTCCGGAGCCAGAGCTGCTCATCGAATCGCTGCTGGACGGACTGACCACCCACCGCATCGCGGTCGACATGATCGAGTTTTCGGGCATCGAGTTCCGTCAGGTCGACAACCGATTGATGAGCATGAAGCTGGTGCAGGTCGGCCTGTCGGGGGCGGCCATGTTCGATCCCGACGGCACCGTGCTGCAGCCGTCGGAGGTGTTGCGCAGGAAGAACGTGCTGGTCGAGCGCGGCAGTTTCAAGCCGGTGTGCCACGTCAACATCGACATGCTGAACTGCGCGCGCGAGAACTTCGCGCGCGATCTGGCCATCGAGGGCGCGGCCGGTCCTGCTGGTGGCGTCGACGGCGAGATCGTCGAGCTCATGGAGCTGACCATGCGCAACCTGCGTGAGGAGGGGGGCGGCGTCGACCGCGCCGACTTCCTCGCGCGCGCGGACATGCTGGCGGCGTCGGGCAAGACGGTGCTGATCTCCGACTACTTCGAGTATTACCGGCTGGCCGCCTATCTCGGGCAACACACCAAGCAGAAGATCGCAGTCGTCATGGGCGCGTCCAGTCTGCGCGATCTGTTCGAGGAGAAGTACTACGCCGCGCTCGAGGGCGGCATCCTCGAGTCGTTCGGGCGGCTGTTCAAGAACGAGTTGCGCCTGTACATCTACCCCCTGCTCGACAAGAGCACCGGGAATCTGGTGACGGTGGGCAACCTGAGCGTGCCGGGCAAGCTCGAGAAGCTGTACGGCTACCTGGTTGACAGCGGGCACATCAAACAGCTCGAGAACGTCAACCGCGACTACCTGCACATCTTCTCGCGCGACGCCCTGAGCCGCATCCGCGCCGGCGATCCGAGCTGGGAGGCGATGGTGCCGCCCGAGGTGGCCGCGATCATCAAGCTCCGCCGCTTTCTGGGCTACAGGCCATCATCTGATCCGGAACCCTGAGAGGGTTCCGGACGATCTGATCCGGAACCCTGAGAGGGTTCCGGACCTCCTGCCGCGGGCTCCGACGCCGGAGCGGGGACGAAGCGGAGCGTGGCCAGCTCTTTCCCGAAGGTGTGCTCGAAGCGCGCGCGGTCGAGCGCCATGGTGACGTCGCCGGGCTCGTCGGCGATGGCGCGCGCCGGCGGGCTATCGTCGATCGCGTAGCCGAGGCGCTGGAACAGGCGGAGCGAGGCGGCGTTCTCCGGCAGGATAGACACGTAGGTGCGGGTCAGGCTCAGGACCCGGAAGGCCAGCGCGTGCGCCATGATCCCGAACGCCGTGCCCAGTCCCTGTCCTTGCAGTGAGCGGTCACCGATCATGATCGCCAGCTCGCCGTGACCCCCACCGATGCCGCGCAGGTCGGCGTCACCGACCAGGCGTTCGTCGCGCAGCAGGACCAGCGGATGTCCTTGCTCGCCGCGCAGGGCGCGGTAATGGGCGATGACGTCGTCGATCGACATCTCCTGGGTGTGGGCCAGCATGGCCCGGTTGTGGGGCTCGTTGTAGTAAGCGGACAGGCGCGGCGCGTATGCCGCGACCTCGCTCATGCTCGGCTCGACCACGCGCAGGTGGTGCGTCGATCGCGCCCAGGCGACCGACCATCGGCCCTCGCTCGACATACGCCCGCAATCTACTGCGGCGCCCGCGCGGTTCCAACCGCGGCGCTGGCGCCCCGGTGGTCGCGCCGCGCCGTCGTGACTCCGGTGCGCGACCCAGCCTCCTAAGGCGTCAATGCCGTTCGGTTAAGGGCCCTCGGGCCTCGGGCCTCGGGCTTCGGGCTTCGGGCCTCGGGTAAGTTGAGAGAAGTTACGAGTGCCTGCAGAGCCCTGATCCCAAGACTCATCGGCCGTGGCGTCGCAAGAGTCCCCCGGCAGTCCAGGTCCGACGCCCCCGAAGTCCGAAGGCTGACGCCTGAGGCCGGAGGCCTGAGGCCCGAGGCCCGAGCGAGGACCCCTTAACCGAACTGCATAGCTCT
>DASRQZ010000117.1:0-13554 GCA_035696125.1 Polyangia bacterium
AGCCCGTCAGGACAGCCAGTCGGTCTGGATGCCGTCGCCCAGGTCGCGGACGATCTCTTCGCGGAAGCGCTTCTTGAGCTTGTCCGCGATCTGACCCATCCGTTGCTTGGTGACGCCGAAGCGCTCGCCAAGCGTCCCCAGGGGCACCGGATCCTCGGCCGCCAGATGCTCGGCCCAGACCGCGCGCTCGCGCTCGTCGGTCAGGCGCTCGCGAAAGCCATCGACGAAGCGGGTCACCGCCCCCGCCATCTCGGCCTCGACCGCCCGGTCCTCAGGCGTCTCCTGATCGGCAGCGATCTTCTCCGACAGCGGGTACGAGTCCTCGCCACTGTCGGCGCCAGGGCGCGGTTCGAAGGAGACCTCACGCGACTCCAGGTGCTGCCGCACCTCGTCCAGGTCCTTCTCGCTGACGTCCAGCTTGGCGGCCAGCAACTTGGGCGTCGGCTCGAAACCAGCCGCCAGCAACTTCTGGCGCTCCTTCTCCAGGCGAAAGAACAGCTTGCGCCCGGCGCGGGTGTTGCCCACGTGGATGAGGCGCGAGTTGGTGAGCAAGAACTTGAGCACAAAGGCTCGGATCCAGTAGGCCGCGTACGAACCGAAGCGCGGGCCCAGGGTCGGCTCCCAGCGCTTGACCGCCTCCATCAACCCGACGCTGCCTTCCTGGAACAGGTCGAGGATGTTGGTCCAGGCACGGCGATACTGGTAAGCGATGGCGACCACCAGCCGCAGGTTGTGCACCACCAGCCGACGCGCGGCGTCCATGTCGCCACGCTGGCGCACGCGCAGGCCCAGCTGGCGCTCCTCATCCTCGGACAGGCGCGGGTAGCGCCGGGCCTCCGACAGGAAACGGTCGACGGGGTCGCGCAGCTGCGACAGCCCGGTCTGCCGCCGGGGCTCGACCACCGGCTCGATGACTTGCACCTCGTCGGGATCGATCTCGTCGCTCGCGGGCAGGTCGTCGGGCGCACCCTCGACCGCCGCGGCGCCGGCCGCCGCCGGTAGCGCTTGTGACTCGGCGGGGTCCTGGGCTGGCGCCCCGAGCTCCTCTTCGTCCTGGTCCGCGGCCGATCGCGCGCGCGCGCGATCCGAGGCGTTCGAGCGCCTGTTCGATGGCGATGGGGACGGCGATGGCGATTTCATGGCTGTGGCTTGCGGCGTGGCGCGAGGTGGAGGCGCGACTGATAATATCTCGACATGCGCGATTGCGCCGCCCCCCGCGAATGAGGCCTTCTGGGTATCGCGCCTGGACCGGTGGCGGACTGGCCACGGTCGCGATCGCCGCCGCGCTCCAGCTGGCCGCATGCCGTCGCGCCGCGCGAGCTCCCGCCGGGACGGAGCCGCGCACCGCCCCGTCCGACGGCGGCGCGGCGCTGCGCCCGCCGCCCCGGGGACAGCAGATCACCCTGGCCTATTCGTCGAACCTGCTCGCCGAGTACGAGCAGTGCGGCTGTCCGGTGCACCCGCAGGGCGGCCTTGCCCGGCGCGCCACCCTCATCGATCGCGCCCGCAGCGAGTCTGACGCCGTGCTGGTGCTCGACGCCGGTGATCTGCTGTTGCCCGCCGGACCGCTCGCGTCGCGCCCCGACGCGGGACCACCGCCGCGCAACCCCGACGAGGTCGCGCGCCGCGCCCACTTGATGCTGGGGGCGCTGGCGCGCCTGGGCGTGGCCGCCTTCGCCCCCGGCGAGCACGACCTGGCGATAGGGCCGGCGCTGCTGCGCCGCCTGCTGGCCGAGCACCGGATCCCGACGGTGTCGGCCAATCTCACCGACGACCGCGGCGATCCCATCTTCGAAGCAGACCGCCTGCTGGAGGTGGCCGGCGTCAAGATCGGGGTGTTCGGCCTGATCACGGCCGCGCCCGAGGACGAGGGCCTTTGGCGATCCTGGGGACTGCAAGCCGGGGATCCGATCGCCGCGGCGAACAAGGAGGTCGGCAGCCTGCGCGCGCGCGGCGCCGCCATCGTCATCGCGCTGGTGCACGCCGGCGCCCATGAGCAGGCGCAGACGATCCTGCGCGCCGCGCCCGGAGTCGACTGGGCCGTGCTCGGCCACAGCGCGATGAACTTCGAGACGCCCGAGCCGATCGGCGGGGCGCGCGCGCTGGAGGCGATGTCGGGCGGCCGCGACTTTGGCCGGCTCGACCTCCACCTGATCGCGGGCGATGCCCGCGGGCTGGTCGATCGCGGGCAACATGCGCAGCTGCAAGTGATCCTCGAGGATCATCAGCGCCAGATCACCGAGCTGCGGAGCCGCGCCGCCGAACAGCCGCCCATCCTGCAGGCGCGCACCGCCGAGCGCATCGCCAGGCTGCAGAAGGCCATCAGCGACGACCGCGTCCAGCTGGCGGCCCATCCGGCCGAGATCCGCGGCAGCTGGTTCGAGAACCAGATCCTGCCGCTGGACGCGGGCATCGACGATCAGCCGGGCGTGGCGACCCTGGTCGCGGCGTACAACCGCGAGAGCCAGCGCCGCGCCGCCGCGGGCCTGCCGGTCGGGATCGGCGTGCGCGATCCGCACGGCCGCGCGCAGGCGCCGGCCCCCGCGTCGGCGGCGCCCGCGCCGCCGGTCGAGAAGCTGAGCTATACGGGAGCCGCCGCTTGCGGCGTCTGCCACACAGCCGCGTTCGAGCTCTGGAAGAAGACCGCGCACGGACGCGCCCTCACCACGCTGGAAAAGAAGGGGCGCGAGCGCGATCCCGCCTGCGTCGGCTGCCACGTCACCGGCTACCTGCGACCCGGCGGCACCGCCGACATGCGTCTGGCGGCGACCCGGCTGCGCGACGTCGGCTGCGAAGCCTGCCACGGCCCGGGCGCCGACCACCGGGATGCGATGATGATGACCAGCCCGGATGCGCCCGAGCGTCCCCGGAAAGCTCGACCGAGCACCTTCCAGCGCGAGGTGCCGGCGCTGGTCTGCCTCGGTTGCCACACGCCCGACCAGACCGGGTCGGACTTCGAGTACCTGGAGTATCTCGAGGCGATCCTCGGACCCGGCCACGGCGGTGTATAGTCGGCAGGCTCATGCGCCTGCCACCCGCGCTGGTCCTGCTGGGCGCCGCGTCCGTCGTCTTGTTCCTGGTCTTGATCCTGGACGTGGCGCCGGGCCCGCGTGCGGCCGGCGCCGCGCCCCGGGCCGCGGCGCAGCGGGCGGCCGACAGGACCGAGAAGGCCGACCAGGCCGACGCGCCGGACGACGAGCGCGCGGCCGAGCCACGGCCCAGCTTCGAAGCGCTGGCGGCGCCAGCGCGGCCGATCGGCGAGGTAGGCGCGCTGCTGGCCCCGCAGATCGACAAGTGTCCCGACGACAAGCGCGAGCGCGAGATCGAGCGCGCCCGCTGCCGCGCCACCACCAGTTATCTGAAACGCACGCTGCCCAGCAAGACCTTCAGCATCACCGCCGAGGATCCGGCGGCGATCTCGTTGTCGGCCTACGACCCGGCCATCAAAGGCTATCGGCTGGCCTTGTCGGCGTGCCTGGCCTGCAGCAATCCGATCCGCGTCGGGCGGTCGGACGACCCGGTCTTCGTGACCCTCAAGAAGCCGGCCGACGCGGGCAAGGGCGGCGGCGACTCCCTGGCCGCCGCGGTCGAGATCGCCTCGGTGGCGCTGCCATTTCCGTCCGAACGCGAAGCGCAGGCCTGGCTGCGCGATGTCCGCCCGCACCTGCGCGCCGAGCTGGTCTTCCAGCCGGCTGCCAGCGAGTGGCGATTCCACGCGGCGCGCGGCTACGCCTTGTCGCTGGTCGCCGGGCGGATCGTCGATCGGTGCTCGGGTACGATCGTCCTTTCGTCGCCGCCCTCGACCGACCTCGGCGACCGCGCGTCGGCGGTCGCGGCGGCCGCCAGCGACGGCTGCCCGGCGAGCAACCGGGCGCTGGCGCCGCGGGTCGCGTTGGGCGCCGCGGCGCGGCCGTCGACCGCTGACGACGACGACGACGGCGGCGACGGCGACGGCGGCGACGGCGGCGACGAGCGCCTTCCAGCCGAGCTGTCACGCGGCGTGATCGCCGAAGCGATGGCAAGGATCCGCTCGCAGATCTTCGCCTGCTATGAACGCTTCCGTGTCCCGGGCAGCGCGCCCCTGACCTACGAAGTCGCCGGCAACGGATCCGTCCAGTCGGTCAAGCTGAGCGGACCGCTCAATGGAACACCCACCGGCGACTGCGTCGTCGAAGCCGCGCGCGGCGCCACGTTCCCGAGGTTCGACGGGCCGGTGCAGACGTTCACGTATCCGTTCTTCTTGAGACGGTGAGTCAGGGCGCCCGGCCCCCCTCCAGAGCACCGAGCGGTTTGAAAGCTGGGCCTCCGCGCATTGAGGGGCCTCTGGCTTCGGGCCTCGGACCTCCAGTGAAGAGTCCAGAGGTCTGAAGCCCGAGGCCCGAGGCCCGAAGTCTTACCGGGTGATGACGGCTCATTCAAACCGTTCGGTGTTCTGGTCCCCGACCAGGAAGGATTCAGCGGCTCTTGCGGCGCTTCCGCGCGGCCGGGGCGGGCGGCTTTTCCGCGGGCGCCTGGGTCCTGCGTACCAGCAGCGCGACCAGCGCGGCAAGGCACAGCATCCCGAACAGGTCGCCGATGATCCGGTAAAGGCCGCCGCCTTCGAGGAGCGCGACGTCGGCCAGCAGGGTCACCGGCTCGGGCGGCGGCTGGGCGAGAGGGTCGTACGAGGCGGTCGCGGCCCGGACCCGGCCGGCAGCGTCGATGTGAGCGGAGACGCCGGTGTTCACGGCGCGGACCATCTCGATCCGATGCTCGACCGAACGGAAGACCGCCAGTGCCAGGTGCTGGTAGGGCTCGGCGGTACGGCCGAACCAGGCGTCGTTGGTGATGTTCACGAACAAGTTGGGACGCAGCGCCGCCAGCCGGCGCGCGAAGCCGGGCAGGATGTCCTCGTAACAGATCAGCGGGCCCAGTCGAAAGCTCTGCCCCTGGTGCTGCAGCGGGAACACGGCCGGATCCTCGCCGCGGTTGGTGTTGGAGGCTTCGGGGAAGAGATCGGTGAACCAGGGGATGCTCTCGTAAAAGGGGATGTATTCGCCGAACATCATGAGGAAAACCTTGTCGTACCTCCCGGTGATGCCACCCTGGGCGTCCATCATCAGCGCCGTGTTGTAGGGGAATCTGTCCTTGAACGTGCGCGGCGGCCCGGGCGCGCGGGTGATCGCGCCGAATAACAGTGGCTTGTCGAAGCCGCGCCGGATGCGCCGCGGATCGTCGGCGGGCAGGTCGTGGGCGATATCGCGCGGCAGCAGGTACGAGTACGACGACTCGGGCCAGATCAAGAGGTCGGCGCCCGCGCGCTGCAGATCCGCCGACAGGCGCTGGTGGGTCTCGACCAGGCGGGCAAACTCGCGCGGGTCCCATTTCTCGAGGATCCCGACGTTGGCCTGCACCAGGCCGGCCTTGGCCCTGGGCGCGGTGGCGCGGCGCGCGTCGACCTGGTGCATGCGCAGCACGCCGTAGCCCAGCACCACGACCACCAGCAGCCCGACCACCACCGGCGCGCGCAGCGCGTGCTTCCATTCGACGGTCCGGCCGGCGCGCCGCGCGCGCCAGGCCGACCACAGGTCATGGAGCGCGCCGTTGACCGCGACCAGCACGAAGGTGACGCCGAGGGGGCCGGTCAGGTCGGCGATCTGGATCACCGGCGGCACCCAGGCCTGGGTGATGGCCAGATAAAAAGGGAAGATCTGGGGGGTCACCAGCTCGATCACCACCATGACCAGGGGCGCCAGCAGCGCCATCGGCCAGGCCGCGCCCACGCGCCGGCGCACGCGGTAGATGCCCCAGGACAGGAAGGCGAACTCCAGCCCCTGGTAGGTGGTGAGCAACATCATGACCGGGATCGCCTCGATCGCCGACATGTGTCCGAAGTGCCGCAGGAAACCGCCCATCCAGGCGAAGGCCGCCGTGTTGGCGATGGTTCCGGTCAACCATCCATGCAGGAAAGCGCGCTTGGGCGTCGCCGAATCCAGCGCGACGTGGATCTGGGGCACGATGCCGACCCACATCAGCGGCCAGAGATCGTAGGTAGGCGCCGACAGGAACATCAGCACGGCGGCCAGCGCCGACAGCGCCAGTCGGACGGCGCGGCGGCGGTCGAGCGTCGGGAGGCGCATGCAGTCCGGTGACTATATCCGGTCCGGCGCGCCGATCTCGTAACGGAGTAAGCGCACCTCGAGCGGCCCGTTGAACAGCCGGTGGGAGATGCGGGGCTTGGTCCGCATCTCCCGCGCCAGCAACGGGTGACCCGACAGCACCACCACCCCCCACCCCGCCAGCCGGTGGAACGCGGTCGCCATACGCCGGTAGGTCGCGGCCAGGTCGCGGTCGTCCAGGCGCTCGCCGTACGGCGGGTTGGTGCACACCGTCGCCGCGGGCCAGCGCGGCTGGAGATCGCCCACGTCGGCGCGCTGAAACTGGATGTCACGCTCGACGCCGGCGGCGGCCGCGTTCTGGCGCGCCGCCGCCAGCGCCTGGGCGTCGGCGTCGCCGTAGACGATCGGCGCCGGCAGCGGGCGGTCGCGCGCCGCCGCCGCCTGCTCACGCGCGCCGGCGAGCAGCGCGCGCCAGGCCGCATCGGGCGCACCGGCGAACGCGGGCCAGCGGGTGAACCCGAAGCGCCGCGACAGTCCCGGCGGCACGCCGCGCGCCGCGAGCGCCTGCTCGATCACCAGCGTGCCCGACCCACCCATCGGATCGACCATCGGCAGGGCCGCGGCCGCATCGTCACGCAGGCCGCCCAGCGCCAGCACGGCGGCGGCCAGCGTCTCCTTGAGAGGCGCGTCGGTCATGGCGACGCGGTAGCCGCGCCGATGCAGAGGCTCGCCCGCCAGGTCGAGGAAAAGGCCGGCGCGCTCGCCCGCGAGGTGCAGCACCAGGCCGACGTCGGGATCCCTCGCGTCGACGTCCGGCCGCGCGCCCAGCTTGTCGCGCAGCACATCCACCACGGCGTCCTTGACCTTGAGCGCCGCGAACCCCGAGTGGGTGAGCGGGCCGGACGCCGGCGGGCGTTCCCCCGGCGAACCAGCGCGGATGGTCGCGTGCACCGCCAGCGTGCTCCTGGTCGACAACCAGGCGCTCCAGTCGACGGCCCTGGTCCCGTCGTACAGCGCCGCGGCGTTGGGGGCATCGAAGGTCGAGATCTGCAAGAGAACGCGCACGGCGACGCGTGCGTGCAGGCACACCGCCATCCCCATGCGCAGCGGACCCTCGAACCAGACCCCCCCGGTATCGCCCTTGGGGGATCCGATGCGCAGCGCTACCAGCTCGCGGCGCAGGGCGCCCTCGGTCCCGCGCGCGCAGGTCACGAAGAATCTGAAGCGATCAGAGTCGGGCAAGGAGGGCGGACTTTGCCACCGGAGGGCGACGGCGACCAGGGGTAAGCGACTGTCGGCCTCGCAAGGCCTGCCCTCTCCCCGGCCCTCTCCCGCGGCGGACCGCGGGCGAGGGTGACGCGTTCTTGTGCGCGCCGTTGAGTTCGCCACTTCCGCTCTCCGAGCCTCCCTCCCCCGATTCCTCGCTGGAAAGGCTCGGACGAGCGTGTCGGCCGCCTAGCGGATGATTCGCTGCAGGCCCAGCATCGTCTCCACCATGCGGTCGCGCTGTCGGGCGGTGACGTTCTGGAACTCGACGCCGAAGAATCTCCGGCCGCTCTGGTCGCTGGACTCGCTTCGGACGACGCGGGCCTCGAACTTCTGCGGCTCGCCAGACAGGCCGGCGACCTCGCGTGGCAGGATCATGGTGACGCTGACGCGATCATCGATCTCGAAGGAGATGTCGCTGAAGAAGGCGACGCCGCCGGCGCTGACGTCGCAGGACAGCGCGCGCTCCGGGCGCGACTGCGCCGCCTCCGCGACCACGCGCTCCAGCGTCAACTCCAGCCTGGCGGCGACGCGGAAGAAGCGGCGGGTCTGGGTTCCCACGAAACCGCTGGGCGCGCCCAGGATGATCGCGCCGCTGCCTCCGTCCTCGATGATGGCGTGCACCGTGGTCTCGGCGCGGTTCATTCCGTAGCGATCCCAGATCTTCATGGCCACCGGCGTATCCAGCGGCAGGCGCGGCAACAGCGGCAGCGCCTGATCACGAAACCGGATCGCGACACGCTCGGCGTCGACCGCGAAGATCGTGCCCTCGATGGTGAGGTCCGACGCCTCGATCTCTATTCGCACGTGGGTCCCCAGGCTGAGCGTGTGGGGACGGGCGGGAGAAGGCTGCTTGCTGGACATCGGTTTGAACAAGCTGCATCATTTGTTCCAATATTTATCGTATGCTGGACTACGATAATTATTGGCTTTAGTTGGCCTCCTCGCCTGAACTCGTTGCCTGACAAGGGCGCTTTGTTGCCGCGCGGACAACGACCCGGCACGCCAATGAGCCGTAGCTAGTGCGCCGCTGACGTCCGCGACGCGGCCTCGACCCGGGCTGCCGCCCACTCGCGCCGCAACAGCAGCGCCTGGTACTCGCCATCCAGCTCCCGCTTCCAGCGCCCGAGTTCGGCATCCGCCTCGCCCAGATCGCGCTCGGCGGTAGCGCGGTCGACGCCGCTCGCCGGCACGGCGTGATTGACCAGCACCAGCACGCGGTCACCGGCCGGCTTCCCGCCCGCCGCCGGCACCGGCGCGACCTGCAGGAAGCCCTGGCCCACCGCGACCACGCCGGCGTGATCCTTGGTGCGATAGACCAGGACCCCAGGCTTGAGCGCCGACATCAGCGGGACGTGCCCGGGCAAGATCCCCATCTCGCCCAGAGCTCCAGGCGCCGTCACCTCGTCAACCTCGGTGTCGACCAGGGCGCCGCGCGGCGTGGTTATCGACAGACGCATGCGGACTACTGGTTCTCCTTCTGCATCTTCTCGAAACGCACGCGCACCTCGTCGAGGCCGCCCGCCATGTAGAAGGCCTGCTCGGGGATCTCGTCGCACTTGCCGTCGACGATCTCCTTGAAGCCCTGGATGGTGTCCTTGACCTCGACGTACTTGCCGGGCGCGCCGGTGAATGACTGCGCCACCGTGAACGGCTGCGACAGGAAGCGCTGGATCTTGCGCGCTCGGCTGACGCTGAGCTTGTCGTCCTCGGACAGCTCGTCCATGCCCAGGATGGCGATGATGTCGACCAGCTCCTTGTACTTCTGCAGGACCTTTTGCACGGCGCGCGCGACCCGGTAGTGCTCGTCACCCACGACCGAGGGCGTGAGGATGGTCGAGGTCGAGTCGAGCGGGTCGACGGCCGGATAGATGCCCAGCTCCGAGATCGCCCGGCTCAACACCGTGGTGGCGTCCAGGTGCGCGAAGGCGGTCGCCGGCGCCGGATCGGTGAGGTCGTCGGCTGGCACGTAGATGGCCTGCACCGAGGTGATCGACCCCTTGTTGGTCGAGGTGATGCGCTCCTGCAGCTCGCCCATCTCGGTCGACAGCGTCGGCTGGTAACCGACGGCCGACGGGATGCGGCCGAGCAACGCGGACACTTCGGATCCCGCCTGCGTGAAGCGGAAGATGTTGTCGACGAACAGCAGCACGTCCTGTCCCTCTTCGTCGCGGAAGTACTCGGCGACGGTCAGCGCCGACAGCGCGACCCGGGCGCGCGCGCCCGGCGGCTCGTTCATCTGGCCGAACACCAGCGCCGCCCTGGAGAGCACGGTGCCCCCGTCGCCCAGCTTGGACTCCGCCATCTCGTTGTAGAGGTCGCGCCCCTCGCGGGTGCGCTCGCCGACGCCGGCGAACACCGAGAAGCCGCCGTGCTTCTTGGCGACGTTGTTGATGAGCTCGAGGATCAGCACGGTCTTGCCGACGCCGGCGCCCCCGAACAGGCCGATCTTGCCGCCGCGCCGGTAGGGGGCCAGGAGATCGACGACCTTGATGCCGGTCTCGAACATCTCGACCTTGACCGACTGGTCGACGAACTTGGGCGCCAGCCGGTGGATGGGCAGGGTCTTGGTGGCCTTGACCGGCCCACCGTCGTCGACCGGCTCACCGATGACGTTGAGGATGCGGCCCAGCACCTCCTTGCCGACCGGCATCATGATGGGGGCGCCGGTGTTGGTGACCGGCATCCCACGCACCAGGCCGTCGGTGGTGTCCATCGAGATGCAGCGTACGTGGTGCTCGCCCAGGTGCTGCGCCACCTCGACCACCAGGTTGCCCGCCTTGTCGCTGATGGCCGGGTTGCTGATGCGCAGCGCGGTGTTGATCTCGGGCAGGTCGCCGCCCTGAAACTCGACGTCGACGACGGGCCCGATGACCTGGACGATCTTCCCCTGCTTGGTCGTCGTGCTGTGCGGGATGTTGACGTTGGGTGCGGTCATGATGTTGGTCCTTTGCTAACCTTTGAGCGCCTCGGCGCCGCCGACGATCTCCATCAGCTCCTTGGTGATCGCCGCCTGGCGCGCGCGGTTGTACTGCAGCGTGAGCCGCGCGATCACTTCCTTGGCGTTGCCGGTGGCGCTGTCCATGGCGGTCATGCGCGCGCCGAACTCGGAGGCGATCGACTCCAGCAACGCGCGGTAAATCTGTGACTCGACGAACAGCGGCAGCAGCGCGTCCAGCAACTGCTGCTTGTCGGGCTCGTAGAGAAAGTCGATCTGCCCGGGCTCGGCCGACGCCGCCGCCGTGCCCTTGAAGCTGGCCGGGGTCAGCGGCAGCAAGGGCTCGACCAGCGTGCGCTGCTGCACCGCCGACTTGAACTCGTTGAACACCAGGTAGACGCCGTCGATCCGCCCCGTGCGGAAGTGGTCGATCACAATCAGCGCCAGCTCCTGCGCGCGCGCCTCGGCCACGTTGCCGGCCGCGCCCGCGAACTCCTGGGTGACCGTCAGGCTCTTGCGCCGGCGGAAGTGGTCGCGCCCCTTCTTGCCGAGCACGTACAGCGACAGCTGCGGCGGCTTGCCGGCTTCCGGGCTCTGGCCGTCCGCCCTGGCGCGCTCCTGCACGAAGCGCTGCACGGCGCGGAAGATGTTGGCGTTGAAGCCGCCCGCCAGACCGCGGTCGGACGTCAGCACCACCACGCCGATGCGGTCCTGCGCGCGCTGGTCGAGCAGCGGGTGCGACTCGGCACCCGCGCGCAGCGCAACCTCGGCGACGGCCTCGAGCAGGGCGTTGGCGTAGGGGCGCGCGCCGACGATCGCGTCCTGCGCGCGCCGCAGGCGGGCCGCCGCCACCAGCTTCATGGCGCGCGTGATCTTCTGCGTCGATTTCACCGACGCGATCCGCGTGCGTATGCTCTTGAGTGAAGGCATCTTGGTGTCCGGCGCGTGCCCGGCGGCCTAGGCCGCCTTGGTGTCCGCCGAGAACTCCTTGCCAAACTCGCCCAGCACCGCCCGCATGCGCGAGGCCAGCCCGTCCCAGGCCTTGGAGTCGTTGCCCTTGGCGCGCAGCTCGTTCCACAGCTCGCCGTGGCGGGCATCGACGAAGCCGTACAGCTCACGCTCGTAGCGGCCGATGACCTCGAGGGGCAGCGGGTCGGTGTAGCCGTTGGTGACCGCGAACAGGATCAGCACCTGCTTCTCGACCGGCACCGGCTGGTACTGCCCCTGCTTGAGCACCTCGGTCATGCGCGCGCCGCGCGCCAGCTGGTTCTGGGTCGCTTTGTCCAGGTCGGACCCGAACTGCGAGAACGCCGCCAGCTCGCGGTATTGCGCCAGATCCAGCCGCAGCTTGCCGGCCACCTTCTTCATGGCCACGATCTGCGCGGCGCCGCCGACGCGGCTCACCGAGATGCCGGCGTTCACCGCCGGGCGCTGGCCGGCGTAGAACAGGTCGCTCTCCAGGAAGATCTGACCGTCGGTGATCGAGATGACGTTGGTCGGGATGTACGCCGACACGTCGCCGGCCTGGGTCTCGATGATGGGCAGCGCGGTCAGCGACCCGGCGCCTTCCTTGTCGGACAGCTTGGCGGCGCGTTCGAGCAGACGCGAGTGCAGGTAGAAGACGTCGCCGGGGAAGGCCTCGCGTCCGGGCGGGTGGCGCAGCAGCAGCGACAGCTGGCGATAGGCCACCGCCTGCTTGGTGAGATCGTCGTAGATGATCAGCGCGTGGCGGCCGCTGTCACGGTAGTACTCCGCCATGGTGACGCCGGTGTAGGGCGCCAGGAACTGTAGCGGCGCCGGGTCGGACGCGGTCGCGGCGACGATGGTCGTGTACTCCAGCGCGCCGTGCTCGCGCAGCTTCTCCATCACCGATGCCACCGTCGACTGCTTCTGGCCGATGGCGACGTAGAAGCACTTCATGTTCTGGCCGCGCTGGTTGATGATCGCGTCGGTGGCCACCGCGGTCTTGCCGGTCTGGCGGTCGCCGATGATCAGCTCGCGCTGGCCGCGGCCGATCGGGATCATCGAGTCGATGGCCTTGATGCCGGTCTGCATCGGCTCGTGCACCGTCTTGCGCGCGATGATGCCGGGCGCCTTGACCTCGATCTTGCGCGACTCGGTGCCGGCCAGCGGGCCCTTGCCGTCGATCGGCACGCCGAGCGCGTTGACCACGCGGCCGATGAGCGCGTCGCCGACCGGCACCTGGGCGATCTTGCCGGTGCGCTTGACGGTGTCGCCCTCGCGCACCTCTTCGAAGTTGCCGAGCAGCGCGACGCCGACGTTGTCCTCTTCCAGGTTGAGCACCAGCCCGACGACGTTGTGCCCGAAGTCGAGGAGCTCGCCGGCCATCGCCGATTCCAGGCCGTAGACGCGGGCGATGCCGTCGCCGGCCTCCAGCACCGTGCCGGTCTCGCGAACGGCGACCTTCTGATCGAAGCCTTCGATCTCCTTGCGGATGATCTGGCTCACCTCTTCGGCGCGAATTTGCATGTGTCGGCTCTCCGTCTCTTTCTAGAACAAGCTCGGTGCAGAAACTCTAGTTCAGCAGCTTCTCCCGCAGCGTATCGAGCTGCGTGCGCACGCTGCCGTCCAGGACCAGGTCACCCACCCGCGCGACCAGCCCGCCGATCAAGGTGGGGTCGACCTCCGCCTCGAGCATGACCTTTTTCTTGGTGCGGCGCTCGAGCGAGCGGCGAACCCGGTCGAGATCGCCGGCGCCGAGCGGCGTCGCCGAGACCACGACGGCGCGCACGCGGCCCGCGTGAGCGTCGGACAGCTCGCGGTAGGCGCGCGACAGCGCCGGCAGCAGGGCGATGCGCCCGCGCTCCAGCAGCAGCGCGGCGAAGCGCTGCATGGTCAGGCTGGGCGTGACCCGCGGCAGCAGCTTGTCGAGGATGGCCCGCTTCTCCGATTGCTTGAACACCGGGTTGACCAGGGTCTGGCGCAGCTCCGCCGACTGCTCGAACAGGGCCGCCAGATCGGTCAGCTCCTGGCCCAGCGCCTCGACGATGTTCGAGTCGACCCCGATCTGGAACAAGGCGCGCGCGTAACGGCGCGCCACCGATCCCGCCAGCGCCGCCATCGCCTAGACCGCCTTCCCCAGGACGCCCGCGGCGTCGGCGCCCGGGCCGCCCACCTCGTTCATGAAGCTGTCGAGCAGCCGGCGCTGGTCGTTGGCGTCGACCGTGCGGCGCAGGATGTCCTCGGCCACGCGCAGCGCCTGCTGGGCCACGTCGCGGCGCAAGGCGATCT
>DASRQZ010000118.1:0-27109 GCA_035696125.1 Polyangia bacterium
CCAGACTCTCCCACGGGGCTCCTAATCCACCAGAGGGCGTTCGGGGTCGGTTCCATCGGCCCCCTCATCATGGCGCGGCACGCTCGTCTTATGTTTCGTGCGTGGGGGTGCACCCGTCTTCGGGTGCGCCGGGACTCTCCCGCGGACGGGCGAGGGTGACTGGTTCTTGCGCGAGGCGGTCGTTTGGCGCTTCTGCTTTCCGGGCCTCCCTCCCCCGATTGACCGTCCGTGGGGGCGCCGGTCCGTGGAGCAGAGCCGCTGAACTACCGCCCCCGTCGAAAGACGCGTCACCCTCGCCCGTCCGCGGGAGAGTCCCGGGGAGAGGGCAGGCCTTGCGAGAAGCAACCCCTCACTCATCGCTCCGCACGCCCACCGCCGCGAACATCGCCGCCAGCGGCGGTTCCTGGCCCAGCGCCAGGGTGATGGCGACGGCGGCCTGGTGCACCAGCATGCCCAGCCCGTCGGCGTAGCGCCTGGCGCGGCCCTCGACGGCGCGGGCCAGGGGCGTGCCGGCGCCGTAGGCCATCTCCAGCACCACGGCGCTGGGGCGCAGCGCCTCCAGGCCGGCGCGCGCCTCTGATGCCTCCCAGGCGGCGGCCGGCACCGCGGAGATCAGGATATCGGCGTCGGCGAGCGCGGCGGCCAGGTTGGCGGGGCTCCAGTCGGCGACGCTGATCCGCGGCTGGCGCGGCGCGGGCAGCCGGGCGCGCATGGCCAGCGCGGCGCGCTTGCGGCGCGCGACGATGCGTACCCGCGCGCCCACCGCGGTCAGTGCCTCGACCGCGCCCGCGGCGGCGCCGCCTGAGCCCACGATCACGGCAATGCCGTCCGCCGGCGCCCCGCCCAGGTCGCCCAGCGCCGCCAGCAGCCCCGGCCCGTCGGTGTTCTCGGCGCGGATGCGCACGCCGGCCTTGTGCTTGGCGCGCGCGCCGGTGGCGCGCCGGGCCTGGAAGATCAGGGTGTTGGCCGCGCCCGAGGCACGCACCGCCGCCGACCGGGTGGTCGCGAGCGCCGCCGCCAGGCCCTTGTGGGGGATGGTGACGTTCACGTAGCGATAACCGTCGGCGGCCAGCGCGGCCACCACCTGGCGAAACCCGCGCGCGCTCACGCTGCGCGCGAGGTAGTTGCCCTGGATGCCCAGCGCGCGGAAGGCGGCCTCGTGGATCACCGGGGAGCGACTGTGGCTCACGTCGGCGCCCAGCACCGCGCCGCGGATGGGCGCCGGTTCGCGCCTGGTCCTGGTGCCGCCGCGCCGCGCGTTCTTGTCATCGCTGCGCTTCGCGCTCTTGCCGCCGCGCACGCTCACGATCGCTTGGCCGGCGGCAGGGTCGCGGTCACGTCGGCCTCGATCGTGCCCTCGCGCAGGCGCACCGTGACCGCGTCGCCGGGATGAACCTGGTCGGCGCGGGTCACCAGGTGGCCCTGCGCGTCCTGGGTCAGGCTGAAGCCGCGGTCGAGCACCTTGAGGGGCGACAGCGCACCCAGCTTGGTGGTGCACGCTTCCAGTGCGCGCCGGCGCCGATCGGTGGCGCGGGCGATCGATGCCGCCAGGGCCTGGCGCAGGCCGACCAGCAGCGCGCGCTGCGCGTCGATGCGGCGCCGGGGATGGGCGCGGTTGAGCCGCATCTCGGCGGCGCGCAGGTCGGCGTGGTGCCCGGCCAGGCGTCGACGCAACCGCTGGAGCGCACGCTCGGCCAGCTCGTCCACCCGCTGCCGCCGGCTGTCGAGCAGCCGGCGCGGATCCCCGAGCCGGGTGCGCGCCCGTTCCAGCGCCAGGCGCGCGCCGCGCAATTCGGCCTCGGCGCCGCGGGTCGCGCGCCGGCGGAGCAGCGTCAGCTCCGCGGCCAAGTCGGCGGCCACCGGCACAGCCAGCTCGGCGGCCGCCGACGCTGTGGGGGCGCGCACATCGGCGGCGAAGTCGGCGATGGTGAAGTCGGTCTCGTGCCCCACGGCCGAGATCACCGGCACCCGCGAGGCGACGATCGCGCGCGCCACCGTCTCTTCGTTGAAGGCCCACAGGTCCTCCAGCGAGCCGCCGCCGCGCGCCAGGATGATCACGTCGACATCGGGCACCGCGGCCAGGCGGCGCAGCGCGGCCGCGATGGCCAGCGACGCTCCCTCGCCCTGCACCGGCGTGGGCGCCAGCAGGATCGCGATCGGGTAGCGGCGGTGGGCGACGCGGATGATGTCGTGCAGGACCGCGCCGCTGGATGACGACACCACACCCAGGCGCCGTGGCAGGAACGGCAGCGGGCGCTTGCGCGCGCTGTCGAACAGTCCCTCGGCCTGCAGCTTCTTCTTGAGCTGCTCGAAGGCCAGCGCCAGCGCGCCCGCGCCGGTCGGCTCGAGCTCGCTGACGCTCATCTGGAACTTGCCCCGCCCCTCGTAGATCGTGAGGCGGCCGCGGCCGCGCACCGCCATGCCCTCCTCGACGCGGAAGCGTAGCCGCTGCGCCTCGCGCGAAAACATCACGCAGTCCAGCTGGGCCTCGCTGTCCTTGAGGCAGAAGTAGAGGTGTCCCGGCCCCGATCGCTTGAGCCCGACCACCTCGCCCTCGACCCGTACGTCGGCGAACCGGCTCTCCAGCGTGATGCGCGCCGCGCGAATCAGCTCTGACACCGCAAAGACCCGCGGCGCCGTCGGCGCTGGCGCCGGTACCGGCAAGATCGCGCTCGCGACCCCGCCGGCCACCGTCGCGGCCGTCCCTCCGGTCGGCGTCGGCGTCGTCGGCGAAGGCGTCGTCGTCGTCGTCGTCGTCGTCGCCGTGATCGTCCGCTCCGTCACGGTGACGCCCGCCCCTGTCATCCCGCCCGCCACCGGCGGCCGTCCCACCTCGACCACGCTGACCCGCACCAGGCGCTCCTCCAGCGACAGCTGGACCGCCTTCTCCTTGTCCGGCTCTTCCTTGGCGCGCGTCACCATCAACGCGCTCCGCGCGCGGCGGCCCGCTCATAGTCCGCGGCGTTGGCGCGCACCTGTTCCAGGTCGTGGTACGCCCGGGTCTTGCGCGCCTCGGCGTCGGGTGCCAGGCCGGCGAACCCCCAGCCTCCCTTGGATCCCAGCGCGAAACGCACCCGCCCGCCGGCCGGCAACACGATCTCGGCGATGTCGCCGGGCGGCTCGATCTCGACTGTGGTCTTCTCGGCGACCAGCGGCGCCAGCAACGGCAGCAGGCCGGGCGCGACCTCGGCCTTGAACATCTCGCGCGCGCTGGGGGCAGTCGCCCCCTTCTCGAATCGCCGCAGCTCGCGATCGCGCTCGGGTCCGGGCGGATAGTTGCTGATGACGATGTCGTAGGCCTCGCGATGCCATTTTTGCAACGTCATCCAGTTCCAGCGCGAGGTCTGATCCAGGGCGTCGAACAGCGCTCCGCCGTCGCGCGCGCTCACCGCCAGGCTGAACCGGCGATAGGCCTCCTGCGGCGTCCTGGCCCTGGAGGTGCAGCCGGCCCCGGCCAGCGCCCCCGCGCACAACCACACCGCCATCGGCAGGGCAGGGGATCGCACGAACCATCGGGCCACGGCGCGCACGCTCCGCAGATAGCGGAAATGTGACGCCGGAGCAAGCTTTGCCGCGCAGGGGCACGCGCCCCCGCCGTTCGGCGCGCCGCCCGCGCGTCTGGCAAGTCCCCACCGCCGAGGCGTGCTAGTCTCGGCGCCGCGAATTCAGCGAATTCATGAGTGATCCTGTGCCCCCGTCATCATCGCCCCCCACACCGCCGCCGCCGGCGTCCGAGTCCCTGACGCCCGAGGATGAGTTCGCCGGCATTCGCTCGCGCGCCGGCCGGCACCCCGCGCTGGCGCTTGGCGCCGCCGCGCTGGCGTTGTTCATCATCTTCCACGTGCGCGCTGACCTGACCTACAGCCTGTCGTCGACCGATCCGATCGACCTCGGTGACGCCGCGGCCACCTTCGGCGGCGCCCGGCCCCGCGCGGTGGGCGTCCCGGCCGAAACACTGGAGCGCGCCACCAACCGCTACGTGAGCGTGCGCGGTACGCCCGACCGCGAGAGCGCGCTCGAGCTCGACACCAAAGGCTCCTGGGTGTTCACCCAGTTCTTCCGCATCCTGGGCACGGGCAGCCGCCTGTTCGTGCACCGGCGCGAGAACCCCCTGCCGGGCTTCCGCGCCGAGGAGGACCGCTTCGAGGGTCGGCTGATCCCCTTCGCCGACCTCTCGTTCGAGGCGTCGATCCGCGGCTATCTGGCCACGCACGTGAGCGCGACCCACTTCTTCCCGCCCGACGGCCTGCGGCGCGCGATCGCGCAGTCTTCGGGCGGCGCGCTGACCGTCGTCGACCTGGCCGGTGACCCGGTGTCGCTGGGACCGAGCGACCTGCTGGCGATCGATCTGGCGCTGCCGCAGCAGATCCGCCTGGCCTTCCCGCGCGACAAGTTCCGTGACGCGGGCGCCGCGCGCGCCGAGGTCGAGAAGCGCGGGGGCACGGTGGTGGCGTCGGGCGAGGCGACCGCGACCATCACTGCCGCGCCGGCACCGCTGGCGGGCACGCCGCCCAGCGACGACCGGGTGGTGGTCTTGGCCCGCTTCCCACCCGAGCGCCGCGACAGCGCGCTCGGCGAGATCGGCGACATCGATCCCAGGATCGAGATCCGTGACGCGCGCCGCACTCTGAAGGTCCGCCTGGGTGACCTGCGCGACGGCGGCGACGCGTTGCTGGTCCAGCCCGCCGAGGTGGGCGCCGAGCCTGACCGCCTGCCCATCGCCGACATCCCCGCGATCCGCACGCTGGCCGCGGTGCAGATCCCCGCCGAGGCCTGGCTGCTGATCGAGAGCGACTACCCGCGCGACCATCTGAGAACGGTGGTGTTCGCCGCGGTGTTGCTGGCCTTTGCCGCCATCAACCTGCTGGGCCTGGTGCGAGGATTGAAGCGTTCATGAGCCTGCGAATCTACGACACGCGCGCCAAGCGCAAGATCGACTGGTCACCCTTGCAGCCGGGCAAGGCCGGCATCTACGCCTGCGGCGTCACGCCTTACGACCTGTGCCACGTCGGCCACGCGCGCATGTTCCTGGCCTTCGATGTCATCGTGCGCCATCTGCGCGCGCGCGGGCTGGAGGTTCGCTTCGTCCGCAACGTCACCGACATCGACGACAAGATCATCCGGCGCGGGCATAGCGAGGGGCGCTCGGCGGCGGCTGTCGCCGAGGAGTTCACGGTCGCGATGTCGGTCGACATGGCGGCGCTGGGCGTCGCGACCCCCGACCTCGAACCGCGCGTGACCGCGAACATTCCCGCCGTGATCGACGTCGTGCGGCGGTTGATCGACAACGGGCTGGCCTATGCGGCCGAGGGCGACGTCTACTACGCGGTCGGCAGCTTCCCGGCCTACGGGCAGCTATCGGGCCAAAGCCCCGACGATCTCAAGGCCGGCGCGCGCATCGAGATCGGCGAGAACAAGCGCAGCCCGCTGGATTTCGCGCTCTGGAAGGGGGCCAAGCCGGGCGAGCCATCCTGGGACAGTCCGTGGGGGCCGGGCCGCCCGGGCTGGCACATCGAGTGCTCGGCGATGGCGCACAGCTTTCTCGGCGAGACCTTCGACCTGCACGGTGGAGGCACCGACCTGATCTTTCCCCACCACGAGAACGAGATCGCGCAGTCGGAGGGCGCCTTCGGCGCCGGGCACTTCGCCCAGCACTGGCTGCACTCGGGCATGGTCAACTTCGGCGGCGAGAAGATGTCCAAGTCGCTGGGCAACGTGGTCACCATCCGTTCGGTGGCCGAGAGCCATGACCTGGAAGCGCTGCGCCTGTTGATGATCAGCGTCCACTACCGCAGCCCGGTCGCCTTCGAGATCGCCCGCGACGCCGAGGGCCGGCGCGTCCTGCCCGATCTCGACGAGGCCGAGGCGCGCCTCGAGTATTTTTACCGCACGCTGGAGCGCCTCGACCAGGCGGTGATCCCCGCTGGTGAAGGTGGCGCCGGCGCGGTGGTGGCCCCCGCCGAGGCCACGCTGGCGTCGTTCAACCAGGCCATGGACGACGACTTCAACACCGCGGCCGCGCTCGGCCACCTCTACGAGTCGTTCGTGCTGGCCAACAAGCTGCTCGACGATCCCAAGGCGGCGGCCAAGGACGTGCGCCGCCGCACGCTGGCGCGCCTGAACGCCGACCTGCGCACCTGTGGCGCGACGCTGGGGATCTTCCTGCGCCCGCCCGCGCAGTTCCTGGAGGGGCGGCGCGCGCGCCTGTGCGCGCGCCGCGGGATCGACGCCCCCGCCGTCGAGGCGCGCATCGGCGAGCGCGCGGCCGCGCGCGCCGCCAAGGACTTTGCCCGCGCCGACGAGATTCGCAAGGCGCTGCAAGGCAACGGCATCGAGCTGATGGATTCGCCGGCGGGCACGACCTGGCGCGTGATCTGACCGCGTCGAGGTGGCGTCCGTCCGGTGACATACTCGACGCACCGATGTGCGGCCGAGCCACGCTGACCAAGGATGACTTCGAGGACATCGCGCGCGACCTCGACGCCGAATTTTCACCCGACGTCGCGCGCCTTTACCGCCCGCGCTACAACATCGCGCCCAGTGACCTGCACTGGGTGGTGGAGTCCGCGGGCGGCCGCCGGGTGCTGGTGCCCGCGAACTGGGGCTACCTGGCGTCGGGCAGGCCGCTCATCAACGTGCGCGGCGAACAGGTGGGGTCGGGGCGCGGATTTCGTGACGCGTTCCAGAGCCGGCGGTGTCTGGTGGTCACCGATGGCTTCTACGAGTGGGATCGGGAGAAATTTCCCTACTGGTTTCACCGCGAGGACGGAGGCCTGGTGCTGCTGGCTGGGCTTTACCAGCCGCCGACCAGCGGCGCCGCCGCCGGGCCGCCCCGGCCGCGGTTCACCATCCTGACCACCCAGCCCAACCACGCGGTTGCCGCCGTGCACTCGCGCATGCCGGTGGTGATCGCGCCGGCGTCGATCGACCAGTGGCTCACCGCCGAGCCGGCGCGAGCGGCCGAGCTGCTCCGCCCGGCACCTGACGATGCGCTGGCCGTTCGCCGGGTATCGAAGCGGGTCGGATCGGTGAAGAACGACGACCCCGCCTGTCTGGAGCCGGCCGATCCCCCCGGGCACGGCGCCCCGGTGCAGGGGCGGCTCTTCTGAGCAAACACAGGACCTGGCAGCCGAGGCCGAAAGGTCGCCAGTCATCATCGGCCTTGAGTCTTCAGGAATCTACCTGACGACTCACGGCTGAAAAATGACGACTGCTGAGGCTAGGACTGGTCGGAGGACGACCGGGGCGGGATGCCGGCGGGCGGCAGTACGGGGGCGGCCGCCGGTGACGCCTCCTCGGGGTGCGCAGCGCCGCGGCCGTTGTTGACTCGCTCGCGCAGTTCCTTGCCGACCTTGAAGAAGGCCAGTCGCTTGGGCTTGACGTGCACGGCCTCGCCGGTTCGGGGATTGCGTCCCTCGTACTCCCGATAGGTGCGGATCGAGAAGCTGCCAAACCCACGAATCTCGATACCTTCATCGCGCCGGAGCGCATCGACCATGGCGTCGAAGATATGGCCGACCAGCAGCTCCGCCCGGCCGCGCGGCATCTTGAGCCGGTCCGCGACGATGTCGATGAGGTCGGCCTTGGTCATGAGGACGGACAGCTGACGAGTGTAGTGACAGTCGCCCAAGAAATCAACAGTTCCAGCATGTTACGTGGCCGACATTTTTGGCTCTGATCCGGGGGTTTCCGGGACCCCCGCAGGCGCCCCGCTGGGGGCTATTCCGGGGGCCGCGCCGGCAACGGCGCCGTGGGGTCAGTCCGGTGCCGATAGCTCCGAAAAAACGAATATTCCTCGCAATTATGGCGGGCATAGAAGTCGATGAGGTCCCGCCAGCCAAGCTCCCCGCGGTCGGCACCGTCCCGGATGTCGCGCCACGGAAGGTTCTGCGGACAGACCCCGCCCTTGAAGGGCAGGTGCCCTGCCGAGGTTCGACGCCCGTACAGGATCAGGGCCGGCGATAGGCGCGAGACGTAGTAGGCCGCGAGCCGGGGCAGCTCCATCACCTCGACGCGGCGCACATCGACCCGCTCGCTGGAACGGTACAGGCACTCGGTGCGGTAGATGACCTGGCGGGGAGCGAGGGCGATCGCGTTGTGCGGTGCGTCCCCCTTGGTGTCGCAGCGCCCCTCGTCGGCGACCCGGGTCTCGACCCGGTACGCCAGGTAGTGGTCGGTGCGGTTCTCGATGCGCAGCACCAAGTGGTCGGCGCGGTAAAGCTGTCCCCCCACGGAGCCGGCTTCCTTGCGCACCACCAGGGTCAGCTTGAGGTGCGGCGTTTCGATCGAGCCACTGACCTTGAGCCGCCGATCGCCCGGCGACTCGTCGAAGTAAGGAAAGGGCTGCGCCATCTGGTCGTATGGGGTGACCGCGATCGAGAAGACGCGCGCGTCTTCCTGGAGCGCGGCGCGATACAGCGTGGCCGAATACTTGAGTGCCGCGGAGGGCGTCGCCGGTTCAGGGATCTTGGGTCGCGGTGGCGCGGGCGGCGGTCCGCCCACGTACATCAGACCCAGCCCGATCGCGATCACCAGCAATCCGCCCGTGACCACGACCAGACCAAGGGCGCGCGATCCCACGCACCTACCCGAGGACCGTCGCGCCGCCCAGGTAGGGTCGCAGCACCGCGGGGACGTCGATCTTCCCGTCGGCGCGCTGGTAGGTCTCGAGGACGCCGATCATCGTGCGCGGCAGCGCCAGCCCGGAGCCGTTCAGGGTGTGGACGAAGCGCGACTTCTCTTTTCCTCCGCCGCCGCCTTCCTTGCCGTCGCGATCCTTGAAGCGGATGCGCGCGCGCCTGGCCTGGAAGTCGCCGAAGTTCGAGCACGAGCTGACCTCGAGCCACTCGTTACACCCCGGCGCCCACAGCTCGAGGTCGAACTTGGCCATCGCCGAGAACGACAGGTCGCCGGTACACATCTGCACCACGCGGTAGGGCAGCTCCAGCCCCTTGAGAACGTCCTCCGCGTCGGACAGCAGCGCGGTCAGCTCGTCCATGGAGGTCTCGGGGCGCACGAACTTCACCAGCTCGACCTTGTCGAACTGATGGCCGCGCTTGATGCCGCGGGTGTCGCGCCCGGCCGCCATCTGCTCGCGCCGGAAACAGGCCGTGAACGCAACGTGGCGGATCGGCAAGGCGGCGCCGTCGAGGATCTCCTCGCGGTAGAGGTTGGTGACCGGCACCTCGGCGGTCGGGATGAACCAGAAGTCCTCCTCGGCGTCGCGATAAAGGTTCTCCCCGAACTTGGGCAGGTTGCCGGTGCCGACCAGGCATTCACGCCGCACCATGTAAGGCGGGTAGATCTCGACGTACCCGTGCTTGATGGTGTGCAGGTCCAGCATGTAGGTGATGAGCGCACGCTGCAACCGCGCACCCCAACCCTTCAGCACGTAGAAGCGCGAGCCCGAGACCTTGACCCCGCGCTCGAAGTCGATGATATCCAGGCGTGTTCCGAGGTCCCAGTGCGCTTGCGGCGGGAAGGCGTACGCACGCCTTTGTCCCTCCTCGCGCACGACCCGGTTCTCGGTCTCGTCCTTGCCGACCGGCACCGAAGGGTGGGGAAGGTTGGGTAGCTCCAGCAGCTGGGTTTCCAGCGCCGCCTCGGCCGCCGCCAGCTCGCCGGTCAGACGCTCGATCCTCTCCTTGAACGCCAAGCTGGCCGCCTTGGCCTGCTCGCGCGCGTCGCCGGGCGCGGCGCGACCGATCTCCTTCGACAGCCGGTTCTGATCGGCCTGCAGAGTCTGCGATTCGTTCTTGAGGTCACGCACCCGCGCGTCTTGAGCCAGGACGGCATCCAGGTCGACCGAGCTCCCCAGCCGCTGGTAGCCGGCACGTACCTCTTCGGGTTTCTCACGCAGCAATCGAATGTCAATCACGGCGCGGAGTTTACAGTGGGGTGCCGGGTGCCGTCAGGTACCTTCGACGGTGGGCGCGCGACCTCTGGCGCCCGAGCAATTCGTGCCTAGCTTGTTGGCCATGTCTCAAACCGGCTCAAACACCGACGCGCCGAAGCGACCGTTCGTCTCGGATATCAAAGAGATTCGTCGCCGCGCCCGCGAGCACATCCTCAAGGGCGCCGTGACCGAAAACTACAGGGGAGACCGCGAGACGGTGATCAAGGTGCTGAACGAGGCCCTGGCCACCGAGATCGTCTGCACCCTGCGCTACCGCCGCCACTACTACATGGCCAGCGGCATCCACGCCCAGGCCGTCGCCCAGGAATTCCTGGAGCACGCCAACGAGGAACAGGGTCACGCCGATCAGATTGCCGCGCGAATCGTTCAGCTCGACGGCGAGCCCGACTTCAACCCGGCCAATCTGGTGACGCGCAGTCACGCCGACTATGTCGAGGGCGAGAACCTGATCGACATGATCCGCGAGGACCTGGTGGCCGAGCGCATCGCCATCGACTCCTACGGCGAGATCGTTCGCTACCTCGCTGACACCGACCCGACCTCCCGCCGGCTGATGGAAAGCATCCTCGCCGTGGAGGAGGAGCACGCCGAGGATCTGAAGACCCTGCTCGAATCGCTAGGCGACGACGAAAAGAAGGCCTAGCAGCAGCCCGGCCGGGTCGCTGGCGCCGCGGGGGCGCGGGCCCGATCACGCCGCCTCCTCGGTCGCGGCCTTGGGCTGGCCGACCGGCGCGGCGTTCTCGGCCTTGCGTGCCTCGACCAGCGTCAGGCGCACCTCCTCGGCGATCTCGGGGTGCTCGGCGACGTAGGCGCAGGCCTTCTCGCGTCCCTGCGCGATGCGCTCTCCCTTCCACGAGTAGAAGGCGCCTGACTTGTCGATCAGGCCGGCGGTCGAGGCGAGGTCGACGATCTCGCCCGGCCAGTTGACGCCCGAGCCATAGAGGATGTCGAATTCGGCCTCGCGGAAGGGGGGTGCCACCTTGTTCTTGACCACCTTGACCCGCGCGCGGGTGCCCACGATCTGCTCGCCGTTCTTGACCGTGCCGATCTTGCGGATATCCAGGCGCACCGATGCGTAGAACTTCAACGCGTTACCGCCGGTGGTGGTCTCCGGGTTCCCGTAGACCACGCCGATCTTCTGCCGCAGCTGGTTGATGAAGACCACGGCGGTGTTGTTGCGTGCCGTCGCCGCGGTCAGCTTGCGCAGCGCCTGGCTCATGAGGCGCGCCTGCAGGCCCATGTGGGCGTCGCCCATCTCGCCCTCGATCTCGGCCTTGGGCACCAGCGCCGCGACCGAGTCGACCACGATGAGGTCGATCGCGCCGGTGGCGACCAGCTTGTCGGCGATCTCCAGCGCCTGTTCGCCGTAGTCGGGCTGCGAGACCAGCAGGTCCTCGATCCTGACGCCCAGCTTGCGCGCGTAGCCCACGTCCAGCGCGTGCTCGGCGTCGATGAAGGCGCACACCCCGCCGGTGCGCTGCGCCTGGGCGATCGCCTGCAGCGTCAGCGTGGTCTTGCCCGACGACTCGGGGCCGTAGATCTCGATCACCCGCCCGCGTGGCAGACCGCCCACGCCCAGAGCCAGATCCAGCCCGACCGATCCGGTGGGGATGATCTCGATCTCGGCGATCTCGCCGCCGGAGAGCGGCATGATCGCTCCCTTGCCGAACTGTTTTTCGATGGCGGTGATCGCGCTCGCGACCGCCTTCATCTTTTCCTTGAGGGTCTCCTTCAGCGATGACATCGACATGGTGGCTGGCTCCTTTGCTGGCGTATTGCCGGATTTGGTGCGGGACCTGGCGCGGGGTGGTGGTGGGTGGTGGGTGGGGGACCGGGGGACCGGGCGTCCCGGAGAGAAGGCCTGGTCGCGAGACGTTTCATGCCTCGGCCTGCCGGTCGAGCAGGCGGTACTGTAGCGCCTCGGCCAGGTGGGGCGTGCGGATGACCGCGACGCCCTCGAGATCGGCGATGGTGCGCGCCATGCGTCGCACCCGGGTGGTCGCGCGCGCCGACAACCCCAGTCGCTCGACCGCGCGCTCGAGCAGGCGATGACCGTCGGAGTCGAGCGCGGCCATGTGCTCCAGCTCGGAGCCGGTGAGGCGCGCGTTCGAGCGCGGGCCGCGCTTTCGCTGCCGCTCACGCGCCTGCTCGACCCGCTGGCGCACCGGGGCGGTCGGCTCGCCGCGCGCCGTCGACGCCAGCTCGCGGTAGGGGACGGCGGGCACCTCGACGTGCATGTCGATGCGATCCAGCAGCGGTCCCGACAGGCGCGAACGATAGCGAGCGATGCCGCGCGGTGAGCAGGTGCAGGTGCGCAGCGTGCTGCCCAGGTGACCGCACGGGCAGGGATTCAGCGCCGCCACCAGCATGAAATCCGCCGGGTACAGCACCTGGCGACGTGCCCGCACCAGCGCCACGGTGCGGTCCTCCAGCGGCTGGCGGAGCGCCTCCAGCACCTGGCGCGAGAATTCGAGCAGCTCGTCGAGGAACAGCACGCCGTGGTGGGCGAGGGTGATCTCGCCGGGCCTGACCTGGGGGCCGCCGCCGACCATGCCCGCGGTGGTGACCGTGTGGTGCGGCGCGCGGAACGGCCGCTCCCTCACCAGGGCGCGCCCGCCCAGCAGGCCGGCGACCGAGTAGACCATGGTGGTCTCCAGCGCCTCGTCGAACGAGAGCGTCGGCAAGATCCCCGGCAGGCGCCGCGCCAGCATGGTCTTGCCGGAACCGGGCGGCCCGACGAAGAGCAGGTTGTGACCGCCGGCCGCCGCCAGCTCCAGCGCGCGGCGCGCGACCTCCTGTCCGCGCACGTCGGCCAGGTCAGGCGGCTCGGGCCCCGGCGCGTCGGGCTCGACCAGCGCCAGCGGCGCGGTGCGCGGCTCTTCTCCGCGCAATGACGCCACCACTTCGCTGAAGGCGGAGACCGCTTCGACGACGCAGTCGCCGGCGACCACCGTCGCCTCGCGCAGGTTGGCGCGTGGCACGAATAGCCGCCGTTTTCCCTGCGCGCGCGCCCAGGCCGCGATGGGCAATACGCCGCGCACCGGCCGCACCGCGCCGTCCAGCGCCAGCTCGCCGACGAACACGCAGCCCTCGATCGGCCCGGGCGGCAACATCTCCGCCGCGCACATCATGCCGACCGCGATCGGCACGTCGAACGCCGCGCCGTCCTTGCGCAGGTCGGCGGGCGCCAGGTTCACGGTGATCCGCCGCTTGGGCAGATTGAAGCCGCTGTTCTCCAGCGCGCCGCGGATGCGAATGCGGCCCTCTTTGATGCCGACGTCGGGCAGCCCGACGATGCTGGTGATCGGCAGCCCATTCGCCATGTCGACCTCGATATGGATCGGCGCCGCTTCGATCCCGATGACGGTCGCCGATGACACCTGCGCGAGCACGCGAACCCATGAAGCGAGATCGGTGCCAGCCCGCGGTCCGCGGCTTTTGTGGGGCGAGCGTGCGAGGCGTGACCGGGCGGCGGTCGTCGCGTCCGGAGTTGGGACGAGGGGTGGCCGGCCCCGTCATGGGCCAGGCGCATTCGGAGATCAGCGCGATCCTGGCGAAGGGCCCGCCGCTTCCGGAATGGCGGCAAGAGCCGCGTCGACCGTGGGCCCAAAAAAACTCCCCGGATAGCTCGCGTGAAACGAGCGCGCGCGGCGCCTCGCCGAGGCGAAATCACCGCTCAGTACCATGGCGTTGACCGTCATGGCCTCACGTTCTTGACGAAGCGCCCCGGCCGGGAACTCGCGCCGATGCCTTTGCAGTTCGCGCAGGGCGCCGGCGCTATTGCGGCGCGCGAGCAGTTTCCGCGCCCGATCCAGCAAGTGCCGCTCGGCGGCCAGACGCTCCGAGACGACGTTCGGTCCGAACCGTCCCCGTACGGCCAGGCTCGGTCCGCGACCCTTTTCAGCCAGATCGGGCGGCGAAGTGGAGGTCGGCAGTTGCGCGTCATCCGTGCTTGGCCGGTCGGGCGAAGCGATCGCCGTGGGTGGCGCGACAACCGTCGTCGCCATCGACTCTCGGGCGGACGGCCTGCCGGGTAGCGGAGTTGGCTGAGTTGCCCGCACGACCGCCCAGATGCCCCCGCCCACCAGCAACACCGCAAGTGTGTTGGCCAGCGATCGGGCAGAAGCGCCCGTGACAGCGGTGACGGACGCGCCGGCCTCGAGACCAGCGACGCCGTCGCCCGTCGCGGGAGTCGTCTCGCTCGCCGCCCCCTCCGGCGCGGCCTGTACGGAAAGAGGAGCGAGACGCTCATGCAACCTCTCCAGTGCAGCGGGCGGTACGGGCAGCGACTTCAGGCCCCTCAGCATCAGTAGTTCGCGCGGCGGATCTGAAAGACCATCCGAGAGGCCCTCTCCTGGTAGAGGGGACCGGTTGTCATCTTCAGCCATGGGCATTCTCCCGAGCCCTCATGCGTTGAACGATGCGGGCAAAATCTGCTCGCCCCAGGCGGAGCCGAGAGTAAGCGGTGCTGAGCGGAATTCCCAGCGCCCGAGCCGTCTCCGGGATGGTGAAACCATCGATCTCATGAAGCATCAGGACCACCCGACGGTCGAGATCGACGTGGCGCAGGGCCGCCTCGACCAACTTCTGCTCCTCGGCGGCGATCAACACGTCATCGGCGGGGGACTGAGGCGACCGCAGCGTGTCGCTATCCAGCTCCTGGAACTGAACCCGATTGCGGAGAAGTCTCCGGTAATCGCTGACCAGACGGAACGCGATTCCGAAGAGCCACGGCCTCACGGGTCGCGTCGCGTCGAACTTGGACGACTCGCGGTGAACCAGCAAGAACACCTCGTGCACCATGTCTTCCCGGTCACGCTCGGCGACCCCCATACGTCGGACGGTATTCCAGACGTAGGATGCCTCGCGCTCGAAGATACCGGGGAATGACAGAGCTTCGGATACCCGCCGAGGCCCCTCCGCCGGGTCGCCGGCGGGTGAGGCGATCTGAGGGCGCATGATCTCGATTGGGCTCACGGGTAGGAATCCATCACAGAAAGTGCAGGCTCATTCCCAGCCCAAACGCAGCCGACCCCGCAGGGACTTGCCAGACGACTCTCCGTTCCAATCGGAAGCGATTGGTCGTGATCGTTCGGTCAAGCTCGGCGAACATCAGCAGATCGAAGCGGCGCGCCAGCGACCGGGCGTACTCCAACCGTGCCCCTGCCTTGACGTCGAGCGTGAGGGTGGGCGGCGTCTTGCCGTTTGCAGTGTCGCCCTGGGTGCGTAGGCCGCCCACGTCGCCGACCGCACATGCGGCCAAGCCACCCCGCGCATAACAACCGGTCAGGATCGCCACGAAGAGTGACGCGGTGACTTTGTCCTGCGAGCTGGGCGGCGCCGCGTCGACCAGGATTCGCGCTTCGGCGCCCAATCGCCAGTGCCCGCTGCCCAGTCTCACCCCGAGCCAGGGCCCTGCCGCCGTGGTGGGCAGTGCTTCGATAGCGATGACCGCTCCGGCCCGCAGCGCCCACCGCGGCGCGGACGGGCCAGCGCGCAGGTCGGTCTTCGGTGGAGCAACGACGCCAGGTGCAGCCGGTGGTTCCGGTTCAATGACCGGTTCTCTTTGTTCCTCCGCAACGGGAGCCATGGGCGCCGGCGCCCTCTCCGCGCTCGAAGCGCGTGCGGCGGCGAGCGGATCGAGGGCGATGCTGACGGCGAGCGCGAGCGACACAGCCAGCTCGCTGCAGTCGTGTCCACGTGTAAATAGCTCGCGCGTTCCTTGCGTCAGTCCGTGCTCGTCTACCAGGCGCAGCCTGGCTCGCAGACCGCCCCGTACGTCGGTGATTTCTGCCAGCACCGTCTGCGCGGCCCACGGAGAGAACACGTCATAGCCGAGCCTCACGGCGACGGCTTCGCGCAGTTGTTGCTCGTCCGGACAATTTGCCGCCCCCGGCGAACGCACATATTCGAGTCGACTCGCCGTCGCGGCCCCGGCGGTGCCAGCGGCCAGGCATGCGCCCGCGGCGACCGCGACAACCACGCTCCGCATTCTTCCTCCCTACCATGACGATGCTTGGCGACGGTGTGGAATCCCGTCACGCCACGCGTATTGTCCAGGACGCCGGGACGGCCCAGGGCCAGGTCTGGTGCATTTTTCAAGATGGAAAGGAGCCGCCAACCCAAATCATCCTTGGTCGACGGCGCGCGCGGTGCCTGGCGCGCACGTCCGCCGAGGGAGGGCCGCGCCATGACTCGCGAAGATCACCGGACCCCGCAGTTGTTGCTGATTCTCACGCTCACCATCGGATTTGCCGCCTGCAGGCGGACCATCGACCTGGATGACCTGCCAACGAACGGGGCAGGCGGAATGCAAGGAGGTGCCGGCGGAGGCGGTGGGAGTGGCGAAGCTCCCTTCATCTGGGAGCGCGCGGAATTTCCGTTCTCCATCGTGGCCGATGCAACAAGAGTCTATTGGTCGACCGTCAACGTCAGTCCGTCGGGCTTTACTCCCCCGCCGGACGAGGCGGTACGCAGCTGCGCGCAGGCCGATTGCGCGAACACTGTAAAAACCTACAGCTCGACTCCGTGGACACAGGTCTCCTCGGGGACTTCGCCACAGCCGCGCCTCGCTCTGGACGGCGACAACCTGTACTGGCTCGACCGCGATCGAACGCTGATGACTTGTCCGGTCGTAGGTTGCAACCCGGCGCCTCGAGTCGTGGCGCACCTGGCCGCCAGCGAGTTCGTCGCCGACGAACACTACGTCTATTCGCCCAATGCGACCGAGGTCGTGCGCTGCGCACTGCCCGACTGCACGACCTCCGAAACGGTGGCGCGCGTTGCCAGCGCGCATACCGTGACCGTGCACCGGGGCGACGTCTATTTCGCGGCCACCGACGCCGGCCGGGGCCGGATCTACCGAGCGCCCAAGGACGGCGCGAACCCTCCGACCGTGATCGCCGAGCAATGGGCCGAAACCGAGTCGATCGCGGTGTCGAGCGACCACGTGTACTGGTCGTTCGACCAGGGGGCGGGGGCGATACTTCGTTGCCCGCTCAGCGGTTGCACGAGTGATCCCGAGACCTTTGTCGACGATGAACACCCTCGGAACTTACTTGCGTCGGCAAGCGAGCTGTTCTGGGCCAGCACCGTGCTGCCGGTTGTCCTCTGGTCCGATCCGACCTTTCGCGCCTGCTCGCTCACCGGGTGTGATCCTGCGCCGACGCGGCTCGTAGGGGCGCGGCAATACGGCTGGTCGATGCAATCGATGGCCATGGAAGGCGCACACCTGTTCATCGCCGAGCAGGGGGACTGTCCAGACCCCAGTTGCCTCGGCGCGCCCACCATTCGTCGCTTGACCCGTTAGTCCGCGCGAGGGCCGGCAGCGTCGACGAGGGGTGAGCCCAGCGGCTGGCAGGGAGTTCACAGATGAGGTTCTCGGCCGTGCGCCGGTGATGGGTCCGGCGTTCGTGCTATGTGAAAACGGTGCGGATGATTCGCATTGTCTTCCTGGCCGTCGCGGTCATCGCCGTGATCGCGCGCTATCTGCGCGAGCGGCGGCGTATCGGCGTTGTCGAGCGTCTTTCGGGGCGCGAGGGCCTGGCTTATCTCGAGCGCACCCGGAGCGGCGGCGATCGCTTCGATCTGCTGGTCACCATCGTGCTCGCCGCTGGCGCCTGCGCGTCACTGGTGGCGCTGGCGCGGGCGGCGCGATGATCGGGACCCTCGTCATCGTGCTGCTGATTCTGGCGGTGGGCACGCGCGCCAGCGACGCGCTGGAGGTGCGCCAGCAAGAGATCGTGCTCGGCAAGCTCCCGGTGCCGGATGCGCACGATTACTACCAGCGGCTGCGCCGCAGGGTCTGGCGCGCGCGCGTCCTGCGCGCCGTCGCGGTGCTGGCGCTGATCACGCTGGCCTACACGGCGCGCCGGCTGTTACCCGTTGATTCGACGCCGCCGCCGACGCCGGCGCCGGGCGCGGGCGCGGCCGGCGGTGCGGCTCACCTCAGGCAGCGCACGTGGACGGCGGGGACGGTGTTCGAGGTGGCGGAGGCGGCCTTCCACCAGCCGGTGAAGCCGTCGCAGTCGTTGGTGCCCCAGGATCGAATGAGCTCCGCCGAATAAGCTCGCCTTCGCGCGACGCGCTCCTGAACGTCAGAAGGTCACCCGCAGTCCCAGGCGGCCGTGGATCGGGGCCTGGTAGGAGATGGCGCGGCCGTAGTTGGCGTTCTTGGTGATCGGGCCGCCGCTGGTGTTCTTGGCGTACTTCAGGTCATCGGGCGTGCCGTTGATGATCGGCGCCGCCGACTCGAAGGTGTAGTCGTCGTCGGTGTGGATGGCGTCCTGGCGATTGAAAATGTTGAACACGTCGACGAAGGCCTCGAGGCCCGCCTTGGGGGTCAACGGGTAACGATAGGCAATCTTTCCATCGAACTGCCAGATGGGCGGCGTGCGTCCGCCCGACCCGCGGGGCAGTAGCTGCTCCAGCTGGCCCAGGCCGCCCAGGTTAGAGATGTAGTTGCGCGGCTGCCCCGAGCGTGCGGCAAAGCCCAAGCCCAGCACCAGCGTGCCGCGTCCGACCGCCTGGTTGTAGAACCCATCGATCCGACCCGAGTGAGGGTGGTCATTGGGCAACCGGCCGCGCTGATTGAGCACCAGGTCGTTGGTGTCATAGGCGTTGCCGCCGTTGGGCGCGAAGTAGTCCTGGTGATCCTGGTACAAGCCCTCGTAGTTACCAATCAAGCGGGAATATGTGTAGGACGCGTGCATCATCCATTGCTTGGTGAAGCGCTTGTCGAAAAACAAGGTCAGCGCGTCGTAGGTGCGCTCCGGCTTGGGCTCGGCGGCCAGCCCCTTGAGGTTGGTGAGAAACGAGTTGGCGGTCGCGAGCGCGGTCTGCGAGGTTTCGAGCGCGCTCTGGGCCGCCATGCGGGCGGCGTCGTTGGTGGCGCTGTCGACCTCCATCTGGTGCTGGGCGACCTGGGCCTCGAACTGCTTGATCTTGTTCTCGGAGTCCCTGATCGCCTCGGCGGGGATGTTGCCTGGGTTGGCCAGGATGAAGCTGAAGTCGTTGGGGTTGGCGGTGCCGTCCTCGATGATCGCGCCCAGCCAGCGGTGGGTGTAGTCGACCCCGACCACCAGATCCTCCATGAGCTCGTGCTGGGCGCCCGCCACGATCTCGTTGTGGTACTGGCTCTTGAGGTGGGTCTGGACGTTGTAGTTGGTGCCATTGTTGTAGGCCCCACCGCCCAGGGGGGTGCCGCAGCTGCGCCATTCGTTGGCGCCGCCAGTCCAGCCGGGGGCCGGATTGGTGCAGGTCGCCGGATCGTACTGGGCGGCGAGGAGGCCCTCGCCGCCGAAGTAGCGGGCGGCGATGCTCATCGGGATGGTCTCGTAGTACTGCCCGAAGTGGGCGAAGACCTTGGACCGGCCTTCGTTGGTGGGGTCGAAGACCAGACCGACTCGCGGCCCGACGTTGGTCAGGCTCAGGAACTGCACGTCGTGGGAGTCGTACATCCGTTGCAACTCGCCGCGTAGACCGGCATTGATGGTCAGATTGGGGAGCACGGAATACGCGTCCTGCAGGAACAGCGCGCCCAGGAAATTGCCGACGTCGGCCTTCAGGTGGTCCTGGTAGCGCGGCGGGTTTCTGAAGACCGTAACGTCGGGGAACTGGTTGGGCTGTTCCCCCTTCAGAAGCGAGAAGAAGTTCCACACCTCCAGCGTCCCCGGCCCGTAGAGATCATGGCGGGCCAGCGCGCGCTCGTTCAGCGGGCCGCTGTAGTAGCGATCCTGGTTGAACGCGGTGGTCTCCAGGTGACCGCCCCACTTGACCTCGTGGTGGCCGGCGGCGTTGAAGATGTGGGTCGACTTGAGGTCGCCGCTCCAGCGCAAGGCATCGTACTGCTTGACCAGGCCAAAGCCGCCGTTGTGATAGTTGTCGACCGGGCAGGGCTGGAAGCTGCCGATCGGTTGGCAGCCCGCGATCCCTTCTTGATCCCAGAGGTTGGCGCCCCACCACTCCTCTTGGTTGCGGGCGTTGAGCCCGGGAGTCGGCGAGTAGTTGTTGAAGTACTCGCGGTGCGCGCCGGCGGTGACCTCGATCTGCCACTTGCGCTCGAACAGCTTGGAGATCCAGTGCGCCGACACGTCGGTGCTGTCGCGCACCACCGTCTCGCGCGACCAGCTCGGATCGGCGATCGCCTCGAAGCCCTGGAAGGCGCGCATCCCCGAGCCCGACGAGGGCGAGCCGAACACCGATACGGTCAAACGGTGCTCGGGGGCGGGTACGAAGTCCAGCTTGAGGCCGTAGTGGTAGGTGCTGCGCGGCTCGGTGATGCGTCGGCGGTCGACCTCAGGGCCGGCGACCGGGTCGCCGTTCGCGTCCTGCATCAGCGCGTTGGTGAAGCGGAAGACGTGCGAGTTCTGCCAGCGTGGCGCGAAGCCAACCCAGTAAAACAGCTTGTTCTTGAGGATCGGCCCACCAACCTCGACGCCGATGTTGGTGTCGTAGTCGGGTTTTGTCACCGAGGAGATGGCGCTGCCGAGGCGGTTCACCACCTTGGGTTCGGCGCCCAGGAAGTAGGGCTCCCAGTACGCGAAGGCGCTGCCCCGCAGCTCGTTGGTGCCCGACTTGGTGATGGCGTTGACCACGCCGCCCATGGCCCCGCCGAACTCGGCGTTATAGCCGCCGGTGTTGACCGAGACCTGCTCGATGAACTCGACCGGGAAGTTCGAACCGCCACCCAGCGTGGGCGAGTTGCTGTTGATGTTGCCGAACTCGGTGCCGGTCACGTTGATTCCGTCGACCAGGTAGATGTTCTCCAGACCGGTTGCGCCGCCGATCGAGACGCTGCCGGTCTTGTCCAGGAAGGCCCCGGGCGCCTTTTCCAGGATATCGCCGAAGTTGCGCCCCACCGGCACGCTGGTGGTGAACGTCGAATCAAAGGTGGGACCGAGACGGGTCGAACCGACATCGACCGCCGGCGGGCGGCGCGCGATGACGTAGGTCTCCTGGGCGGCCGCCGCGGCGGCCTGGCTGCCGATGCGCGCGTTGACTCGCACCGTCTTGTCGGCCGACACCTGGACGTCGCCCTGTTCGGTCTTGGTCGACGAGTTGGCGACGTAGAAGCGAATGACGTAGGTGCCCACCGCCAGCGCGGTGAAGTAGTAGTCACCCGAGCCGTCGGTCAGGGTGGCGTCGTCACCCTGCGGCCCCTGGACGATGACGGTGACGCCGGACAGCGGCTGGCCGCTGTCCTTGTCGACCACCCGTCCGGTTATCTTGCCGGTGACTTCTTGCGCCTGCGCGCCGCCGTTCGTCAGCAGCAGCGCCACGGACAATCCCAGGGCGATTGCCCCTCGTCGAATCCGGCTCATCGCGCCTCTCTTTCGCTGGTCACTGGTGAAGCAAACTCGTCGGCGGTGGTCACTCGGCACCGCCTTCAGTTACTGCCCGTGGTGAACGACTCGCTCGCCGCGGCGGCCACCGTGCTGCCCAGGGCGTCGGCCGCGGTCGCGTCGACGGTCACCGTGATGGTGCTGCTGCCCGGCCAGCTGGTGGTCGGCGTCACCGTGAAGACGGTCGGGTTGCCCATGGCGTCGGGGGCGACGGTGACGTCGGCGAAGGGAGCTGCGCCGAGGGTCACGTGAATGTGGGCGTCGATGTTGGCTGCCGGCAGGTTGTTGAACGAAACGGTCACCGCCTGCATCTCCGGCTTGACCGCCGGGGCTCCGGCATCGGTGCCCGCGTCGGGATCGGCTTCGGCCAGCGGAACGGCGATCGCAGCGGCGAAAGGCTGGGTGTGGAACATCAGCTGGCCCATGCCGGTGAACGGCTCGCCCTTCTTCGACCGCACCTTGCTACCGTCCAGGCTGACCGTGATGGTCGACCCCGAGGGGAAGGTCGGATCAGCGGTGGTGTTGATGGTCGGCCCGTGGCCGAACACCAACCCGCCCGAGGCGTCGCTGCCGGGAAAGTACAGCGGGGTGCCGTTGGGGGTGTAGATCGAGGTGTAGGTGACGCTCGCCCCATTCGGCAGCGGCGGCGCCACGGTCACCATTGTGACGTTGGCGCCCTGGTCGACGCCACCGTCGAGGCTGGTGACGGGCACCGGATCCAGCAACCTGTCGAACAACGCCGATAGGTGCACGAAGCCGGTGATCTCGATGGCCCCTGCATCGTCGGTCAGCTCAAGGGGCTGACCGGTGACATTGTCGACCACCGAAAAACTGAGCAACTCCGGCGGGCCAGCCTTCACGCTCTGGTTGGGATCGCAACCGCCAGCACCGGTGACGAGGAACGAGACCAGCACAACCTCCGGCGCGACACGCCAGAAAAGCCGCTTCATTGAAGGCTCCTTTACTCACGCTTCGTTGTCGGATGCAGGCAAGACCACCGGTGGGGCGGCATCGTACCATCTTTTCAACGCGCGGAGTAAACGTCGGCGGGTCGCGGAGTTGGCTTTAATGGGCGTGGTTTATTTGTTGGTCACGATACCAAGCGTGTGGCGCCGACTCCCTTGCACAGATCCTTTAGTTCGCCTTGAATTCGAACCTTCCGAAGTAGCAGAACGGCACCGCGTTGCTGTCGGCCAGGAGCGGGCGATAGCGCCATCCCCTGACCGCGCTCACCACGTTGTTGTCGAGCGTCGGATCGGTTCCCTTGAGGATCGACACGCTGTCGACCGTGCCCAGCCTCGACACGCAGATCTTGGTCAGCACGACGTAGACCATCCCCGAGCGGCGCAGCACCGCGGGGAAGTCGGGGTCGTCGCCGCTCTGTTTCTGGAGCGCTCCCATCTGGGGCGCAAGCATCTTCGGCGCCGCTGCCTTGGGGCCGGCCTGCCCGCCGACCACGCCGCCGACGGTCCCGCCCACGGTCCCGCCGATGACGCCGCCGAGCTCGCCGCCGATGACGCCGCCCTTGGTCCCACCCTTGGTACCGCCGGCGATGGCCTGGTCAGGATCGTCGTCGTCGGGGGGCTGGTCCCTGGGCTCTTCTTTCTTCGGCGGGACGATCTTGGGTTGCACCAGGGTGGTCAGGGTGGTCCTGGGTGTCGTCGGGTTCTTCTTCCTGGGCGCGGCGTCTCCTCCACCGGCGGGCGGCGGTGGCGGCGGCGCGGGCGGTGGCGGCGCCGACGACAGGAAGGTCACCCGCACGGTCGGCGGCGAGATCTCCTCGACGCGCCAGAACGAATAGGCGACGCCGCCCGCCAACAGCGCGGCGTGAACGATGACCGAGACCGTGAAGGTCAGGCGGCGTCGCCGGCGCGGGCGCGCATCATCGCGTTGCAGGAATGCTTCAAAGGCCATCGTGCTTCACGCCATCTTCACGGCGTTCACCGCTTGCCGGCGCCCTTGCCGCCCCCGTTGGCGCGCGCTTCCAGGCCCCGTTTTTGCCACTCGTTCGCCTGGTCGACAGCCGACTGCCATTTGCCGGGCTCGGCGAAGAAGGCGAACGACTTTTGCCGATGAAGGAGGTTGAGGTAGACCATCGCGTCCGGGTGGCGCGGGTGCAGCGCCAGCGCCTTCTCCAGATAACGAATGCCCTCGTCGGCCAGCTCGATGCGCAGCGCGCCGCTGATATCGTCCACGGCCCAGGGCGGGGGTGCCGGGCGGGCCGGGGTTGGCGGCGGCAGCGCGGCTGGCTTGCCGCGCGCGCGCCCAGGGCTGGGCGCGGTGGGCGCGCTCGGCGCGGCACCCGGGCGCGGGTCGAAGGCGCTCATCGCGGCGCCGCCGCCGCGCGACGACAGGAGCTGCCAGATGAACGCGCCCAGGCGGTACTGGGCGTCGGCGTCGCCGGGGCGCGCGTCGGCGGCCTTGCGCGCCCACGACAGCGCCTGCGCCCACTTGCCCTGCTTGAAGTAGACCTGCTGCAGGCCGGTGGCCGCGTCCAGGTCGACGGCGCCGCGCGCCTGCGCGGCCTGGCTCTGCGCCAGGAAGATTCGCTCCAGCGCGGCGAAGTCGTTGGTGTCGAACAGTGTCTGGACGTAAAGCTGCTCGCCGCGCGGATCGAGGGGCGCGAGCTGGCGCAGCTTGCTGAATGATTCCAGCGCGCAGCTGGCCCAGCGGCGGGTCTCGGGCGTGGGCGTGGCCCCTGGCGTGATCAGCTGGCGGCAGGTGTAGCCCAGGTTCAGCCACAGAAGCGGCATCTCGGGCACCAGCGGCTCGGCGCGCGTGAACAGCCCGACCGCCTCGACGTACCTGCCCTTCTTGTAAAGCTCGGTCCCGTCCTGGATCAGCTTGCGCCCGCGCAGCTCGCGGCAGCCGGACGATCCCGCGCCGAGCGCGATCACCACCAACAACGCCCGGGCGGGGCTGGCGCGGGTGAGCCTCTCCATCTCCATGAGAATCGACTGCTTGCCGCCATCATTGAGCGCCGCGTGAGTGCGAAGCTCCTGCGAGCGGTTCGTCCATCAACGGGCCCGGCGCCCCTGGAGCACCGAACTGTTTGAAAGCTGGGCCACCGCGGGGAAAGGGGCCTCTGGCTTCGGGCCTCGGACCTCCAGTGAAGAGTCCTCCAGAGGTCTGAGGCCCGAGGCCAGAGGCCCCAACTGGGTGATGACGGCTCATTAAACCCGTTCGGTGTGCCTAGTCGCCCGCGCGGGTCAAATAGGCGTCGATCCGCTGCTGGGCGTCGGCGTTCACGTCGATGAACTTCAGCCCCATCCTCAGGTCGTCGGGCCCGGTGCTGGAGACGATCTGTCCGGAGATGCTGACCGGCGCGCTGTCTCCCGGGAGGGTGAAGGTGAGATGCACCGTCGTGCCGATGGGCAGCGGGATGGTGTGCTCCAGGCGCAGGCCGCCGCGCGACAGGTTGCCGGCGCGCCGGAAGTAACGCTCTTCCGGGGTGGTCTCCTCGACCCACATCTCGAGGGGGATGCGGGGCGCGCTGCGACGCTCCCCCCTCTCCTCGCGTTGATCTTTGGTGCCCGTGTCTGGGGACATACCCGCCTCCTCGGAAAAATCGTAACACAAGGCCGGGGCAGGCGAGCGCAGGGCGCTTTGCAAATCTCCAGGTGCGCGTGTAACACTGCCAGCTGATGGCACGCCGGCGAATACTGGTGACAGGCGGTTCGGGGTTCCTGGGGTCGCACCTTTGCGAGCGGCTGCTCAGTGACGGCCACGAAGTCGTTTGCCTCGACAACTTCTTCACCGGCAGCCGCGTCAACGTCGAGCACCTGCTGGACAACCACCGCTTCGAGCTGATGCGCCATGACGTCACGGTGCCGCTGACGATGGAGGTCGACGAGGTCTATCACCTGGCCTGCCCGGCATCGCCGATCCACTACCAGCGCAACCCTGTGCGCACCATCCGCACCGCGGTCGAGGGCACGCTCAACATGCTCGACCTGGCGCGCGAGGTGAAGGCGCGGGTGATGATCGCCTCGACCTCCGAGATCTACGGCGACCCTGTCGAGCACCCACAGCGCGAAGGATACTGGGGCAACGTGAACCCGATCGGCCCGCGCGCCTGCTACGACGAGGGCAAGCGGTGCGCGGAGGCGCTGGCGGTGTCTTACGCGACCCAGTACGGCGTCGAGGTTCGCATCGCGCGCATCTTCAACACCTACGGCCCGCGCATGCATGAGAACGATGGCCGCGTGGTGTCCAACTTCACGGTCCAGGCCCTGCGCCACGAGCCGATCACCGTGTACGGCGAGGGGCAGCAGACGCGCTCGTTCTGCTTCGCGACAGACCTCATCGAAGGCTTCGTGCGTCTGATGGCCAGCAAGCACGGCGTCGATCCGGTCAATCTGGGCAATCCGCGCGAGATCACCGTGCTGGAGCTGGCGGAGCTGACCAGGTCGCTGGCCAAGTCGCGCTCCGAGATCATCCGCGCGCCGTTGCCCAAGGACGACCCCACTCGCCGCAAGCCGGACATCACCCGGGCCCAGCAGCTGCTGGACAACTGGGGACCGCGCGTCGGTCTCGAAGAGGGGCTGGCCGTCACCATCGCGGACTTCCGCAAGCGCCTGGCGTTGTAGGCGGCTCAGGGAAACCGCCGCACGCCCGCGGACGGGGCGGCCCGGTCGAGGAGGTCGCCGCTGACCGGGTGGCGCAGCCCCGGCGCGGCGACGTCGGCCAGCGGGATGCGCACGAAGGGGCGGGCGAGCAGCGCGGGGTGGGGGATGGTCAGGCGCGCCGTGTCGACGATCTGATCGCCATGGAGCAGCACGTCGATGTCGATGGCGCGCGCCGCTTTGGCGCGCTCGGGCGGGCGCACGCGCCCGAGGCTGCTCTCGATGGCCAGGCAGAGCGCCAGCAGCTCGGCGGCGGCCAGCGTGGTCTCGACGCGCACCACCGCGTTCAGATAAGGCGGCTGGGGGTCGTCGCTGACCGCGTCGGTCTCGTAGAGCGGAGAGCGCGCGCTCACGCGTGCACCACCCGACGCGTCGAGGCGCGCGACCGCCTCGTCGAGCTGGCGCACCCGGTCGCCCAGGTTGGCGCCCAGCGCCAGGTACGCGGTGGTCGCGGTGGGACGATGTTGGTCGGACATAGGTGCGTCGTTCACTTTAGTGTAGAAATCAGCGGTGTGCGCCGCGCTGCTCGCCGCCATGCTCACCGGTCTCGCGACCGCGCTCGGCGCCGTGCCGTTCCTGTTCGTACGCGAGCTGCCGCGGCGGCTCTACGACGGGATCCTGGGCCTGGGCGCGGGGCTGATGCTGGCGGCCGCGACCCTGGGCCTGCTGGGCGAGGCGGTGCGCGACGTGCGCGTCGACGGCGTGCTCGACGGAGCACGGCTGCTGATGGTCGTGGTTGGCTTCGCGGGCGGCGTCGCCCTGGCGGCGGCGATGGATCGCCTGATCCCGCACCGCCACGCTGGCGGCCACCACCAGCACCTGGGCCACCAGCCGGGCCACGACCACCACGACCACGACGAGCGTGAAGCGCGCCGGGGCTACGCCGTGGTCGGCGCCCTCAGCCTGCACCGCATCCCCGAGGGGCTGGCGATCGGCGCCGGCTTCGCGATGGGCGGCCCGTCCCACCTGGGGATGCTGCTGGCGATCGCCGTCGGCATCCAGAACATCTGCGAGGGCATCGTGATGGCGGCGCCCTTGCGGAAGGGCGGCGTCTCGCCCCTGCGCGGGCTACTGGTCGTGGCCCTCACCGGCCTGGCCATACCGGCGGCGACCCTGCTCGGCCTGTGGGCCGCCGAGCTGACCACCCGCAGCCTGCCGCTTATCCTGGCGCTGGCGGGCGGTACGCTGATCTACATCACCTCGAACGAGATCATCCCCGAATCGCA
>DASRQZ010000119.1:0-34993 GCA_035696125.1 Polyangia bacterium
ACGGTCCCCTCGCGCGCGGCCTGGTCCGCCGCCGCTGGCGCCGCCGGCGCGCCCGGGACCGGCTCGGCGCCGACCGTCAGCGCGCCTGCGCCCGGCGCCGCGGCCCCGTCGCTGGCGCCCGCGCCCGCGCTGGTCCCGGACTGCTGATCGACGACGGCCAGCCGCGCGCGCTCGAGATCCGCCAGCAAGCGCTGACCCGCGCGCAGCGAGACGCCGGCACCCGCCAGCGCCCCGCGCACCGTGACCGAGCCGCTGTGCAGGTCGACCACCAGCCGGCGCGCGCGCGCGCCGCCCGATCGGCTCCCGGCATCGCCGGTCCAGTCGACGTCGAAGGCCGTGCCGGTCACCAGCACCTCGAAGGGCCCGGCCGCGACCGACCAGCGCGTGCGCGCGCGATGCACCACCTCGAAGCGGGCGCGGCCGCGCTCGACGGCAAAGCTCGCTCCGTCGGCGGTGAGCGCCACCACCCGCCCGGCGCTGGCGCCGGCCAGGGTGACGGCGCTGCCGTCGGAGAAGCGCAGCGTGGCGCGCCGCTCGGGCGCCGTGCTCACCCGACCGTCCGGGTCGACGTCCGCGCCGCCCTGCACCTCGAAGGTCAGCGGGCGGGCCCGCGACCACCACAGCGCCACCACGCCGCCCACCGCCACCACCGCCAGCGCCGACACCAGCCAGCGCCGGCGCCGCGGGCCGCCCACCGGCCGGCCGCCGGACGCGGCCAGCGCATCCTGCAAGCGGTCCCACCCGGCCGCGTTCAGCGACGGGCGCGCCGCGGGCAGCGCCCGCTCCACCAGGTCACCGGCGACGCGGCAGCGCCGCTCGTCGTCCGCCGCCTCGATCCCGTTCCCTTTCATCCTGCCGAAGCTCCCTTCCAAGGTCCGTCGAGATAGCCGGCCAGCACCGGGTCGCGATCGATGCGCGCGCCCAGGCGCTGGGTGACCCGCGCCAGGCGGCGCTTGGCGGTCGCCGGCGTCAGGCCGTGGAGGGTGGCGATCTCGGCGACCTCCAGCTTCTCCACATAGCGGGTGATGAACAGCGACCGGTCCTGCGCGCCCAGGCGGTCGAGCAGCCCGTAGAGATGGGCGAGCGCCTCCCGGGCATCCGGGTCCCAGCCGCCCGTGCTCGGCACCTCGGGCAGCTCCCCCGACGGCGTCAGTCCGACCAGGCGCCGGACCCAGGCCCGCCGGCGGTTGTTGCGGGCCACGCCGAGCGCGATCGACATCAGGAACCCGCGCAGCGCGGCCGGGTCGCGCAGCTCGTCGATGCGCTTGAACAGGCGCAGGAACACCTCCTGGCACAGGTCCTGTCCGTCGCAGCCCGGGCCCAGGTACCGGCGCAGATAGCCGAGCACCATCGGCGAATAGGCGTTCCAGACCTCGATCGACGCCCGCGCCTCACGCCGTTGCAGGGCGCTGGCCAGCGCCGCGTCGTCGATGGCGGAGTCCTCGAAGCGTGTCGCCGCCATCCTCATCCCGGTGCAGTGCGCGATCCCCTGGGCAAATCGGGCCTCCAGCAGCCAGGAGTCTCCAGGACTCCGCGCCGGCGCACAATTCTTTTCGGCCGCAGCGCGCGCCGAGGCGATGCCTAAGTTCAGGGGCCGAGGCCGGCGTTGACGTTGCAACGACGCAGAGGCCCGAGGCCCGAGGCCCGAGGCGCTATCCGTTCGAGACCGCGCGCAGCGGCGTGACCGGCGGCAGCGCGGCGATGCCCTTCGCCAGCCGCGCTCCCATGACGTTGGGGATCTTCTCGGCCAGGCGGCGCGCCTCCTCGAACTTCTGCCGGGCCTCGGCGACGCGTCCCTGACGCGCCAGCCAGCGCGCCTCGATGTCCGCCACCTCGATCAGCTCCTGCTCGACCGAGTACCTGGCGGCGCGCGCGCGCAGCGCGCTCCACTCCTCGTCGGTGGCGTCGCGGGTGAACAGGTCGACCATGCTGAGCAACACGTCCTCGGACGGCATCAGCAGCCCGTCGGTGGTACCGCTGTGCGCCAGGCGCTCCTGGTGGCTGCGGATCTCGCTGACCCAGGAGCGCGCGGTGTCGTGGTTGCCCTCGAAGGCCAGCACCCGAGCCTGCAGCAGGCGCGCGACCGGCCGGCCCACGCCGCTGAAGCGGCGGTTCTCCAGCTCGACGGCGCGGTTGACGTGCGGCCAGGCCGCGATCGGGTCGCCGGCCTGGTAGAACATCTCGCCCAGGTTGTACGAGCCCATGAAGGTCGTGGTCGCCAGCCCGAGCTCGCGCGCGATCTGGATGCACTGCCGGGTATCTTCGACCGCGCGATCGAGGTCGCGGTGGGCGATCCAGATCTGCCGGCGGTTGAGCAGCGCGACCGCGACGTGCACCCGGTCGCCGTGGTCCTCGCACAGCGCGATGACCCGCTCGAAGGCCAGCTCGGCCCGCTTGGTCTCGTTGTACCAGGGCAGCAGATCGCCCAGCAGCAGCAGCGAGACCACCAGGGTCTCGTAGCCGTCGTCGCCCAGCTGCTCGGCCAGCTCGACGGCCTGGGTCAGCTTCTCCAGCGCCTCCTTGCGCTCGGAGAAACGCCACATCGCCCGCCCCTGCCCCAGCAGCACGCGGGCCGCGATCAGACGCGCGGCGTGCTCGTCGGCCAGCTGACCGGACGACAGCGGACCGGCCAGCGCCTCGGCCTCGGCCACCAGCGCGCGCGACTTGCGGTACTCGTCGGTCCAGTCGAAGGCGGTCGACTCGTCGAGCACGATCTCGACCTCGGCCTGCGCGTCGCCCAGGCGGCGCGCCGCCTCGCGCGCCAGCGCCAGATCGTCGATGGCGTCGTAGCGGCTGACCCGGTAGCGCATGAGGCCGCGCCCGCGCCAGGCGACCATGCGGTGACGGTCGTCGGACTCGGGCAAGAGCGGCAGTGCCTGGCTGTAGAGCGACTCCGCCTCCAGGTAGGCGTGCCGGCTGCGCGCGCGCTCGGCTAGCTGCAGATACAGCGCCGCCGCCTCGTCGCGCAGGCCGGCGCGCGCGGCGTGGAACGCCAGCCGCGGCAAGCGCTCACCGTCGCCCATCACTTGCCCGGCGTCGCGGTAAAAACGGAATGCGGCGGTGTGCACCTGGGTGCGCATCGACTCGGAGACGGCGCTGCGCACCGCCTCGCGCACCATGGCGTGGCGAAAGCCGATGATGTCGCGCCGGTGCAGGATGAGCAGGCCCATCCCCAGCAGCTTGCGGGTGGCCACGCGCGCGTCCATCGGGAAGTCGCCGGCCAGGCCCTCGCGGTCCAGCTCGCCCAGCACCGCCTCGATCTCCATCTCGGAGAATTCGGAGCCCAGCAGCGCCGCCAGCTGCACGTGCGATGCCAGGTCCGGCGGCAGGCGCCCGAGCTCGCGCTCGGCCAGCCAGTCGGACATGGTCAGGTCGGGCAGCCGCTCGAGCTCGTCCGACGCCAGGAACCAGGCGCCGCCCTTGGGGTTGCGGCGCACGAACCCGTCGCGCTTGAGCCCACGCACCAGCTCGGTGAGCAGCAGTGGGTTGCCGTGCGTCGCCGCCACCAGCGACTCCAGGGTGTCGGCCGGGACGTTCTCGGCCGGCAGCAGCAGCTGGCGGCAGAGATCGAGCGCCGCCTGGGTCTCGAGCGGGCCGAGCACGACGCGCTGCCGGGCGGCGCAGCGCTCGGCCCACGACGGGCGTCCCTCCTCGAACGCGGGGCGCGCCAGCAGGCAGGCCCACATCGGCGCGGCCGCCTCGGCCAGCGTCGCGTACTCGACGGCGTCGGTGGTGGCCTGATCGGCGTAGTGCGCGTCGTCGATGACCAACAGGAGCGGTCGCGCCGCCGCCAACCGGCGTAGCGCCTCGCCGGCGCTGCGCACCACCATGGCGCGCAGCACGCCGGGCGCCGCGCCCAGCGCGCGCAGCGGAGGCGCGTCGGGCGCCAGCCAGCCCAGCGCCATCGCCGCCGGCGGCCACAGCGCCTTGCCCAGCTTATCGGTCAGCAGCGCCTGCCCCTGGTCAGGGGGCATGGCTTGTGGCAGGTCCAGGCAGCGCCGCAACAGCGAGCGCAGCGTGCGGTCGGGATCGCCGTCCATCGGCTCGCGGGCGCGCAGCTCGAGGATGGTGACGTCGCCCAGCTTGTCGCGCAGCGCGCGCACCAGCGCCGCACAGAAGTGGGTCTTGCCGTGTCCCGCCTCGGCCACCACCGTCGCGATGGTCGGCTTGCCGGCGACCGCCGCCGCCGCGCCCGCCACCAGCAGATCGATCGGTTCGCCGCGACCGACCAGCTGCGCCGCCGCCTCGCGCATGACGGTCGCCGAGTCGGTGATGTCGTCGGCGGGCGCCATCACCCGGATCACCTCGCGGCCCGCCAGCGCCTCCTGCCGGCCATCGACGCCGGCCTGGGCGACCGCCGGCGTGATGTAGACGCCGTTGGCGTCCAGATCGTTGATCAGCTTCTCGATCTTGGCGAAGGCGCCGCTGACGAAGCGCTCGCCACCATCCGACCGGCGCTGCACCGTCACCGAGGCGATGTCCAGCAGCGCGCGCGGCGCGAACCCTCGTCCCAGCAGCGATTCCGCCGCCCGCAGAGCGCGCCGCACGGGATTCTCGGCGGTCTTCTGCCCGAACACCGCCATCACGCTCGACTTGCCGACCTGGGCCAGGTCGCCGCCGATCGCCGCCAGCGCCCCCCTCACGCGTCCGGTGTCGCTCACCCCCTGCAGGAGCAGCACCACCATCGGCCGGCGCTGGTGCGCCGTCTTCTTCTTGGCCACCGTCCTTCCGACGGCGACGGCGGTCGCCCCGGCTGCCTTGGCCGGTTCCCCGCGATGGGCGCGCGCCACGGCGGCCGCGAATTTCTCGGCCAGCACGTCGACCGACTCGTAGCGGCGCGCCGGGTCCTTGGCCAGGCAGCGCAGCACCACCTCCTCGATCGGCCCCGGTGTCGGCACCAGCTCCGATGGCCGCGGCGGGCGGCGGTAGAGGTGGCTCTGCTGCACCTCGGCGGCGTTGCCCCAGAACGGGGTGCGCCCGGTGATCATCTCGTACAGCATCACGCCCAGGGCGTAGACGTCGATGCGCCCATCGCAATCGCTGCGCGGCTCACACTGCTCGGGCGCCATGTACTCGGGCGTGCCCACGATCTCACCGCTGTTGGTCGGCTCGCTGCCGGCCTTCGCGCGCTCGCGCAGCCCGGCCAGGCTCTCGACCAGGCCGAAGTCGAAGATCCGGGCGACGCAGCGCCCGTCCTCGACCGCGCCCATGAACACGTTCTCCGGCTTGAGGTCGCGGTGCACGATCCCGCGCCGGTGCACCGCCTGTACGGCCGCGATCAGCGCGGTGCCGCGCGCCTCCAGCTCCGCCAGCGGCATCCCTTCGGACAGCGCGGCCAGGCGCTCCGCCAGGATCGGCAGCGACACCAGCTCCATCGCCAGATAGGACCGCCCGTCGGGGAGCAGGCCCGAGGCCACGAACTCGGGCACGTGCGGCGCGCCCACCATGCGCAGCGCGACCGCCTCGCGATGCAGGCGGTAGCTGGCCGACGCCTCGGCCGCCGCCACCTTGAGGGCAAGCGCGACACCCTGCGCGTCACGCGCGAGGTAGACCGCTCCGAACCCACCCTTGCCCAGCAGCTTCTCGATGGTGTGGCCCGGCAGCTCGGGCGGCACCAGCGGCGCGGCCGCGTCCTCTGCATCGGGCGTGTGCGCGGGCTCGGCCACGGCGCAGCTGGCGTGGACGCCGCCCCAGCGTCGCCCGCAACCGAGACACCGTGGTCCTGTCGCGGGGTTCACAGGGCTGGATCATCGTCGGGTTGACTCCGCTCTTGAATTTCCAGCGTGGCCAAAGGTGCGCCCTTGTAGGACGCTGACCCTCAGGGTCGCAACAGCGGGAGCTTGATGGTGAAGGTCGTGCCGATGCCGATCTCCGAGAAGACCTCGATCGTGCCGTGGGCCGATCCCACGATGTCGCGCACGATCGCCAGCCCCAGGCCCTCGCTCTCGGGCTTGGTCGAGAAGCAGGGATCGAACAGCCGATCGCGCACGTCGGACGGAATCCCGATGCCGTTGTCGCTGACGCTGATGATCGCTTCGTCCTCGCTGGCCTCGACCGTGACCGCGATGCGGTGGCGGTCGCGCGACCGGTCGCCGCGCGCCTGCGCGGCGTTGATGAGCAGCTGCATGATCACCGTGCCCAGCGACGAGGCCTCCATGCGCACCGAGGGCGCGCCGCGCACCTGCACCTCCAGCGTGCCGTCGCGCTCGATCTCCGAGCGCAGGATGCGCACCATGGCGTCGACGGCGCGCACCACGTCGCAGCGCGCGGCCAGCGCGGACTTGATGGTCGACCCGTCGCGCAGCCGGCGCGACAACCCGGCCAGCCGTTCCAGGTCGGCCAGCGCGGCGCCGTGCGTGCGCTTGGCGGCGATCAGCAGCTCGGCAAAGCGTGACGGGCCCTCGCGGTCGGACAGCCCGGCCTGGATCAGATCACCCACGTGCTCGAGGCTGGCGGCCAGCTTCTCGTGCAAGGCGCCCAGCTCGTCGGCCAGCTCGGCGCGCACCACCTGCGCCGTGGCCTGGTTGCCGGAGCGGATGACCCGGATCTCCATGTCTTTGACGGTGCGCTGCAGGTGAAAAAAGTCGATCGCGGTGCGCAGCGCCTCGACCAGCTCTTCCTCCGAGTGGGGCTTCGACAGGTAGCGCCGCACCTGCCCGCGGTTGACCGCGTCGATGGCCGCATGCAGGTCGGCGTAGGCGGTGATGAGGATGCGCACGGTGTCGGGCTTGGCGTCGCGCGCCTTGGCGCACAGCTCGGTGCCGGTCATGCCCGGCATGCGCTGGTCGGTGAGCAGCACCGCGATGTTCTCCGCGGCCAGGATCTTGAGCGCCTCGCTGGGATCGGAGGTGGTGAGCAGCGTGAACCGATCGTCGAGCAGGTAGCGCATGCCCTGCAGATTGGTCACCTCGTCGTCGACGTAGAGGACCGGGTAGGCTTGATAGTCCATCGCGCTCATCCCTCAGTTCGCGGCGGCCGAGCCGCGCGCGGGCCCGACCGGGCGCTGCGCGACCGCCGTCGGGATGCGGACGCGGAAGAGCGCGCCGCCCAGGCTCGAGGTCGAAACCGATATGTCGCCCCCATGGTCGATTACCACTTTCCTGGCAATGAAGAGGCCAAGTCCCGTCCCATCCGACGCGCGCGTGGTCGCGAACGGCTCGAAGATCCACCGCCGGCGATCCTCCGGCACCCCGGCGCCCGAGTCGGCCACCTCGAAGACGAAGTCCTCGCCTTCGCGGCTGCCGCGGATCTCGACCCGTCCCGAGGTTCCCACTGCACGGATGGCATTATCGATGAGATTCATGAAGACGTAATTCATTTCTCCGGGTTTCCCGGTCAGCTCGACCGCGGCGTCGAGCTCAACCGCCAGCTGGACGGCCGGCGGCAGTCGGGTCGACAGCAGGCGCACCGCCGATTCGATCCCGGCCGACGGCCGGAAGTCGCCCGCGTCGGGACGCTCGACGCGGGACAGGTCGAGCAGGTCCTGGGTGAACTTCTCGATGCGCTCCACGCACTCGGTGATGAGCGCGAACATGGGCGGTGTCGACGGCAGCGCCTCGGCCGTCACCCGTCGCTGCAAGGCAACCACGGTGTTCTTGAGCGCCGAGAGTGGATTTCGGACCTGGTGCGCCACGCTGGCCGCCAGCACGCCCAGCGACACCAGTCGCTCGCGGTGGGCCATCTGGTTCAGCACGCGCCGGGCCAGCAGGTGCGACTCCAGCCGCGCCAGCAGCTCGCGCGGGTGAAAGGGCTTGGCGATGTAGTCGCTGGCGCCCGCCTCGAACCCTTCGAGCACCCGGTCGACCTGGCGGCGCGCGGTGACCAGGAGGATCGGCAACGCGCGCGTCTCGGGGGCGGCGCGCAGGCGGCGGCACAGCTCGGTGCCGTCGAGCCTCGGCATGGCGATGTCGCTCACCACGGCGTCGGGCCGCCGCGCGCGCACCAGGGCCAGTCCCTCCTCGCCGTCAGCGGCGACCTCGACCCGATAGTTCGCCGCCAGCGTCTCGGCGATGAAGATGCGCAGCTCGTCGTCGTCCTCGATCACCACCACCAGCGGGCTGTCAGGGGTCGGCCCCGTCCACACCTTCTGGTGGCGCTGCGGCGGGATCAGCGACAGCGCCGGGATCTCGGCGCTGGGCGGACGTGGCAGCGCCACGCTCGGCGAGCCGGAGCCGGCCAGCCCGGGGTCAGTCAGGCCGCGCGGCAAGGTCATGGTGAACACCGTTCCCTGCCCCATCTCGCTGGCCACCGTCAGCACGCCGCCGTGCAGGCGCACCGCCTCGCGCGCGATGGCCAGACCGAGGCCGCTGCCGCCACGCCGCTCGCGCGGGGTGCCGGCCTGCACGAAGCGATCGAAGATATGCGGCAGCTCGTCGCGCGGGATGCCGGGTCCGTCGTCCTCGACCTCGATCACGACGTCGTCGCCCGGCTCGCGCACCCGCAGACCGATGGTGCTGCGCGCGAAGCGCGTGGCGTTGGCCACCAGGTTCATGAGCGCCGAGTCGATCCAGGCGGCGTCGATGGCCAGGCTGCGCAACTCCCCCACCGACGCATCGACGCGCAGGTTGCGTTTGGCGGCCTCGCCCGAGAACTTCTCCACCACGTTCTCGATCAGCGCACGCAGGTCGGTGGGCACGCGGACGATCTCGCTGCGCCCGGCCTGGATCTTCTCGACGTCGAGCAGCTGGTCGATCAGGCGGCGCAGCTGCTGCGCGTTGCGCCGGATGGTCTCGATCGAGCGGCGCTCGGCCGCGCCCAGCCCGGCGGCCAGGATCAAGTTGTCGAGGGGCGCCAGGATCAGCGTCAGGGGCGTGCGCAGATCGTGCGAGATGTTGGCGAAGAAGTTCCGCTCGGCCTGCTCCAGCGAACGCACCTCGTCCAGCGTCGCCGCCAGGCGCTGATTCACCTCCCGGATCTCGGCGGTGCGTTCCTCGACCTTGCGCTCGACCTCGGCCTTGGCTTCGGTCAGTTCAGCGAACCGCTCCTCGTGAAAGCGCACGCTGTTGGCCAGCGCCTCCTGGGTGTCGGTGAGGTTCGCGGCCTGGGCGCCCAGGACCTGGCGCAGCTGGTCGTTGCGCCCCAGCGACCAGATCGTCGTCGCCGCCAGCAACGACACCCCGAGCGCCGTCAGCGCGTGACCCGGCAGGATCACGGCCGCGACGATGCCCAGCATGCCGACCGCGAGCGGCAGAGCCCACGGCAGCCAGCGGCTGCCGAACTGTTCCCAGGTCAGATCGTAGCGGCACACCTCGCCGCCTTCGATGAGGCAGATCGGGTGGTCGACGCTCGCCGGCGCGAAATCGAACATGACCGGCACCGACGCCAGCTGTGCCGATCGGGCGCGGCACACGTAGGGCCCGCGCTCACTGGGCGCGCCCTTGACCGGCCGGTACTCCATCGACACGAAGCCGTGACGGCCTTCGCGAAACTCGAGCCGCCCGACCTTGTTGAAGCGTCCCAGCGACTGCACGATGTTCCTGTAGGCGAGCAGGGGATTGCCGTAAGCGCGTAACAGCGGCAAGACGATGCCGCCGTACTTGCTGGCCACCACCAGGCGGCCGCAGCGCTCGAACATGCCTTCGTCTTCGCCCGCGGCCAGCAATGCGTCGAAGAAATCCTCGCGAAAGCGCAGGGATACCCAGCCCGCCGGATCGCGAAGTTGTTCCTCTGTCACGCCCAGCCCGCGCAACACCTCGGCCACCCGTTCGGGCCCGATCTTCTGTGCGGCGTCGTCGAGAAATGGCCGGAAGAACAGCGTGTGGAGCTCGGCGCGAAAGATCTCCTCGCTCGTCAATCCTTCGTTCCCCCGACGCCGACGACGGTCGTCATCCCGAACGCGCCTGTGGCCTCGCTCCAGTGATGGATCACCCGCGCCATCGCCGCCTGCTCTTCGGGTGCCAGCAGATCCGCGTCGATCGCGCCCACCAGCGGCGCCAGCACGACCTGGCCGAAGGTGGCCACCCCCACCGATCCCGTGTCGATGACCCGGGTGCGCACCGTGACCCCCGAGAAGCCTGCGTCACACACCAGCTGAACCAGCCGGCGCCCGATCAGGGGATCGGCACCGCGACGCCGCGCCGTCTGGTGCTTGGCGCGGACCGCGCGCGCGATCTCGTCGGGAAAGGGGTGTACGACCAGGGCGCCGTCGTCGCTGTCTGCGACCACCAGCCGTCCGCCTGGACGCAATACTCGCCGCGCCTCGGCCAGCGCCCGCGCCGGATCGACCAGGTGGCGCAGCACCAGCCGGGCATGCACCCCGTCGAAGGACCCCGACGCAAACGGCAGCTCGGCGGCGTCGGCACGCACCGGGGTCATCCGACCACCCGCCAGCGCCAGCAGGTCGCGATCGCGGTCGATGCCCACGATGACCAGACCGGGCCGAGTCCCCGCGATACGCGCCGCCACGGCGCCCGGACCACATCCGAGATCGAGCAGCCGTCCGTGCTGCGCCAGCCCGAGCTCGACCAGAGCCTGCTCTTCAGCGGCGGCGATAAGACCGGCTTGCCGCTGGAGCCGGGAGGTCTCCGCTGGTTGATCTGCGAACCGCTTGACTGAGTACCCAGCCTGCAACGAGCTCACCGCTATGCGCTCCGCGCGACCCTCGCCGCCGACCTTTTTATCATTTTGACTCCGAGCTCGCCATAGCGGTCGGCGATGTACTCGTGGTAGCGGCGGAAGCCCGACCGATTGATCACGTAGAAGTGCAGATCGGCCACCTGCTCGAACCCGGCTTCCAGCAAGGGCGCCGGCGAGGTCCCGTCCGGCACGATCAGCAACTTGTCGGCGTTGGGCAGCTGGCTGGGCGCGCGCGCGATGGCAGCAGCGGCGGCCGCCGCCGCTGCCCCGTCGCCCGTGCGGTAAGCCTCGACCGGTAGGAACCACCAGGCGTCGAGGATCCAGGTCAGGTTGACGCCGGGCGAAGTGTTCTCCTTCATGAGGGCGGCCTGGACGACGTCGCCGTCCCAGATCAGGGAGACCTCCCGGTCGCGGTGCAAACCGAGCCTGCCGAAGCGCCGCGCGGTGTCGGGGAGCGAAAAGCAGCCTGGCGTCAGGGACAGGGCGGTGGCTGCCATCGCGCCAAAGGTCCGCTCGGCGGCGTGCGAGACCACGACCTCGTCGGCGCGGCGGATCGGCCGCAATACCAGCGGCGACGGCACGGTGGGCGCCGCAGACGGAGGGCCGACCCGGCCGGACACCCGGTCTCCTCTCAGCACCCAGCGCGACATCCGGACCCGCGTCACCGCCTCGGGAGTCCCCGCGAGCTCGAAGAACCGTTCGTGGAAAGAGTTCATGCGGGAGTTCTCCGCGCGCACGAAGAAGGTCATGTAGTGGGTGTCGCGCTGAGGCATCACGAAGTCCACGTAGGCGGACTGCAACGTCCCGGGGGCCCGGCGATCAGCGGTGGGCAGCGCGCCAAAATGCTGTACCAACCAAGCCTTTTCCCACGCGCGCACGGCCGAGAACGTGGCCTGGGGCTCCGCGCTCGAGCCGCGAAAGAGCAGCGTGCAGGCGACGGTGGCGCGCGCGTCGTGCAGCTTGCGCCAGGAATCGGTGGCACGCGGGATGATCGGCTTCAGGTTGCGCATCATGAAATCATTGAGCAGGCCCGCCCGTTGGTAGAGATCCACCATGGCAACAAACCCGGTGCCGTCGTGTCGCTCCGCCTCGGGGTGGTGGAGGGACGCCAGCAGCTCGATGAAGCCGGCGTGCCCCGACGGGCCCGTGCCGCGGTTGGCGACGTGGCACACCAGCTGACCCGAGGCGTTGCGGGTCAAGGCCCGCACCTCCAGATCGCCCAGCGCGACCCGCTGGCCGTCCCAATCGATGCGCCCGCGCTCCAGGCAGGCGCCCTTCCAGAACAGATCGCTGCCCTGGGCCATGAAGCTCAGCCCTCCGAACGACAGATCGTGAACCGCTCGCTGCACCACCTCGCCGGTGGCCGAGTTACGAAACGTCACCACGACCGGGTGATGCGCCAACACCGTGGCCCGCTGCTCGCGGCGTCGGCGGCAGCGTCTCAGGACATAGGGCAAGGCGACCTCGAAGCGATTGCCGCGCCGGCGGTGCAGGCGCGACCGTCCTTCGTAGCTGATCGCGAACAACTCGAAGCCCAGGCGCACCTCGGAAGGCAGCGGAATGGCATCGGGCGGAGGCTTCTCGTCGACCTCGATCACCGCCAGCCCGTCGCGCAGCTCTCCAATGCGCATGCCGCCGCGCCGCCACCCGGGCGCGTCGTACCAACCACGCAGCCCCAGCAAGGCGCCCAGGTCGAAAAGGTGGGCGACGCGATCCGGATCCGAGACCAGATCGAAGCCCGCCTCGACCTTTGCGGACGACGACGACGAGGACAATGACGGCGCCGCGTCGTCGAGCGCCAGTCGGCAACGAAAGCGGCGATGACCATGGGCCGTGATCCAGGGGATCACCTCGATGACCTCGCCCACGGCGCGGCGCAGGATGCGCCGCTCGCCGATGACCTCGACCGGGCCCAGCCGCTGTCCGCGATCCAGCGGCGCGCTCGCGTCGATCAGGCAGTGGGACGCACCCAGGCTGGTCACGGGAAAAACGTGGCCCTCGATGGCGTTGCCGTCGGCGCCCGCGTGCACCGCCAGCACCAGCGGTTCGCGTCCCGGCGCCTGCGCGCGACCGGGGAAGCGCGCGGGCAGCGAGATCGCGCTGCCACGCGTGAGCTCGACCAGGGCCATGCGGTCGCTCAGCACGCGCAAGCTGCGCGCGACCAGCATCCAGGGCTCGGCCGGGTCGGTGGAACGGACGCGAATCGGCGAACGGCAGCCGGCCAGCGCCAGCCCCAGCTCGGCGCCAGCGATGGGCACCAGCAGCAAGCTCTGCTGCACCTCGTCCCAGTCGAGGTAGCTGCCGAACCGCGGCTGGTCGGGCCCGAGGTCGATCACCACCGGCGTCAGCTTGCGCGCCAGCCGCTCCGCGATCGCGCGCGTGGCGGCTTCATCGGCGGGCGCCTGAGCGACGACACGCGCCGCCTCATTGGATCCAGTCGAGCCAATCGCGGCCGCCACGGCGTGATCGATCGGCGCCCGCGCCGAACCGCGGGATCCTCGCTCTCCTTGCCCCCCGTCACCGTTGACGTCGAAAGCAGACATCCGCCCCCTTTGTCAATTCAGCGCGTGCAGCTCCGGCCGGTAGCCTGGCGACCGAGCGGCTCGTGCTCCTCCTGCACAGGCCTGGTCGCGTCAAACTTTATCACCGCGCATCGCGGACGATCTCGTTTCTCGACGGTGGCGTGCAAGATCGGGCGGTCACGCTCCCACTCTCACCGACGGACACCGACCGGTACCGACGGATACCGACGGATACCGACGGCGCCCGACCTGCCCCAGCACAACCGCGGGCTCGGGCGGGCGCAATGACCCGCACGCTGGAGGTCTGTCGTTGGCGGTTGGACGTTGGACGCTGACATTGGGCCTGGCGCGCTTGCTCACGTCGAGCTCGCGCCGGTCGAGTTCGGCGCATGGACGCCGCAAACGGTGCTGTTCTTATACTCGCCTGTTCGCATGATCCGCGGCCAATCTGCGATCCATTCGGCAACAATTCGGATACTGACCGTCCCGCAGCGCGTTCTTGACCCAGTCGAAATCGCGCGCTGACGATCTGGTCATCCTGGTCACCGAGCCCGATCTGATGATCGCGATTTGATATCCTCGGCTTATCGTCATTTTCGCCTCCAAGGTTGCTTCCGAAAAACCGGGAACGAATCGCCCGCGACTGCGTGGATCTCCCTAGGAGGTCTCCCCGATGTCCGACACCTTCGGTTCCGATCGCCGCCCCGAGAAGCCTTCCGTCGTTTCTTTCCGTCGTTTTAAGAGACCGATGTCTTTTTTATTGACGAAGGGTCTTCCGGCCGACTAGCTTTGGTCGAGCTGGCCCAACCGGAAAGGAAACCGCCCCGGAATGAACCGACCCTCCTGGACCCTCGCGCTGGCCCTCGCCGTCCCTCTGCTGGCGGCGGTCGGTTGCAAGGACAGCAAACAAGACTACATCGGCTTCGACGCCGCCTCCGACACCGCAGGAAGCGACGCCAGGGCCGACGGGGGCGCCTCCGACCTGGGGCCCGGTGACGCGGCCGGCACCGACGTGTCGACCGACGCGCTGGCCAGCGAGACGCCATCGGCTTCCGACGCTGGCACCGACATCGGGGCGGGCGATGACGTGGCGTCCGACGACGCCGCCTCCGACACGGAGCCAGGCCCATGAGGCTCTTTTTTTCTGCATTAGCCTACAATCCCCATAGGCTTCATGTGACGGCGGGGCTGACCGCGCTGCTCGGGGGTTGGGCAGGTACTGCCCGCGCGCAGGAAGCGATCCCCGCGCCGCCCCCCGCCGCCCCGGAGGCCGCGCCCCCCGAGGCCCAGCCGTCGCTGCCGCCCGTGCCGATTCCGGCGCCGGCGCCCGCGCCAGACCTGTCTGCGAAACTGGACGAGGCCGACCAGATCGCGCGCATCGCCGCGCGCAAGGTCGAGCTGCTCGAGGAGCAGCTGGCGGCCAGGGCCAAGGACAGCCCCACGGTGCTCGCCGACGACAAGGGCCTCGGCATCCGCAGCGCCGACGGGGGCACCAGCGTGAGGGTGCACGGACTGGTGCAGGCCGATTCGCGCTGGTTCCTGCGCGACAGCGCGCTGTCCGATCGCCTGGACACCTTCGCGCTGCGCCGGGTGCGGCCCTCGATCGACGGCACCCTGTTCAACCTCGCCGACTACCGCGTCGTGCCGGACTTCGCCGGCAGCGCCGCCGTGCTCTTCGACGCCTACGCCGACATCCACCCCGTTGCCTGGGCCAGGCTGCGCGCGGGGAAGTTCAAGCCTCCGCTCGGCCTCGAGCGGCTGCAGTCCGACCCCGACGTCTCGCTGCCGGAACGCGCGCTGACCCAGTACCTGACCCCCACCCGCGACGTCGGTGCCTCGCTGTGGGGTGACATCGCGGGTGGCCTGGTCAACTACAACATCGGCATCTACAACGGCGGCTTCGACAACTCGAACCTCGACGTCGACAGCAACCACGCCAAGGACTTCGTGGGTCGCTTGCTGATCCAACCCTTCAAGACCGACGCGCTCAAAGAGCTCGGCGCGCTGGGCCTGCATGTCGCCGCCAGCCGGGGCGATCGACGCGGCCTGCCCACGGCGACGCTGCTGCCGCAGTTTCGCAGCGCGGGTCTCAACAACTTCTTCACCTATCTCGCGCCCACCCCCGACGCCGACGGCTCGCGCACGGTCTTCGCCTATCTCACCCAGAGCCGGCTCAATCCCGGTCTCTTCTACTACAACGGTCCCCTCGGCGTGCAGGGCGAGGCGGTGTGGTCGCGCCAGCAGGTGCGCAAAGGCAACGCCATCAAGACCCTCACCCACAAGGCGGCGCACGCGACCGTGTCCTTGGTGATCGGCGGCAAGGCCGGCTACGACGGCGCGACCCCGACCCGGATCTTCGATCTCGCCAAGGGAGCGCTGGGCGCGCTCGAGATCGCCGCGCGCTGGAACTGGCTCAAGGCCGACGACGCCACCTTCCCCGACTTCGCCGACATCACCCGCAGCGCGTCCAGGGCGAAGGGCTGGGCCGGCGCCGTCAACTACGTCCCCAGTCGGACCTTGCGGCTCACCGCCGCGTACGAACGAACCACTTTCAGCGGCGGCGGAGGTACCGCGGCCGCGCCCAGCAACCGAAACACAGAGGCCGTCGTCTTCGGACGCGTGCAGGTGAACTTTTGAACCGGATAGGCAAAGGAATGCTCGGGGTCTTCATGTTGCTGGCCAGCAGCGCGACCGCCCGGGCGCAGGTCAAGCTCCTCAACGTCTCGTACGATCCCACGCGCGAGCTGTATCAGGACGTCAACAAGGCGTTCGGCGCGAAGTGGAAGCAGCAGACCGGACAGAGCGTCGAGGTCAACCAGTCACACGGAGGTTCCGGCAAGCAGGCGCGTAGCGTGATCGACGGCCTCGAGGCCGACGTGGTGACGCTGGCGCTGGCTTACGACATCGACGCCATCGCCCAGAAATCCGGCCGACTGCCCGCCGACTGGGCCAAGCGTCTGCCCGAGCACGCCGTGCCGTTCACCTCGACGGTCGTCTTCGTGGTGCGCAAGGGCAACCCGCGCCAGATCCACGACTGGGACGACCTGGCCAAGCCTGGCACCATCGTGGTCACGCCCAACCCCAAGACCTCGGGCGGCGGGCGCTGGAGCTACCTGGCGGCCTGGGCCTGGGCGCGCCAGAAGCTGGGCGACGAGGGCAAGACCCGGGACTACATCCGTACGCTGTTCAGGAACGTCCCGGTTCTGGACTCGGGTGCGCGCGGATCGACCATCACCTTCGCCCAGCGCGGCATCGGCCACGTGTTGCTGGCCTGGGAGAACGAGGCCCAGCTGCTGGTCAAGGAGATGGGCAAGGATAAGTTCGAGATCGTCTTCCCCAGCATCAGCATCCTGGCCGAACCGCCGGTCGCCGTGGTCGACAAGAACGTCGACAAGCACGGCACGCGCGCCGCCGCCGAGGCCTATCTGAAGTTCCTGTACACCGACGAAGGCCAGGAGATCGGCGCCCGCCACCACTACCGCCCGCGCAACCCCGCCGTGCTGGACCGCCACGGCGCCGAGTTCCCCAAGCTGAAACTGGTCACCATCGACGAAGCGTTCGGAGGCTGGCAAACCGCGCACAAGACCCACTTCGCCGACGGCGCGATCTTCGACCAGATCTACCAGCCGGGCAGCTGACGACCGACTCGCTAGCCGGCTTACGGGATGGGGGGCAGCTCGAAGGTCTCCCAGGCCGGGGTGGTGTTCACCCGGTCGATGGGTTGGTTCCACAGATAGATCGCCGGGTAGCTGCCGACGTCACCGGTCTCGGTCACCACGATGGGCGCAAGGTAGAGCTGACTGATGCTGACCAGCTGGTTCTTGGCACCCCTCACCTGCGGGATGTCGGCGCGGTTGGACGAGAAGATCATCCAGTAGTACTTGCTCCCGCGCGGACCGTTGACGACGTCGGGCGACCACTTGGGCCAGTGGTTGTTGACGCCCGGGCTGATCTTTCCGGTGCAAGAGGGCGGCTCGTTAGCCTTGAGGCGCTTGCCCGTCCCGCCGTTCGCCGAGACGGCGTAGATTTCCTCGTGCGGATTCGCGTACATCGTTTCACCCGCCGGCACAGCGGTGTAGGCGATGAGCTGATCGTCGGGCGAATAGGCCGGGTAGAACTCTTCGAGCTGAGTGGTCGCCGCGCCCTGGACCGGAGACGCGGTTCCGCCGCGACCGTTGTTGAAAGGGACGGTGTAGAGGTTGGTCATCCCCGGGACGCGCTGGTCATTGTAGTCGCCCGGCGTCGCGCTGTGGTACAGGTCGCCGGCGACGCTGAGGTCCTTGGTTTCGATGTTGAATCGACCGCTGATCACCGCGTTGGTCGAAACATAGAGGATCTTGGTGCCGTCGTGGCTCCAGTTGGGCATGCCAGCGCCGCAGGCCACGCTGCCGCACATGTCGCCGGTGTGCGCGATGAACCCGAGCGCGTTGCCCGAATCGATGGCGGTATCGGGCGCGAACGATACGTAAGACCATTTGGCGTCGTTGCCAGTCTGGACATTGGTGGCTTCCAGATTGAACCAGGCCAGATGGGGGCTGTCGTTCCGGTCGGGGCCTGGGCTATTGTCGGGCACGTTCAGCACCTTGAGCCCCAGCGCGCCCACACCAATGCGGCGGCCCGGTTGCCAGAACGGATTGGTGTCGGCCTTGGAGATGCTGAACGTGAACGGCCCCCACCCCGGCTGCAACAGGGCCGCGAGCCCAGCCGGCGTCATGCTCGGAAAAGTGGCGCCGCTGGGGTTCGGAGTGACGCCGGTACCCGCGACCGACGCGGTGGCGGTGCGCCAGGGATAGCTGTCGGCGAAAGTGACGAACGACTTGTCCGGGGTGGCGCTGTGACAGCCGATGCAGGTCACCGGCGCGTCGTCGCCGCTGTCGGTGCGCGAGCGTTGCGCGACCTGACTCAGGCTTAGAACGTTGGCGGTCGTTTCGCTGCCGACCTCGAAGCCGCGCAGCTCGGCGACGCTGAGACATGCGGGGGTCAACGATGCCTGGCACGCGTGCTGATCCGTTCCTACGAATGCGGGATTCGCGGCCCAGAAGACCATGCTCCCGCCCGCGCCGGCCGGCGCAATGGTGAAATGGGTCTTGCTCGCGCCGCCCGAGGCGCCGCACACCGTGACCTCGATCGACGAATCCTGGACGTGGGAGGTGAGCGCGTCCCAGATGTCCTTGGGCATCTTCCAGTTGTTGGCCGTCGTGTAGACCACCAGGTCGTTGGTCTCTCGCTCGGAGTGGAAGGTGATCTTCATTGGCCCGCCGACGCCCTGGACGCTGACCCGCGGCCGCAGCCAGTTATTGGGGAACAACGAGCCGTCCTCCGGCTCGGTGATGCACGGTCCATTGCCCGACGGCGCGTTGCAGATGTTGGTCGACGCGCCGGAATCGACGATGGGCGCCGTGGGGAAATCCTCGCACAGACCGTTCGGTCCCCGACAAGGCTGGACCGGCACGCCGCGACCACCGGTCCCCGGATGGGCGCCGCTGCCGCCCACACCGCCGGCGTTTTGCTTGACGCCCGCACAACCGGATCCGATCGCGGCCAGACCCAACAGCAGACCTCCAGCGATCCAGCTGCAGGTCAGTCTCTTCGCCGAGTGCTTCACGGGAACCTCCATGCGCCTTAAGAAAATTGCGGAGCGACAGAGCCTTTAGCCGCCGCGCCGCATCGCTCTAATCCTACCAGAGGTCGGGGGTGCCGCCGGCAGGACATACGACGTCATACCACAGCCCGATCGGTTGGAAAACGATGGCGCCGAGCGCCATGGTGAGCACCCAGCGCCGTGCCGCCTCCGCCGCCGCCGATCTTCGGCACGAGAGAGGCGGCACGAGTCAGGCGGCGACATTCACGTCAACGTTCACGACCTCGTATTCGGAGGGCAAGGACCAGCCTCGGTTTTCGTGATTCTCGATGCAAAGCTCGATCGCCTCGCGGATGTTGGCGAGCGCCTCGTCGTGCGTCTTGCCCTGGCTGATGCAGCCGGGAATGAGTGGACACTCGACAACGATCCAGCCGTCCTCGCCAGGATGCATGACCACTGGAAGCTTCATGAATATACCGTACGCCGCGGGCAGTTGGTTGGCCAGTGGCTCGTCGTGGTTGAGCGGCGGGCCCGCGGCCGTTGCACAAGCAGGGCGCGCAAGCCCGCCGCCGCCACGGAGCCGACGGTCGAGCGAGCGCTCCCCTGCAGCGCAGCGGCACGGACGATGCGGAGGCCGGCCGGGACGCGACGGTGCCGGACCGCGGCGGTCACGTTTGCGTTCGCGTCAGTCGCCGTCAGCATCTCGTCGAGAGGGTCGTAGGTGTACCGGGTGGTCAGCGCCGACACGGTCGTGGCCGTCCCGACCGTGTTGAACTCACGAACGGCGATCCGGTTGCCCCGGGAGTCGGCGTACGACAGCCGCCGGCCGAGGTTGGCATCGTACGCCGCCGTCGTCACCGTGTTTCCGATCGGATCGATGGTCTCGGTCATGGGCCAGGTCTTGCTGTCCCCGAGCGCGTCGGTCGACGTCGCTCAAGAAACTCGATCAGGACCGCCTGCGGACCCTCAGCCGGGGTGCCCCTGCTCATCGCCGACGTTGGCGCCAAAGATCGTGCCAACTTCACTCCAGTCGCGTCGCCCCTTTCATCGTCGGGCGTCCGGACTCCGGACGCTGGCCGTCCGCCCGGACGCCTTCAGCGTAGTTCGCCCCCCGAAATCAACGTCGTTCCGGTGTTGGGCTATATATTACGAATATCGTCTTCGGAGAGAACAGCCGCGTGCGCGAATCTGAGATGTGGGAGCTTCATGGCGCCCGCCACTCTTCCTGCCTCCATTGGCAACTCGGTCAATCGAGCCGGCGTTTCAGGTGCGGCGACCAAATTGTAGGGTCCGCCATTGCAATCCGCATCAAAAGCGAACAGCCCCCTCTCGGCGACCATCCGCCAGGTGTTTTTCAAGCCAGGCGCCAGTTCCGGAGCGAAGCGTGCGCTCGTCGATTCCGGGTGAGCCAGAATTGCGCCAATCGCAACATCATGCCGTTCGGTATCACGCAAGAAACCATCTGGGGCATAGCCGCCCCCCGCGGTACTAAAAAGGGCCACATGGCCGTCGGCATCACTGGCCAACCAGTCAAATTCCAAACCCGCAATATCGGCAGCCGTCTTTGCACCCATCTGGTCCTCATCTCTTCTTCACGTCCGACTGGTACGTCGTTCTTGGATCGGGGAAGGCACCCCGTCCATATTGGGATTCGCAAGCCGTGCATACCGGAACAGGCTGTCCGGTCCTTGGTCGTGTCGCGGGCGTAAATTTTATGTCGGGCGGGTGTCCCAGTTTCGCCGAGCAGACGCCCTCTGCGCAACCTAGCCCTCCTCCTCTGCTGGCCCCAGCGGTAACACGACCTTGCGAGGGGGAATACGCCCCTACAACTGTCGCCGGTGGGTGGCTCGTCTGCGCCAGGTCTTGAGCCAACGCATCCCGGGCGGCGACCGCCTCTCCGTGAAGATCGCCAGCGGCGGTCCCAGCCGCACCTCCGCCGAGCGCTTCGCCAGCGGCACCTACCGCGAGGCCAAACACCACCGCACCAGCGATATTGCCGGCAGTATCGTTCGGTACACTGAGCTTCTCGACAATTGCCCTGCCGGGAAACATGTCAACGGTACCTGGCTCCGCGTATGGTACGGCCAACGGTTGTCCGAACACCGCCCCGACGATTGCGTTCCAGACCCCTCGAGTGAACGACTGCCCCGCTATTCCCATCGCTTGTGCCGTCGTGCCCTCGTTTCCGGGCTGGTCGTAATAGGAAGGAGGCATCACCTGGCCTCCGTCGGGGTCTCGGAGGACGACCGGGTTGTTCCAAGCGTACGTATACAGTCCCAGGTTCTTCGGCTGGAATACGCCGCGATTGACTGCGCCTTTCACATAGCTGGCGAGTATCGGATCCGGGCTCAGCCAGATCTGTGCCCGCGGGTCGTAGTAGCGCGCTCCGAAGTAGTAGTAGCCGGAGGCGTCCAGTTCCTTGCCGGAGAACGTCGTCGCGTGGGCGAGTGGGACCTGCAGCTTCGCTGTATCCATGTCGTCGCGCCAGATCTCGCCGGACGGGTAGTACTCCAGGTGCTGGACGACGGCCTGACCGGTGGTGGTGACGTATTGGGTGCTTTGTATGTTGTCTGAGTGATACCAATAGGTCTTGGTTGTTCCTCCCGAGACATCGATCTTGCTGGCGACGCGGGTGTCCCCTAGGTAGACGTGCTTCGTCGGCAGGGTTCCGTTCCGCACTGTTAGGAATTGGTTGACGTACAGGGTCTCGGTGGTAGTGCCGCTGCTCGTAACCTTGTTGTGGGTGCGGGCCCCATCGGCGCTGTACAGCGCCTGGGAAATCGGAGGGCAGTTCCCCGACATGCCTTCGCAGATGCTTCGAATCCGATCCGTGTCCGTCCAGGTGATGAAGCGCCCGGATCCCTCGACCAACGACGCCGTGAGGTTTCCGTCGCGGTCGTATCCCAGCTCCGCGGTCGACGTGCCATACGGGGTCGATTGCTCGACGCTGCTGGGAGCGTGCGGGGAGGAATTGAACGCCGTCCCGGTGTAGCTCGGCGTATTGGTGTAGAAGTTGTTTCCGGGAAAGGCGCTGATCCAGTTCCCGGAGGAATCAGCGAACTCCCGCCAGTCGGTCTGGACCTTGGTCGTGATGTTTCCTAGCGCGTCGTAGGTGAGGTCATAGGAAGCGCGATAGCGGTCGGGCTGCTCCACCTGGCTGGTCATGTCGGCGTGGGTCAGCTGGTTGAGTGGGTCATACGCGAACGTCAGACTGCTATTACCCCCGACCTGCACCACGTCGGTTGAAACGGCGTCGTAGGGCAGCGTCTGCGTGCGGGTTGTGGCGTTGCCGACCAGATCGTAGGTGTAGACGAGCCCCTGCGCGAGGCGTGCGGGCTGGACATCCTGGATGGTCGTGTTGGCGTTGGTCAGGCGACGCGTGTCGGGAGCGTAGACGTACGTGCTGTACGCCTGGTTGCCGTAGGTGATCCGGACCCGTTCCCCAAACTCGTTGTAGCCGACGTGCGCCACGTAGGGGTTCGTGGTGGTCCCCATCTTTCCGTGGGCGCTCGCAACCAGGCCACCCGCGTCGTAACCGTATCGTATCGTTTCAGCGGTCGAACCCGGGATGGTCACGTCGATGAGCCGGCCGAAGTTGTCCCATTTGTACTGCGTCGCAAATGCTGGATAGTTCGTTCCCGGCGACATCTGGTTCCTGAGGGTCGCGGTTTCGCTGGTGACGTTCCCCAGCGCGTCGTAGGCGTAGTCGAACTGGCCCGCTTCATCCAGGCGCTGCTTCACTCGACCCGCCTTGTAGCCGTTGGCGGAGCCAGTCTCGGTCGGGCTACCGTAGGTGAACGTGACCCCGGTATCCGATGGGTACGAGATCGTTTTCAGGCGGTCTCTCTCATAGGTGTACTGAATCAGGTTGCCTGCCGCGCGAGCGTTCGGCGACTCCTCGGCGCACACGTACCCTCCCAGGCAGTAACGCCACTCCCGGCGGCCGGAATCAGGGCTCGTGACCGCGACCAAGTTTCCGACGGTATCGTAGTCCGCCGTCGTCGTGTTTCCGGCTCCAATCGTGGGCCCGTTCGCGTCGGTGACCTGGACCAGTTGGCCGAGCGGGTCGTAGTCATACAAAGTGAATAAATCGGTAACGGCATTGTTGATGTTGTTTCTGTCCCAATGGAGCCTCTTGAGGCCCCGAACCGTCAGGTATTCCAGGGTGAAATGATAGGTGGGATCGCTTGCGTACAAGGGATCGGTGGTGGTTTTTATGATGTAGTTGCGACCCCCTTCGATCGGCGCAGGGCCTACTATGTAAGAGATCGCCGTCGTGGCCTGCGTGGCCCCATCGGGATGCTGCTCCTGGCGTAACCGACCGAGCACGTCGTAGGCGTACTGGGTCGGGTAGTTCATCGGGATAGTCACGAACGTGGTTGGCGCAGTGGCGCCAGCTTCGAAGGTCGGCTGCCCTTGCTGGTAGACCCGGCCACGTCCGTCGAAAATGACCGGCCCGCTGACGCTCAAGCCGGTCAAGACTCCGAGGCCGTCCTCCTGGTAATCTCGGGCAATGTCTTTCTTCGTCTGGATCCTGCGCGTGAGGCCGTCGACGAAGTTGACCGTGCGCAAGGCTCTGGTGGTCAGCGCGTCGCCGGGGAGGCTTCCCTCCCCTGGTGCGTTTGTCCGGTGGGTCGCCATCGCGTACGCAGGGAGGGTCTCCACGCCGCCTGCCGTGTGCGCCACCTCGCTGTAGGTAACGCCGATCGTGGGCGCGTTCGAGTTGATGCGGTTACCGCTCTGGTCGAAGTCGCTGGGCGCGAACACCTTTGTGACGCGGCCGAAATTGTCGTAGTCGATCTCCTGCTTGGCGCCCGCGACATCCACGATGCGGGTCGGTAGCCCGAACCTGAGGTCGTAGCTGGCGGAGGCGGCGTACCGGAAATTGGGGTCGGTATCGACTTGCGTCGTCGAGGTCGGATAGGTTTGCGTCGTCGTGTCGTAGCCATACTGCAAGGTACGACCGCCGGGCGAGGTCGCCTGCTGCACGTTGCCGTAAGCGTCGTACGTGAAAGTCCAGGTGGCGTTCGCCGGCCCCGCCTCCGTCCGCGCCGTGCCGTCCGGATTCTTCCCGTTCACGATGACGTCCGTCATGGTCTGGGGTTTCCCGTGCGAGAAGAACGTGGCCGTCCGCTTTCTAAGGAGATTACCGCTGCCCGCGGTCGTCCCGGCGCGCGTCGTGATGGTGGCCGGCACGGTGATGTTGGTCGCCGGCTGCTGGTAGTCGATGTGATAGTTGAAGTCGTCGCTGAAGTCGCCGCTGGAATCGGCGTCGAGGTCGCCGAAGTCGACGACGTCGGTCAGGTTACCTTTGGTGTCGAAGGTCCGCGACTCGAATTGGGTCACCAGGCTCGGCCCCCCCTCGGAAAAATACGTGTACGTGTAACTGGACGCGGGGAAGAATGTGCCGGTCCGTGGCGGCTGCTGATTCTCGTCCTTGAAGGAAGGATCCTGGTACCCATCATAGATGGTCCGCAGGACGATACCGGCGAGATTGTCTTGGATCCACATCTCCGATTGCCTGAGCCCATGCAAATAGTAGTTCTGGTTGTTATAGGTGTGCACGACTGACGTCCCCCCAAGGTCCTCGTACGGAAACCTGGTGGTGACGTCAGAGTAGCCGAAGCTCTCTCGCTCGACCGGATCGTAGTAGCCGACGGGGCTGCCAGCCTGCGGATTGGTGTAGTCCATCTCCTGAGTTATCGTGGCATCCCAGCTCTGGCCAGAACCACTGTGCAGGACGGTCCATGACATCACCCATTGGTTCGATGGCATGTTGGTCATTGGAAACGTCGTCAGGTCGACATGGTTTCCGATGCGGGTGTAGCTGATCGTGAAGCGGCTGCCGAGCGGCCTGTTGACCGCGGCCAGCAAGTTGGTCTGGCCGATGTTGTTGAGCTTGGTGTAGACGTACTCGTCGCCTGGCACCTTCAGGACTTGATCTACCTTGCCGTCGCCGTCGATGTCTTCGAAGTCGGCGTTGGGGCCCCCGTTCGAGTCGGAGTCAAAGCCGGATAAGCCAATGCAGACGAAAAAGCAGAACTCGGCGTGCAGGTTCTTGCTGAAACCGTCGATGGTCGAGAACGACAGGCCATCGGGCGTGCCCAGGAACTCGTAGTTGGAGTCGACGGATTTCGTCCAGCTCGGGAGCGACCACTGCTGCTCGTCGGCGAAGGAGTCGCCCTTGTTGAGTTTGACGCGCAGAAGCCCGTCCCCCGGGACCTTGAGGACCTGATCGGGCAGCCCGTCCCCATTGACGTCCATCAGGTCGACCCACTTGCGCGTGATCGACCACGTCGGACCCCCGCCGCCGCCGAGCACCACCAGGTTCGCGCCCACGCTGGCCGTGAAGGTCCCGGTGTCCTGCAGCCGAACGACGTTCGTGCTGTTCGGCGAGCGGGGTATGAGGTTCAGGAGTTTACCCACCTCTTCCGACTTGATTCCCGCAACCGTTACCGAGGTGCTGTCTTGTCCGTTCCAGCCCGCAGGGAAGCCCCATGACACCTCGTTGGAGAAGCCATATCCGAGGTTCAGCTTGACTCTCAACCTGCCGTCGCTGGGGCTTTGCGCGACGTGATCCACCAGGCCATCGCCGTTCACGTCGGCAAAGTCGACCCGTGTGGAGCTCACGGCATAGTCCGTCACAGCGCCGACGGAGACCGTGGCGCCCACCTTCCTGGTCGAGCCGTCCGTCAGCGTCTCATTGATGACCTGCCGGCCGCCGCCGGCCGACAGACCCGCCTGCAAGGAGGCATTCAACGTCGACCGCAGGTCTCCGAACCCCATGTCGACGGGCTCCCGGTCCGAGAACGTCCCGACCCCGTCGTTGTAGTGGTTGTATTGGACGCCTCCGTGGGTGACCGAATCCGGGAATCGATCGCCGTTGACATCGAAGAAGTCGACCTGGGTCGTGGCATCACCACCGCCCAACGCAGCCGTGATCTCTTCGAGGTGCCCGGAAAGTTCGACATTCCAGGTGTCCGCCACGCGCAGGGCATTGGTCCCATCTGCGCTGCCGGCTATCGCGACCGGATTGGAAACGGCGCCAGGGATCAGCTCAAACTCTCCGATGACCGAGCCCCCACGCCCTATCCAGCTCCGACCACCATCTATGTCGTTGCCTGGGACGCCGAACATGACCGCATCCGCATTGCCGGGTGGGCCGCTCGTCCGGGTGATGCGGGAGGGATCGAACGGAATTATTGAGTCGTTCCAATCACCGTAGAACCAATTATGAAATCCCCCCGACATCGGATCCCGAGTGGTGCTTCCCGGTATGTTGTTATCGAAAGTCGGATCCAGGATCGCCCGGTTGATCAGATTCTGCGACACGGGTTGGTTGTTCACCGCCGGGTTCCATGTGACGCCCCCACCGATAACCGTGGGCGAGTAGATCGTGAAGAAGATCGGTTCGTTGGGTTGGATGGTAATCGGCGGCGTCGAATAGTTGAGTAGCGGGGCCGTGCCCTTCTGAAGGCGAATCCTCTTGTGCAGCTTCTGGACGCCTTGGATCAAAATGAAAACGTCTTCGGTCAGGGGGGATGACGCCGACACTTCCCCAGTGAAAGTCACTGATGTGATGGACGGGTCGAGGTGGAGGCTACGCGTCGGTTGCGGCGTCGACGCCCCGTTGTTGTAGGTGCTCCAGACGTAGGTCTGGTAGTAGGGCTCTACGGCCCTCGCGACAGCATTCAGTGAGATCGGGAATTTGGGATACGGATCACTCGACCCGATCGAATAGCCGGAGCCGGAGAGCTGCGGTGCCCCGCAGACTTTGGAGCCATCAACTGCGACCCGACAATACCGCGTGTAACTAATCATGTTGTCGACGAGAGCGATCCTCTGCGTGTCCACTTGGGTGTCTGAAGTGATCTCGTAGCTAACGTTCTGATCGGCGCTGACGTTGGCGATCGTCGAGTAGTTTGGGTTCGAGGACGGAGGAAGTACGTCAATGCAGATTGGCGTGAATGCCGACGTTCCCGCAGGCACGACCCGGTCCCATTTTCTGAGATTGTTGTTCGAATCAAGGACGACGTTGTTGTTCGCGTCGCGGATGACGACGGACACCGTCACATCGTCTTGCATTGCGTTTGCGTAAAAGCAGCGGTTCACCGAGATGTCGCCATCTGCCGTCAAGTGGAAGGGGAGACGCGCCAGCCCCGCCCCTCGATAGTCCCCATATCCATTCGCGTACTCGAAAGTGTTGTATCTATACTCAAGAATCGGCACTCCGGAAGGATCTTGATCAAAGGGGGTAGTTCCCGCCGGTGGGTCGTACTTGATCACCGTCGAGAAAACCACCGCGTCATTTGGGCTGGGCGTACCCAGAGGGACCACGCGCATGTAGATCTGGTCGCCGCCATTCACCGCCTTTTGGACCGACGAGGCCAGGTCGGGGGTGTTGCCCGGGTTATTCGCTACCAGGGTGACGGAGCGTACCGGATCATTCGCGATGTAGAGCTCGGCGCGAAGGTCCCCGCCATCAGCGTAACGTTTGAATGCCCTGGAATTCACGGTCACGGTCCCGTCGAACGGCGCCACCCAGCGGATGAGCGGATCGGTCTTGAAGTAGGCCGACCCCGCGCTCGCGTCGGCCAATCTGTTGGCAGTGGAGAAGGGCGAATTCGCGAGGCTGTAACCGTTCCAGGTCTGGTGCGTGAAGTTGCGCTTGCCGTCGTTGAGCCAGGCGTCGATTCCGCCGCTGCCACCAGAAACGAGGTCGGGGAAACCGTCGCCGTTCATGTCGGTGATGATCCCGAAGTCCTGGGACACGTGCCTGGCATAGGTGAGGCTGGCGCCACCAGCCAGATCTCCCATGGCGCTGATGTTGCCGCCGGCCGTCCACCCCGAGCGGCTGGTCTGCCCGAGAAACGGCAGGCCGGTGAGTGTGGTGGGTTCGAAGTGATACGTCGACTGGGCGGCGGGCGACTGGTTGCGGCTCATCATCCCGCTCGTGGCGACTTGGTCCGGCAGCCCTTCGCCGGTGACGCCGATGAAAGCGAGATCCGTGGTCGATCCCCCCGTGTCCATCCCGAAGCTACCGCCCCCCGAAATATTCGGGAACCCGACACCGACCATCACGCTCCCTCCGCCCAGGCCGTCGACGGAATGCGACAGACCATCGGCGGTCCTGGGGGGCGGGTACCCGACATAGGGCGGTGCCTGCTCTTGCCAGAATTGCCCCCACGTCTGCTGCTCCGAGAACATGCCCGTGGGGGCGGGCGCTTTATAGTACTCGAAGGTGTGGCGGTAAAACTCGCTGGACCCATCGTTCTCCGTGCCCCACAAAGCGACGGCGTCCAGCACGCTCTTTTGCAACGTGTCCGCCAGGTTCTGCGTCAGGGTCTGCGCGGGATTCTGATCGTGATAGATGAACCGGTACTGGCGCACCAGCGTCGCACCTGACTTCACCGTGATGTCGTTGAGCCGCCGGCCCGTCGCCACCAGGAACCCAGGGCGTGCATTGATCGTCGTGTCGGGGCGCGTGCCCGCCGCGTCCAGGTGGAATGCAACGTGATACGCCGCCGCCAGTGAGGGAGCTGCCGTGTAGTCGATCGCGGATGGGTAAACTTCGTCGTACGTCTCGATGTCAGGAGGAGCTCCCTTCGTGACCGTGTCATGCGTGTACGTGATCGTCATGTAATTGCCGTGGACGTCCGCTACCTTCTCGAGATACCAGCGAAAGATGGCGCCGACGCACGCGGGCCCAGGGCCGCCGCAGTTCGCGGGCGCCCCAGAGCGGAGATTGGCCAGCCGGGAGGTGGGGGAGGTCCCATAGGTGTAGACCGTTCCCCTCTTGTCGGTCACCGTCCACGCATAGGTCGTCGGTCCCGCGCCCGTACGCTGGATCAGATCGAACGGTCCCTCCACGCGCCGGATGTACGTCCCGGCGGGGGACGTCGCGGTCAGCATCGCCCCGTCCAAGGTGTATAGCTCGGTTCCGTCGTACCTCGGCACGCCGAAGCGGGTGTCGACTTCGATCGAGGACAGGCGGAGGTCCCACCCCACGCCGAGCCAGCCGTTGGTGTTGACCCGTTCGCTGTCGTAGGTGAGCGCCAGATTCGGCCCGATACCGTTGCGCCCCGGCGGCGTCTCGATCGGATAGCTGAGGCGCGCCGAGCCGCTGGAGTTCGCCTCGGGTGGCTGGATCAGGGCGATCCCGGCGCCAGGTTCGCCCACCTTCACGTTCTTCATCGTGTTCGGGTTGAACTGCTGGGCGTCGGGGTGATCGGGCGACCTCATCGTCGCCGCGATGAAGTCGGTGAAGTGGGTCGTCTCCGCGACGACGCGGTCGCGTGCGCTGCGGAGCTTTGGGAGCTGCGTCCACTTGCTGGCCGCCTCGTCGAAAAAGAACGTGACCAGGTCGGCCGCGGTCATGCCTGGCGGCATTCGCGCGGCGTCGACCGGCAACGTCACCCTGACCGGTTTCCTGAATTTCAGGCCGTGTGGACCGAAGCGCAGCGCCCCACCACCGACGCTGACATTGTCCATCTCCCCCTCTATGGGATGCAGTTGCCCGCGGTCGAGCGCGCGCATGGTGACGCGGACGTCGCTGTCCACGGCGCCAGCGGGGATCTCGAGCTTCGCGCCCGCGAACGACAGCGTGCTCGCCTGGTGCGGCGACACGACGGCACCGTACGGCGCGCCCACGTCCTCCACCGGGGGCGACACCCCGATCACCCGCCCCTTCGGGGCCTCGAGGCAGGTGTCGACGGGGACCGTGCGCGTCGAGTGGACGCCGCCGGCGGTCACGACGTCGAGACGGATGCTCCACGGCTTGCCCCGGGCGGCCGCTGGTTCCTGGATGTGGGACTCGAAGCTGCCATCGGCATCGATCTCCGTCGCCCTCGGCTCCCCGTCGACGAAGAATTGTGGCCGCTGCCCGCTGCCCATCCCGGACACGAAGCCGCGCAAGTAGGTCGTGTGGTCGTGACACTCGCCGTGCAGCGGGTACGACACGGTCAGATCGGTCGGCGACCTGAGCGCCGGGAACGACTGGATGCGCGCCTCGCTGACCTGTCCCTTGCTCTCGCGGTCGCCTTGCACGCGCAGGCGCAGCTCGGATGTCGGCGGGAGGACACCAGCGATCGGAACTGTTTGCCACCCCGCCGCTCGTCCCTCGAGGTCGACGCGCAGCTGGCCCCGTCGACGCGCGCGGTTGTTGGCCGTTGATAGCGTCAGCGTCCCGCTGGTCGACTTGTCGAGATAGAATGATAGAAACGCCGGCTCCCGGCCCGCCAGTGATGGCAGGCCCGCCGTGTGCACCCCCGGTCCGCCCACCCCTGTCCCCAGATCGCCATCGGCGAGCGGCGAGCGGACGCCGGCGCCCGACCGGACATCGATATCCGCGTCCGCGGGAGCCGGCTCTGCCCCACGCGGCACGCTGACGACGCGCACATTGCGAATGCGATATCCGAGCCCGTCCTCGCGCAAAGTGGGCTGGAACAGGACCGTGTTGTCCCCCCTCTTCAGCCACGCGGGGTTGATCTCTTCGACCTGTACGCCGCCAAGACCCTTCACCTCCGTACGATATCCGCCGCGGACGATGTGACCGTTGATCGACCGAGCCACGCCGGTCCAGTGCGCCTTGCTGTCCAGTTCGTAGACGAGGAACGCTCGACCCAGAAGAGGATCGCGATTCAACTTGAGGGCGAAGCTCGCGGACACGGGGCCGTGCGCGGTTACGCGAGCCACCACACCGGTCCAGGGGACCCCCGAGGCGTCCAAGGCGTTTTCAGGAAGCTCGCTGACCAGCCGGTCGGCGACCGCAGCTTCCGCCAAGGCATCGCGAGGCTGCCCCATCACCCAGAGCGCGAGTTCCGTGAGCGCCGCCGGCGCCGAAGACGGCGCGGTCCATTGCACCACGAGGGTGGACGCCCGGGTCGGAGACGCCAGCGTCACCTGCGCCCACCGATCGGACGCGAGATCGGTGGCGGCAACACGGCTGGTGCTGACCTGCCTGCTTGGGCCGTTATCCTCGGCGTACACGGTGACGTTGGCGCGCCCGGTGCCGTGAAGGCCCACGGCGATCACCTGTCGCGCCGCGCCCAGCTCTAAACGAACAGCGCGAGTCCGACCAGCCGCCGCTGAGAAGCCTGTCGCGGCGTCGCCGTCGAAAAGCGACCCGGCGCCAGCCGGCGGGCTGGTGTCGAGGATCACGGCCGAGTGTGGCGTCCAGAGCTCCGGGACCGACTCGGCCGGGCGTGCTGCGTCTTCCACCGGCGTCGGGCCCGCAGCTGTCCTGGATTCCGGCTGGCTCGACGTCATTTGAGACGCAGCAGCAGTGGCCCGTGCCGGCGGCGATGTGCCCGCACTGCGGCCCATTGTCATGGCGGCGGCCGACGCCGGACCGAAGGCCGCCTCGCACGACAGTCCGACGGCCAAGCAGGCAACCAACCGATACTGAAACGATCTACGCCAGATTGAGAGCGACTTCCCCCGCATGTTCGATGGCCCCTTCCCTAGAGTAGGCACATGGATGAGTCCGGGCAGCAGCATTAATCATTGAGGGCCGCGCCTGTCAAGCGGGTCAGACAATGATTGTTTGGGCGCTCCAAGCAATCGTTGTTGTCTCGCTCCGGCGAGTCCTCCTGACTTCACCTCAGCGACGAGCACGCGCGACGCAACCGCTAAAACGCCTCGGTAACAACGGTCACGGGCAGAGCACCCCTGAGGTTGCTGCTCCGGCAACCACTCGCACAAATTCTCTTCGGACGAGAGCCCCTTTGAGTGGCGAATCAAAGCTCCATTGGGAGCCCATTGGACGACTGCCGGCAGACAAACGCAGAGATCGTTAATTATTCCGAAACAAAATGCTCGGCGTTCAGAAAGCTGCGAATTCGTCCCGCGTTACGGGAGTAATTGGCTCTCTTGGAGGTTGTAGGGACTCTCTGATTTCTGCTGGCCCCTGACTGGGGGCCTCGCATAGGTGAGGGCGTTCAGGCCGCTTTTCTTGGCGGCCCGTCAGGATGCTGGGGTTCGATGCGGTGCCGTGCGATCAAGTGTGTTTCCCCAGCCCCGTGTCCCGCCGGCGTCGCGAACCTGAGGTTCGGCGGTCACGGAGACGGCGGTCACGATGAGCGTCGGCCAGATCGCTCCGAGACCGGCGGCGACAGAACGGGGGTGCCGCCGGCAGGACATACGACCTCATACCACAGCGCGATCCGTTGGAAAAACGCTGGCGCCGAGCGGCATGGTGCGTACCCTCCCCTATATGAAAATCGGGGCGGGTATGAGCGTGCGGATCGATTACGAGCTGAAGGTGAAGGACGGCGCGGTCATCGAGTCGTCGCAGGAGAGCGGACCGCTGGAATATCTCCAGGGCGCCGGCAAGATGCTGCCGGGCCTGGAGCAACGGCTCGAGGGGCTATCGCCCGGCGAGCAACGCAGCGGGGTCATCCCGGCCGCCGAGGCCTTCGGGACCGAGGAGTCGCTGCCCATCAAGGAGATGGCGCGCGAGGAGTTTCCCTCGGCATTGACGCCCAGGGCCGGGCTGGTGTTCCAGGCCAAGGGCCCGCATGGCGAGGATGTGAGCTTCAAGGTGATCGAAGCCACTCCTACCAAGGTGGCGGTGCGACTGCTGCATCCGCTGGTGGGACGAGATCTGGAGTTCAAGGTCAAGGTGCTGGCGGTCGCCGACCCCCGCTCTGCGTCCCGTCCCGGGGAGGCCGCCCTGGTGCCGCCCCTTCCTCCTGGCGTGGTCGAGCTGGACCTGGAGGAGATCAAGGAAGCATAGACCCGCGCGACAAGACGAGTTTTTGCTCATCCCCCGCCTTTCACTCGCCGCCAGAGTGCACATGTTTGGCTGTAGGCGAGCCCAACCTGGGGGTGGCCCGCCGCACATCCGACACTTTCACAGCCCCCCAGGCAGCGAAGCAAAACCGAAAGCGATGAAGGGCGCGGCTGCGAGGCGGCGCTTTTCCGCAGGGAGAGAGATTGTCATGGCGGACAAGAGCGATCAGGACGAAGGCCACGGCCAAGGCAGCGACCCGGGCGAAAGCCAAACCCGGCGCGGCAGGGGCTTCGCCGGCATGGACGCCGAACGGCAGCGCCAGATCTCCGCTGAGGGGGGTCGGGCGGCGCACCGCAAAGGCACCGCGCACGAGTTCGACTCTGAAGAGGCCCGTGAGGCGGGCCGCAAGGGCGGACAGGCCAGCGGTGGCAGCCGGCGTCGGCGCAGCGGTAGCGGGGAGAACGCCAGCGGGGTCGACCACGGGAACCTCCCCGACCTGACTGGGGATTCGGGCGGCGACGCGCGCGGCTAGCGTCGCTGGTTTTCGGGTCGAGGGATCTACGGCCCCGGCGCTCGACCCCGTTGTCAGGGCGCCCGAGAGCTTGCTTGACGCAGGGGAGGCATACGCATCAACTTCCGGGCTCATGGAACCTGACCGGGTGCGGCGCTTCTCGATGATCCGCGATTTCCAGATCGCCGATCTGGTGACGTTGCTCAACGGCTTCGCGGGCACGGGCGCCCTGCTCTCCTTCATGAGCTATCTGGTCACCCGCGACACGGGCCGCTTCTGGCTGGGAGCCGGCCTGTTGCCGGTGGCCCTGGCCATGGACGTGCTCGATGGGCGCATCGCCCGCTGGCGGCACGAGGCGTCGACCCTGGGCCAGGAGCTCGACTCGCTGGCCGACGTGGTGTCCTTCGGGGTGGCGCCGGCCGCCATGGGTTTCGCCGTGGGCTTGCGCGGCGGCTGGGATGCCCTGTGCCTGGTCTACTTCGTCGCCTGCGGCATCAGCCGGTTGGCGCGCTACAACGCCACAGCGGGTGCGCTGTCCGACCAGCGCGGCAAAGTGACGCATTTCGAGGGACTGCCGATCCCGTCCAGCCTGCTGATCGCCGCGATCCTGGCCGGGTTGGCGGCGGCGGGACGATGGAACGACACCCTTCCCTTCGCGAGCTGGCACATCGGCCCCGGTGACCTGCACCCATTGTCGCTGCTGTACGTCGCGCACGGCAGCGCCATGATCAGCAAGACCCTGCGCATCCCCAAGCCGTGAGCCGGGGCCGCGTCGGGCCTGCGCCCGCGTCGGGTCAGTTCTCCGACGAGAAGACGATAGCGCCCGGGTTCGTCTCGGCGGCGGCGGCCTGCGCGCGCGCCCGCTCGAGCGCGGCCAGCTCGCGCTGGATGCGCGGGAACAGGTAGTGGATCCGGCCCTGGTCGTCGGGCTCGACGTCGCCGCCCAGGCGCACCAGATCGCGCGCCAGCGCCTGCGCCAGCGCCGGGTCGGTCGCGATCGCCTCGAGGGGCCGTGGCTGCGCGGGCGCGGCGAAGATGCGCGCCAGCAGGCTGCGGCGCGCGTTGCGGCGGGCGCGCGCCCGCAGCTGCAGCCGGTCGCGCGCCAGCCGTGCCAGCGGAACGGCGAAGAATATGGCCGAGAACGCCACCGGGAGCTGGTGCAGCCACACCGACGCCCCCTGCAGCGAGATCTGGGTCTTCATCTCGAACAGCGGCACGATCCAGAAGGGCGCGACCAGATTGAACGCGTTGAAGAATCCGATGGCGGTGTTGGTGCCCGGGCTATTGCCGGTCAGCGGGACCGGCCGCTCCAGGCGTTCCCAGGCCGAACGGGGGCGAACCTTGTCGAGCTGCCCGTCGGAGGCGGTCTTGCGCAGATCGCGAAAGACGTAGATCACCACGCCGTCCTCGGTCACCTCCGGCTCGCCGCCGTAGTCGGCCAGCAGACGCGTCGCCTCTTCCTCGGCGCGTTCGAAGTCCCAGCCCATCAGCTGGACCAGGTCGACCGCGCCGATGCGACCCTTGCGCGCGCGGATCGCCGCCAGGATCTCCTTCTCGTCGGCGAGCGCGTCTTCCTGGGCGCGCGGCGGACCGAACACGAAGTCGAAGACGCTCTTGTAAAAAGGTTTGCGCGGCTGGCCGCCGATGCGCCGGCGCGCGTGGCGGCCGCCGAACCCGGGATCCCAGCCCCAGATCCAGAACAGGTCGGCGAACCCGAAGCCGAAGGCGCCGCGATCGTCGTCGTCGTCGTCGCGCCGGGCGAAGATCAGCGCCAGCAGCATCGCGACGAACAGCGCGAAGTAGACCACCAGGGTGACCACGATCGAGATCTTGAAGACGAAGGTGAAGCCCGCCCACAGCACCGCGCCCGCCGCAGCCAGTCGCTCGCGCCAGGTGAGTGCGCCGCGGCGCTCGAAGGCCGGGTCGAACTGATAGACCAGCTCGCCGCTCTCGGTGGCGGCGAGGTGGCTGCGATACTCTTTGAGCAGCGCGGTGAGCGCCTGCTCAGCCTCGGGCTGGGGCAGACCCGACACCGCGATGGCGTCGGCCCGGGTGAGCTTGCCGCCGCGTCC
>DASRQZ010000120.1:0-5568 GCA_035696125.1 Polyangia bacterium
CGGCGATTCTGGCTCTGTCCCCGTTCGGGTCGCCCACGCTGACGCCGACGCCGACGCCGACGGGAAAGACGGCGCCGGACCGACTCGCGAACGAGATTCGCGGGGATTCGTCAGGGTGTACCCCCACGCACGAAAGTGACGCCCTCGCCTCCCCTCCGGTCCCCTCCCCGTACTCGGGCAGGGATGGGGAGGGGGAAGGCCTTTGTCACCGTCGAGGCACGCGCGAGCCGTAGCGCTCCGCAAGGTCTGACCGCTCCCTGACTCTCCCCCGCGGCGGACCGCGGAAGAGGGGATCCCGTTCGACGCCCGCCTGGCGCACTTTCATAGCAGGGCCGGGGTGACGTCTCCGGTCACCCGCCGCGGGGCTTGCCAGCGACGGGCAATCGAATCAGGAAGGTCGTCCCCGATCCCATCTTGGTCTCGAAGGTCAGGTCGCCGCCGTGTTTGTCACGCACGATCGCGCGCGCGATGGCCAGCCCTTGCCCGGTTCCGCGACCGACCTCTTTGGTCGTGAAGAACGGATCGAAGATCCGGCTCTGGACGGCCTCTGGAATGCCGCCGCCGGTGTCGCTGATCGCGATGACGACCTGGTCGCCCTCGCACGCGGTGCGAACCGTGATCGTGCCGCGCCCATCGCTCCCCTTCAATCGGTCGCCGATCGCGTGGGTGGCGTTGACCACGATGTTCAGGACCACCTGATTGATGTCGTTGACGTGACACACGACCGGCGGCAGGTCCCCCAGCTCGGTCTGCAGATCGGCGAGGTACTTGTATTCGCTGGTGGCGACGGTGAGGGTGCTCAGGATGGCGCGGTTGAGGTCGACGGGGGCCATCTCTTTCTGGGCCGGGTGCGCGAACTCCTTCATGGCCCGAACGATGGTCGCCACGCGTTCCAGGCCCTCGAGCGCGCGGTCGAGCGCCTTCGGCATGTTGTCGCGCAGGTAGTCGAGGTCGGCGCTGTCGATGGCTGCCGAGGCGGCAGTCGCCGCGTCGAGGAGCACGGCGGTGTCGGCGCCGTCCAGAACCATCCGAGGCAGCGCCGCCAGGGTGTCGACCAGCGCCAGCACCTCCGCTCCGGCGTCGCGGACAAAATGGACGCTGTCGCTCACGAACTGCACCGGTGTGTTGATCTCGTGGGCCACGCCCGCGGCCAGCGTCCCGACCGACGCCAGTCGCTGCGCGTCGGCGAGCTCGACTTCGGCGAGCTTGCTCTCGGTGACGTCCTGGCTGATCACCACCGCCGCCGCGATGTTGCCGCCGATGCGCATCGGTCCGACATGGTTGGAATGCCAGTGCGCCATGCCGTCCTTCCCGCTGACCGCGACCTCGTGAAACTGGTGGATGCCCGACTCGAAGACCTTCTGCAGCGCAGCCGCCATCGGCCCCTGCCGGGAGGGCTCGACGAAGTCTTTCCACGACGCGCCCACCCTCTGGTCATCGCTCAGATACGGCCAGGTCCGGTTTAGAAAAAGGATGGCGTCGTCATTGCCGATCGTCGCGATGACCGCGGGCGCGCAGGTCATGACGGCCTCCATCTGCTCGCGCGCCTCCTCGAGATCTCGCTGCGCGATCTCGGAGCGCAGCTCGGCCCGGCCCCGCAGCTCGGCCAGAGCGATCTGGACGCCGATGGTATCCAGCAGCGCGGTCAGCTCCGGGTCGGGGGGGTGCGCCGGGCGGCCGCGGATCTCGAGCACCGCCAGGACGTCCTCATCACAGCGGACTGGCATCGCCAGACCACCGTGCAGACCTGCCGCGACAAACGAGGGCGGCCTGACGAGGTGCGGGTGTTTCACGCCCTGGTCATCGGTGTTGTCGCCGGTGGACCATTGAACCTGGTGGCTGGCCCAGGCCACGCCCGGCAGCCCGATCCCGGGGGGCAGCGCCGCCGCGCGGGCGGCAGTCTCCAGCGAAGCAAGCTGGGACTCCGGGCGCGACCAGGTGTCGATGCAGCGCAACACCCAGGTCGATGGCTCCAGCTCCCAGACGCCCACGAACTCCCAGGCCAGCTCGTCGCAGATGACCTGGCCGATGCTCCGGCAGGCCTCCCGGATCGAGGCGCGCGATGCCGTCGTGGAGGCAGAGGCCAGCAGGATGCGCAGCCTGGCTTCGACGCGACGGAGCGCCTGGGGATCGAACGCGCGCAACAGTTCTCCGGCTTGAGGTTCGATGTGTCCGCCGGCCACGCTGGGACGGGCGTGCTCGACACGGGGCCCGTGGTTACCCATGTCAGCACGTATCGGCACGTACCCGGCCTGCTTGAGATCCAGACCGCTGGCCGGGTGAAACCAGGGCGTCTCTGGCACCTCTCGTGCGCGCCCGCGCCTGACTACGGCCTCGGCTCGCCGCGCTTTCCCGCTTCCCCGGTCTCTGCTGCTGGGCCTTGGCGCCGCTGGAGCGCGATGTAGGTCACCGAGTCCCAGGCGTTGTGAATACCGATGAACAGCAGCAGCAATGCGGTGCCGCCGATGATGAACAGGCAGGTCGCTGATTCGCGCGGCAACAGAATGCCGGCCACCAGCAGCGCGGCGTAGGAGAAGAGCGGAAGCGCGATGTGCCAGATCCAATCCTCCAGTACCGGGACGTAGTCGGTTTGCCGGCGCGCGTGCCGGAGCACGAGCATGGTGTAGCCCAGGCCGGCCAATCCAAAGGCGGCGATGGCCAGCGCGACGTTGGAGATCTGACGCCAGGGCGCGCTCAGCAACGCCGAGTTGAGCAGGACCGCGCAGAAGTGCACGACGGTCGGCGTGCCGAACGCCCGCGTGCTGTGCACGCTGGCCGGCGCGCTGACGTCCGCGACCAGCACGATGACCACGAACTGCAGCCCGGTGAGCGCCGCGGCCGAGGAGCCGACGATCACGTAGAAGCTCTCCCAGGCGGCGAGGGGCGATGTCAAAGCGTGTTCCATGGGTCGACCTTGCTGAGCGCGAGGATATACACAGCTCGGAGCTCTCCGGTAGCGTGAGCCGATCCCTGACTCGTCCGAGGTCTGCGGGGCCGTCCGTCAACGGCGGGCCGGGTGTGGGTGAACATGTCCACTCCTGTGAATGAATCGGCACAAAGAGTTTGCAAACGAGCCGTCTTGCCGAGCTCGCGCCGTCCATCGCGAGCGCACTAGTGTTGCGGAGTGCGCTGTTGTCGCAGAGACAAACGCGCGCGCGCGGCAATTCTCCGTCGAGACCGTTGTCACGGCGTCCGGTCGTCCTTACGATGCGGCGCGGGGGAATAACGGATGGGACGCTCTTTGCCTTCAGTGCACCACGCTCGCGCGGTGGTCATCTACTGGTTTGCCACGACCGTGCTTCTTGTCGCTTGCAGCCCGCTTGAACAATTGCAATCAAGCGAGGCGCAAGCGCTGACCAGTCCCGGCGTGGTGGCCGCGTTCGGGTTCGACGAGGGAATCGGAACCACGGCGCGCGACTCCGGTCCCGGCGCGCTGACCGCATCCCTCGCAGGACAGAGCTGGGTGGCCGGCAGGTATGGCGCCGCGCTCGCGTTCTCCGGTGATCTGGTCGCGGTGCCGCCAGCGGCGGCGCTCGATCTCGCCAGCGGTATGACGCTGGAGGCGTGGATCTATCCGACCTCGCCGCTGCCCGACGACTGGGAGGCGGTTGTCGTCAAGGAACCGTCGTCGGGTTCCGGCCTGCGCTACGGGCTCTGGGCGTCCTCGGGCGCAGGGACGCCCGAGGCGATCTTCTTCGGCAGCGGTCTCGAACGTAACTTGCAGGCCGGGAGCAGGCCGCCAGCGAACACCTGGACCCATCTGGCCGCAACGTACGACCGCGCTTCCCTTCGCCTCTACGTCAACGGCGTCCAGGTGGGAAGCAAGGCGTACACCCAGTCAATCACCACAGGCACCGGCGCTTTGAACATCGGTGGCGACGTGGGCGAGGGGGGCGAATTCTTTCAGGGCCGCATCGACGAGGTGCGGATCTACGGTCGCGCGCTGTCCGCCGCGGAGATTCAGAGCGACATGGCGACGCCGATCTCCCTCTCGTCGCCGCCGCCCGACGCGGGGGCCGCAGGCTCGGGTAGCGGTGGTGCGGGCGCCGGCGGTGTGGGGACAGGCGGTTCAGGCACGGGTGGCGCTGGCGCGGGTGGATCTGGCGCCGGCGGATCGGGCGCCGTCGGTGTGGGAACAGGCGGTGTGGGAACAGGGGAATCCGGCGTCGGTGGTATGGGTATCGGCGGATCTGGCGTCGGCGGGACTGTCGTGCGCGGAAGGTTCCGCAAACGGGGCACGGGCGGATCGGGCGCGGGCGGATCGGGCGCGGGCGGATCTGGCGCGGGCGGATCGGGCGCGGGCGGATCGGGCGCCGGCGGATCGGGCGCGGCCGGATCGGGCGCGGGCGGATCTGGCGCCGGCGGATCTGGCGTCGGCGGATCTGGCGCCGGCGGATCGGGCACGGGTGGCGCGGGCATCGGTGGGGCGACCGGCGGAGCTCCCGTTTATCCGCTGAAGGTCGTCGCGGCAAAGCGCTACGTCGTCGATCAGAACGGCCAACCCTTCCTGTTCGTCGGTGATTCGCCGTGGTCGCTGATCGCGGCGCCGACCCTGGCCGATGCGAAGGTCTACCTCGACGATCGGGCCGCGCGCGGCTTCAACACGGTGCTGGTCAGCCTGGTCGAGCACATGTACGCGCCGATGGCGCCGCGCGACGCGAACGGCGATCTGCCATTCACCGGGACCGTGGGCGGTCAGCCGGACTTTGCGACGCCCAACGAGCTCTACTGGGCGCATGTCGACGCCGTGCTCGCGGCCGCGGGCGCGCGCGGGATCCAGGTGCTGGCCTTCCCGGCCTACCTGGGATACCAGGGCGGATCCGAGGGCTGGTATGCGGCACTGGTGGCCAACGGCACCTCTCGCCTCACCACCTATGGAACCTTCCTGGGCAATCGGTACAAGAACGTCCCCAACTTGATCTGGGTTGCCGGCGGCGACTACAGCCCGCCCGACAGGACGCTGACCCGGGCGATCCACAACGCGATCCGCGCCGTCGATGCCAATCACCTGCACAGCGCGCACTGCGCGCCCGAAGCTTCCGCCACCTCGGTCTGGGGCGGGGAGAGCTGGCTCGACATCAACACGGTGTACACCTACAACCCGGTCTACCAGCCGATGCAATCCAGCTGGGAGCAGTCGGGCTGGAAGCCGACCTTTCTCATCGAATCGACCTACGAAGGCGAGCACGGCATTTCCCCGCCCGGCGTGCGCATCCAGGCCTACCAGGCGGTGTTGTCGGGCGCCGGCGTTGGCCAGTTGTTCGGCAATCTCCCGATCTGGAACTTCGGCAGCGGCTGGAAGATGGCCCTGGCCTCGACCGGGTCCAGGGACATGGGACGGCTGGCGGCTTTCTTCTCCGGGCGCGCCTGGCACCTGCTGTCGCCCGATTTCTCGCAAACATTCCTGACCGCGGGCGCGTCGTCGGGCGCCGCCGCCGCGTCCGCCGCGCTGTCGTCCGACAGTCGCCTCGGGATCGTCTACACGCCGGCCGTGCGCGATCTGACCATCGCGCTGTCGCGTATGTCCGGTCCGGTCACCGCGCGCTGGTTCGACCCCACCAACGGCAT
>DASRQZ010000121.1:0-5448 GCA_035696125.1 Polyangia bacterium
GACTTCGGACTTCGGACTTCGGGGGCGTCGGACCTGGACTGCGGGGGAAACTCTTGCGACGCCACGGCCGATGAGTCTGGGTATGAGCAGAGAACCGTACCGCCTACGGGCGTTCGTATTGGCAGACGACCTCGTCCCCGACGCTCATCGAGCGACGGCGGGTTTCCACATAGCCGAGCGATTCGGTCTTCAGAGCCAGATCCGCCGTGGGGCTGTGTCCGTTCCGGCGAACCTCGTGGAGGGCTGCGCTCGGCGCTCGGAACGCGACACTCGTAACCTCTCAACTTACCCGAAGCCCGAAGCCCGAAGCCCGAGGCCCGAGGGCCCTTAACCGAACGGCATTGCAGGGAAGGCCGAGGGCCACGCCAACCTGGGCCCAAGCGCAGGCGAGCGCGGTAAAAACGCAACCGTGAAAACGCACGGCCGGCGGAATGAAGACGACGCCGGTGAAAACGAGCCTTTGCTCCGGATCGTGATACTCTGTGCGCCCATCGTGTCCGCCCTCGACCACCAGAAGGCCGATTTCGACCACACAAAGCGCGGAGACATCTCGCTGTTGACGGTGCGCGGGGTCCTCGACATCACCAACGCGGTCGACATCAAGTCCGAGGTCATCGCGATCGAGGAGGCCGGTGTGCGCAAGGTGCTGGTCGACCTCGGCGCCCTGCGCCAGATCGACTCCTCGGGCGTCGGCGTGCTGATCTCGCTGTTCAAGCGGGTGCGCTACGTGGGCGGTCAGGTCTGCTTCGTGGGCGTCAGCGGTCAGCCGCGCGAGGTGCTGAAGATCCTGCGCATGGATCGCGCGCTGGACATCTGCGCCACCCTCGACGAGGGTCTGGCCAAGCTGGGCGGGCTCTAGAGCCATCGTCAGCGATCCCGTTCTGATGCAGGCGGCTCGGCCCACCCATCCCCTGCGCCGGCTTTTCGGGTACGCGCGCCGCTACCGGCGCGACGTCGTGCGGGCCACCGTCTACTCGGTGCTGAACAAGTTCTTCGACATCCTGCCCGAAGTGCTGATCGGCATCGCCGTCGACGTGGTGGTCAACCGCAAGGATTCGTTCCTGGCGCGCGCCGGTCTGCACGAGCCGCGCGCCCAGATCGTCGGGCTGGCCGGCGCGACCGTGGTGATCTGGGTCGGCGAGTCTCTGTTCCAGTACCTTTACGACGTGCGCTGGCGCAATCTGGCGCAGAGCCTGCAGCATGACCTGCGCATGGAGGCCTACGACCACATCCAGCGCCTCGACCTGTCGTGGTTCGAGAGCCGCCGCACCGGCGCGCTGATGTCGGTGCTCAACGACGACATCAACCAGATGGAGCGTTTCCTCAACGGCGGCGCGAACGACCTCATCCAGATCGCGACCGGGTCGCTGCTGGTGGGCGCGGTGTTCTTCACCCTGACCGTCAAGATCGCCGTGCTGGCGGTGCTGCCGGTGCCGCTCATCATCGCCGGCGCCTTCTGGTTCCAGAGCCGGCTGGCGCCGCGCTACGCCGAGGTGCGCGAGCGCGCCGGCAACCTGAACGCCCGGCTCAACAACAACCTGCTCGGCATCGCCACCATCAAGGCCTACACCGCCGAGGCGTTCGAGGCCGGCCACATCCGGCAAGCCTCCGACGACTATCGCGTAGCCAACCGGGACGCCATCCGCTTGTCGGCGGCGATAACGCCGATCATCCGCATGGCGATCCTGGCCGGGTTCACGGTCACGCTGCTCTACGGTGGTTTCCTGGCGCTGCGCGGGGAGATCGGCGTCGGCAGCTACTCGGTGCTGGTCTACCTGACCCAGCGCTTGCTGTGGCCGATGACCCGGCTGGCCGACATGACCGACCTTTACCAGCGCTCGATGGCGTCGATCCAGCGGGTCATGGACCTGGTGCAGACGCCGATCGCGATCGCCGACGGCGGCGCGGCGCTGCCGGCGGGCACGGTCAAGGGCGAGCTGACCTTCGACAACGTCGATTTCGCTTACCACACCCAGCCGACGCTGGAGCAGATCGCGCTCACCATCCCCGCGGGCGCCAGCGTGGCCTTCGTGGGCAGCACCGGCAGCGGCAAGAGCACGCTGGTCAAGCTGCTGCTGCGCTTTTACGAGCCGCGCGCCGGCACGATCCGGCTGGATGGCCGTCCCATCCAGGAGCTGGCGCTGCGCGACCTGCGGCGCGCCATCGGCTACGTCGCGCAGGACCCGTTCCTGGCCGACGCGACCGTCGCCGAGAACATCGGCTACGGGGTGCCCGAGGCGACGCGCAGCGCGGTGGTCGCCGCGGGCATCGCCGCCGAGGCCGACGAGTTCGTCGTGGCGCTCCCGCAGGGCTATGACACACCCGTCGGCGAACGCGGCCAGAAGCTGTCGGGCGGCCAGCGACAGCGCATCGCCCTGGCGCGCGCGCTGCTGAAAGAGCCGCCCATCCTGATCCTCGACGAGGCGACCAGCGCCGTCGACAACGAGACCGAGGCGGCCATCCAGCGCTCGCTCGACCGGGTGGTGGTCGGCCGCACCAGCATCATCATCGCCCACCGCCTGTCGACGGTGCGCCACGCCGACGCCATCTACGTGATCGAGCGCGGCCGCATCATCGAGCGCGGCACGCACGAGACGCTGCTGGCCGCGGACGGGCAGTACGCGGCGCTGTGGCGACTACAGACCGGCGAGCGCGGGCCCCACGACCGGCGCATCGGTGGCGGCTCGGGCGGCCGCGGAATGACGGACGTCAGCTGATCTGCTTGAGGATGGTGTCGGCGTCGCTGACCTCGAACTTGCCGGGCTCCTCGACGTTGACCTGCTTGACCACACCATCTTCCGCCAGCAGGGAGAAGCGACGGAAGCGCACGCCCATGCCGCCTTTGGCAAGGTCGACGTCCAGACCGAGCTTCCTGGCCAGCTCGGCGTTGCCGTCGCCCAGGAAGCGGATCTTGCCGATCCCGCCTTGCTCCTTTCCCCAGGCCGCCATCACGTAGCCGTCGTTGACCGACACGCACCAGACCTCGTCGACTCCGCGGGCCTTGAGGGCGTCGAGCCGCGACAAGTATCCGGGCACGTGCTTGGCCGAGCAGGTGGGGGTGTACGCGCCGGGCAGGCCGAAGATCACCAGCCGCTTGCCCTTGGCAGCGGCCGCCACGCTCACCGGCTTGGGTGACAGCGGGCAGGCTTCGCCAAACTCGGTGCTCTCCATGAGGTTCGCGTCGGGAAGGGTATCGCCGGGCTTGATCATGGCGGAATCCTGAGATCTCCGCGGGGAAACTGCAAGACCCGTGATGCTTCTTGGCGCCGTCGGCGCGCCAGCCTGAGGCCGATCGGGGCCGTTCAGTTGACGTCGCGATCGGGGGAGCGCTTGCGGCCCCAGATCGTGTCCCAGCCCTTCCGGTATTCCTCGGTGGCCACCTGCGACGGACCGTCGCCGGCAGCGCGCGGGGTCTGCCGCTCGAGCACGGTGCTGACGTCGAAGACCAGCGGCGCGTCGGGGCGGGGGCGCAGCGAGACCACCTCGTCGGTGATCGGCTTGCCCTCGACCAGAGGGTGCAGCACGCCCGCCTCGACCGGCGCGTCGGGGCCGCGGCGCCGCAGCACATGGACCCCCTGCTCGTCGCGGCCGAAGACCAGCGCCACGTCGTCGCCGGCCACGGCCCCTTCGGGAGCAGAGCCTTCCGACCGACGCCCAGGGGACCTGGGCTTCAACTGCATTTTCGGGCGCGCGTCACCTGCCACGCGACTATTCTGACACTCTTCGCGCACGAACGCCCGACCGCGAACGCCTGACGACGACAACGCCTCGTGGCGTCAGGGCCCGCGCGCCAGGTGCCGGGGATGGGCGCCACGTCGGTGGTGACGAACGACTCGCCAGCAGGCGCGGACAAAGGATCACTGGTGGGCAAGCGCGCCTCGCCCGGGCCGTGCCAGCGCCGCACCCTTGGCCGGGCTCAGGTCCTCGAGGACGCATCGGCTCTCCGCATTGGCGCAAAGATCGTCACGCAGCTAGATTCGACGCAACGTCGACCAACCATGCCGGACGAGACCGATGCCCTGACCGCCTGGACGCGCGACCCCGCGCCGCTGCGGCTGGCGTGCGGCGTGCAGCACTACGACTGGGGCGAGCGGGGACCACAGGCGTTGATCGCTCAGCTGCTGGGCGTGAACGCCGGCCCAGAGCAGCCGTTCGCCGAGCTGTGGATCGGCGCGCACCCCGCCCTGCCGGCCACCGTCACCCTGGGGGCCGCGCGCATGACGCTGCCGGCGCTGATCGCGCGCGCGCCCGAGCGGACGCTGGGAACCGGATCGATCCAGCGCTTCGGTGGCGAGCTCCCCTTCCTGGCCAAGGTGCTGACCGCCGAGCGCCCACTATCGATCCAGGCGCACCCGAACCGCGCGCAGGCCGAGGCCGGCTTCGCGCGCGAAGAGGCCGCCGGCGTGCCGCGCGCGGCGCCGCAGCGCAACTACCGCGATCGGAACCACAAGCCCGAATTGATCCTGGCGCTGGGTGATTTCTTCGCGCTCAAGGGCTTTCGACCGTCTGACGAGATCGCGGCGGCGCTGCGGGCCGTGCCGGAGCTCCGGCCTCTGCTGGCCGACCCGCCCCCCGCTGCCGCGCCCGCCGGCGGCGCGATGGCCGGCGCGACGCAGGCGGAGGCGCGCGACTGGCTGCGCCGGCTGTTCGAGCGCTGCATGTCGCCGGCCGAGGTCGAGACCGATCGCGCGCTCGGTGCGCTGCTCGATCGCCTGCTGCGCGAGCCGAGCGACGTGCCGGCGCGGCCGGAGCGCCGGGAGTACTGGCTGGCGCGCACGGCGCGGCTGCTGCCCGCCAGCGCAAAGCCCGATCGAGGCCTGCTGGCCTTCTATCTCTTGAACCTGGTGCACCTGCGCGCGGGTCAGGCGCTGTTCCTGAACGCCGGCGAGCCACACGCCTACCTCGAAGGCCGCGGCCTCGAGGTGATGGCCAGCTCCGACAACGTCCTGCGCGGCGGGCTGACCAGCAAACATGTCGACCTGCCCGAGCTCTTGCGCGTGCTCACCTTCAGCGCGCAACCGGCGCGCCCGCTGCGGGCTGACGCCGAGGGTCGCTACCCCGCCGGCGCCGCGGAGTTCGAAGCGCAGCTGCTGCCGCTGGCGCCCGGGCAGCCGTCGCGACCGCTGCGCGCCGGCGCCGCCAGCGTGCTTCTGGTCCTCGAGGGCGCGGCGCTGCTGCAAGCGGACGCGCGGCGCGAGGAGCTCACACGCGGCGAGGCCTGGTTCGTTCCGGCGGCGGTGAAGGAGCTGGGGCTCGAGACGACCGGGGCAGCGGCGGCGCGGGTGTTCGTGGTGACGGTGCCGGCCACAAAGTGATCAGCGCCGGTCGCGACTCGCAACGCCAACCCACCCGCGCCCTGACGAATCCCGCAAATCTCGTTCGCGAGTCGGTCCGGCGCCGTCTTTCCCGTCGGCGTCGGCGTCAGCGTGGGCGACCCGAACGGGGACA
>DASRQZ010000122.1:0-2198 GCA_035696125.1 Polyangia bacterium
GCACCACCAGGCCGCACTCGGTGAGGATGGCGTAGCGGTCCTTCTCGGGGTGGGCGTCGACGTAGCGAGCCATCTGCGAGGTGGAGAGCACCTCGTCCGCCGCCCGCTGCAGCTCGGGTCGGACCTCGCCGTGGACGATGACCACCGCGCCGGGATCCTCGCGGCGGATGCGCTCGATGTCCTCGACGGTCATCTGGTGGTGGACGTGGCAGGCCCCCTCCCAGGCGAAGACGTTGCCGGCCAGGCCCTGGCGCTCGCCCTCGCGGATGAGGGGCTCGACCCGCTCCCAGTACTCGCGGGGGTGGAACTGGTGCGGGTCGGGCGGCGGCAGGTACATGCGGCGGGTCTTGATCGCCACCTGGTAGGCGAGGTTCTGGTCAGGCACGAAGAGGATGTCCGGCGCCCCCAGCCGCTCGGCGATGCGAGGCGCGTTCGAGCTGGTGCAGCACGCGTCCGACAGCGCCTTCACGTCGGCGTAGGTGTTGACGTAGGTCATGGTGACGAACTTGCGGCCCAGCGCGCGCAGGAACTCCTGCCGCTCGGCGACGTCGTCGGCGTCGACCTCGGCCAGCGAGCAGAGCGCGTCCAGGTTGGGCAGGTAGACCGGCCGCTGGGGCGCCAGGGTGTGGCAGCCTTCGGCCATGAAGCGCACGCCGCAGAAGATCACCCGATCGGCGGCGATGTCGCGCGCGCGCACCGCCAGCTCGAACGAATCGCCGACGACGTCGGCGATGGCCTGCACCTCGGGCACCTGGTAGTTGTGCGCGGGGATGAAGGCGTTCTTCGCGCGCTTGAGTCGCCGGATCTCGTCCCACAGAAACTCCACGCGGCCAGCCTCGTCGGCCGCCACCTGCCCGCCCTTCACCAGGCGATCGAGCGAGACCCACGCAGACGCAGACGAAGACGAAGACGAAGACATGTATGGGGTTTACCGCGCGCAGCCCGCGTCGTCATGCCCCGTGATAGGTTGCCGGCAACCGAATGCGGATGTTCGATCCCGAGATCTGGCGGCAGGTGACCGGCGGCGCCGTGGGCGAACGCGTGCGCCGGCTGACCCGGGTCACCCCGCTGGTCCCGGCGCCGGCACTGGGCCGACGCACCGGCGCCGACGTGTGGCTAAAGCTGGAGAACCTGCAACGCACGGGCTCGTTCAAGCTGCGCGGCGCGGCGGCGCGACTGGCGGCGATCGCGCTGGCGTCGGAGGCCGAGCCGGCCAGCCAGGGGGGCGGCGGACGGGTCATCGCCGCTTCGGCCGGCAACCATGGACTGGGCGTCGCGCTGGCCGCGCAGGAATTCGGCGTCGAGGCCACCGTGCTGGTGTCGGCCCAGACCCCCGAGGTCAAGCGCGCTGGCATCGCCGCGCTGGGCGCGCGCGTCGAGGTCGTGGGCGCCAACTACGACGATGCCGAGGCCGAGGCGCGCCGGCGCGCCGCCGCCGACCCGGGCTTGATCTTCGTGTCGGCGTTCGACGACGACCACGTCATCGCCGGCAACGGCGGCCTGCTGGCACGCGAGATCCTGGCCCAGCTGCCCGACGTACAGGCGATCGTGGTGCCGGTCGGCGGCGGTGGGCTGGCCGGCGGCGTGGGCGTCGAGGTGGTGCCGCGCGGGATCAAGCTGCTCGGCGCCTCGCCGGAGGTGAACTGCGCCATGCGCCGATCGCTCGACGACGGGCGCGCCTATACCTCGTACGAGGGCGGCCCCACGCTGGCCGAGGGTCTGGAGGGCGCGGTCAGCGAGCGCACCTTCGCGATGGCGCGCGACTACTTCCCGGACATCGCGCTGGTCAGCGAGCTGGCGATCCGCCAGGCCATCGTCTATGCCTACCGCACGCTGGGCATCCTGTGCGAGGCGTCGGCGGCGCCGGCGCTGGCAGCGCTCCTCGACGACGCCGGCGCCGTGCGCGGCCGGCGCACCGTGGTGGTGATCTCCGGCGGCAACATCGAGCCGCATCTGCTGGATCAGCTGCTCGCAGGCTCGGCGCCGGTCGGGGTGTGAGCCTCTCGGGCGCGGGCGATCACTCCGCAAGGCCTTGCGAGAGGCAACCTCACATCTGGGCCTTCGCCACCGCCGCAGCCCGCAACCCATGTCCGGTGGGGCCGTCGCCCAGCTTCTTGCGCGCTTGTCCGCCGTGGCCGGGGCCCAGGATGTCACGCAGGTAGGCCTGATACTGGAACGTGTCCGAATGATGCGGGTTG
>DASRQZ010000123.1:0-19513 GCA_035696125.1 Polyangia bacterium
GCCGAGGTTGACGCGGACCAGGTCGGCACGCTGGCCGCCCATGCGGGCGGCCAGCTCGTCCCAGAACGGATGCACGGCGACCGGCTCGCCGCATTCGACGCGCGGGGCGACCAGCACCAGCCGGTCGGTCGCGGCCAGCGCCGCGCGCCGCCAGGACGCGGCGATGTTCGCCATCTGGGCGCGCGCGTCGGGGAGGTGGATGCCGGCGGCCGCCAGCGCCGCGTGCTCGGCGCGGCTGAGGGGCAGGGGGCGGGGCGCCTCGGCCGCCTCCGACGTGCAACCCCACCACAGCACAGTGCCGCGCGTGCGCAGGAGGGCGGCGGCGCTGTCGACATGATCGATGCGTCCGGCCTGCTCGTCGCGCAGGTGAATCGCGCCCCCGGAGCCGACCACGGCCTCGACGAGCTGTCGCACCTGGACCAGGCCCAGCGTGGTTCGGGGATCGGCGGTCAGGGTCTCGGCCAGCGCGGTGGCCTGGGCGTAGGCGATCCCGAACAGGGATTCATCGTGATCGTCGGTGTCGATGTCGGCGTCGGTGTCGATGCCGGTGTCGGTGTCGGGGCGGGCGTCGGCGTCGGGGCGGGCGTCGGCGTGGGTGCCCTGGGCGCCGATGATCCGGCCCTGGAGCCACTTCTTGACCCGCTCGACGACGGTCAGCAGCGCGCCGCGCGGGGCCCCGACCTGGGGATGTCCCGGCGCCTCGAGCCACTCGGCCACCCTGCCCATCGACTTGTCGATCGCCGCGGTCGCGCCGGCATCGGCATCGGCATCCGCCGAAAGCATCCCCTTGCGGATCAGCTCCGCCGCCGCCAGTTTCGCCGCCTGCCAGGGCTCGCTGCCCAGGCCGGGCATCTCCGCCAGGGCGCCCGCGAGCTGGCTGGCGACGATGCCGCGGAACGGACCTTCGGGAAGCGCGATCAGCTCCAGGACGCGGTAGGGATCCTTGGGCTCGAACGCCAGCTCCAGCGCCAGCGGCAATACTTGCAGCAGCGGTCGCAGCCGGCTGGGGCTGCGGATTCCCTGGGTCGGCAGCCCCGCGCGTTCCAGCGCGAAGTCGAGCGGGAGTCGCGCGCCGTTGCGTATGATCACGGTTCGTCCGCCTGTACCCGCGCCGGTGCCTCCGCCTTCCGCGCCCTGCCACGCCCGCAGCAGACCCGCGGTGGCCCACGCTGTTTCCCAGACGGTCTCCCCGCGCAGGAACACGATCGTCCCGTCACCGCGGGGCGGGACCGGCTCGCCGGCCAGAAGGAGGTGGCGTTGCATCCGACCAAGGTCCGTCGCCGGCGCCGCGCCTGGCTCGATCGTCTCTCGCAGCTCGAGACGGCAGCCGCCTTCCCGCAGCCTGGTGAAGATGGCTTGCCAGCGGTGGGACCACAGCGCGATCGGCTCGACGGTGCGCAGGCTGACGTATCCAGGGCTCGCGCCGGCGTCGAGGGCCGCCGCGATGGCGCGCAGGCGGTCGCCTGTCGCCGGAGGAAGCGGCGTCGCACGATGCGCCTCCACTTCGGAGAGCTGCGAGAGGCGCTCGCCGCAACCGTCGAGCGTGCCACCGTCCCACCCCGCTTCGACCAGAGTGTCGCGCATGCGCAGCAGCTCCGACGCGGTCCCCCAGGCGTCGACTTCGTAGGAGCGCGAGTAGAACCGTCCGCGCGCCGCCAGATCTTTCAGGCGCGTCGACCAGCGCGCGATGCGCAACGAACGGGACGCGCCCGCGCGGACCGCGCCCAGACCCAACCGCAGCTCGAGGTCGCGCAGCAGCCCGGAGGGCCCGAAGACCCCGCACCCCACCAGGGCCCGCCCGACGGCCAGGTCCTCGACCTCGGTCAGCCGCGCGCCATCGAGCGACAGGCCGCACAGAATTTTCAGTCCACCATCCATGGCCGCCCCTCCGGGGTCCTACGCGGCCGGCTCGCTCGGCGTCTTGTCCATCTCACGCTTCATCCCCGAGGCCACCCAGAGGAAGGTCTGGACGTCGATGAAGTCTCTGGGCGCCTGGCCCCGCTGGGCCAGGAGGCTGAAGACCTGCGCGTACAGATCACGAATCAGCTCGTACGTGCGCGCGTTTGGCCGCGGTTCGTACTCGACGTCGATGTGCAGGGCCTTCTCGGCCCGCTGGATGAACGTCGGCTTCACGAAGGGCCAGCGTTCGGGATGAAGGAGGAAGGGCAGGAGGGAGACAATCGTCCACTTGGCCGCATCGTGGGGTTTCAGGACGGCGGCCAGGTCCTCCAGTACGGCGGGCGTGCGGTCACCAGCGGTCACCAACCGGACGATTCGCTCGGCGACATCCTTGTGGGCTGACGCCGGAATGTCCCCGAACTTCATCAGCTCATTCGGGTACACCAGATTCACCTTTGCGAGGGAACGCCGCGTCCGCTGCATGATCTCCGCGTACTCGCCCCGGCCGAGCAGCCCTTCGAGCACCTCGGGGCTCAGCTCCTTGCTCGCGTACTCGCCCGCCTCGACCTTGTAGGTGCGCTCCTGGGCGTCGCACTCCTGAGATCGAAGGCCACCCGGGAAGCTGGCAAGGAATTCCGCGAGAAAGGGACCGAAACCGGTCGACAGGGCTCGGGTGGCCTCGGCGCGCTTCCCGTCCCGGTCGGCCTTCGGCCAGTGCTCATCCTTGCGGAAGGGATGGTCGGAAGGAACGCTTTCGTCGGCGACCTCGACGAGGCCCTTGAAGGACCTCGCGATCTTTCGGTGGCCGAATCCCTCGAAGAGGATGTCGAGGTTGGACGGATCCTCCCCGGCGACCACACCAAGGCCCCAATCGGGTTTTATTGGGTGCCGTACGAACCGCATGGCCTGGCAGCCCCGCGAGACAAGTCGTCCGCCCGGTGAACCCCGCAAGCACCCCGACCCCTCATAGCCGACACCTCCGCGCACTGCGCGCCGGTTCCCACATCGACCGGTTCACCCCTGACTGAAGGTCTGGACACGCCGCCCGCCAGATCCGGCCACCGGGCGCGGAACTCAAGCCCCTGGAGGTGGCGTCGATGTGGGAGCCGCGAACCGAGTGTCACCGGCTCGGCGAAGCTCGCTCTGCTCACTGCCCAGGAAGGTCCGCGATGTACAACAACTATTCGGTCGTCTCGATGGCCGAGCCTGGCTGGACGGTCTATCGGATCCGGACGAAGCCGAGGAGCTTCCACCTTTCGATCTACGACGGCTCGAGCGGCCGGCCGGTCGCGGTGCTGCGGGGCAATTCGGGAGATCGCACGATCGACCAGGCCGATTGCGCTCCCCTGGTGGGCGGCGCGCTTCTCTTCGGTATCGACCCTTCGGCCTGGGTCGGCAAGCCACTGGAAATGGGCAAGATGAAGACGTCTGCGATTCTCGGCGTCGAGCTGGAGAGGAACCTCATTCTGGTTCACGCCATCACGGCCGCTGCGGAGCTCATGGTGACCTGGGGAAGCAGGCCGGCGGAGCCGGATCAAACCGCCCAGGGGACTGATCGTCCCCGTCGCATGACCTCGGCAGACTTTGTTTATCCCGAGGACTACGTGTTTCGCGTCGAGCGAGCCGCCCTGCACCTGAGCGACGCATGCGCTCAGACGGCCCTGGTAGACGACCTGGCACGGTACCCCAGCCTGATGCAGCGGTTCCAGGTGGCAGTGAACGACTGCCTCCTCAAGGCGCACGCGCTTGGCGGCCGCACGAACGAGCGCCGCTGAATCTCCGGTACGGCTTGCCGAGCCCCGTTCATGAGCGGGACCGCGCGTGAACCGAAGGCGCGACATTGTCCGGCTATACGAGCTCTTGGCGGAGGTGAGGCGGCGGCGTGGCGAGCCGCTGTGCCTGGAAAGCTGCCACGGCCGCATGCCCTGGCCGTCTCGCGGCGTTTATTTCTTCTTCGAGAAAGGAGAGCAACGAACGGCGTCCGGCGTCGGCCCCCGAGTGACCAGGATCGGGACGCACGCTCTGACGTTCGCCTCTTCCACTTCCCTGTGGCACCGCCTGGCTCAACACCGCGGGGTCGTGCGATCAGGCAGCGGCAATCATCGCGGTTCGATCTTTCGGCTCCTGGTCGGAGAGGCGTTGATCGAGCGCGATGGCTCCCACGTCGAAACCTGGGGAGTTGGTGGCAGTCTGACCGATGCGGCGCGCATCTGGGATCTTCCGCGGGGCACTGTCAAGGAACAGGAGCGCCCGACCGAGCTGGCTGTCAGTCGCATCATCGGCGCGATGCCTTTCGTCTGCATCCCGGTGGTGGATCCACCTGGCACGGAGAGCATGCGGGGTCTCATCGAGCGCGACGCCATCGCACTCCTGAGCAATTTCGACAAGGACCCCATCGACTCGCCTTCAACTGAATGGCTCGGACTGGACTGCCGTCATGCCCACGTCCGACGGTCGGGGCTCTGGAACAACCATCACGTCGACAAGGAGTACGACGTTTCGTTTCTGGATGTTCTCGGTCGACAGGCCAAGCTTCTTTGAGGACGGGACACGATCCACGCCCGGCATCGCGGTGGATGGCGTCGGAATCAACCCGGGAGGGGACGCCGCCCCCCAGATCCGGCCACCCGGGCGCGGAACTCAAGCCCCTGGAGGTGGCGTCGATGGGGGAGGTGCCAACCGGGTGTCAGTGGCAGCCGCTCTCCACACCTGCGATGGAGGAGTCCGTTCGCAACCCAAAGGAATGCCCGCATGCCTGACAAGTCCTCGTACGCGTCGATGTCTGCGCCTGGCTGGACGATTCATCGGATCACGACGGAGTTCAGCAACTACCACCTTTCAATCTATTCCGGCGGTAGAGGCCGCTCCGTTGCCGCTCTGCGCGGCAATTCAGGAGACCGCGCCATCGATCAAGCTGACAGCGCTCCCCTCGTGGGTGGCCATCTCCTTTTCGATACCGACCCAGCTTCCTGGGTCGGCCACTCGCTCGAGCTGGGCACGGTGAGGACCTCGGCGATCGTGGCGGTTGAACCCGAGACCAGCGACATCGTCGTTCAGGAGGTCACCGAGGCCGCGACTGCTGTCATGGCCAGTGGCGGCAACAGGCGGATCACCGTCGAGTGCATCACGGGGGAGGTCGAGGTTCCTCGTCACATTGTCCCCGGAGACTTCCCCTATCCCGAGGACAACGTCATTCGCCTCGAATCGGCCGCCCACTTCCTGGGCGCCGTATGCGACCGCACCGCCCTGGTAGACGACCTGGAACGATTCCCCGATCTGATGGAGCGATACCAGGTGGCACTGAGCGAGTGCCTGGCCAGGGTGAACGCGCTTGGCAGCCGAGCGAACAGGCACTGAATCTGGCGGGGGTGGCGATCTCGCCCTACCCTCTCGACACCGTCGCCTTCCATGCTGCGTGAGCACTCCGGTATTCCAGGCTGCGCTGACCAGGATGACAGACCGGGTACCAGACCAGGTCTCGCCCACAGAAGCGAGCGCGGACGGGACGGCCGGCCTGGCTTCTCCGCCTAGCTCCTCGCCGATCTCATCTTCCGCAGTTGCTCCACGGAGATCGTGCGCCTCGGTGGATTGAGCAGCTTGATGCTCACGGTGCGATCCCGGAGGTTCACCGCCTTGACCGTCCAGCGCAGGTCGTCCTGGTCTGTGTAACACCCGCCCATGCCCGCCAGGACGGCCCCGGGAACCACGCTCTCTTCCGACTCGTCGAACTGAGTACGCTTCATCTGCTCCAGAGCAGAGGCCTGAACGGTGCGCAACGGGGTCGTGATGCACTTGAGGGTAACGGTGTGCTCGATCAGGTTCACGGACACGATGGACCACGTCAGGTCATCGCCGTCGGTGTACATGTCATCCGTGTCGATCAGCGCGTCATCATCATGGGTGATCTCTTTGCTCATCGCTTTTCCCCCTGGTTCACATCCTACCCGCTTATCGTCTCGGCCGGCGACGCGACCTTCGTCTTGGCACGGGGTGTTGCCGACGTTTTTGCAGGCGAGACCGGACGACAGGTGGTGTTGTCCTTGTGCTAGAGAGATGAACCATGGCGCTGACGATTCCGTCCCACCTGGAGCAACGTCTCGTGGCTCTGGCCGACTCGACGTGGAACGACCCGCAGGACTTGCTTGAGGAGCTCCTCACCGCCGCGCTGCGGGACGACGCTGTCGAATGGCGGCTCAAGGCTGCCATCCAGGCAGGGGACGACAGTGGGCCTGCCGAGGATTCCAGTCTCGAGGGCCTCATGGCGGAGGTCGACGCCAGGCGGGCCGGCAGAGCGACCAAGAAGCGCGACCCACCCCCGAAGTGAAGCCGCCCTGCTGAAGCGGACGGCGCCATCCTGCTCATCGCCGTGACTGGCGTCGTGTACGGCCACCGCGTGGTGACACTGGACGCGCGGCAAGCCTCGCCTCGATGTCGGCCTCATCGGCCGGGGTGAGCCCGAAGAACTCGGTTGGCCTGGGGCGTTGGCCACTGGCTTCAGGGCGCGCCGCCGGCGCTCACGGTTTGAACGGCTCGCGCAGGGGAGGCCCGGCGGCGATGTCGACCAGCGCTTCGATGAGCACGTGGGCGCCTCGCTGCAAGTCGGCGATGCGGACCTTCTCGTCGACGTCGTGGCCCGGGTACGGCGTGTCGGGGAACCACATGCCGAAGGCGATGCTGCTGGGCATGCGCTTGGCGTAGGTTCCGCCGCCGGAGATGGCAGGGGGCGGGTTGGTTCCGGTGGCGCGCGCGTAGGCGGCCATCAGGCGGCGCACGATCTTCGCCTGGGGATCGAACACAAGGGGCTCGTCGTCGTAGAAACCACCCGCTGCGAGGTGCGCCCCGGTTCGCGCGTTGAAGTCCTTGACCCACGCTTCGAGCTTCGTCCTGAGCTGTGGTCCGGTGAGTGGCGGCGTGCGGCGCAGGTTGATGGAGAGCACGCGATCGCCGTTCGGAGCCGCGCGCGCGCCTTCGGCTGCAGGCGCGGGTTTGAGCGTGGCGACATTGACGGCGTAGCGACCCCAGAGGGGCTCCGACTGCACCAGACCGAATCCGGTGCCGTACAGGTCCTGGCCCGCGACGCGGGCCGCGACGAGCAAGTCGTTCGCGCCGCCTTCGGGCAGTTCGTGCTCCATGACGCCGGCCAGTGCCACCAGCGCGTTGCGCCCGCCTTCCAGGTTGACGCCGCCGTGCGCCGATCTGCCGCGCGCGATCACGGTCAGCTCGCTTCCGCGCTCTTCGATCTCCAGGTGCGTGCCATCCGGCATCTTGTGTACGCGCAGTCGCTGGGCGAGCGCCGCCCAGTCCGGTTTGCCGGTTCTCCACTGCAAGGCGAGGCGGGCCTGGTCGGGGACGATGCTGGGTGTGAGGCCCCCTTCGAGATCGACAACGCGATAGGGAAAGGCTTTGCCACCAGCGCGCTCGTCGAGGGGCGTGGTCAGCGCGAGCAGGTTCCACGCCTTCTCGCCCACCACCACGGGGAATCCGGAGTCGAGCACCAGGCTGTAGTCGGGTGGACGATGGGTCGCAAGGTACTGCTTGATGTCCTTGTTCTCGCTCTCCTCGTCGCTGCCCACCAGCAGGCGGATGGTGTGGGTGCGCACGACGGCGCTATCGCGGAGCGCCTTCATGACCAGGAGCGCCTGCACCAGCGGGCCCTTGTCGTCGGCGGCGCCGCGGCCGACGACGTACCCATCGCGCTGCGCCCCGGCGAAGGGCGGCAAGGTCCATTTCGCCGTTTCGACCGGCTGCACGTCGCCGTGCACCAGCAGGCCCAGGACCGGCGCGTCCGGCCCGTTCCTGGGGCCCTCGAGCTCGATCTCGGTGACGAGACCCGCCGGGTGAGCCGCCAGGCCCAGCTCCTGGCCGATCTTGCGCAGCCACCGCTGCTGGTCGTCGCGCGCGGCAGCGTTGCCGGCGACGGTGGGAAAGCGCAGCACCTCGCTCAGGAGCGGCACCAGGCGAGACGCCTCTGACTGGTCGAAGCGCTGGTGGACGGTGGCGGCCGCGCTGGCGGCGGCCGGCACCGCAGCCGAGGGATACGTGGAAGGCGCGCGGCAGCTGGCGACGCACCAGAACAGGGATGCTCGGGCCACGGCGATGGCGTGCGGGTGAAGGCTGGACATGAGTCGATGCAAGGGTCGGTTCATGAGCCGGTAAACGATAGCGCCATTTCGCGATGAGCTCTTCGTCGTTGTGGCATCCATGAGAGTCCACGGATTTGTGACTCAAGGCGGCCCAGCGGCCGCGGTCGTGCGTGGACATGCGACGCCGCCCGTTCCACGGACCGGGGCTGCTGCGGTGTCGCCACCCAGCCGTGCCCGGATATCGTCGCCAAGGCGTTCGACCATCTGTTTGAAGCCGGCGTCCTCCACCCTGGGGGATACCCAGCCGTCGGCCACAGCCCAGATGAAGTCCATGGCGACGATGAGCGGCAACCAGCTGAACGCGTGCGCGCTGGACTGATAGTGAAGGCGCTCGGTCTTACCGGCCTGCGCGGCGTCGCGCCACGCGAGATCCACGTCCAGTGTCTTCCGTTGCACGTAGTATCCGGGCACGACGGAGAATGTCAGGAGAGACACAACCATGCTCCACATGGGGCCTGAGTCGTCGCGGACCGTCGCTGTGAAGTCCACGGGCGATCCGCCCGCCGAGTGTTCCGCCGTGACGCCGGCTCGCGACAGCGCCTCGCGAATACGGTTCCCCAGCTCTTCTTTGGCCGGCCCGTGTTGCGGCGAGACGCACACGTCGAACCTGATCGGGTGCGTCAGTGGCGGGAGCGTTTTCGACGGCAGCCGATGGGGCGCGCTCACGTAGACCGTTCCGACCGCGCACCCGCTGAGCGCAATCGTCGAGACGAGAAGAGCAATCCGGGCTCGAGCATCCTCGATGATCATCATCGCCATCCCCAAGGTCAGTCGACGCTCGATGCGAGGACAATGGCGGAGTAAAACGGCGCCAGCGCCACGGCGGTCACGGGCGCGCGCGCGCCCGGCGAAGCCGCGAGCGCATGCGCCGCCAGACCGCCGAGCACAGCGCCGGCGATCGCGCCACCGATGGGCACGATCGCAATGATGGCCGGACGGGGCTCCCTCAACTGGTGGAGGGCCATGGCTATGCCCGCGCCGAGCACGGCTCCCATCGGGACAGCGGCCCCCGTGGCGATCGTGCGGCTGACCTCGTCGGTGCGCTCGACGAAAGCGGCCGTGACCGCGCCCGCGAAGACGGCTGTCGCAGCGCCTTTCGTCAACCATCGCCAGGCCCGGTCGCTCTGCGGCCATTCGTCCTCGGCGGCCGGCGTCGCGCAGGCATGCACGCGATCGTCCGACATCGTCCCGTCGTCGGTGCACACGGCGTCGCGTAACCGATCGTGACCGATGGCATGGCGCTCATGGGCGACGGCGAGGACGGGCACCGTGGTGTACGCCTGCGGCTGAGTGCACCCGGTCGACCTCAGCTTGCCTTCGAGCTTCCTCTCGTGCGCGCGATACTCGTCGATACCGCGATCGCCGTCGAGCTCGGGGACGGGCCCCGCGAGGGCCTCGCGAAGGTAAGCGACGAGCTCGTCGCAAGGCCCCGGGTCCGTCTCGGCCTGCGCACGCACTGGAGCCGCCGACGCAGACCCGATCGCCAAGCCGGACCCGACCACCAGGGCGAGCGTCCGCACGAGAGAGGCGGAAGGGGCACAGGCGCAAGACACAGAGCGCGGGTTTGATTCCATGGCCGCCCAGTCTGAGGTCGCGGCCCGCACGCCACGAGGAATTAGCCGGTCATATTATGATAAGTATTGCTTATCGATGCAGATCGCGCGACTGGAAGGCTTCTACTGGGTAGCACGCACCGGGGGGTATGCCGCGGCGGCGCGCGCGTTCCCCTATCCGCTCACTCAGCCCGCGGTGTTCCAGCAGGTGCGCAAGCTCGAGGACGAGCTGGGGGTCCGTCTGTTCGAGCGCGTGGGCAAGGCCGAAGTCCGGCTCACCGCCGCGGGAAGGCAGCTCTACGATCATGCGGCGCCATTCTTCGAACGGCTGCCGGCCGTCGAGCGCGCGCTCAAGGCCGCGACACCGGCGCGCGAGCTGCGCCTGGCCGCCGAAGCCCTGATCCTGCAACAGGTGTTTCCCGGCTGGATCCGCCGGCTGCAGCGCTGCGAACCGGATCTGCGTCTCGAGGTGCGCGAGCTGGCGGCCCCCGACCCAGAGGTGGTGCGCAGCGGCGAGGTCGACATGGCCGTCGCCTACTTCCCCAGCGCGCTCCCCGCCGGGCTGGCGAGCCGTCAGGTCGCGACCCTGAGCTCGTTTCTGGTCTTGCCCACGGGTGGGGAGCTCGCGCGCCGGTCGCGGGTCGGGCTGCGCCAGCTGGCGGGCGAGACGTTCGTTACCTACAACCCGGGCACCATCCATCACGAGCTGCAGCGCCGGGCCCTGGCCCGGAGCGGCGCCGCGCCCGCGCGGATCGTCTCGGCGAGCACGACCGAAACGATCCTGGGACTGGTAGCGGCGGGCGTAGGCTGTTCTCTGGTCCCTTCGATCGACGAGGCCTCGCTGCGCCGGCGCGGGGTGGTCGCGCGTCCTTTTGCTCCCGGGCGAGGCCGCTTTCCGGTGCGGGCGGTGTGGCGCGCGAGCGGCCCCGCGAATCCAGCCGTCGATGTCGCCCTGGGCGCGCTCGACGGGGCGCACCGCTGAACAGGTCACCTCGGCTGAACTGGATCGCCGAGGCTGACGGAGGGCTCGTTGCCGTTGCCGGTTAGAACGGTGTAGGCGACCACGTGGCCGGCGTCGTCGACCGGTCTCACCTGCGCGAGCAGCATTCCCGGCTCGATGACCAGCGAATCGCTGAACGGCGCCGTGTTGAACGACAGCGTGACCAGCCCGTTCCCGGGGTTCAGGGCCGGGGCCTCGATGACCTGGACGAGCAGGCCGTCGCTGCCCCTCCGGATGTGCGACTGGAACGCGACCTGCCGGATGTCGGTCCGCGGCAGGAGGACGACGTCCTGGCCCTCGAACGGGTCCTTGCGGACGATCCGCACCACGCGCAGAGCGGCGTTCTCGACCGAGATGCTGCCGGTCCAGTCCACGCTCTCGGCGATTTCCGGTTGGGGCTGCAAGGCGCCCCAGGCGATGAGGATCGTCACCTGGCGAGTGCCGGGGGCGGCGAGCAAACCACCGGCGATGGTGTCGCCGACAGCGATGTCCTCGGTGACGGCCTCCAGCGCGGCCGCGGCGCCTGCGGTGGTCGCCTCGCCCTGTGCGGGGGCCAGGAGATCGCAGGCGGCAAGTAGAGGCAGGATGGTGCTGGCGAGAATCGAAATCTGTCTTGGCTTCATGTGGGTCACCCGCCCGGGGCCCTTGCAACCCACTGACCAAGCGGCGCCTCTCGGCGATCGGTGACGTTCACTGCCCCTCTCGCCGCCCGGCACCCCTGGGACGTCCCCTGCGACTGTCCCATGGTCGGCCGCGTTCAGTCCCCGAGACCAGCGGTGTGGCCGCTGGCACTGTCCTTGAAGAGGCCCTGGAGCATGACAACGCCAATCTCGAGAACCCGCTTCGCTTCTTCCTTCACCGCCATCGCTGCGCTGCTGGCCGCATTCACGGTCTCGGCCGGCGCCACCGCCACCGCCAGTTCACCCGCCGCCGATGGAAGCGCGGACTATCTCTCCATCGACGAGATCGATGACGGATTCTCGATCGCCGACGAAGGGGGCATGCGTTTCGGCATCGCGACCGTCGACCTCGACGAGGGCAACCGGGTCGTGATTTCGGTCGACGTGACGGGCGCGGGCGCCGGCGGCAGGCACGAGACCAGCGGCATCATCGCCACCCTCATCGGCCGCGTGGTCTCACCCTCGACCGGCTTCATGGACTACACCGACGACTCCTGCATGGAAGAGGGCGTCATGATCTCCGAGCGGGCCGTCTCGGACGGTACCTCGAACACCATCATGTTCGGGGAACGCGCCTGCCGCGCCATCGGCCGCGCCTGGAACGGCTACCTGCATCGGCGGCTGCCTGCGCTCGGCGCTGAGACCGTCATGATCCAGGGCGTCGACGCGATCGAGCGGTGGGAAAGCCCGTCAGTGTTCTCGGGAGACGCCTACGACAACGAGATGGGTGTGGTGCGACGTTGAAGTGACGGGCGCTCTCCCTGGCCCTCCCCCGAGGACGTCGAGGACGGGGGAGGGGACCGGAGGGGGGGGCCCCTGGCCTAATTTCCCGACGAGCCGTAGCTATAGCTACCGCTGCGCTAGGTGAGCGCGCCGTGAGGGGTCGACTTCACCTGATCGAAGGTCGGGGTGTGCGCGGCCAGCCATTGCGCGAAGGTGCGCGCGGGGCGGCCCAGGACATCCGGCACGGTGGGCACGACGCGCGCGTCGTCGAACTCGCCGCGCTCGAAGAAGCGCACTTGCGCCTCGACGAACGGCGCGAGGAAGACCGACGCGAGCTCGGCGCGGGCGCGCTCGCCGGTCAGAGACTCGAGCCGGAGCTCGCGCCCGAGCGCGCGGCCCAGCGCCGCGAGCTGCTCGGCCGGTCGCAACGGCGCCGGACCACTGAGCTCGAGGGCGCGCGAGGCGTGGCGACGATCGGTGAGCGCGGCGGCGGCGACGGCCGCGATGTCCGCCGGATCGATGGCGGCGATCGGCACCTCGCCGAACGGCACCCGCACCACATCGCCCGCGCGAAGCTGGGGCAACCAGCGTTCCACGTTCGACATGAAACCGCTGGGCCGCAGGATGGTCCACGACATGCTGGCGCCGCGCACGGCGTCCTCGGAGGCGGTCCACATGTCGACGATGGCGTTCCCGGCGACGCCGCCGATCACGGACCGCGACGTCAGCAGCACGACGTGCCCCACGCCGGATCCGGCGAGCGCGCCCAGGAGTCCCGGCATGTCGCGGCGTCCACCGAGCACGAACGCGGCGCTGGCGCCGGCGGCCGCGCTGGGGATGGTCTCGGGCCGATCGAGGTCGGCGACCGCGATGTCGGCGCCGGCCGCGCGCGCGTCGCGCAGGGCCGGATGATCGCGATCGCGCACCACCGCGCGCACGTCGGCGCCGCGGTCGCGGAGCAGCCGGTAGAGCTCGCCGCCCACGTTGCCCGTCGCGCCCGTCACGAGGAGCTTGCTCATCGCGCCTCCTCGGGAATGGTCTCGAGCGAGATCGTGGTGAAGGGACCGCGGCCGAGGATGGCGATGTGCATGCGGATGAAGTCGACGACGCCGTTGACGACGCGCGCACGGCGCAGCTCGCCGCTATCGACCGGCACCAGGCCGAGGTCAGAGGCGAGCGACGCGACCACCGATTTCGCCGCGGCGTGATCGGAGCACAGGAACGCCGAGACGCGCCGGGCCGCGAGCCGCTCGGTGGGCAGCGCGAGGACCGGTTGCGGGATGGTGCTGAACGCCTGGACCACCAGGGCTCCGGGTAGGTCGGCGGCGACCTGCTCGGCGAGCGACGGCACCGGCGCGGGGAGGAACTCCCCGCGCACGGGGTCGAAGTCAGTGTTGTTGCAGTCGATCACCACCTTGCCGTCGAGCGCCGACGGATCGCGCAGGAGACGCGACGGCATCACGCCGCGCACCGTGTAGAGGATCGCGTCGCCGAAGGCGGCGGCCGCGGCCGCGTCACCCGCGCGCGCCGACGGAGCGGCGGCCCGCGCGACCTCCTCCGCCTTGCGCGCGTCGCGCGAGCCGAACAGCACGGCGTGACCCGCGCGCGCCCAGCGCGTGCCCAGGGTGCGGCCCATGTTCCCGGTTCCGATGATCCCGATCTTCATATCGGCTCTCTCCTTCTTCAGAATGCGTCCACGAGCTGTTCGCCGCCCGTCACCTCGAGCACCGTCCCGGTGACGCAGGAGCTCGTCATCGGGAACAGCCCGCGACGTCGCTGGTCTGGAACGCCGCCCAGGAACCGGGCGCCGGCACGGCGGTCACGACGAGTTCCATGGATGACCAAGATGACCGCGCGCGCCTCCGCGGGCCATGCTCGTTCGTCGGGAACACATAGCCGTTCGTCTGGTGGCGCCGAAGCGGCCCCGGCCGACCCCGGGTCGCCGTGTCGCGGCGTTGCACCGAACGGTTTGAAAGCTAGACCACCGCACATTGGGCCTCTGGCTTGAGGCCTCGGACCTCCGGTGAAGAGTGCTCCAGAGGTCTGAGGCCCGCGGCCCGAGGCCCTTGACCGGGTGCACGGCTCATTCAAACCGTTCGGTGTTCTAGGGCGCCGTGTGCGCCGTCAGCTCTTCTTTGTGCCCCCCGCTGGTCTGCTCCTTGACCTTGCCCACGCCGCGCACGAACCAGAAGCTCTTGGTCGAGCCGTCGACGGGGTCGGTGCGGGTCACGTGCAGCGACAGGAAGGTTCCGAACGGCACGCTGACCGGTTCGTCGACGGCGTCGACGCGCCAGGCGTCGTTCTTGGACGTCATGGTGGGCGCCTTGGGCGGCTTGGACTCGGTGTCCATGTAGCTCATGACCCAGGCGGCGCCGGCCACCATGTGATCGGCGCTCTCGTCGACGCGCAGTCGGAAGGGGGCGAACCAGTCCTCCGACTTGAGATTCCCGGCCGCGTCGAGCACGTTCTCGTGCAGTCGCTTCACCATCGACCCGTCGACCTGATACCAGGTGTTCTGATCCTCGGCGGTGAAGTGGTCGTGGACGCGAAACACCGTGACGCCCGCGTACATCCCACCCGCGTCTTCCGTGGCTTCGACGGTGCTGACCTTGTCGTAGGTCATGCCGCTGTCGTTGACGTGGTAGGTCCAGCTCGCGCCGACCGCGAGCGGCTCGTAAGGACCGCTGGTGGTCTGGACCGGTCCGGGGGGCGCAGCGCCGCCGCTGCCACCGCCGCCGGTGACGACCGGTGTCGTGCCGTCGCCGCCGGTGCCACAACCGGCCGCGCCGGCCGCCGCTACCAACAACCCGATCGCGCTGCTCCAGGTCACCCACAAGCGTCGATGCATCTTTTCCTCTCCTCCGTCGATGGCTCGGGCGGCTAGGCCGCCGCCTTGGTCTCGTCCAGGTTCACGCTGCGCACGCCCGGCACCTGCCGTTCGTGCAGAATCTCCATCACCGTCGCCGCGTCGGTGGTCTCGCCCAGCACCACGTCCATCACCAGCCGCCCCGGTTCGGGGTTGCCGTTGGGCAGCTCCACGATGCGCGCCGTCGGGAAGGCGGTCTTGATGCGCTCGTACGCCGCCGCCGGATTGGTGACCGAGATCGCGATGCGTGTCAGGCGCGGCCGCGCGCGGTGACTGAAATCGAACAGCGCCAGCACGCCGCTGACGAACAAGGTCGCCACCAGCGCCATCGGAACGGCGCCCAGGCCGCAGGCCATGCCGATCCCGATCATGACGAACATCACCGCGGCGTCGCGCGGATCCTTGATACCCGACCGGAAGCGGATGAACGCGCCCAGGCCGACCAGGCCGAAGGCGCGCGCCATGCTGTCGCCGATGACCGCGACCATGATCGCGCCCGCGACCGCGATCAGCGTCTGCGCCTGCGCCGCCTCACGCGCGGGGGACAGCGCGCGCGGAATCAGCTTGCGCCACCATCGGTAGGCCACCGACGCGCCCAGCGCGGACGCGATCAGCAGCCGCACCAGGATGGTCTCGAAGTGCGCCGCCGCGAGGTCGCGCGTGCCCAGGGTCGCGTGCCAGTCGATTCCGTTCAGGAAGGCGTTCATCGGTTCATCTCCCCATGCCCCTCGGATCCCCTCGAATGACTCGTTGTATGCGGATGGAAACCTGGCTAGGCCGCCAGGACCTGTGGCCGTGCCTGATGTCGCCCGATGGCCACCGCCGCCGCCTGCTTGAGCAGCGACAGGCTTTCGGGGTGGCGCGCGAGCGCGCGCTCCAGCAGCGCCTGCCCGCGGGGATCGTCGACCAGAGCGCCCAGACTCTTGACCGCGGCCGCCGGCCAGGCGTCGAGGCAGGACTCGCGAACCTCCCAGGCGATGGGATGATCGTGGCCCAGCATGGTATCGAGCGCCTCGCGGCAACGCGGCGCCATCGCCTGGCGCATCTGCCAGGCGCGCGGATCGTCGAGCCCGGCCAGCGTCGACAGGACCGCCTTGGGCGCGCGCTCGAGGTGGCGCTGGCGCCAGGCCCAGGCGCGCTCGCTCGCCACCCCTTCCAGTGACTCGATCGCGGCCACCGGGGCGACTTCGAAGGCGGCCTGTCGGATCTGCCAGGCGCGCTCGTCTTCCAGACCCGTGACCCCGCGGCAGGCCGTGCGCGCGCCCTCATAGCCACGCAGAGCGCGGCCGTCGATGCCGCCGCGCTGATCGAGCCAGCGCTCGCGCAGCTCGGCCGCGCGGGCGCCTGGTAGATGCGCCAGCGACAGCATCACGCCGTCGGGCGCCAGCGGCCACAACCGTTCGCGCATCAGCCAGGCGACCTCGTGATCGAGCGTCTGCAAGCTGGCCGCGACCTCGGACGGCGCGCCCTCGGCCAGCTCGCGGCGCAGCGCCCAGGCCTCGGGCGCCGTGCTGGCCGCGTCGACCAGCGACAGCGCCACTTCCTCCGGCGCAGCCGCGCGCAGCGTGCCGCGCAGCTCCCAGCTGACCGCGTCGGTCAACCCGCGTAGCCCGCGCGCTATCACCCGCGGCGCGGCCGGCGCCAGCGCCAGGCGGCGCTGGTCGATCTCGGTGCCCGCCAGTCCGGCCAGCACGTAGGCCGCCATCTGGGGCTCGCGGCGCGCGCGCCGGTCGACCCAGTCCAGGAAAGCCGGCAGGGCCTCCTCGGGAGAGGAGATCGCGGGGCGTGCCGCGATGATCTCACCGCTGCCCGACCGACCGCGCCCGCGCGCCACCGCCAGCGCCTCGCGAACGCCCTGCTCGCGCGCGACGGTGATCAGCGCCGCGACGCGATCCACCACCGCCGCCAGCTCCTGGTCGGAGTTGTCGATCACGAACCAGCGCTGGGGATCGCGCGCCGCCAGCGCGCGGTAGCCGTCGCGCAGCCTGGTCTGCATGCCCGCCCCCGCCATCCCCTTGCGCGAGGGCGCGCGCCGATCGGGCGCCGTGATCTTGGAGATCTTCCGGCGCCCGCGCGCCACCGAGGGATCGACGTCGACCAGCACCACCAGATCGGGCTCGAGCGTTCCGGTGCCGCCCGCGCCGCTGCCGTCGGGGTGCCCGGCGCCCGCGCGCGTCGCGTCCACGATGGCACGCACCGTCGCTTCGGGTAGGCCCCGTCCGTGGCAGGCCAGCACCTCGGCCGTGTAGAAAAAACGATCGGCGATGACCAGGTCGGCTTCGCCCAGCCCCGGCGCGACCACCTCCTCCAGCAGCTGGACCTCGCGCGCCAGGTACAGCAACAACTCGGTACGCGGCGTGATGGCCAGGTTGCGGGGATCGCGACACAGGTCGCGGATCGACTGGGTCACGCGCGACGCGAACTGGCCCCCCTCGCGCACGTGCCGCACCGACACACCGACCTGACGCAGCTTCTGGGCCACCAGGTTGGAGATGGTCGTCTTGCCGCTACCGTCGATCCCTTCGAAGACCACGAACATGCCGTCACGCCGCCTTTCGTTGCAGGGCCATCACCCCCATTCGAAACTTGGAGAAGCTCGGCGCGGCGATCAGCGGCGCCGTGGCGCGCGCCAGCCAGGCCGGGGCGTCGCCGAAGTACTTGACCTCGAGGATGCGCGCCGGGCCGCGTGCGACCACCCGCGCGGGCGCCGCCGGCTCGCCGTCGTCGCCCAGCGCTTCGGGGTGACAGAACGTCAGGTCCTGGTCCAGGGTGATGCGCACCCGCCCGTCTTCGCCCGTCAGGCAGGTGCGCCGGTACCAGGTGGTCAGGCAGGGAGCGACCCGGCGGCCGGCCAGCTCGGCGCGCAGCGCGGACAGCGCCATCAGCTGAGCCGGGCTGTCGTCATCGATATCGAGCTGCGCATCGCCCGACAGGATCCGGCGCAGCGTCCGTGGCGACGCCGAGAAGCGAACCTTGGAGCGCGCGCTGCCGGTGCTCTGCTTGAGCTCGAGGCAACACACACCGGTCAGCATCGGGACCTCGTTCAAGGTCGAGGCCGCCGCGTACTCACGCAGCCGCAGCCGACGGGCCATCCCGTTCCTGAACGAGCGAAAATAGGACAGGTCGGCCGTGTCCAGGTAGGTCGTGCGCGTGTAAGAAAGAGGGCGCGTCTGTTCATAGCGCTCTGGCGTGCACTTCGCGCTCACGGCACGCAGGAACGCCACGGTTTCGTCACGGCTGAGCAAGAAGCGCCGTTCACGCTCGAATTGATCCGCACCAAGGCCGTGGTGGGTCGGGGCGGCTTGCGGCGCAGGCGATTCAAGGAAAAGAGCAGTCATGGGCCACCTGGTTCTTTTTTTGTTTCGTTGTATTCGCAGGTTGGAACGGGGCGACCTGGGATGACTCAGCCCATTGCAACGGCAGTGCCGGGTCGAGGAGGCTCCACCGCGGGGCAATTGCGTCTCTTCCGTGTCTTTTTCGTTACCGTGGCGTAATCCGAGGCGTACGGGGGTTACCTCCCGGGGGAGGAGCCGACCACCGCTGTTCCCATGGATGAACGGCCGTGCTAAATCGCCGGGCGTGACTAACTTGAGGGCAGCCTTCGCGTTCGTGATTGCCGTCGCGATGACCGGGTCTTGCGCGATGGCCATCGTCGCGTCGCCGGGGTGCGCCACGACGGCGCCCGACCCGGCGGCCAGACTGGCCGCGACCTCGGCGCTGACCGCCGGCGCGGGGGGGATCGCGACCAGCGCGCCCCGCGCCATCCCCTCGGGCATCCCCTTCGTGTCGCTGGAGGGACCGTTCTGGGTCGCCGCCGGTGGCTACCTGATCTTCTCCGACGTCGTCGAGCAGAACGGCGCCGCCGCCAAGATCTACAAATACGATCCGACCGCCACGACCGTTTCGGTGCTGCCGTATCCGGTCGCTCCCACCAGCACTAACGGCCTGGCCGTCGACAGCCAGGGGCGCCTGCTGGCCTGCGAGCGATGGAATGGCGCCCTGGCGCGCGTCGAAGGCGGCCAGCGCAGCGTGGTCGTCGATCGCTTGCCCGACAGCTACCCGCCGTCGCTGAACGCCCCCAACGACCTGACGTTGCGCGCCGACGGCAACATCTACTTCAGCGACACCAAATGGGGCGCGCGGCCGGGCGACCACGCTCCGACCGCGGTCTATCGGGTGGCGCCCGACGGCGCGGTCTCGATCGCGTTCCAGGTCGACATGCCCAACGGCGTGCTGCTGTCGCCCGACGGCGCGACTCTGTACGTGGGCAGCGACGCCCAGGACCGGCTGTGGAAGCTGCCGGTCGCCGCCGACGGTAGCGTGGGCGAGGCGGCGCCTTTCATCGACAGCCACAGCGTCCCCGGCGGCAAGCTGCACGTCCCCGACGGACTGTGCGCCGACGACCGCGGGCGCATCTACGTCACCAACAATAGCGACGACGTGCGCGCCATCCAGGTCTTCGAAAGTGACGGCCGCTTCGCCGGTCGGATCCCGATGCCGGCCCCGCCCTCCAACTGCACCTTCGGCGGCGCTGACCGCCGCACGCTGTACGTGACGACGTTGCACGCGCTGTACGAGGTGCGGGTGGAGACGCCGGGGTTGCCTTAGGGATCTGACGAGCTCGCGTCCCGCAAGGCCTGCCCTCTCCC
>DASRQZ010000124.1:0-15783 GCA_035696125.1 Polyangia bacterium
TCGGGGACGAGGTCGTCTGCCAATACGAACGCCCGTAGGCGGTACGGTTCTCTGCTCATACCCAGACTCATCGGCCGTGGCGTCGCAAGAGTTTCCCCCGCAGTCCAGGTCCGACGCCCCCGAAGTCCGAAGTCCGAAGTCTGACGCCTGAGGCCGGAGGCCTGAGGCCTGAGGCCCGACGGAGGACCCCTTAACCGAACTTCATTTGGCTCGGCGTGGCCGTCGGCGTGGCCGATCGGGGAGGGTGGGGTAACATCCGCTGCGATGCTCGCGCTTTATCTCAACGTGCTGGTCACGGCGGCGCGCCACGCCGTTCGGGCCTGGCCGGCGGCCTTGTCGCTGGTGGTCTATGGCGTCCTCTTCCTGGTGGCCAGCATCTTGCTGCGCCCGCTGGGGATGGCGGGCGGGTTTCTGCTGGCGCTGGTCGTGGCCGCCTGCTGGTCGAGCTACCTCGAGCTGATCTCGCAGGCGGTCGCCGGTCTGCACATCCGCCTGCGCTGGGAAGAGTTCAAGCGCAGCTTCGCGGCGCGCTTCTGGGACGTGATCAGCGTGATGTTCGCGTTCTTCATCATCGGCTATCTCATCGGCCAGCTCACCGCGCCGCTGGCCGAGGGTCCCAGAGGGCCGGCGCTGTCCGCGATCCTGGCCATCGCGACCGCTTTCTTCTTCAACGCCGTGCCCGAGCTGCTGTACCAGGGACACTCACGTTCGTTCGCGCTCCTGCTCGACTCGGGCCGCTTCATGCTGGCCCACCCGGTGGTCTGGCTGCTGCCCAATGTGGTCTTCGCGGCGGCGGCGCTGGCCGCGGGCGGCGGGCTGCACGCCTACGGCCCCGCCGAGCTGCTGATCACCTTCGGCACCACGTTCTCGTCGCCGATGGGCGTGGTGGGCTTGCTGGTGGGGCTGCCGCGCTGGTCGCTACCGATCGCGCTCTTCGGCTTGCACTACGTCATGATCTTCCGCGGCCTGCTGTTCGCGGCGCTGACCTCCGGCACCGGCAACGCCCGCCTGCGCGCCTTCCAGGCCGCGTCGCGGCGCTGAGCCGCACCGAGGTTGGCATCCCATCCCGGGTCGAAGCCCGGCGGGGCCGGCCGGATTCGGCTAAGATCGCCGGCTTGGAGCGTCCCGTGACCACGCGCCTGTCCGGCTGGGGTGGCAACCTGCGCGCCGACTGCGTGCTGCGCGAACCAGAGCTTCCCGGGCAGGTCGCGGCCTGGCTGGATCGCGCGGGCTCGATTGCGCGCGGCCTGGGGCGCAGCTATGGCGACGCGGCGCTCAACGCGGGCGGCCAGGTGCTGGGCCTCGGGCGGCTCGATCGCTACCTCGGCTTCGACGCGGACGCGGGGGTTCTGACCTGCGAGGCCGGTGTCAGCCTGGAGCACATCATCCGCGACTTCGCGCCGCGCGGTTGGTTTCCGATGATCACGCCCGGCACCAAGTTCGTCACCGTGGGCGGCTGCATCGCCAACGACGTCCACGGCAAGGCGCACCACGCGCAGGGTTGCTTCAGCGGCTGCGTCGAATCGCTGACCGTGCTGCTGGCCAGCGGCCAGGTCGTCGAGGCCAGCCGCGATCAGAGCCCCGACCTGTTCTGGGGCACCTTCGGCGGCATGGGGCTGCTCGGCGTGGTGCTGGCCGCCCGCCTTCGCCTGCGCCGGATCGAGACCACCTACTTTCGCCAGAAGGCGATCCGGGTCGGCGATCTCGAGTCGATGCTGGCCGCGCTCGAGGAGCAGGACCGGTCGTTCTCCTATTCGGTGGCGACGCTGGACGTGATGGCCAAGGGCGCGCGCCTCGGGCGCGGCGTGGTGTCGGTGGGCGAGCACGCGACGCTCGCCGAATTGCCGGCGCGGCTGGGCGCCGATCCGCTGCGCGTCTCGGGCCCGCCCAGGATCACCGTGCCCTTCGAGTTGCCCGAGCTGACGCTGAACCCGATCAGCATCCGCCTGGTCAACGCCTTCATCCAGCGCAGCCTGCGCGGCGCGCCCGCGTTCGGCCATTACGAGGGCTTCTTCTACCCGCTGGACAAGATCGCCTACTGGAACCGCGGCTATGGCCGGCGCGGCTTTGCCCAGTATCAGTTCGTCATCCCCTTCGCCGACGGTCTGGCGCGCATGCGTGCCATCCTGGACACCATCCTGTCGGCGGGCGAGCTGCCGTTCCTCAACGTGCTCAAGCGCTTCGGCAAGCAGAGCGGCGGCGTGCTGTCGTTCCCGCGCGAGGGCTACACCCTGGCCATCGATTTTCCCATCCGCCAGAACACGGTGGCGTTGTTGCACCGGCTGGACGCCATGGTGCTGGAGGCCGGCGGACGGGTCTACCTGGGCAAGGACTCGTACCTTGCGGCGGCGACGTTTCGCGCGATGTATCCCGAGATCGATCGCTGGCTGGCCATCAAGGCCAAGTACGATCCACACGGGGTATTCACCTCCGACCTGGGCCGGCGCGTGGGGTTGGCCGGCGCGCCGCGCGCCCACACCGTCGCGGCTGCCGTTGCTGAACCGCCGATCGCGCAGCCTGGCCGCGCGCACGCCTCCTGAGAGCGCCCTGCGGATCCATCCGTTGGCGGTTCGATGCGCGTCGGCTACCATCCGCACCTCCCTGGCGCCCCTCATTGCGCTTCCTTCGCTTGCAGACGTCCTGACATGAGTCCATCGACCATCGTCCGCAGACAACGTTGCCGCTGGCGCGGCCGGTCGCCCGTGCTGGCGCTTTCCGGGTTCGCGCTCGCGCTCCCGCTCGCCCTCGTCCCCGCGCTCACGCCGCCGCTGCACGCGGAGCCGGCGCCGGCCAGCACCTGCGGGCCCGAGAACCTGCTGGCCGGGCGCGCGCCCGCGTCGGCGCTGGAGATCACCGGCGACCCCGCGCTGGTCACCAACGGCTGGGTCGCCGCCGAGGGGACCAACTGGGACGCGGCGCCCGCCGTGGTGCTGCGTTCGGGTGCGTCCGAGATCGTCTACGACCTGGGGCAGCGGCGAAGCATCGGGGCGATCTACGTTCAGGCCGACGCCAACGATATCTATCAGGTCACCGGCTCCGACGACGGCAGCCCCGGCAGCTACAAGCTGATCGCCCAGATCGAGAACGTGCTGGGCGGCAAGGGCCCGGGCCTGCGCGCGCGCTGGATGACCGTTCCGCCCACCGAGGCGCGCTTCGTGCGCTTCGGCGATGGCCGCGGCGACAACTTCTACTCCCTGTCGGAGCTGGCCCTTTACTGCACGCCGCCGGCGCCTTTTCCGCCCGCGTTCAAGATCGTGGGCGGTGGCTCCGACGCGCCCGCGCCGGTCGACGCCGTCCCCTCGGAGGGCGATCAGTCCGGCGATGCGCCCTCGCGGCGCTACCCCGGGCTCATCCTGGCCGCGTTGGTGCTGGCCCTGGCCGGCGCGCTGGCCGCGCGCGCTGGTCAGGGCACCGGGACCGGCGGCGCCGGCGGTGACCCCGTGGCGTCCGGCGCCGCCAGGGACCGCACCCGGCCCCTGCTGGTGCTCTTCGTCGCCAGCGGCTGCGCCGCCCTGATCTACGAGGTGGTCTGGCTGCACCTCCTGCGCCTGGTGATCGGCGCCTCCGCGCTGTCGGTGGGCATCGTGCTGGCCAGCTTCATGGGCGGGATGTTCCTGGGCAGCCTGTACTTCGCGCGCGTGGTGTCGCCGGCGAAGAACCCCTTGCGGGTCTACGCGGCGCTGGAGCTGGGCATCGGCATCTTCGGCTTGCTGATGCCCGCGCTGCTGCCGGTGGTGCGCTCGGTCTACGTCGGGCTTTTCGGTTACGGCGCGCTAGGGATCGCGCTGCGCGCGGTGATCGCGGCGTTGTTGCTGCTGCCACCCACGGCGCTGATGGGCGCGACCCTGCCGGCGGTGGCGCGGCTCTATTCGCGCGGGCCCGAAGGCTCGTCGCAGCTCGCGGCCTTGTATGCCGCCAACACCAGCGGGGCGGTGCTGGGCTGCCTGCTGTCGGGCTTCGTGCTGCTGGCCTACGGCGACGTCTGGATCGCGACGCTGGCGGCGGTGGCGCTCAACCTGGCCATTGCCGCCGCCGGCTGGCGCCTGGGCCGCGACGGCGCGGCGTTCGGATCGAGGGCGGCGGTCGCGGCGGTGCCGGCCGAACCCCAGTCAGCGCTCGCGCTGCCGGCCGCGCCCGCGACCCCGGCTGTGCCGGTGGCGGCCGCGACGCCCGCGGCGTCCGGTGCGCCCGCCACGGACCCGGTCCGGTACATCTATCTCGCCGCCGCCCTGTCGGGGTTCACCGCGCTCGGCGCCCAGGTGGTCTGGACGCGCATCCTCACCTTGTTGTTCGGCGCCACGGTGTACGCCTTCGCGATCATCCTGGCGGTGTTCCTGGGCGGGCTCGGCATCGGCAGCGCCCTGGCCGCCTGGTGGCTGCGCCGGGGCCGCGATGCCGCGCGTGGCCTGGCGATGACCCAGTTGCTGCTGGTGCCCGCGCTGTTCCTGTCCGGCGTGTTGCTGGCGGAGGTGCTGCCCTATGCGTCGCCCACCTCGGCCACCCCGATCGGCCCTCTGCACGCGCTGCACGTGCTGCGCGCCATCGACGTGATCCTGCCGTCGGCCATCCTGTGGGGCGCGAGCTTCCCGTTCGCGCTCGCGGCGGCGGGCGGGGGTCACGGCGACGCGGGACAATCGACCGGATACGTGTACGCGGCGAACACCATCGGCTCGATCCTGGCCGCGGTCGGCGTCAGCTTCTGGGCCATCCCGCACCAGGGCACGCGCTGGGCCAGCCAGGCCCTGCTCGCGGCCGCCGCCCTGTCGGCGGCGATGTTGTTCCGCGGCCTGTCCAGGCCCGACCCGGGTGTGGCGGCGTCGGGCGGCCGCTCGTCCGTGCTGGCGCTCCCGGCCTGGTCATACTGGTCGCTGGCCGCGGGTGCGCTGGCGGTGGCGTTGCTGCCGGGGGTGTCGCAGGTCTTCATGGCGCACGGCCGCGCCATCTGGTGGGTCAACGCGCGCGACAAGTATCTGTTCGTCAGTGAGGGGGCGGCTTCGACGGTGGCGGTGCACGTCGCGCCGGATGGCTATCGCAACTTCCACGTCTCGGGGCGCGTCGAGGCCAGCAACAACCCCAACGACATGCGCCTGCAGCGGTTGCTGGGACACCTGTCGGCGCTGGCGCACCCGCACCCGAAGTCCGCCCTGGTCGTCGGGCTGGGCGCGGGCGTCACGGCGGGCGCGCTGACCTTGCACCCCGAGATCGAGCGCATCGTCATCTGCGAGATCGAGCCACGCGTGATCGGTGCCGCGCGCCAGTTCGCGGCCGAGAACTACGGCGTCCTCGGCAATCCGCGCGTCGAGGTGGTGTTCGACGACGCCCGGCACTTCCTGGCCACCACGCGCGAGAAGTTCGACATCATCACCTCGGATCCGATTCATCCGTGGGTGCGCGGCAACTCGATCCTGTTTTCGCGCGAGTACTACGCGATCGTGCGCGCGCGTCTCAACCCGGGCGGCATCGCCACGCAGTGGGTGCCGCTGTACGAGACCAACGAGGCCGCCATCAAGATCCAGATGCGCACCTTCATGGACGCGTTCCCCAACGGCACGGTGTGGAACTCCGCGGTGGGCGGCAACGGCTACGACGTGGTCCTGCTGGGCCGGGAAGAGCCGCTGCCCCTCGACCTGGCCGGGATCACGCAACGGATGGCGCGTTCGCCGCGCATCGCCCAGTCGCTGGCCGACGTGAAGGTCCGCTCACCGGTGGATCTGCTGGCCACCTTCGCCGCGCGCGCCAGTGACCTGACAGGTTGGCTGGAGGGGACGCCGGTCAACCGCGATTTCAGCCTCAAGCTCGAGTACATCTCCGGCCTGGCCCTCAACGACAAGGAGGCCGATGCGATCTACGCCCACATGATCGAGGGCCGCCGTTTTCCCGACGAGCTGTTCGCCGGTCCCGCCAACCTGATCAACGAGCTGCGCCGGCGCATTCACTAGAACACCGAACGGTTTGAATGAGCCGTGCACCCGGTCAAGGGCCTCGGGCCTCGGGCCTCGGGCCTCGGACCTCTGGAGCACTCTTCACCGGAGGTCCGAGGCCCGAAGCCAGAGGTCCCTGTGCGGTGGTCTAGCTTTCAAGCCGTTCGGTGCTGTAGAGGACACCAGCGGCAAGGATACTAGCGAAAGCTGATCTTCTGGTTGTCGCTGGACGCGCCAGCGTCGGGCGTGGTCCCCGTGGCGTAGGCCTTGGCCATATCGAACAGGTACTTGATACCCTTCAGCCCGCTTTGATCCCAGTACTCGGCCGCGGTCGGGCGGACAACCACCAGGCACAGCGCCGGATCGTCCTTGCCGGCAGGAAACCACACCTTCCAGGCTTCTCGCCAGAGGCGGTCGATCAGGCCGCGATCGCGGGTGATGGTGGCCGTACCGCCGATCGAGACATAACGCTTGCTGTCCTGCAAGGTGATCAGAACGGTGGGGTCGTCCGCGATCTCGCCTACCTTTGGTGAATCGACGCTGGTCGCGAAGTAGAGCCGCTGCTGGTCATGCTCTTCCGACAGCGACAGGGGCCGCGCCCGCATCGCACCGTCGCCGGTGCGGGTGACCAGCATCGCGGTGTCGAAGCTCTTCAGAAGCTCGAGTAAATGGGCATGGGTCTTCTGCTCGGGTTGGTCGCTCATCGCGCCGCCTCCTGTTTCCCGCCGGGTGGTTACCCATCAATCTCGCCATTGTTTGCCCGGGAGGCAACGCCGCCGGCGCGCGCCGGCCCGCAGAGTCCGGGGCCTGTCGGGCGCTCCGCCGGAGATGCCGTGGGGCGGTGCGAAGTAGCGCCAATGGAAATATTGGTCCTGATCGAGCGTTCACCCTTGGCCTGGGACTTTGCCAAGGTAACGCTCGTCGCCGCGGCCGGCTCGTGCCAACATCCGCGCCGCGGACGTCATGAGGAGAAACCGATGAGAGCTGTCGTGCTGAGCCGTGCGGCCTGGGTGCTCGCCCTGTTTATCTGGACCTCCGTGGCCCAGGCCGCGCCCGATCCACGAGAGATGAAGGCGCGCGAGGCCTTCGCCGCCGGGCGATATCAGGACGCGCTCGACATCTTCGTCAAGCTCTATGCCGAGAAGCTGCACCCCAACTACCTGCGCAACATCGGCCGCTGCTACCAGAACCTGGGCGAGCCCGACCGCGCGATCAGCAGCTTCCGCGAGTACCTGCGCAAGGCGCGCAGGACCTCGCCCGCCGAACGCGCCGAGATCGAGGGCTACATCGCCGAGATGGAGCAGCTCAAGACGACCCAGGCCAGCAAGGACAGCGCGGGCGGCAAGCCAGCCGCCGCCAGCGCCCCGCCCGGGGTCGCCGCGGCGCCGTCGACCCCTCCGCCGGCGGCGGCCGTGGTGGTCGAACGCGAGGTCGCGCCCCGGTCGACCACGCAGCCCGCCCTCGATCTGAGCGCGCGGCCCGCGCCGGACCAGGAACAGGGGCAGCAAGAGGCGCGGCCGGTGTACACCCGCTGGTGGTTCTGGGCCATCGTGGGCGGCGTGATCGTCGCCGGGGTGGGCGGCGCGGCGGCCGCCGGGCTGTTCACCAGGAAGGTCGACGCACCCTGCGACATGGGGAGGATCTGCCTATGACAGCGCGCCGGAGGATGACCACGCGGGCCGCGGTGCTGGGCGGTTGTTTCCTCGCCGTTCTGGCGGTGGGTTGTAAAGAGGCCGGGCGGTCGAACGTGCGCCTGCATCTCAGCGCGGGGGCCGGCGTCACCGGCCTGACCTCGGTGGCAGTGACCGCGACGCAAGGAACCCGCGAGGTCAAGCAGGCAACGTTCGACTGGCCCAGCGGCGCGACGTCGCTGGAGGCCGGGCTCCTGGTCCCGGCGGAGGTGAGCGGCGAAATTTCTGTCGCGGCCACCGGGCGGGCCAGCAGCCAGGATATCGCGCGCTCCGAGGCGGTGAAGGTCACGGTGACGCCGGGCCAGGCCACCACCGAGATGCTGCAGCTGCTCCTGCTCCCGATTCCGCCTTCGACCAGCGACGGAGGCGCCGATGCCGGCGGCCTGGTTGACGCCGCTGTCGATATGGGAGCGGACACGCGCAGCGACGTGGGCGGCGGGACCGGCGGCCGGGTAGACGGCGGGACCGACGCGCCGCCGATCGTGGCGCGCGCCTGGCAATCCGCCGTCAAGGCCGAGAACAACATCGACGAGCAGGACCTCCGGCCCGCGGTGGCGATCGACGCCAGTGGCAACGCCATCGCCGTCTGGGAGCACGGGACCCAGATCTGGTTCAACCGCTACAACGCCGCCACCGGGTTGTGGGGAACCGAGGCGCCGGTGGTGGTCGCGGGCGGTCAGGGGGTCAGCGTCGGGCTCGACGCCCAGGGCACGGCGACCGTGACCTGGCAGGGAGCTCCCCTCAGCGCCGATCAAGGAATCCTGGCGGTCACCTCGACCGCCGGCGGCGGGTGGGGGACGCCGGTCCGCCTTTCCAGCAGCAACGCCGCGGATGTGCACCTCGCGGTCAGCGCCAACGGCACCGCCGTCGCGGTCTGGACCGAGAACAATCACGTCAGACCGAGCAGCAACGAATACATCCTGTGGAGCAGCCGCCGCCTGGCGGGCAGCACCACCTGGTCGGCCAAGACCATGATCAGGGACGCCACCGACATCGGCGATCGCACCCCGACGGTCGCGCTCGATGCCACCGGCAATGGCTTCGTGATCTGGGAGCAGCCTCCCATCCAGCCCGACCCCGGCAATGACTTCAACAACAGCGTCTGGATCGCGCGCTTCGCCGGCGGTGCTTTCGGCACGCCGATGACCATCGAGACCTTCACGACCGGCGCCGCCGACTCCGGGCACGTCGCGGTCAACGCATCCGGCAACGGCGTGGCCAGCTGGCGGCAAATCACCACGACGGCGCTCGAGCTCTGGACCCGCACCTACGAGAACGGCGCCTGGGGAACGCCGACGCTGATCTCGACCTCGTCGTTGATCGACTACTACCAGGTTCCCGAGGTTGCGATCGACAACGCCGGCAACTCGGTGGTGGTCTGGTCGCAGGCCATCGCCAGCGGCGCCTTCAACGCGCGCATCAGCCGGCACCGGGCCGGTCAGGCTACCTGGGATGCGCCCATGATGCTCGAGCTCGACAACCAATCGCAGGGCACCCCAGGCACCGACGACGTTTCGCCCGAGGTGGGCATGGACTCCGCCGGCAACGCCGTGGTGATCTGGCGCAAGACCGGCACCAACGGACTGACCAACGTCTGGTCGCGCCGGATGGACGCGACCGGCGTCCTGGGCGCAGCCACCCGCATCGACAACCAGAACCTGCATAGCGCCTTCGCCCACGCCCTGGCCGTGTCCGCCAACGGCATGGCGGTCGCGGTCTGGTACTACGGCTCCGAGTTCGACATCTGGGCCAACGTGTTCCGCTGACAGAGCGCTCCCACCGGGGGCAGGTCGGTGGAGGTCCGCTTTCCCGTCGTGTTCAGGTCGTGGACTGAGCTACTCTCCTGCTCGCGTGTCCACGGCGCATCGGTCGAGCTTGATCGCGGCTGCGGCGACGCTGCTCCACGGCGTGGCCGGCGCGGCGGCGCCCGCCGACGCAGGGTCAGCCGCGTCCATCTGGCGGGAGCTGGCGCCCGGCGCCGAGCGGGCGACCAGCGACGACGGCGACCTGCGTCTGGATCTGCTTCGCTTCGATCTCGAACGCTTCGCCGCCGAGGTCGTGGTGGCGGGACGCGCACGCCCCGCTCACGCGCGCATCTGGCTGCCGGGCTCGGGCCACACCGCCGTCGAGATCCTCCGTCGCGCGGGCCCGGGCGCGGTGGTCGCCGTGGTCAACGGCGGCTTCTTCGACGAGAACGGCCGTTCGCTGGGCCTGCGCCTGACCCACGGCGACGTCGTGGTCCCCCTGCGCGGCAAGGTCGACTGGGGCGTCTTCTACATCGCGAGCCAGCGCGCGCACATCGTTCACTCGCGCGATTTCCAGCCGCGCGCCGACCTCGAGGCCGCGATCCAGGTCGGACCGCGCATCCTGATCGACGGCGCCGTGCCCAAGCTGAAGCCGCAGCTCGCCCGTCGCACCGCGGTCGCGCTCGACCGCGAGGGCCGGACGGTGACGCTGGTGATCGCCGACCAGCCCGTCGACGCGGGGTCCCTGGGCAAGCGCCTGGCCGCGCTGGGCTTCCACACGGCCCTGCTGTTCGACGGCGGCCCGTCGACGCAGATCGCCGCCGCGGTCGGGGCTGCTGTCCGCGCGCCCGCGCCGTCGAAGTCGGGCGTCGCGCCAGCCTCGGTGGACGCGGCTGGCCAGCTGGACATCCCTGGCGGCTATCCCGTGCCCGATCTGCTGGCGATCGTTCGTCGGTGAGCTGGTACCGTGCACCAGCGCACAAACGTGGCCGGCGGCCCGCCTGTCACACTCGACCAAGCAGGGTGGCGACCTCGTCCGCCTCGGGGAGCTCGCCGGTCCGCCAGATGAGGTAACCCGTGCGGTCGAAGAGCTGGATCTGCGTCGAGTGATTGTCACTTGCGGTGCGGCCAGCACCGAAGAATGCCCTCACCTGATCTACGTCCGCAGGGCGCGGTGAGGCGGCGACCCAGCCGGGACGGGCCCCGAAGCGGCGCAACCAGTGTGACAGCGCCGCGCTCGTGTCGCGCGCCGGGTCGACGCTGAGCGAGACCAGCTGGATGCCGCGGGCCAGTTGATCAGGGATCAGCTTCTGGACGCGCGCGAAGATCGCCCCCTGAATGGGGCAGGTCGTCGAGCAGGCGGTGAACATCACCTGGAGGGCCGTCACCCGCCCTGCGAGCAACCGCGGCAGCGTCGTGCTCGCGCCGTCCTGCGCAACCAGTGGGAGGTCGGGGGCCGGCACCGGCGGCCGTATGCGCCCGTGATCGGGCACCGCTGCCCATCCCGCGCGAATGACCGGCAATGTACCGGCAGCCACCCCGACGAGGAAACCGCGCCTGGAAAGCTCCGCGCGGCGGCTCATCGAGCTCGCCCATCCCCGATGAGGAACCGCCAGAGACCCTCGCACTGGGCGTCGTCGACATCGAAGACCGGCATCTCGCGGGCGACCAGGACGTAGGCTGGATCGATCCCCGTCCGGAGCAATTTACAGAAGGCGGATCGATCGTACACGGACGGTGGCCCGCCACGGCGAGGCCGTGCTTGCAGCAGCAGGGCTCGATCGATGGGGGGCGCGGGAGGCGTCGCGGCGTCGGCCGAAACCGCCCCGGTCCCATGGCAGCCCCGGCAAACAACGACCTTTGCCGGCAAGTCGTTCTGGTGGTCTCGCACCCGCCCGGCCAGCGGTTCCCGTCCGGTGAAGAGCGCGCGCCCGCGCGCGGCTGTGGCACGCGTCCGCGCCGCCGCCGTCGCCGAACAGATGATCGCCCCCAGCGCGACGGCCGTGAACCTTGCCAGGCGCCGCCCCCTTCCGGTCAACCGATGCGCACCGTCGAAGCGACGCTGGGAACACCCTGCGCGTTCAGCGCGAACAGCATGTAGTACCCGGGCAACACGATCCCCGCGTCGGAGGGGATTGCCAGCGTGTACGACGACGTCCCGCTCGTCGACTGAATCGCGAGCGGGATGCGCCGCTGGTCATTGTTCACCGTGTGTGTGACCGACGACAGCCGCATCAACACGAACGACGTGACCGGGGCGCCGGTGGTCACGGCCAGGGTCCCGCCCACGCTCCCGGTGGACGGCGCCGAGGAGATGGTCGGGCGCGAGGCGGCGCTCCCGTCGGGATTCAGCAAATAGGGCGGCGTCAGGATCTCGGTGTTGAAGTGGTTGGCTGAGCAGCCCTGGCCGCACTGGCCGCCCCCGCCCACGAACACCCGTCCGTCGGGCAGGAGGATGGCCGTGCTGTGATAAACGCGGGGCGTCTGCATGGGCTTGAGCGTGCGAAAAACACGCGTGGCGGGATCCCAGATCTCCGGGACCAGGATTGCGGTGTTATCCGAGAACGGCACCGGCGTGGTCTGGCCCCCGACAATCAGAACCTGCCCGTTCGGCAGGGCCACGCCGTTCGAGAACGCCCGCGGATACGCCATGGGGGCGACCTTTGTGACGGTGACGCCGCCTGTGAATTTGATCACGTACGACGAGGCAGTCGCGGTCGTGTCCTGGTAGGCGGGCGCCCCGCCGGCCTTCAAGATCGTCCCCACGTTGTAGAGGACCGCGTTTCCGTTGATGGCGTAGTTGTCGTCGCCTCTGTTGCCGGGGGAGCTGATCGTTCCGCTGCCGGTGGTCGTGATCCAATGCATCGCCGCGCTGGGTCCAGCGTGAAATACCTGGCCGCCGCTGGTCGCGAACAGCCACAGGTGATTGTCGCCGCGATAGACGCCTTGCGGGTCGGGTCCGGTCACCGGTGCCGCCGTCACGCCCGTCAGGCGGCTCCACACCCCGTTCGTCCACAGCTCGCCGTTCTTGTTCCCCTGTCCGCCGCTCCACGAGCCTCCCAGCGTGAACACCGAACCGGTCGAGATGAGCGTGTCGCCTTCGTATCCCCGCGAGATGTTCATGAGGCCGCTCGACGACCAGGTCCCCGTGTTCGGATCGTAAATGCTGGTCTTGGGGCTGCTGCTACCGCCGTTGACCAGGATCCGTCCGTCCGGCAGGTTCGCGGTGCCCGGGCAGAACATGTCGTCGCCCGTGTTGGTGACCAGGATCGAGCTCGAGCTGCTGGTCGCCGGGTCGAATACCGACGTGAACGTCCTGCTGGTGGCATTCCCGATGTCACCCTGGAAGGTGTACTGGTCGTAAGCCGACCACATCAGCAGTTTGCCGGTGGGCAGGTTCGCCACCGCGATGGGGTTGACCGCCAGGCTCTGGACCCCGGACCAGCTCGACGGAATCGTCGCGCCAGACAGACTCCACAACTGATTGAGAGCGCCGCTGCTACAGGTATTCTGGACCACCAGCGCGGCGTTGGCCTGGCTCGCTCCGGACACCGTCAGACATTGTCCGCTGTGCTGGGCAGCCAGCTGGTAGGCGCCCCCGGCCGCGTTGAGCGTCCAGATCATGTTGGCAGCCTGCGAGCAAGCCACCTGAACCACATTCGCGCCGGTCGAATTGCTGGACCCGCTGACCGCGGCGCAAAGACCGCTGTTCACCGAAACGACCTGATACCCGGTGCCAGCCGGCACCAGCTTCCACTGCTCGTTCGCGGCGCCCGCGCACGGCCATTGAATGATGTTCGCGCCCGACGCCGTGCTGGCGCCGTTGACGTTCAGGCATTGCCCGCTGTGGTCCGCCTGGGCCACGACCGCTGCTGACGGCGTGATGAGCCCCGACGCGACACTCCAGATGAAGTTGCTGGCGGTTGAGCACGGGGACTGCACGATGGTCGCGAGGTCGGCGGAGCTGTTTCCGCTGACGTTGGCGCACAGCGCGCTCCCCTGGTTCACCAGCTGGTACCCGACCCCCGCAGGTACCACCGTCCATTGTTCGGTGGCGGCGCCCGTGCAGGTCGTCTGTACGACCCCCGCCCCGGACGCCGTGCTTCCGCCGGCGGTGGCCAGACATTGCCCATTGCTTTGTTCGACGATGCGGAACGCGCCGCCACGGGGCTGCAGCGTCCACTGTTCGTTTGGGTTGAAGTTGCAATGCCACTGGATCGCCGCGGCTCCGGGGGTATTGGACGCTCCGCTGATGTCCAGACACTTACCGCTACTGGCTGCCACGATGACCGAATAGCCGGTCCGCACCACTTCGGCCTTCGCCGTCGACGCGCCCGAAGCCATCCCGATAGTCAAGCAAACGCGCAAGCAAACGCGCGAGCAAACGCGCAGGCAAACGCGCAGGCAAACGCGAACGATCACGCGCCCGATCGTTGTCCTTCGCATCGGTGCGGACTCTGTCGTGCCGGTGATGGGCGGTCAACGATCAAGAACCGCGCTCGCCAAGAATTTACCCCGGCGGAACACGGCGGAATCAAACCCTTGAAACTGAACCACTCGCCGGTCGGGTCCACACTGTATTCGCCAATTCGCCGACCGTTACGTCTTCCTCTCGAAAATGGACGCCCAATCGCGCGCGGCTCAAGGGAAGGCGTGGGCGCTGCGCGGTTGATGTGGATGCGTCGGTGACTTCCCAGGCGTTCCGGACTGAGCTCCGATGCTCCCGATTTCGTCTAACTCCAGTCCGCCGTCGGGTCTCGTTGGGTTGGCACCCGTCGCGCCACCCTCGTTCCGGGCCTGATTCGAAAACAGAGTGCGGTAATAGCGACAGCGCTCGCTGTCGGGATCAGTGCAGGCGCGCCTTATCTCCTCGACCCGACCGTTCACCATCTCCTTCGTCACCGAGTCGAGCATCTTCATGGTGTCGGCCATCGGGTCGCGGGTCATTCGGTAAACGAATAGAGCCAGCCGCACGACGACCAACAGGATGACGACGATCGTCACCCACGAGAGGGGATGTCGAAAATCTAGCGTCCCCTTCAGAGGGACATCGAGGGCGAATGTCTTCGCCAGCGTGGGCGCCTCGATTTTGAGCTGCGCGCTCAACCGCCGGACCTCGCGCGGCTTCAAGTGCCCGGTGGCGGCGCGCGCCTCATAAGGCACGTTGTCGAAGTCACCGCGTTTTGCCGCACGCGCGGCCACCTGACGGAGATCGAACGGGAGCGAGAGGCCAAGGTTACCGAGCTCGTCGGCGATCTTGAAGATCGTGGCCATCTTCCAATCGAGGTTTCGTGCTTCGTCCAGCGCTGCCTGTCCCGCGCGTTGCTTCAGCAGCGACAGGGCTTCGCGGGCGGCGTCGATCTGTGCGTGCTCGTGCAGCGACATCACCGGGCGCGCCGCCAGCTTCAGCGTCGCGGGGGAATGCAAGTCAGCTGCTGACATGGCGATTCGAAAGACCTCCAGTGCGGCCGCGGGTCGTCCCTGGACCGCGTGAACGTCCGCTATCAGCAGGAGCCGTCCGAACCCCGCGCCGTGCTGCGCCCCGCGAAGAACGCCGCCCGTGACCTTCTCGGGGAAATGAAACAACAGCTCGTCGAGGAACGCGTCGGGTTGTCGCTCCGCGCCCTCACCGAGGATAGGAGCCGCTTCCGGACGTGTCCCGTAGGGAAAATATGACAGCAGGCGCCATCGCGCGTCCACCGCGTCGGGCCGCGCGGCCAGCTCCGCGCGCGCTGCTGTCACGTCGCCCGGCGGGGCGGTGCCGCCACGGCTCAGCAGCTCGTAGGCGCTGCGCAGCCGCATGAATTCATCGGGATTGATGTCGAGCCTGACCGCTTGCACTCGTTGCAGGTAGGCGGCCCCCACCGCTCCGGGCTGCATGGGCCCCTCTCCAATTTCGAGCAAGACTCGCGCTTCCTCGACCCTCATCGCGAGAGAGTAGTGCCTGAGACCAGCGCCTAGCAATTGTTGCCGGTAGCTTGCCCAGCCCCTCGGCCCGCTGATCACGGACCCTGCGACGACCGACTACCACCACCGCGGCATTGATGTCTCGCCTCGGTCGCTTCTCGACGAGAGAGAACCGGCAGAGATGGTCTGGCACCGGCCGTGCTTGGATCCGAAGGCATAAACAGTCGCCAGTGCGGCGTCGATCGCGGGTGGAGCTCGGCGCCGGTAGAATCGATGCACCGTGTGTTCGCGGGTGTGACCGGTGGCTGGCTACGGAATGCCCAGTGCCGCGCCCGTCTGTGCCCGCATCGAGGTCGAGCACCCCTCGACGCTGGCTTACCAAGCTAGGCGGGTGAGGCACGCCGCCGAACCAGCCGGCCGCCCAACCAGGCGCACGGAAACGCACTGCCCGCCAGCGCCAGCGGATACCAGGCGCGGCTGGCGTCCCACATCGCCACGGCACCGGCTATGCTGAGCACG
>DASRQZ010000125.1:0-23476 GCA_035696125.1 Polyangia bacterium
TCATCGCGTGCGCGCACGCGTCGCCAACCTCACTAACCAGCTAAAAGCCCTCGGTTTCACCGTGGCTCTAACCGACGCGGCTCGCCCTCTTTCATAGCGACCTACCGTCCCTGTTTCATAGCAGGGCAGGCCTTGCGAGACCCAACGCCACGCTCGCCTCAGCGCAGCGCCAGGGTGCCGGAGCGCCACCAGGCGGCGCTCCAGCGCTTGAAGGCCAGCAGGCGGTCGGCGCCGCCGGCTTGTTTTTCGACGGCCAGGGTGGCCAGCGACAGGACCTGGAAGCGGCGCTGGGCGTGCCCGGGCGCGCGTGACTCGCGCACCACCAGCAGGTGCGCGCCGTCGGGGGAAAAGCCGGCGGTCTCGACGTAGCCGGCTCCGGGATCGCGGGCGGCGGGGACCAGCGGTTCGATGGTCCAGGTGGCGGCGGGCGCCGGAGACGGAGTGGGCGCGGGCCCGGCGTTGCCGTTCGCGGGCGCCACCGCGGCGAGCGGCGCCGCGCGGCCGCGCCGGATCACCCACAGCTCGGTCCACGATGGCAGCGGCTGCACGGCGATGGTGGCGGCGTCGCCGGCGGGTGACCAGCGCAGCGCGCTCGGCCAGACCACGCCGTAGGTGCAGCGCTCCCCGACCAGGCGCGACGCCGCGGCGGCGCCACCGGCGCCCGCGCCGCCCGGAGCGACGCTGGATTCGAGCACGCGCACGCAGCTCTCGCCGGTGGCGCGCGGCTCGACCGCGATCCGGAAGCGCCGCTTGCCGGTGTCGCGCGGCGGGGTCTCGACGGCCCAGCGCGCGGAGGCGACCCGCACGGCGACGTCGTGGAAGGTGTCCAGGTCTTCGGGCGCCAGCAGGCCGCGGTCGACCAGCGCCAGCTCGCGAACGGCGGCCCCTTCGGCGCGCGCGGCGCCGTCGCTGCTGCCGCCGCGGCTACCACGACCGGCGAGCCCGCTCTTGCGCGCCTCATCGTAGGCGCGCCAGGCCAGCGCCTCGGCGCGCCGCAATCTCACCCGCCCCGCGAGGTAGGCGGGCAGGGCCGCCGGATCGACGCCGCCCAGCGCGTCGACGCGCCGGTCGTTCCAGGCGCGCTGGTCGGCGGGTGCGGCCACCGCCGCGACCGCCGCGTCGCCCGCGCAGCTGTCGCCGGCCAGGAACAGCGCCGCCCGGGCGCGCTCGATCGCCGGCGCCGCCCCCGCCGCCCGCACTCGCTCCCAGGCCTCGCCGTCGTAGCACAGGCGCGCGCGGCCCCCGCCCACCATCGATTCGATGCTGCGGAAGTGCACACCGTAGTGCTCGGCGACCTCGACCTGCGCCGCGGTCGCCGAGGCCGCCGGCGACGCGCCTGGCAGGACGCGGTCACGCCCCGCGGCCTGGCGCGCCGAGGCCCGCCGCGCCAGTCGCGACGCCATGGTGCCGATGGCGGCCAGCACCTCGCTGCTGTCGACGCCCGCGGGCGCGGCGCGCAGGTACAGCGCCGCGTAGCCGATGCCCAGCGACTCGCTGCCGGGCGCGTCGCGCAGGAAGCGCACGACCGCGCGCAGCTCGGGCGCGGTCGCCTCGTCCAGCCGGTGCACGCGCACCACGCCGGCGCGCACGAAGCCGGGCCGTTCGTGACGGTGGTCGTAGACCTCGAGGAAGCCCGCGGTCTCGCCCCGCACCTCGAGCCAGTCCCCGCGCCACAGCGTCGCCTGCGGCGCGCCGTCGTCGCGCGGGGCGTTGCGCATCACCGTGGGATCCTCGGCGACGATGGCCACCAGCAAGACCGCGGCGGTCATGTTACTCGGCCTCCGCGGCGGCGGCGGCGGCGGCCGGCGTTCCCGCCGACGCCTGGGCGCCGCCGGCCGGCCTGGTGTGTCCGGCCGACGCCTGCATGCCGAGCAGGCCGCCCGCAAAGAAGCCGCCCGCCGACGGCGGCGCGACGATGACCTGGATCTTGTCGGACAGCTTGTCGGCCAGGGTCTTCTGGATCAGCAGCGGGTTCCTGGCGATCAGCGCCGAGTCGCGCGCCAGCTGCTCGGCGTTGGCCTTGCCGGTCACCTCGATGCGGTAGGCCTCGGCGTCGGACAGCTTGCGCCGGGTGTCGGCTTCGGCCGTCGCCTCGATCTTGCGTGCCTCGGCGTCGCCCTCGGCGTCCTTGATGCGCTGGACCTTGCGCGCCTCGGCCTCGAGGCGGCGCTGCTGGATCTCCTTCTCCTTGAGCGGCAGCACGTGCTTCATCGCCTCTTCACGCGCCTTGGCGGCGATGATCTCCTCGGACGCGGCGGCCTCGGCGGCCTTCTCGCGCTGGATCTTGAGCGCGTCGCTGTCGAGCGAGGTCTCCTTGACCTTCTTCTCCTTGAGCTGCAGCGTGTAGCGCATCTTCTCGCTGGCCAGCTCCTCGGCCAGCAGCGACTCCAGCCCGGCCCGGTACTGGGTCGGCAGGTCGACGTGCCCCAGAAACACCGACCGCACGGCGACGCCGTCGCGCGCCAGCAGGCCGCGCAGCTCCTGCTCGACGTCGTCCTGGATCTCGACGCGCTTCTCGGTGAAGACCTCGCGCACGGTGTGCCTGGACAGCGACCGGTGCAGGACCCCGTCGACCACCGGTTCGATCAGATCCTTGCCCACGTCGGCCGGCAGGCGGCGCGCGACGTCGGCGACCCGATCGCGGTCCAGGGCGTAGCGCACGGTGACCGAGACGCCGACCGAAAGCCCCTCGACGGTCTGGAAGGGCGTCGCGCCCTCCGCCGACGCGCTGCCGGACGGGCGGTAGACCTGGTCGCGCAGCGAGTAGCGGCGCAGCTCGTGCACCAGCGGCAAGACCAGTGACGGCCCGTCGGCCAGCACGGTGAGGCCGCCGCTCAGGCGATTGACGCGCACACCGACCTCGCCGGCGGCGACGACCTGCACCGGCGGGCGCAGCACCAGCAGCAGCACGCCGCCGATCAGCACGCCGACCGCCAGCAGCCGGCGCCCGCGCGGGCTGCCGAAGGTCTCGATGAGGCCGAGCACGACAGCGGCCGCGCCGGCGCGTACGAACACGTAGCCCTTGTGAACGATACCTTTGATCCGTTGCATGATCTTCTCCTGGTCCGGGTTCGCGGTGGGTGGTGTCGCGCGCGTCAGGCGCTGGGGAAGGCGGTGAAGGCGTGGCGGGCCAGGCGGCGGCCGTCGGGGGCAAAGACCTCGACGACGTAGTCGCCGGCGTGCAGGCGGTGGCGCGACCAGGTGCGCCAGCGGCGGTCGGTGCCGATCGGCATGTAGTGGCGGGCGACCTCGACGCCGTCGCAGGTCCACACGTGCTCGATGAAGCCCGCCCCCTGCCCGGCGACGGTGCTGTGCGCATAGACCACCTCACCGGCGCGAAACGGGCTCTCGGGGCTCTCGCCGCCCACCACTTCGCGGTTGACGATGCGGCGACCGACGTCGATCGCCGACGACCTGGCGGCTGCCCGCTCGCCGGCGAAGGCGCGCGCGTTGAGGATGAAATCGAGGCCGGTCATGAGGAACATGGGGAGCTCCTTGTCTGGGGTCGAAGACGGTGACCCTCCCGGCTTTTGCAGCCGCCGTGCCCGCGTCGCGGGCCCCGCCGCGCGGCCCTGCCGGCAGCGCCAGATGAACCCATCTATCTTTCGTAGACGATTTCAATAGAATGAGCTGGTGCCGCCCGCCCCGCCCGACGAGGTCGCGTCCTGGCTGGCGCGCCTGCGCCACGACCTGGTGAAACGCCTGGTCTGGCCGGCGCGCGATCGACGCGACGCGGGCGGCGCGCCGGCGCCCGGCGAGCTGGTCGCGCGCCTGATCGACGACGAGGGTCGACCGACCACCGCGGCGGTGCTGTGGTCCGGCCTGGCCGGTGAGGCGCCCGCCGGCCTGGATCTGGGGCCGTTCGCCGCCGCGCTCGGGCGCGCCACGGCGGCGGCGGCCGCGGGCGAGCTCGACGGCGTGCTGGCGCTGGAGCCGGCCTTCGACGACCTGACGGCGCGCGCCCAGCAGCTGGCGCGCTCCTTGAAGCCGTGACCCACCCCGTGAGCCCGGAGGAAGGAATGACGTGCCCCGCCTGCTGGTGATCGACGACCGCGACCAGACCGTGGAGATGGTGCACCGACAGTTGCCCCAGTTCGACACCATCACCCGCTGCGAGCGGCGCATCCCCTGTCTGGTGTGCGAGGAGCGCGACCGTGGCTGCCCGCTCAAGTGCGCGCACGACTGGCAGGAGGCGGCCGAGGCGCTGGGGCGCCTGTCGGCGCTGCCCGACCTGGTGGTGCTCGACCTGCACTTCGCGCTGCCCGAAGAGCGCTTGCTGCCCGAAGACAAGTCCGCCCTGCCGGTCGAGCCCAGGGCGCGCAAGGCGGCGCTGGAGGGGCTGCGCCGGCGCCAGGGCCTGCTGATCCTGGAACGGCTACGCCAGACCTACCCCACGCTGCCGGTGGTGATGCTCACCACCACCGGTTCCGACCTGGGCGCCGACCGCCCCGCCGATCCCCTGGTCTACCTGTGCGAAAACGAGATCGTCGACAGCCGCAGCCTGGCGGCCGAGATCTCGCGCGCGCTGGCGCTGCACCACCACGCGCAGGAGGGCGAGGGCCGGATCTTCTGGGGGCGCACCCGCGCGATGGCCGAGCTGCGGCGCCAGATGGAGGTGCTGGCCCGCTCGCCCCTGCCGGTGCTGGTCGAGGGCGAGACCGGCACGGGCAAGAGCTTCCTGGCCGAGCACGTGATCCACCCGCGCTCGGGTGCCAAGGGGCCGCTGGTGGTGACCGACCTCAGCACCATCCCGCCGGCGCTGCTGCCGGCGCACCTGTTCGGCGCGCGCCGGGGCGCCTACACCGGCGCCGTCGAGGATCACGCCGGCGTCTTCGAGCAGGCACACGGCGGGACGCTGTTCCTGGACGAGATCGCCAACCTGGACCTCGAGCTGCAACGTCAGCTCCTCCTGGTGCTGGAGCGCGGCACGGTCATGCGCCTCGGCGACGCGCGGCCGCGCCCGGCCTCGCCCAAGCTGGTGGCGGCCACCCACGAGGACGTCGAGGCGCTGGTGCGCGAGGGGCGCTTCCGCGCCGACCTTTACATGCGCCTCAACCCGGCGACGCGACTGCGGCTGCCGCCGCTGCGCGAGCGACGCGAGGACCTGCCCGAGCTGGTGCGCTTCGCTTTTCTGGAGGCGCTGCGCGCCGAGCCGCTGCGGCCGCTGGTGCGCGCTTTCCTGGCCCGCTTCCCCACGCCCGACGACGTCGATGACAGCGCGCACGCCGTGGTGTTCGGCCGGCCGCGCGCGGCGGCGGCGCGCCGCGACGCCTTCTCGGTCTTCGTCAGCCGCGAGGCGCTGGCGCGCCTGGTGGAGCACTCCTGGCCCGGCAATCACCGCGAGCTGCGCCTGCTGGCCAGCAACGCGCTGGTGTTCTGCCTGACCCAGCACCTGGACGCGGCCGCCTCCGCGGCACCGGCCGAGCGCGCGCCCGCGATCCTGGACGTCCCGGACCGCCTGATCGAACAGATGCTGTCGCCGTCGCCGGGCGGACGGGCGCGCGCGGCGACGTCCGGGCCGGCGCCGGCGCCGGTGCGCGGGCGGTCCGGCGCGCGCCGCATCGAGATCGAGCTCGGCGCCGCCGGCAGCTTCGCGCGCGTGTCGGCCGACGTCGAGAAGCAGTACCTGCGCGCGCTGTTCCAGGCCTGCGACGGCGACCTCGGGCGCATGGCGCATGAGCTGCTGGGGCCGCGCGGCTCGGCGCGCCAGGTGCACCTGCGCCTCAACCAGCTGGGGCTGCGCCTGCGCGACCTGCGCGGGGCGGGGCGATGACCGGCGGGCCGCGCGCGCGCGCCGCCCTGATGGCGCTGGCGCTGCCGGGTCTGCTGTTCGCGCCCGCCGCCCGCGCCCAGCCCGCGGCCGTGCCCGACGCAGGCGCCGCGTCGACGGCGGCCGCCGGGACCGCCGCCGCGCCAGAGGCGCCGCGCGCATCGGCACCATCGGCGGGCGCGGCCGGGGCGAGCGCGCGGGCCACCGCACGCACGCTGCACGCGCAGGGGCTGGCGAGCCTCAAGGCCGGGCACGCCGACGAGGCCGAGCGCCTGTTGCAGCGCGCGCTCGAGAAGGATCCCGAGAACGCCGGCATCGCCACCGACCTCGGCTACGTGCAGGGCAAGCTGGGGAGGCGCGCCGAGGCGGAGGCGACCTTGCGCGCCGCCATCGCCCGCGATCCGCGCCGGTACTACGCCTACGTCAACCTCGCCGACCTGCTGGCCGACGATCCGTCGCGCTGGGAGCGGCGCGATCAGGTGATCGCCTTCCTGGACAAGGGACTGGACGCGCTCAAGTCCGACGACAAGGGCCGCCTGCTGCTGCAGCTGCGCCTGGCGAACTTCGAACGGGTGGTCGGTCGCACCGCGGCGGCGCGCGCGCGCCTGCAGCCGCTGCTGTCCGAGGCCGGTGCCGCGGGCGCGCCGCCGCTGGCGCGCGCCCAGCGCAAACGAGCGCTCGACCTCCTGGAGGCGATCGCGCTCGACGAGCGGGCCCAGGCGCTGGAGGATTGGCCCACGCCGGCGCCCAGCGCCGCGCAGAACCAGGACGCGGCCGCCGCCGAGCGCGCGCTCGACGCCGGACGCGCCGGCGAGGCGCAGGACGGCCTCGATCGCCTGCTGCGCCGCGCGCCCAGCTGGCCGCGCGCCCGCTTCCTGCGCGCGCGCGCGCTGGAGTCGCTGGGGAGGGTCGACGAGGCGGTGCGGGATCTCGAGATCGCCGTCAACCTCGCGCCTTCGGACGCCGCCTCCTGGCGCGCGCTGGGCCGGCTGCTGGCCACCCACGGCGGGGCCCTGGAAGCGGCGCGCGCCGACGAGGCATTGCACAACGCGCTGATCCTGGAGCCGTCGTGGGACGACCTGCGCGCGCTGCGCGCGCGGCTGGCCAGGCGGCGGGCCGCGCTGGCGCCGGCCCCGGCCGCTCCCCACGCGGGCGGCGCCAGCGAGCACGCGCGCGCTCTCTATCGCGAGGCCGAGGAGTGGATCGAGGTGGGCGATCCGGGAGGCCTCGGGCGCGATCTGGTCCTGCAGGCGCTGGCCGAATCACCGACCTATGTCGAGGCGGCGGTGACAGCCTACGCGCTGACCGGCCAGGTGGGGTCCGACACGGTGACCGGGCTGTGGGACGACGGACCGGCGCTGTGGGCGCTGGCCGCCGGCGTTCGCCGCCTGGGCAAGGAGGGCGTCTCCGACACGCTGACGCCACCGTGGATCGATCGGGCGGTCGCGCTGGACGTGCAGGAGGCGCGTTTCGCGCGCGCCCTGGCGCGCGCGGGCGCCGGCGATCGGGCGGGCGCGGTCGCCGACCTGGTCGCCTACGTGGCGCGCGAGCCGCAGCCCGCGCACCTGGCGGAGGCGCGCGCGCTGCGCGCCGGGCTGGCGGGCGCCGAGGGCCAGCCGGCGCCCGAGCTGCTGGCCCGCATCCGCCTGCTGGAAGACCGCGCCGACGTCGCGCTGAGCGCGCTCGGCGGCACCTGCACGGCCGAACGCCCCGCCGACCGCCTGCGCGCCATGGGTCTGGTGCACGAGTACGCCGAGCAGCGCGCGGCGGCGCACCACTGTTACACGCTGGCGGCCGCGGCCGGCGACGCGCCGGCGCTGGCCCGACTGGCGCGGCTGGACGCCCGCCTGTCGGACGCCGAGCTCGGCCGGGTCGATCGGGCGCCGCTTGAGCGCGCGGCCGCGCGCGGCGTCGCCGCCGCCCACTGGGCGCTGGCGCGGCTGGCGTCCGCCGATGGACAACCGGCGCTGGCACTGGCCGGGGCCGAGCGCGCGCTGGCGCTGGCCGCGGCCGCGGGTGACGCCGACGGTTGGGTGCCCGCCGCGCGCGCCGCGCACGACGGCTGGGCGGCGGCGCGCCAGGCCGAGGAGCGCAGCGAGCGCGAGCGCCGCCTGCGCCTGGAGGTCGCGGCCGTGGCGCTGGCGCTGCTGCTGGCGGCGGTGATCGCGCGCCGGCGCTGGCGCGGCCGTACCGTCGCGTCGGCGCTGCGCCGATCGCCGTCGTTGTTCCCTGAGGTCGGGCGTGCCGTCGCGGAGATCCGCCATGATGTGCTGAAGCATCGGGCCGGCGTGCTGGGGCTGGTCGCCGACCCGGCCGCGTCGCGCGCCGACCTTTGCCGCGCGCTCACCGAGCCGCAGCCGACGTCGGCGGTGGTGGCCGGGGTCTATGGTCGCCTGGCGCAAGCGGCGCGCGGCCAGGGCATGACGCTGCGGCCGCTTGGCCGCGAGCCGGTCTTCGGACCACTGACGCGCGACCTGGCGCGCGCCGAGGCGCTGCTGCGGCGGTCGCGTGCCGACGCCGGCGCGCGCGCCGACGACGCCGCCCTGCTGGCCATCGACGGGCAGCTGCGCGGCACCCACGCCGACCGGCTGGGCGCGCTGCTCGAGCTCGGGCCGCGGACCCGCCTCGACGCCGGCGAGGTCGGCTCCTGGATCGGCGCGGTCGAGGCCAGCACCCGGCGCGCCGGCGGCGGCTGGGCGGCGCCCGCGCTGATGCTGGGCGAGCTGGCGGTCGACTTTCCCGTCGAGCGCGGCGCGCTGAACGCGATCTTCACCAACCTGCTGCGCAACGCCCAGGCGGCCGTGGCCGGACGTGACGACGGGCGGGTCATCGTGCGCGTCGACCGCGAGCGCGACGTCACCGGCCGTCAGGTGGCGCGCCTGCTGGTCGGCGACTCGGCCGCGGCCGAGCTGACGCTGGAGGCGATCGAGGCGCGCGAGAGTGGCCGCGGGCTGGCCATCGTGCGCGATCTGGTGCGACAGTGGCGCGGACACATGCTGGTACGGCCCGAGTCGCCGCCCTTTCACAAGCAGGTGGGCGCATGCTTTCCGGTGTGAGCGCGGCGCGGCCCTGCTTCGTGGTGTGCGAGGATGGCAGCGAGTACCTCGATCGCTTCCGGCGTTTCCTGGACGACGCGTTCCGGTTCGCGGCCGCGGGTGACTACGCGAGCGCGCTGGCGGCGGCCGGCGCCGGGCAGGCGCGCGGCCTGCTGCTGGACCTGGACTTCCGGCGCACGCCGCCCGATCGCCTCGTCGACGAGGCCGGGCCGGCGCCGCCAGGCCTGGATCCGGGCTCGCGCCAGCGCCTGGCCGAGACGCAGGGGATCCTGATCCTGCGACAGCTGCGCGCGCGCGGCGTGACCCTGCCTGCCCTGCTGTTCGCCGACCTCGACGACACCGAACAGACAAAGTTCCTCGAGCGCACCTTGGCCCCGCTGACCATCGTGTCGAGTCGGGCGGGCATCGTCGAGGTCGCGGGGCTGATGCGCGCCGCGCTGGGCGGCGGTAGGTAAGAGGCGGGCGCGGGGGCGGGTGATCGAAGCTTGCCGCTCGATGGAGAGTGTCGAGGCCCGCGCGAGCCGCGGCCCTCCGCAAGGTCTGCCCCCTCCCTGACCATCCCCCGCGGCGGACCGCGGGAGAGGGGATCGATCCCGTTCGACGCCAGCCTGGCGCACTTTCATGGCAGGGCCAGGGTGAGGGTCCGCGCTCTTTTCTGCGGCGTGCGCGTTTACCGCAGGTCGATGCCGTGCGCCTTGCACGCGCGCGCCGCCGCTGCGCGGTCGGGCGCACCGGCGCGCAGGTTGCGGAAGCTGGCCTTGGCGTTCTCGAGATCTCCCCTGGCGCAGAAGGCGCGCGCCAGCAGCGCCCAGCCGCGATCGGTCTTGAGGGTGAAGAAGCTCTGGCGCGCCTTGCGGATGGCCTCGGCGGCGTCGCCGGCGGCCAGCAGGCGGTCGGCCTCGACGAGCTGGGCGGCCACCTCGGGAGGAATCGACTCAACGGCGGCGTGAGCCGCGCGCGCGCCGCCCTTCTTGACGGTGGCCGGGTCGGGCAGCTTGGCCGCCGCCTTCCCCGTGGGCTGCGCGGCTGCCACGGCGGCATTTCCACTATCAGACGCCGTGGGCAGCGCTCGCTCCTGGCCCGCGGCGCGCGCCGCGATCGCGACCCGTGCGCGATCGTCGCCGATGCTCGCCGAGGCCTTGGTCTTGTTGCCTTCGCCTTCGCCTTCGCCTTCACCTGCGCCCCTTGCCGCGCCGGCGGCGACGGGAGGGCTCGACTTGTTGCCCTGCTGCTGGCGCACCCAGATACCGGCGGCGATCAGCGCCAGCATGACGGCGCCAACGCCCAGCAAGAGCGGCGCCCGGTTCTTCCCGGACGTCGCGCGCGCCGACGCCGGGTGGACGCCGCGCGGGTCCGCAGCCGCCACCCCGCCGGCGACCACGGTCGGCGGCGACCCGGTCTCCGGCGGCGGCATCACCGCCGTGCCGCCGCCGCCGCCGCCGCCCCACGGGGGCGGCGCGATGGGCTCGCCCACCGTCTCCTCCGCCGACAGCGGGCGCGCGCCGCTGGGTGACGCCGCCTGCGTGGTGACCCTGGCAGACCCGCGCGCCTCGCTGCCCAGCGTCTGCAGGGTGCGTCCGGTCAGCGCCGTGACGAAGTCGCCGATCTCGGCGAAGCGCTCCTCCGGCTGCTTGGCCAGCGCGCGCGACACCGCGCGGTCGACCGCGGCCGGCAGCGACGGCACCAGCGTCGCGAGCGAGGTTGGGATGCCCTGCACGACATCCATGATCACCGCCACGACGCTGTCGCCCGAAAAGGCGGGCCGCCCGGCCAGCATCTCGTAGACGATCGCCCCCAGCGCGAACACGTCGGTGCGCTGATCGACGGCCTGGTTCTTCCCTGACGCCTGCTCGGGCGACATGTACTGCGGCGTGCCGATCAGGATCGACTCCTGGGTCTGCACCGTCTGCGAGCCGCGGATCTTGGAGATGCCGAAGTCGAGGATCTTGACCCGGTTGTGAACCACGCCGCCCGAATCGGTCGGGCACAGGAAGATGTTGTCGGGCTTGAGATCGCGGTGCACCACGCCGGCCCGATGCGCGGCGCGCAACGCCGAGCCGATCTGCAGCACCAGCTCCATGGTCTCGGCCTGCGGGATGGGGCCGCGCCGCAGGCGCTCGCCCAGGCTCTCGCCGTCGAGGAACTCCAGCACCTGATAAGGCGTGCCGTCGCCGAGCGTATTGAAGTCCAGCACCTCGACGATGTTCGGGTGGCCGATGCGCGACGCGATCTCGGCCTCGCGGCGAAAACGGGCCAGCGCGTGTTCGCCGACGCTGGTGCCCAGCAATACCTTGATGGCCACCCGCTTGCCGGGCAGGCGCAGGTGGCGCGCGGCCCAGACCGCGCCCATCCCACCGCGACCGATGACCTCGGTCACCTCGTAGCTGCCGGCGACCACGGTGCCGGGACCGATGGTGATGGGCTCGGGCGCCGCCATCTCAGGTCGAGGCCACGCCGTCGTCGAGCCGGATCTCGACGGTGAGATCACTGGCCAGACGATCCAGGCTGCTGCGCAGCTGCGCGGCGTCGAGATGCGCCGGCACCTTCACGCGCGCCTGGGCGCGAAACATCGTCTCGCCCGACATCGGCGCGCTGGTGCGATCCGAGGTCAGCTCCTCGACGTTGATCTCGTGCCGCGCCAGCAGCTGCGAGATCTCGCGCACCAGACCGGGCCGATCCAGTCCGATGAGCTCGAGCTGCATCACCCGCCCCGGCGCGCCCGTTGCGGCCAACGGAGCGGCGGATGTCAGGTCTGGCGCCGGCCGGGCGCTACGAGCGGCCAGCACCCGCAACCCGCTCGCTCCCAGCCCCTCGAGCTCGCGCGCCAGCGCTTCGGACTGTCCGGGCGGCACCTCGACGTGCAGGATGCCGGCAAACTGACCGGCCAGGTTGATCATGCGGCTCTCCAGCCAGTTGCCGCCTCGCTGGGCGACGGTGTGCGCGACCGCTTCGACCAGGCCCGGTCGATCCGGCCCTATCAGGGTGAGGACGAGGTCGATCATGGCCCGACAACTCTATAGGAGAACTTCGCCGCCCGCTCCTCTATCGGATACCATGCCGGCGTGCGCGCCCTTCATGGTTTTTTCCCGCTCGCGATGGTCCTGGCGGCGGCATCCGCCCAGGCCAGGGCGAAGCGGGCCGCCCACCCGGCGGAACCAGCGGCGCCCCCGGTCCCGGCCGCGGACATCTCGACGATCAAGGACTCGCTCAAGGTCCTCAGCGACGGCAAGTCTCACTACGTCGCGGTGGTGCCCTTCGGCGCCGGCAAGGAGCTCTTCTACGGCGACGGCAAGACCTTCTACGCGCAGCGGGTCTTCTCCAGCGGCAGCGTCGGCAAGGAGAGCTTCGACTACGCGTTCTGGGAACCGCGCGTGAGCGCCCCCTACAAGGCGTCTTTCGAGCTGCGCGACGGCAAGTTCCGCGTCCGCTGCGACGAACGCCTCACCGAAGTGACCCCGGTGCCCGAGGGCGAGCGCCAGTCGATGCTGGCCTCGGCGCGCTTCCTGGCAGCGCGCTGGCGCTACCGTGCGCACGCGCTGGCACGCGACGATCGCGGCACCTACTACTACGTCGACCGCGGGCGCGAGCCCGAGGACAGCAAGACGTATCGTATCTACGCCGGCCTCAAGGGGGCGATGAAGCCGCTCAAGATGCTGAACATCGTCAGCGACTCCCAGGGCGAGATCTTCTCGACTCCGGCCGGCGAGCTGCGCCTGGTGCTCGACCGCAAGGAGACAGTCTGGATCCGGCGCAACCAGCGCACGCCGCTGACCAACCTCGCGGTCGAGGACAACCACGTCCTCATCTATACCGACCTCGGCGTGTACACCGGTCAGCGCCTGGGCACGCCCTGCGACGATTTGTAGCGAGAGCAGACCCTCAAACCCAACAAACCCGTGGCCGTGATCGCGATCGCGATCGTGGCCGCCCCCATGATCGTTGACGTGCACGTGCACGTGAACCCCACCGTGGGCGTGATCGAAAGGATTCAAGCGTGCTGTACCCGCTTGCACACTAAACCCTGTCGATCACGACCACGGTAGCGTTCCCGTGCACGTGCACGTCAACGATCATGGGGGCGGCCACGATCACGATCGCGATTACGGGGTTAGGCGGCTCCCCCCCGCGGCCGGCTCAGGCGATCTTGAACAGCGCGCGAACCTGCGGGTAGGCCTCGGTGGGGCGCTGGCAGTTGCCGATCCCGATCCGTAACGAGATGGTCGCGCCGTCCCCCCACGGCCACCATAGCGCGTAAAGGTGCATGCCCTCGACCAGCCGGCCGGTGAACAGCAGCTGGCCGGAACGGACGCCGCCATACTTGCCAGCCAGGGCGCGCACCTCGGGCGGCGCGGCGCTCAGGGTGGCGCCCGTCCACTCGCTGTCCAGGACCCCGGTCATGGCGACGCGCACGCGCGCGGCGATCTCCTTGCCAAACGACGACGCGACGCACTTGAAGCGCGGATCCCAACCCCATCCGCCACCCGGCCACTCCGAACGCAGTTTCTCCAGATCCTCGAGCAGCGGTTGCCACGGCTCGGCAGAGGTCACCATCGACACAGCGTATCACCCACCCCGCGGATGGCCAACGCCGCGCAGGATCGGCCCGCACGTTTCGCCGACATCTTCCCCCCTCCCCCTTGGCCTGCCGAGATTCAGCGAACATCAGCCGATACAGGTTGCCGGCATCGTCCCGGCCGAATGGGACGTCAGCATCCATCTGTGCGTGTAGGTGGGGCGCACCGGGCGGAAGAGCGCGCACGTGAGTCGGTGGTCGCCATCGCGCCGGCTCGCGTCGGATTCTGATCGGGGACCGCGCCTTTGGGTGGCGCGGGGCCCGCGGCCAAGGCCAAAGTTTGAGATGGCGTGCTTCGGTCACGTCGCGGTGGGGCTGATGGCGGGTCGGCTCCACGACCAGGGACGCCCGGTACCGACGGATACCCGCGGGCGCGCGGCGATGCTGATCGGTTTCGGCGTGCTGGGCACCCTGCCCGACTTCGACGTGTTCGCGGTCGCTCTCGGCGCCAGCGAGGCCACCGCCGCCGGTCACCGCGGCGCCTCGCATTCGCTGCTGACCGCGCTGGCGCTGGCCGTCGCCGGCGGCCTGCTCGCGCGCCGCTACGGCTGGAGCGGCCTGCGCACGGCGCTGGCGCTGATGCTGGCTGTCGGCAGCCACGGGCTGCTGGACACCCTGGCCGAGGGCGGCCGCGCGATCCCGCTGTTCTGGCCCCTGACCGAGCACCGCTTTGCCGCCCCCTGGCGCTGCTTTCCCGACGCCCCGCGGGGTTTCGCCTTTCTGTCCTGGCACGGGTTCTCCGTCGCGGCGCTGGAATTCCTCTACTTCCTGCCCATCACCGCCTTCGCGCTGTGGCCGCGATCGAAATGGCGCCCGCCCCGCTTGCAGGTCCTGGACGGCGGCGCCGAACGACAGCTGGCCCGCGCCGCGCGCGCCGAGACCACCGACCTGCCCGCGCCCAGCGCCGTTGGCCGGCGTCGCAACCGCGACCTGTCCGACGACGACGATGAGCGCAGCGAGCCACCCTCTCCGCCGCTGCGCTCGATCGGCTGAGCTGCGGGCAGCCAGACCAGCCCCTGGTAGATCACGACCCGTGTGACGGGTCACTTGACGGCAGGGCCCCGGGGTTTCCATGCTTGTGTCATGGCTGGAACATCGGCTCTCTCGGCGATCGGAAAACCGCGGTTGGTGCTGCTCGCGGTGGTCGGTCTCGCGACCGCCGGCTGCTTCGAGGGCTCCCGACGGTCCCACCACCACGGCGACACCGGAACCGCCGGAACCTACGGCGGGCAAGGCGGATATTCCGCTGGCGGCGGGGGCAGCGGCGGGCAGGGCGGCGCCACCTCGCGCTGCGACGCCAGCGCGACCCCGTCGTTCGCGGTGCGCTGGTCGCTCGAGGACAGCGCCGGCCAACCCACCACCTGCGCGGCGGTCGGCGGCGCGACCATGGATCTCGACGTGCTCGAGGTCGCCACTTCGGCGGTCTCGCATGACACCTTCCCCTGCGAGGCGCTGGCCGGCACCAGCGCCGCGCTGGCGCCCGGCAACTACTCCGTCGCGCTGCGCCTGCGCAACTCCGCGGGTGTCGTGCTGTCCGAGGCGATTGCGCCCACGACCTATATCGTCGCGCCCGCCTGCGTGACCGACCTCGGCCTGGTTCCGTTCGAGGCGGTGGTCACCGCCGCCGATCCGTACATCACGCTGTCCTGGACCATCGACCGGGTCCTGACCGGCGCAGCGCTGAGCTGCGCCGACGCGCACGCCGACAAGGTCGTGCTCGGCGTCGGCACCACGAACTACGACTGGCCGTGCGCGCTGGGCAAGGGCGCGACCGCGCCGCTCGCGCCCGGCAGCTACGACGTCAGCGTCAAGCTGATCGACGCCACCGGCACCGCGCTGTCACTGACTCCGACCATGCCGGTCGCGGTCAGCGCGGGCCAGCTCAAAGCGCTGGGCACGGTGATCTTCGACGTGAATTAGCGGCTCGACCGCGCGGCCGAATGGGGTAATGTCCCGCAGCGATGCTGTTCGGGAAAGAACGACAGAAGGTGGCGCGGGCGATCCGCGATCTGGTCGTGCGGCCCAAGCTGGATCCGGGCGCGGCGGACGGCGATCTCGGTGGCGGGCTGCAAGTCCTGGCGCGGCTGGCGGCCGCGCCGCTGCGCTTCGCGCCCCAGGCGGCGACCCGCATCCCGGCGGTGCTGCGTGAGCTCGGCGAGCGCCGGCGCGCCATCCCGCCGCCGCGGCGGCTACCACCCGATCCCTCGCTGACGCTACAGGTGCTCAAGGGGTGCTTCACCGGCGACCAGATCCTGCGCACCCGCTACCTGAATCTGCTGGCGGCGTCGATGGACCGCGCGACCGCGCGCCAGGTACACCCGGGCTTCGTCACCGTGCTGCGCCAGTTGACCCCCGACGAGACCCGGATCTTCAGCCGCTTCGAGAGCGACGGCCCCTACCCGGTGCTCAGCGTGCAGTCGCGCCCCAAGCACGGCGGCAGCCGGCACACCGAGCTGCGCCATTTCAGCCTGCTGGGCGAGGAGGCCGGCTGCGAGCACCCGGGCCGCGCGCCTCTCTACCTGGACAACCTGTGCCGTCTGGGTTTGACCGAGCTGCGGCCGACCAAGCTGTCGGAGGACACGCGCATGTTCAAGCCGCTGGAGGCGCACCCCGAGGTCGCCGGCCTGGTCGCGCGCATTGGCAACCGCCCGCCGGTCGTCGAGGGTCAGAGTCAGGTGGATCCGATGGTGGCCGACCTCCAGTACAAATACCTCTTCGTCACCTCGTTCGGGCGCCAGTTCTACGAGGCTTGCGAGTACCGACCCGAGGCCGAGATGTAGCGCCCCCAACCGGGCGACAGCCGACAGCCGATAGCTGATAGACGACCCATGGACCCCGCGCAGCCTGTCCCCGAGGAACGAGAGCCGCTTTCGCTGGACGAGATCCGCGAAGTGTGGCCGCTGCTGGCGCGCCCCGACCGCACCGAGGCCTTCGCGCTGTTGCCGCGCGACCAGGCCGAGGAGTTCTTCTTCGGCATGAACGCCCGCGATCAGGCCGCCGTGATCCTGGGCGTTCCGGGCCGGGAGCAGCGCTCCTGGATGCGCCTTTTGCCCCCCGACGACGCCGCCGACGTCCTGCAGGAGACGCCGGCCGACAAGCGCGACGCGCTGCTGGGGCTGCTGGACGAGCCGACCCGGCGCGAGGTGCTGGCGCTGCTGGCCTACGCCGAGGATGCCGCCGGCGGCCTGATGAACCCGCGCTTCGCGCGCCTGCGCCCCGACGCCACCGTCGACGAGGCGATCCGCTACCTGCGCAAGCAGATGAGCGAGCAGCCGCGCACGATCTACTACGCCTACGTGCTGGACGCCGAGCAGCGCTTGCTGGGCGTGGTCTCGTTCCGCCAGCTCTTCACCGCGCCGCCGCACACCCAGGTGCGCGAGATCATGCGCGAGGAGCCGATCACCATCCCCGAGAACATGGACCAGGAGGCGGTGAGTCGCCTGTTCGCGCAGAAGCACATGGTCGCGCTGCCGGTCATCGACCCGGACGGGCGCATGAAGGGCATCGTCACGGTCGACGACGTGGTCGACGTGGTCCAGGAAGAGGCCACCGAAGACATGCAGAAGCTGGGCGGCGTGGCGGCGTTCGGCGCGCCCTATCTGCAGATCGCGTTGCCGCTCATGATCCGCAAGCGCGTCGGCTGGCTGGCGGCCCTGTTCCTGGGCGAGATGCTGACCGCCAGCGCGATGGGCTATTTCGAGAAGGAGATCGCGCGCGCGGTGGTGCTGGCGCTGTTCATCCCGCTCATCATCTCCAGCGGCGGCAACTCCGGATCGCAGGCCACCACGCTGGTGATCCGCGCCATGGCCCTTGGCGAGGTGCGGCTGCGCGACTGGTGGCGAGTGATCCGGCGCGAGTTCCTGGCCGGCATCGGCCTGGGCGTCGTGCTGGCCATCATCGGCTTCGCACGCATCGTCGCCTGGGAGCGCCTGTTCCACACCTACGGCCAGCACTACCTGGGCGTCGCCGCCACGGTGGCCTTCAGCCTGGTCGGGGTCGTGCTGTGGGGAACAATCGCGGGATCGATGCTGCCCTTCATCCTGCGCCGCCTGGGCGCCGACCCCGCCAGCGCCTCGGCGCCCTTCGTGGCGACGCTGGTCGACGTCAGCGGGCTGGTGATCTACTTCACCATGGCGGCGCTGATCTTGCGGGGGACGTTGCTCTGACCCGGGCGCCGGCGGAGGCGCTAGGAGTCTGGTGTTAAACAGCGAAGCGAGTCTTGGCGAGCCTCGGGCCTCGGGCCTCTGGCCTCAGGAAAGACGCTCTTCCCTCGGAAGGCGCGCCACGTTCCCTTCCCGAAGCCTGAGGCCCGAAGCCCGAAGCCCTTTTGACACCAGACTCCTGGGGTCGTTACTGGCGCTGGCGGCGTCGCTGGCCGGCTGCCCCCGGCCGCAGCAACCACCGCCGCCCGAGCTGGCGGCCCACCACCCCGCTGACGAGCTGGAGGCGACCGGCTGCCCGTCGCTGCCGCCGATCTCGGGGTTCGTCGGCCGCAACGACGGCGCGCTGCTGTTCGACCTCATCACGCCCTATCGCGCGACCGGGACCAACTTGTATTACTTGCAACAGCTGCTGTCCTACGCGCAGCAGGACCAGGACGCCAGCGCGCTGCGCACGGTCAACGAGATCCTCGACGATCTGGTCTGTCTATCGCTGCCGGTGGCGCGCATCTGGGGTTTCAACGAAGCCGCGCGCGACCCGTCGGCGATCCGGCGCAACCCCGAGGAGGGCTTCCGCGAAGAGGGATTGCGCGGTCTGGACCAGGCGATCTTCGAGGCCAAACGGCGCGGCATCCGGTTGGTCATCCCGCTCATCAACAACTGGGGCGAGTACGGCGGCATCCCGGCCTACGTCGCCTGGGCTTCGAAGAGCGCCGGCGTGCCCCTGGCGCACGACGATTTCTTCACCAGCCCGCAGATGAAACAGTGGTGGAAGGACTACGCGTATATGCTCACCAACCGGGTCAACACCTTCACCGGCGTCGCCTATCGGGATGAGCCGGCCATCCTGGCCTGGGAGATCGGCAACGAGCTGCGCTGCTCGAGCTGCCGCGGCACCGGCAAGCTGCCCGACGCGGTCCGCGAGCTGGCGGCGTTCCTGCGCCAGATCGCGCCCAACCAGCTGATCAGCGACGGCGGCGACGGCTTCGACGACAATCCGGCCGCCTACCTGGGCCTCTCGAACTTCTACGCCGTGCGCGGCGACGAGGGCGCCAGCTACTCGCGCATGGCCGACATCGAGGAGCTCGACATGCTGAGCTACCACCTCTATCCAATCAACTACGGCTTCACCACGCCCAAGGACACGCAGATCTGGATCGAGCGCCACCATTCGATCGCCGCCGTGGCCGGCAAGGTGGCGTACCTGGGCGAGTGCGGCTACATCGCGCCCGACGCCGAGCGCGCGCGCAGCTACGACAGCTGGCTCAACCACCTGTTCGCGGTCAACGGCGGCCAGCTGGGCCTGATGTGGCAGCTCTCGCCGTCGGGGCGGGTGAACAACGACGGCTTCTCCGTGTACTCGCGTCGCGACGGCGCCACCGCCTGGATCCTGGCGCGCTGGGGCAAGGCGCTGCAATAATCGGCGCGGCGGCTCGCCGACCCGGCGACCCGATCTCGAGACATGATGTTGCGACCCAATCTAGAGGCGCTCGCGCGCCGCGATCCCGAGCTGGTGCAGCGCATCGGCTGGCCGGTCGAGAGCGACCACGTGGTGCTGGACGACAGCGGCGAAGTCGTCTACCGCCTGCACCAGGGGCGTTACCGCCTGAGCTTGAGCGAGGAGGCGGTGGCGCGCGCGTTGCCGCCCGCTGCCCCCGAGGGCTCGGAGATCTTCGTCTTCGGCGTCGGGCTGGGCGAGACCATCGACGCCGTCCTCACGCTGGCGGCCCCGGCGCGCCCCGACTTGCGGGTGGTCGCCTGGGAACGCGATCCCTGGCTGCTGCGACTGGCGCTGGCGCGCAACGATTGGGCGGCGGCGCTGGCGTCGGGCCGCCTGCGGCTGCTGCTGGGATCGGACCTGGTCGAGGCCGCGGTCGCGACCGGGGGCCGGGTGGCGCGGGGCCCGACGGTGTTTCATCCCTTTCTGGGCACGGTGTACCGGCAGGAGCGCAGCTGGCTCGCGCCCGAAACCGCGGGCCGGCCGCTGGCGCTGCTGTGCGCGGGCGGGCTCTTCAGCGACGATCTGGCCAGCGCGCTCGGCGCCGCCGGCCAGGCTGTCTACACCATCGACGTGCGGCGCCTGGCGCGCGAAGAGCTGGACCGCACGGTCACGCGCCTGCGGCCGGAGCTGATCGCGGCCATCAACTACACCGACGGGCTGGCCGAGTTCGCGGCGGCGCACCGCTGCAAGCTGATCTGCTGGGAGGTCGACCCGACCACCAGCGCGCCGCCACGCTATCAGCCGGCAGACCCCGCCGGCGGTAACAGCGACGGCGCCTTCCTGTTCACCTACCGCCGCGCGCAGGTCGACGAGCTGCGCGCGGGCGGGTTTCGCCGGGTCGAGTACCTGCCGCTGGCGGCCGACCTGGCGCGCCGTACGCCGGTGCCGCTGACCGGCGCCGACCGCGCGCGCTACGGCGCGCCGGTCAGCTTCGTCGGCTCCAGCCTGCAGCCCCAGATCTCGGGTTTTCGCCAGAGCTTCCTCACCAACTTCGCGGCCGGCCAACCGGGCGGGGTCACCCAGGCGGCCATGCTGCTCGACGAGGTGCTGGCCGAACAGCGCCGCGACTTCTCGAGGGACGTCATCGCCGGCGCGCTGGCGCGGCGCTGCCCCGATCTGGCGCGCGCCGACCCCCAGCGACTGGCGCAGCTGGGGCGCTGGGCGGGCGAGATCGCCGCCGCCGAGAAGCGGCTGGTCTACCTCGCGCCGCTGGGGCGCTTCGGCGCCCGCGTCTGGGGTGACGAGGGTTGGCGGGCCTTGAACCCGGATGGTCTCGCCTCGGAGGTGCAATACCAGGGACCGGCGGGGCACGGGCTGGAGCTGACCAAGATCTACTGCGCCACTCAGATCAACGTCGACGTGGGCCGCCTTTACCAGAGCGACATCGTCACCATGCGGGTCTTCGACGTGCTGGCCTGCGGTGGGTTCGTGCTAGCCGAGCGCTCGGCGGCGCTGGCCGAGCTGTTCGAGATCGGCGTCGAGGTCGATTGCTACGCGACCGCCGACGAGCTGACCGCCAAAGTCGCGCACTACCTGGCGCACCCGGCGGCGGCGCACGCGATCGCCCTGCGCGGGCGCGCCGCCGTCCAGCAGCGGCATACCATCGCGGCGCGCGTGGCGCGTATGCTGGCGGTGTCAGGCGCGCGGCCCGGCAACGGCGATCGCGCGCAGGTAGTCGGCTAGCCCGGGAAACAGGCGCGCCGCCAGCGCGCGCGGCAGGCGGTACTGGGGAAAGATCACCGAGCTGTTGCGGTTGTGCAGCAGGTGCACCACCAGCCCGGCGTCGTCGTTGGCGTGGCGGATGGTGGCGCCGGTCGCGCGCAGCGCGCTCACGAAGGGCAGGTCCTCGCCAAAGTTCCTGGCCGGAAAACGCGCCGGGCCCGCGGGGGTGCCGGCGCCGCGATCGAAGACCACGCGGCGAAACAGGTAAGAAAAACCGTAGCCGTCGACGTTCCTGGCGACGAAGTCAGGCTTGAACTGGCCGCTGGTGACGAAGCCGACCGCGCCCTCGCCCACCTTGTAGTGCAGCGGGTGGTTGTGGGCCGTGTCCCAGAAAAAGAAGGCGTCGTCGTCGGGGATCGACAGCGCGAACCAGCCGCTCAGCTTGACGAAGTCGGCGTCGCCCAGCAGGGCCACCATCGCCGCCAGGTAGCCGGGCGCATAGTGGTCGTCGTCGTCGAAAAAGGCGATGACCTCGCCGTGCGCCAGCTCGATCAGGCGGTTGCGCTTCTCGCCAATGGTCAGGCGGGCGGGCGCGTGCAGGTAGCGCACGCGCGCGTCGGACAGCCCGGCAAAGAACGGGGAGGGCGCGGGACTGTCATCGTAGACCAGCAGCTCGCGTGCCTCGTGGGTCTGCTCGACGAAGCAGCGATAGAGGCTGGGGAGAAATCGCTCGCGCCCGAAGGTCGGCGTGATCACCGAGACCTGCATGCTTCGCGGGGACAGCGTCGCCGGTTTGCGCGAGACTGTCCAGGTGCGCCCGTTGGTCACAGTGTGAGCGGGGGGAGCACGTGCGCCGGTCGTCACCCACCGACGGACCAGGGATGGAAGACCAATGGAAGACCCCAATGGAAGACCAATAGAAGACCAATGGAAGACCAATGAACGACCAATAGAAGACCAATGAACGACAGCCTTCTGACGCCGGCCTCGACCAGGGAGCCGCAGTTGCCAGGCGAGAATGACCGCTCAAACATGACGCGCAAATCAACGCGCCATTTTTTTGGCGCCGGGCGAATAGGGTGTTACGCTGACCGAGCCAACTTTCTGCGCGGCATGATGCTTGCTCACCTGAGTGGAAAGAGAGCGGACGGCCATCCATGAAACCCGCGACAGCCAAGAAGACCGGAACCCGCCAACGCCCGGAAGAGGAACTCGAGGGTCAGCTCGTTCGCCTCTCGCGGCAAAACGCCGTCCTGAGGAAGGAGATCGCGCGCCTGCAGGCCTACCGGGCCATGGCCTACCGCGATCCCCTGACCGCCCTGTGGAATCGGCGCTTCTTCGAGGAGCGCCTCAAGGAAGAGATCAGTCGCTCCCAGCGCGCGGGCAGCAGCCGCAAGTTCTCGGTGATGATCATCGACGTCAACGACTTCAAGGGCATCAACGACACGCACGGGCACCAGACCGGTGACCGTCTGCTCAAGTGGGTCGGCGCCTTCCTGACCGACCACCTGCGCACCCACGACGTGCCCTGCCGCACCGGCGGCGACGAGTTCTCGGTGCTGCTACCCGATCTGTCGTCGGACGACTGCGGCGGCATCATGAGCCGCCTGCGCGATCAGCTCGCCGCAGCCAACGTCAGCAGCGACATCCCGGTCAGCCTGAGCCTGGGAACCGCCAGCTGGCCCGATGAGGGGACGTCGGCGGAGCTCTTGATCGCCAGCGCCGACCAGGCGATGTACGCCGACAAACGCCGGCAGAAAGCCGCCAAGACGGTCGGCGCGCCCGTCGCCGCCGCGTCCGAACGAATGATTCCCGATCGTTCCGTCTCGAGCGCTTAGCTCGGAACCCGGGAAGGGTTTCGAACCTCCCGCCAATGAGCTCGGCGCGGCAAGCCGCGCTGCGCGCGCGCGCGATCAGCCTCCGCTGGATTCGACCCTGCCAGCGGAATACCCTCTTGCCCGATGGGACGGGAGGCTCAATGTGAAGCACGCTTTGGCAAGCAGACCTCGCGCGGCAAGGCGTTACTCGAGACGTCGGAGCTGCTCTTCCGCGGCGATTTTCGCGTGTCGGTGCCGTTCAAGGAGATGACCCGCATCAGCGCCGACGCGTCGAAGCTGACCGTGGCCTGGTCGGGCGGCACGCTCACCTTGGCGCTGGGCGCCGAGGCCGCGCGCTGGGCCGAGAAGATCCGCAACCCGCCCAGCCTCCTCGACAAGCTGGGCGTCAAGCCGGCTTCGACCGTGGCTCTGGTCGCCGCTGGCGGCGATTTCGGGGGCGGAGACCTCGACGACTTCGTCGCCGAGCTGGCGGCGCGCGCTGTGAAGGCGGTGCAGCAGAAACCCACCGCGGACACGGATCTGTTGTTCTTCGCGATCGAACGCCAGACCGACCTCCGGCTGCTGCCGAAGCTGCTGGCGGCCCTGCGGCCCGACGCGGGCCTCTGGGTGCTGCGCCCCAAGGGCAGCGCCGCGGTCAGCGAAGCCGACGTGCGCAACGCCGGCCTCGCCGCAGGTCTGGTCGACATCAAGGTGGCGGCCTTCTCGCCGACGCGCACGGCGGAGAAGTTCGTGGTGCCGGTGGCCAGGCGGCCCGGCGCCAGGAAGAAATCGGCGGCGCGACGGAAGTAGGGCGGGCGTTGCCTCGGCAAGGCCTGCCCCTCCCTGACGAATCCCCACGAATACGATTCATCCGTCGGCGTCGGCGTCGGCGTCAGCGTCGGCGTCGGCGTCGGCGTCGGCGATTCTGGCTCTGTCC
>DASRQZ010000126.1:0-19125 GCA_035696125.1 Polyangia bacterium
CGAGTTCATCGAGGGCTGGTACAACCCCCACCGCCGCCACTCAGCACTGGAGTACGAGTCCCCGATCAGCTACGAGAAGAAGCACGAACTGCAGCCCGCGGCGTAAGCCGCCAACCGTCCACCAAACCGGGTCAACTCCAGGCCTCTGGCCTCTGGCCTCTGGCCTCTGGCCTCGGGCCTCGGACCTCTGGCCTCGGGCCTCGGGCCTCGGGCCTCTGGCCTCTGGCCTCTGGCCTCTGGCCTCTGGCCTCTGGCCTCTGGCCTCTGGCCTCTGGCCTCTGGCCTCGGGCCTTGGGCCTCAGGCCTCTGGAGGACTCTTCACTGGAGGTCCGAGGCCCGAAGCCAGAGGCCCCTTCAAGGCGCGGTGACCCAGCTTTCAAACCGTTCGGTGCTCCTGGCGTCCTGGCGTCCTGGCGTCTTGGCGTTCCTCTCTCATCCGACCGCCGCGGCCGCCGCGCGCGCGCGCCACAGCCGCCACAGCTTGAGCGCGACCACCGCCAGCGCCAGGCCCCAGGCCACCCAGATCACGGCGTGCCAGTGGAGGAAGGTGATCTTCTTCGACGACCAGGGCGCCAGCAGCACCGGCAGCCCATCGCGCGCGTCGAGCGACAGGATGTCCATCAGGATCGCCACCGTGCCGTGCACCAGAAAGCCGGCGTAGATGCTGCGGGTCTTCATCGATAGCGACCCCAGCACCACGCCAGCGACGATGGCCGCGCAGGCCTCCAGGTACGGCTTGCCATAGTGGATCATGCAATAGGGCACCGCCATCGACCAGATCGCGCCGATGCCGAACACGCGCGTGGCGCGGATCCACCACCCGCGGAAGAAGATCTCCAGCCCCAGGAACTGCGCGATGTAGATCGTCTCCCACAGGACGAAGTCGAACCAGGATCGGCCGGCGAGCTTGTACATCGGGTAGTACGCGCCAAAGTCGGGCTGGCGCTTGATGATCAGCATGAGCGGGATCATCACCGCCACGCACAGCGCGTAGATCCAGGCGTGTTCGCGGAAGCCGCGCGGCCGCAGCCCGAAGTCCAGCAGCGAATCGCGCCGGAACAACAGCGGCCAGACGGCCAGCGGCAGCAGGTAGCCGCCGATGCGGGTCGCCGCCCACCAGACGCGCAGGTAGGTCTCGTCGTAGGTGCTGACGCTGACGAAGCCCCCGGGGTGGCGCTTCTCGTAGGCCGTCAGCCAGGGCTGGACGCCGTCATGGTAGAAGTTCCAGGTCCCGTAGTATTCGTGCAGCGTGAGGATCAGCGCGGCCAGGGTCAGCGCCGCCAGCGGGCGGTAGTCGATCTCGCCGCGCTCGTGCAGCGCGCGCCGGTAGGCGAAGGCCTCTTCGTCCAGCTCGCGCCAGGTCTTGCGGAAGAACAGCCAGATCACCGGCGCTATCGCGACCAGCAGCGGGAAGGGGACGATCCATTTTATCTGCGGCAGCGCCAGCCAGCTCATGAAGGTCGAGGTCGAGCGTCCAATGCCATACCAGACATTCGATGATCGAGCTATCTTGCGGGCCGTGGCGCCAGAAGAACACTCGAAGTTCGGTCGGTTCATCCAGACCTACTCCGCCTTCCTTTCCAGCTTCGTCATCGGTGTCGCCGGGCTGATCGCGACCTCGATCTGGCAATACCGGCAGTCGCAGATCGCCGAGGAGCACGCGCGCTCCGAGCAGGCGACGGCGCGGGTCAAGGCCGACAACGACTGGCGCATCGCTCGCGCCGAGATCCTGGGCAAGAACCTGGGCGTGCTGTCGGCGCAGGGCGCCAGCACCGCCGACCAGCGCTTCGGCGTGTTGCTGTCGCTGACCCGGGGCAACATCATCGACCCGGAGCTGGCGGTGTCGTACGCGCTGGAGCTGGGGCGCGACAACGCCAGCTACATGCGCAGCGTGCTGTCCAGCACCAGCGACAAGAACTACAGCCAGCTGGCGCAGGCGTTCAAGCTCACCTGCCTGCAGCGCTTCGGCGTCGAGCGCGCCGCCGAGATCTGCAAGGACGACAAGCTGGCTGATCGCTCCGACGCGATCGCGCAGCTGTTCCAGGACGAGCTGGAGGCGGCGGCCACCGTGGGCGAGGTCGCGCGCGGGCCCATGTCGCTGCTGCGCGAGGAGCGCCAGGTGCAGGCGGTCGCCGGCAAGGTCGCCTGGCTGTTCGAGCCCTATCTTCAGGACCTGTACGAGCGCCGCCAGTGGAAGGACATCGAGCGCTTCGAGTCGGCGTCGACCGGCGCGCGCCTGGTGGCGGCGCTGGTGCTGGCCACCGCGCGTACCGGCGAGCTGGTCAGCAGCACCGAGGCGGCGCAGGTCGAGGCCTTTCACACCCAGCGGCGCAAATGGCTCATCTCCTACCTGCTGGGATCGACCTGCGATCCCGACTGCCGCGGGCGGCTGGTCGACGTCATGCTCAGCAGCTACGGCGAGGCGCAGGGCGACTACGACGAGGCGCTCAAGAAGTTGATGCTGCAGCCGCGCGGCGAGGCGGCCTCCACGCTGGGTCGCCTGCACGCGCGCCTGCTCTGGTGCCAGGTCGACGCCGACGACCTGGCGCAGTTTCGCGATCAGGTGCTGGTGCCGGCCGTGATCCAGGCGCTGACCAATCCGGCGTCCAGGTCCGACGCCACCATGATCGAGGACCTGGTGGGGCTGGCCGCGCTGGTCCCCGATCCGGTTGCCCCGGCCGAGCCCAGGGTGCTGGCCGCGTGGAAGGCCTTGCTGGCTGCGCTGGCGCCGCCGGGCGCGCCGGGCGGCGACAGGTTCCTGCGCGTGTTCACCGCGCGCCGCGCCTCGGCCCGCCGAGAGAGAGAGAGTCCACCACCGATGATCAAGAAGGTGAGCTTCTGCAACGCGGCCCAGGCGACCGGGACGGCGCCCAGCCTGGAACAATGAGCGAGCTGCCGACGACATCGCCGCCGGCGCTCCGGCCGCGCCGCACGGTGCTCGACATGAACGGCTACCAGTGGACGGTGTTGCTGGCCGCCTGGCTGGGCTGGGGCTTCGACGTCTTCGACGGCTTGCTGTTCAACTACGTCGCGCCCAACTGCATCCCCACGCTGCTGGGCCTGCCCATCGGATCGCCGCAGGCGGCCAAGGCGGCGCTGCACTGGAACGGGATCCTGTCATCGATCCTGCTGCTCGGCTGGGCGACCGGCGGGATCCTCTTCGGCAAGGTCGCCGACCGACTGGGCCGCACCCGCACCCTGATGCTGACCATGCTGCTGTATGCGCTGGGCACGGCGCTGTGCGCGGCGGCGCCTAACCTGTGGGCGCTGATCGCCTTCCGGGTGATCGCCAGTCTGGGAATCGGCGGCGAGTGGGCGGCGGGCGCCGCGATGGTCGCCGAGGTGGTGCCGGAGAAGCGGCGCGTCGAGGCGGGCGCGCTGCTCTACACCTCGGCGCCGGCCGGCCTCTTCCTGGCCACCTTCGCCAACTACCAGATCGCGGGCGTGTTCTTCAAGGGCGCGCCCGAGACCTCCTGGCGTTACGTGTTCCTGTGCGGGTTGATCCCGGCCGCCGTCGCTTTTGCGGTGCGGATCTTCGTGCGCGAGCCTGAACGCTGGAAAGAGACCGCCAGGAGCGCGCCGCCGCCGCGCATCCGCGAGCTGTTCGAGCCGGGCATGATCTGGTACACGGTGAGCGGCCTGTCGATGGCGCTGATCGCGCTCATCACCTGGTGGAGCTGCAATGTCTTCATCCCGCTGGTGTCGACCGGGCTGGCGCGCGCCACCGCGCAGCTCAACGGCTTCGACAAGGCGGCGACGCTGGCGCTGACCGAGAGCTGGAAGGCGATGGCCACCAACATGTTCAACCTCGGCGGGTTGATCGGCACGCTGCTCACGGTGCCGGCGGCCAAGCTGCTGGGCCGCCGCACCATGTTCGGGATCTACTACCTGCTCTCGGGGGTCGCGGTGCTGATCACCTTCGGCCTCGATCTGCCGCCCGAGCTGCGCCTGCGCATGTACTTCCTGATCGGCCTCACCGTCTTCGGGGTCTTCGGCAGCTTCACCTTCTACTTGCCCGAGCTGTTTCCCACCCGCCTGCGTGGCACCGGGGCCGGCTTCTGCTACAACGCCGGCCGCTACATCGCCTCCGTGGGTCCGTTCCTGGTCGGCGTGATCGCCGGGCGAGGCGCCGACTCGCTGCGCAGCGCGCTGCAGGCGCTGTTCTGGGTCGGCTGGGTTCCGCTGGTGGGCGTGATCCTGCTGGCCTTCCGGGCGCCGGGGCAAGGTCACCCTCTGATCATCGAGACCAAGGGGCGCGAGCTGGCCTGAGGACGCTGGGACCATCCGATCCCCCTTCCCCTCCGGTCCCCTCCCCCGTCCTCGGGGGAGGGCTAGGGAGAGGGAAGGCGAATGTCGAGGCACGCGCGAGCCGCGGCGCTCCGCTTTGCGAGACGCGAGCTACAGCGCCTTCTTGGCCATGTACGTCAGCAGGTCGACGCAGCGGTTGCTGTATCCCCACTCGTTGTCGTACCAGCTGATCAGCTTGAAGAAGTTGCCGTTGAGCTCCACCGAGCTGCCGGCGTCGTAGATGCTCGAGCGCGGGTCGTGGATGAAGTCGCTCGACACCACCTCGTCCTCGGTGTAGCCGAGGATGCCTTTCATGTACGTCTCGCTGGCGCGCTTGATGGCGGCGCTGATCTCCTTGATGCTGGTCGCCTTCTCGGTCTTGAAGGTGAGGTCGACGACCGAGACGGTGGGCGTCGGCACCCGGAAGGCCATGCCGGTCAGCTTGCCCTTGACCTGCGGCAGCACCAGCGCCACCGCCTTGGCGGCGCCGGTGGTCGACGGTATGATGTTGAGCGCGGCGCTGCGTCCGCCCTTCCAGTCCTTCTTCGACGGACCGTCGACGGTCTTCTGGGTCGCGGTGTAGCTGTGCACCGTGGTCATCAGGCCCTCGGTCAGGCCGAATCCCTCCTTGAGGATCACGTGCACCAGCGGGGCGAGGCAGTTGGTGGTGCAGCTGGCGTTGGAGACGATGGCGTGCTTGCCCGGGTCGTACAGCTCGTGGTTGACGCCCATGACGATGGTGATGTCGTCGCCCTTGCCGGGCGCCGAGATCATGACCTTCTTCGCGCCCGCGGCGATGTGGCCCCTGGCTTTTTCGGCCTCGGTGAACAGGCCCGTCGATTCGATGACGTACTCGACGCCGAACTTCTGCCAGGGCAGCTCGGCCGGCGTCTTGGCGCTGACCACGTGGATCTCCTTGCCGTCGACCACCAGCACGTCGTCCTCGGCCCGGTCGGGCGACGACTTCTTCGAGCCGACGGTGCCCTCGAACTTGCCCTGGATCGAGTCGTACTTCAGTAGATAGGCCAGGTTGTCGGCGGGGACGATGTCGCCGACGGCGACCACCTCGACCTCTTTACCGAACAGGCCCTGCGTGTAGAGGGCTCGAAAAACCAGGCGGCCGATGCGGCCGAAACCATTGATCGCGATGCGGATGCTCATGGCGTTCTCCCGAAAGAAGCGGCCGTCAGGGCCCAGGTGGCAGATGTTGAGGTTGTCGACTGCCGGGAAATCTATACGACGGGATGCCGGGGACAAGCGTTAAGTTCCCCGGCAGTCGTGGGCTGGCCGCCCTCGTGTTTCCGGCAGGTCAGCGGGGTCCCGATGGCCCGCCGCCCCGATTGTTTCTGACGCCCCCCGCTACTTCTTCTTGCGCAGCAATACCAGAGTGGCGCCGTCGCCGCCTTGTGGCGGCGACGCGAAGGTGAAGGCCAGCACCGCGCGCGCGCCGCGCCCGCTGGTCAGCGCGCGCTGGACCGTGTCGCGCACCACCGGGCCCTGGTCGCCCGAGTTGAGGCCGCGCCCGTGGATCACCCGCACGCAGCGTCGGCCCTGATCCTGCGACAGCGCGACGAATCGCTCCAGGCGCTGCTCTGCCTCCTCGCGGGTGCGGCCGTGCAGATCCAGATCGGCCTCGATCGGGTAATCGCCCTGGCGCAGGCGGCGCAGCAGCCGCCGATCAACGTCCGGCGCGCGCCCACCCGCCGCGCTGCCGGCGCCGTCGCTGATCAGGTCGGCCAGCTCCGCCTCGGCGTCGGCGTCGTCGTTGCGCGCCGCCGCGGCGCGCGTCGGCGCCCGTCGTCGCGGCGCCGGGGCCGCGCCCGCCAGCGGCGAGGCGCGCTTGCCGCGCTGGGCGTCGGCCAGTGGCGTCGCGCCGCGCATCGCCTGCTCGAAGAACCGCTGGTCGTCGGCCTCGGCGGACTTGCCCGGATGGGCGGTCGCCGGTCGCACGGCCCCAGGTGCCGGCGCCGCCACCCGCGGCGTCGCCGCCGCTGGTGCCGCGGTCACCGGGCCAGACTGCCGGCCGGCGGGGATCACCGGCGCCGCCCGAGCGGCCTTCTTGAGCCGCTCGAACGGGGTGTTGAAGCCCGGCGATTCCCGCTTTCGCATCGCCTCCAGTCTAGCTCGGGGCCCGAGCCGGATGCGGGCGGTTCAGCCGGCCAGGCGACTGGCTGGCGCCGGCTGGATGGCGGCGGCGGCCGCGATCACCGTATCGGGGATGTCGGCCTCCAGCACCAGTCCGCGCGGGATCCGGCGCAGCACGGTCGCGGCCACGGTGTCCCGCTGGGGCAGCTGATCGAAGACCAGGGCCAGCACCTGACCGACCTCGAATGCCTCGCTGCACTCGGCCGCGACGCTGGCCGCCGAGATGTCGAAGATGCGCACAGCGGCGACCAGGTCGTCGTTGCGCAGCGTGGCCAGCCAGTCGACGCCGTAGCGATGGTGCTTGCGCGCGTAGCTCTCGAGGTCGCGGTCGATCTCGGGCGTCTCGGGCAATGGACCGCTGACTCCCTCGGCGGGCGTGGGCGCTGCTCCGGACGCGGGCGCGGCCCCGGACACGGATGCGGGCGCTGCCCCGGACGCGGGCGCGGTTGCCTGCTCGACGCGCGTCGTGGCGGCCAGGGAGTCGGCCGGGTGCCGTGGGGCTGGAGTCATCTCGAGATCCGCGGGTGCCGCCGCGATCGGCGGGGCCGGCGCGGGCCGGGCCTTTGCCGAGGCCGATCCCGATGCCGTCTGGGCCGGTTCCTCGTCCTCCTCCTCGATGAGCAGGTCGTCGAGCGACACGTCCTCGAGCAGCAGCGCTTCCGCCATCTGCTGAAACACCTTGGTGTTCTCGTCGATCTGGTTGCCGAGCATCATCGGGCGGCGCTGGTTGATCGACTCGCGCACGCGCCGGCTGATGCCGACGAAGCCCAGGATAGGCACGGTGATGCCCAGGAAGTCGTGGATCATGCGCGACACCGCGTGGAAGATCCCCGCCTGGTTGGGCTCCGAGACCTGGTTGCCCACGATCTGCGCGCCGAACCGGTTGAGGATCTTGAACACCGCCTCGCCGAACACGGGGTTCTCCTCGCGCAGGCGCGCCAGCAGGTGGCTGACCTTCTCGTTCTCCTTGCTGGAGATCGCTGGCTCCAGCAACGCCAGCTCCGAGCTCTTCTCGGCGTGGTGGCGCAGCGTGCGCAACACGGCGCCCTTGAGAAACGAGTAAGCGGTCTGGATCGAGGTGACCTGCGGCGTGATCACCAGCAGGCGTTGCGATCCGAGCTCGAAGAAATCCAGCACGTTGAAGCTCACGCCCGCGCCGACGTCGACGATGATCACGTCGGCCTTCAGCGCGCGGATGCGCTTCATGATCCGCTGCTTCTCGCCGTGGGTGATGTTGGCCGCGCCCACCGCGGCGCCCGAGCCGGCCACCAGGTGCAGGTTGGGCAGCGGTGTGGGTGTCAGTGCGTCTTCGAGCGAGTCGATCTTATGTTCGATGAGCGCCTGGATGCCGGGCAGAGGGCGATCGATGCCGAACAGCACGTGCTGGTTGGCGGCGCCCAGATCACAGTCGACGATGACCACGCGCGATCCGCGCAAGGCCAGTGCAGCCGCCAGGTTGGAAGAGACGATGCTCTTGCCGACCCCTCCCTTGCCCCCCCCTACTGTGATGATGCGCTTGGTAGCGCTCGACGGCGACGGAGATTTCAATAGCCCCTCCGGCCGTCTGTCGTCAGGAACCTGACGAACCTTTAACTGGAACGACAAGTGGGGCACGCGCCGCGTCCCCACATCTCATGGCACGATTCATGGCACGATGCCGACCACTTCCTGGGTCCACTGCGCGATGTGATTGGAGGTGGTGATGTCCTGAAACGGCAGGCAAAACGCCGCGAAGCTCGGGTCCTGTCCGTTGGCCAGCGCGCTGGGATCGAAGCCCACCATCCAGATCAGCGTGCCGGTGACGCTCTCGCCTCCCTTGCCGGGCGGCGGCGGGCGCAGGCCGTACTGTCGGATCGAGGACACCGTCAGCCACAGCAAGGTTTGCTGCTCGTTGAGCCGGAAGGTGAACGGCGCCCACTTGGGGAACGAGTTGGTGAGGTCGGTCTGGCCGTTGTCGGCCACCCCGGGGCCGTTGGCGCCAGCCAGCGCGACCGGGTTGGTCGCCGCCGGCGGCAGCGCGGTGGCCCACATCTTGGCCGATGGGTCGCTGTCGGCGTTGCAACCCTGGGCGTAGTCGCTGCCCGTTGGGCAGCTCGACTCGTTGAACACCATCGCGGGGTAGGACGTGTCGGGCGAGATGGCGGGGTAGTAGCGGTTCTTGCCGGCGACCGCTGGCAGGAGGTCGTGCGCGCTCCAGTTGCCGCTGCCGTCGTCGTCGACATAGGAGATGCCGGCCTTGCCCGGGCGTTGATCGGTGTAGCTGCCGCTGGCGTCGACATTGGTGAAGACGATGCGCTTGCCATCGGCCGACCAGTCGGGGTGATCGGCGCGCCGCCCCCCGAGATCAATCTTTCCGGTCACGGCGCCGCTGGTGCCGTCGAACATCATCAGGTCCGACGGGCCGGTCTTGGTGGTGTCGGTCCAGATGCCGACGTAGCGGGCACCGGTCGGATCCCAGGCCTCGAATTGACTGCGCTGCGCCAGCGGATAGCCGGCCAGGGGGCGCGCGTTGGCGACGTCGAACAGCAACACCTTGCCGCTGTTTTGCCCGCCCGCCGACGCCACGATCTTCTTTCCGTCGCGGCTGAGCGAGTGGCAACCCACGCAGGTGCCGCCGGTAAACTGGGTGCCGATGAAGCGCTCGGCGGTGGTGGCGGTGGTGTTGCCGAAGCTCCAGCGCATGATCCCGGTGTCGCCCGACGTGGTCCAGTAGTAAAGCCCGCCGCGGATGTCGTCCTTGGAGAATTGCAGAGTGAACGTCGCGCTGTTGCCGACGGCGGTGCCGGTGTCGTCGGTGCCGCGCACGGTGAGCTGCACGAGACCCGCGCCCCGGTTGGCCTCGGCGATGGTGCCCCAGACCTCCCGGCTGGGCGCGTAGACGCAGCCGTCGGACAAGGTCACGCAGCGGGTGTAGATGGTGAAGTCGCCGATGCCGCTCTTGAAGCGTACCTCGAACAGCGAGTTTGCGCTGTCGCCCTTGCGGAAGTGGACCTCGATGCCGAACACGTTGGGCGGGAACAGTACGTGGTCGTTGGGATAGACCAGCTCGGGCGCGCGCGCCGCGTCCGTGGCGCCGCCGAATTTCGATCCGGGGTTGGCGGGCAGGGGCGGGTTCGCGCCCGCGCCGTCGGCCAGGAAGGTGCCCGACTGCTGCACGGTCAGCTTGCCGATGCCGGCGACGTTGCCGTTGCGCGCGGTCAGCGTCGCGATGCCCCCGCTGGTGCCGACGGTGGCCAGGCCGTTCTTGTCGATCTTGGCGACGATGATGCGGTCGGAGCCCCAGGTCACCCGGTCGGTGATGCGCTGTTCATGGCCGTTGATGGTTCCGTAGGCCTCGAACTTCTGCGTGGGCGGCGCCTTGCTCAGATCCAGCACCACGGTGGCGTTGTCGGGCGCGACGCGGATCCCGGTCAGCCCGGCGATCGGCCCCGGCGGGGGCGGCGTGGTGCCGCCATCGCCGCCGCGACGTTCCGCATCGAAGGTGCACGCACCGCCCAGCGCCACGATCACCATCGACATCGATAACCAACCGGCCCGGCAACGAGCGAGACGACTGCACACATTGATCATTTTTCGCATCACTTCCCGTATACGAGAGACTGCAATTGTAAGTGGTTTTCCTGATTTAATGCCAGCGGCGCAAACCGAAATTGCACGGAATTATCAAGGAATATCGGTGAGTTAAAGTAGGTGGTGCACGCAGGGTCCGCGCACCCACTCCACGTAATTGAGTGCCCGCGGGCGACCCCCGGCCGCTCAGAATCTTTTGCGGGCGGCAAGGATCGGCGACCGGCAACTCGCCGGGCGCTGCCGGCGCGCACGGCTTGCTGCGTCGCTTGGTCGCCGACGCACGCCAGTAGCCGGGCGATGGGATAACATCGGCGCCGCCCATGAGGATTGCCGCCGTGGTCGGCCTGATTGGCTCGTGGGTCATCTACGGGCTGATCCGTCTCTTCGGTCGGAAGGTGTCGCCGGGCGACGTGGCCTGGCTGGTCGGGCCGCTCGGCGGTCCGACCATCGGCGACGCCAACTACGAAGAGACCGCGGCCGCCGAAGGATTACAGCTGGTCCGCCACGCGCACGAGGGCGGGCTCATCCCGGACTTCGGCGCGCTCGCATGCGCCGGCTTTGATCCGGCGCGCGTCCACCCCAAGATCCGCGACTTTTACGAGCGCACCCACGCCTACCGTCTGGACGCCTGGGCCACCACTTATTTCCCGGCGCGGCTCGCGCTGTGGGCGCTGGTGACCACCATCAGCCGCCGTGTCAACCAGCTCAACTTCCCGCTCGACGGTCTCGACACCGCGTATGGCATGACCAGCGAGATCGCCCTGCTGCGCGATCCCGCCACCGGCGCCATCCGTTACACCGGCTGGTTCCGCAAGCTGGAGCGGCGCGACCGCGCGATCTACACCGGCTACTACATGACCCAGAAACCGCCGCTGCACGACGGCGCCTGCGTCAAGGTGGTCTTTCCCATGCCGGGCGGCAACGCCACCGTATTCCTGCGCCCCGAGAACGACGACGGCGCCGGCTTCCGCCTGATGTCGATCGGCCGCGGCTTCGGCGACGCGGGTTTTTACCGGGTGCAGCGCGAGGGCGCGGCGCTGCGGGTCTGGAACATCCGCACCTTGCACGAGACCTTTCGCCTGTACCTGGACGCGCGCGAGGACGTGCACTGCGACCACGACGTGCGCTTCCTGGGCCTGCCCGTGCTCACGCTGCACTATCGGATCGCGCCGGCTGCCGAGCGCGGTCAGGCGCTGGCCGCCGCGGAGGCCGTCGACGTCCGGTGAGGCGCGCAAATGTTCGCCAGCGTCGCCGTCACGTCGTCGACCTTGCGGCCGGCAGTGGCGCGCACGACATCGGCCAGGGAGAGGATCCCGATGAGCCGGCGCTCGGGGTTCAGCACCGGAACGCGGCGGATCTGGAACTTGCGCATCACCTCTTCGACGGAGGCAACGCTGTCGTCGGGACCGCAGGAGTGAAGCGTCTTGGACATCGCCTCCCACACCGCGATGGCGCTCGGCGGGCGATCCTGGTGAATCGTGGCCATGCAGATGTCTCGGTCGGTGATCATCGCGATGGCGCGGTCATCATGATCGAGCACCGGGACGGATCCGCAGTCGCAGTCCCACATCAGACGTCCCGCGACCGATGCATGGTCGGTCACCCGGACGGCGACCACCCGCTGGCTCATCAACTCGCTGACTTTCATGGGGCGCTCCTTGTTTGCGTCGACGGTGCCGCCGGCGGACCGAAGTTCGTGCCGGACCCCGGGATGTCAAGGTGAGATCGGGTTCCTGCGACCGACCGCGGTGAGTCCGCCCTCAGCGAGAGGGTGTCTTGCGGCGCGGGGACCTGTGTCGCGGAGGCTTGACAGCACGGGTCTCGCTGCCGTTCGGCGGCCGGGCCAAGGTCGACGCCCCGGCGCGCACCCAGCCGGCCATCGGGCTCCACTTGAACCAACCGGGCAGCGCCCGCGCCAGCGCCGGCGGCCCGTCGACGACGATGCGGCCTTCCCGCCGCTCCAGGGCGTAGTCGGCGGCGCCCAGCCAGACCCGGTAGAAGAGAGACAGATCGGCGTGCAGCACCAGCTGCGGGCGAAAGCCGGGCGGCTTCAGGCACACCGAGACCTCGCGGCGCTCCAGCACCAGCCACACCCGGCGGCCACCGCGCCCCGCGAAATCGAACTCGATGGCCGTGCGTTCTGCCGGGAGGCGGTGAAGGTGCACGCGCCGGTGCATCTTCCAGAGCAGCAGGGCCGGATCGAGCTCCGCGGGCCTGGGCTCGCCGAAGGCCCAGCGGGCGCCCCAGGCGCCCAGCATGTCAATCACCTTTTCCAGCTCTCGACCGGACTCGCTGAGCTGGTAGTCGACGGCGGGGGCCGCCGGCAAGGTGGCGCGATGGACGACGCCCTGGTCTTCCAGACGGCGCAGCCGCGACGCCAGCAGCGAGCGCGAGATTCCCGGCAGACCGCGCTGGAGCTGGTTGAAACGCTGGGCTCCTCCCAGCAGCTCCCGCACGATGAGCGGCGTCCAGCGGTCGGCGAAGATCTCGGTCGCGCGCGCGACCGGACAGTACTGGCGATATTCGGCCATGCCCGATTGTCGCGCCGGCCGGGGCGCCGTCCAGTCCAAAAAAAGAACCGCCGCGGTCCGATCTTCGTACTGCCCGCGCCGGCCCGGATTGCTTTAAGACAAGGTCCATGACACCGGACGGCCCAGCGATGATCCGCGAGACCACTTGCCGGCGCGCGCGCCGCGTCGCCGTGACTGCCGCGCTGACCTTGCTCGTGGCGTTGGCGACGGTTGACCCGCGGCGCGCGCGCGCCGACGTGGTTCTCGACTGGAACGAGGTCGCGCTGCGCATCACCGCGGCCGCCGCCTTCGACCCGCCGCTCGAGGCGCGCAATCTGGCGATCCTCCACCTTGCCATCTTCGACGCGGTCAATGCCATCAGCGGCGAGTGCGAGCCTTACCTGACCAGGTCGCGGGCCGTCGCGGGCGCTGCGCCGCAGGCTGCGGCGGCCGCCGCCGCGCATCGGGTTCTGGTGCGCCTTTATCCCGGGCAGCAAGCGCAGGCGGACCTGGTGTATGCGCGCTCTCTCGCGGCGTTGCCCGAGGGCGACCGGCGCAGCGCCGGCGTCGCGCTTGGTGAGAAGGTGGCCCAGGAGATCCTGGCGCTGCGCGCAGCGGACGGCGCCGAGCAGGCGCGGCTGCCATCCGTCGCGGCCGAGGCCGGCGCGACCGCCTGGGTGCCGACGCCACCGGGGTTCCTTTCGCCCCTCGATCCGGGGTGGGGGGCGGTACGTCCGTTCGCGCTCGAGCGGGGCTCGCAGTTCCGCCCCGCGCCACCGCCCGGGCCCGACAGCGCCGAGCAGGCGCGCGACTTTGCCGAGATCAAGGAGATCGGCGCCGCCGGCAGCGCCGCCCGCACGGACGCCCAGACCGATCTCGCCCGCCTGTGGATCGCCACCGGGGCGCAGAACTGGAATCCTTTGCTACGCCAGGTCGCGGTCGCCCGCCGACTGACGGTGTCACAGAACGCGCGGGTCTTTGCCCTGGTCAACCTGGCGGGGGCCGACGCCTTCATCGCCGCCTGGGACGCCAAGTTCACCTGGAACCAGTGGCGGCCGGTGACCGCGATCCGCGCCGCCGCCGCACGCGACGGCGCCGCGGGCGACGCCGAGTGGACGCCCGCGCTCACCACGCCGCCGTTCCCCGACTACATCGCCGGCCACACCACCTACGGCGGCGCGGCCGAGCGGGTGCTCGAGCGCCTGTTCGGGCGGCGCCCGGGCATCACGCTGCGGCTGCGCAGCGCCACGGCCCCGGGGGTCGTACGGAGCTACGACAGCTTCGCGGGTATCTCCGAGGGGATCGTCGACGCGCGCGTGTGGGGCGGCATCCACTGGCGCACCTCCTGCGTGCGCGGGCGCGCCGTGGGCCAGCGCATCGGGGACTACGTCGCCGACCACGCGTTGCGGCCCAGGGACCCCAGATGAAAGAAGCGCTGATGGATTCGCCGCGTGATCAAACCGGCCGCGGCAGCTCGACGGTGACCGAGGGCAAGGAGACCAGGCGCGACCGTTCGGGCGCGGCGATGAAGGCCAGCGCTTCGCGCACGACCTCGGGGTCCTTGAGCGGGCGGTTGTGGCTGAGCCCCGCAAGCGGGCGCATCCGCGCCCCGGGCCAGGCGCGCGCCAGCGACTCACCCTCGGCGAAGGGGATCTCGGCGTCATCCACGTCATGGAACACCAGCGCGGGGGTGTCGAGCGTCGCGGCGACCCGACGGGCGTCGAACTGTTCCAGATCGCCGAACCTGCGCCGCATGCGCGCCACCAGCCGGCCCTCCTGGCCCTGCGTCAGCCCGAGCCGCTGCGCGAAGGAATGCACGAATCCGGGTACGTCGCGTGCCGGCGGCGCGACCAGCACCGCCCGCTGCGCGCGCAGGCCGCGGCCCAGGGCCAGTATGGCCGCGGTCGCGCCCAGGGAGTGCGCCACCACCGCGCGGATCGGCCGCACCCGTTGCGCGGTGTCGACGATCGCTTCGACGAACTCCTTCAGGTTGGTGCGATCGCCGTCCGAGAACCCGTGGGCCGGCATGTCCAGCGCCACGGCGTTGTAGCCTGCGCGCACCAGCGGTTCGACGAACCGCGACCACTGGGCGGCGGCGCCGCTCCAGCCGTGGACCAGCAGCACGGTAGGACCGGAGCCGTAGTCCCAGGCCGTCAACCACCCGGCGCGCGTTTGCACCCGCCAGCGGTGACAAGCGATGTCCGGCACCTCCGGTTCCAGCCGCTTCCGGCGCGGCCGGTAAAAGAGATCCATGGCCAGCCGGTCGCCGAGCGGGGGCGCGATCGCGGACAGGGCCCGCACGCCGGCGCGCGCCATTAGAAACAAACGACCATTCGTGCTTTTGTTTGAACGCGTTGTCGCCATGCTCTCCTCCTTGCTCGGGTCCCTGTCCTCCGCTAGCCGCTAGCTGCCAGCTCGCGCCAGGGCCAGCAGCCGTTCGATGGCCCGGCGCGCGCGCGTCTCGGCCTTGGGATCGCGCATCAGGCGGCGCTGAAAGTTGTACCCCAGCACCAACGAGTAGGCGTCGAAGGCGAACTGATCGCAGTCGAGATCCGACCGGAAATGACCGGCCTCGACCGCCAGCCGCGCCGCCTTGGCCAGCGCCGCGTACAGCTTCTTCTGCTCGCCGACCAGAAATTCGCGCGGGCGGCCGTCCCGGTCGTCCAGCTCAGCCGCCGCCGCGACGAAGACGCAGCCGCCCGGCACGCTGGGCTCGTTGATCCACAGCATCCAGCGCTCGAGCAGCTTGCGCACCCGCGGCTCACCGCGCGGCGCCTTGATCGCGGGCCGCCAGACGTACTCCTCGAAGCGGCGGGAGGCGGCGCGCAGGACCTCGATCTGCAAGTCCTCCTTGGACCCGAAGTGCGCGAACAGACCGCTCTTCGACATGCCGAGCTCGCCGGCCAGCATCCCGATCGACAGACCGTCGAGACCGTCGCGGGTCGCGATCCGGAACGCCCGCTGCAGGATCCGCTCGCGGGTCTCGTCGCCCTTCGACATGTCGACAATAGTACGAACGACCGTTCTATTGTCAACCCCGCCGGTTCACCACCTGGCGTTGCGCGCCAGCTCCAGCGCCTTCTCGGGCCACCAGGCGCCGGCGACGGGGCCGTGGTTGCAGGCGCCGTCGGATTCGCCGGGCACCTTGAGCCAGTAGAAGGCGTCGATCAGCGGATCGCCGGTCGCGGTCGTGGGCGGCGTGCCCAGCGCGCGGCCGTCGGGGTTGCACCAGGCGCGTTCGTCGTCGCCGCGGAAGGGCGGCGGGCCGTTGCCATTGCGGCTGGTGTCGATGATGAAGTGCTTGCCGCCCAGGCGCGCCGACAGGTCGTGGCCGTACTTGATGATGTCTGGCGTCGACTGGTAGTTCGATACGTTCAGCGCGAACCCGTCGGCGTGCTCGATGCCGGCGGCGCTCAGGCGCACCGCCATCTCGGCCGCGTCGATCCAGTCGGAGTGTCCGGCGTCGACGTAGACGGCAGCGCCCGGCAGCGCCTCCAGCGTGTCGATGGCATAGCGGAAGAGCTCGATCCTTTGCTGCTGCTGCGCGGGGGTCAGGCACTTCTTGAGCAGCGGCAGCCCGTCGGGCTCCAGCACCACCACCGCGCGCCGCGACCCGATGCCACGGGCCAGCCCGTCGATCCAGGCGCGATAGCGCTCGGGCGTGCGCGAGCCACCCGCCGAGTAGCTGCCACAGTCGCGAAACGGCAGGTTGTAGGCGATGAAGACCGGCAGCCCGCCCGCGCGGGTCTTGGCCCAGACGAACTTCTTGGTGTCGCTCTCGATCTGCGGGTTCCAGTTGCCGAGCCAGATCGCCGCCGGCTGGCCCGCGATCTTGTCCATGGCCGCCGCGTCGGCGGGCCTGCTCTTGCGCCAGGCGTCGGCGGTGCGGCGCGCGCTCGACTCCTCGTCGAGGACCCAGTAGGCGTCCTTGAACGGGTTCTCACCTTTCACGCGCGCCGCGGTCATCGACGCGCGCGGCGCGCCGGCGACGCCCGATCCGGGGATGGTGCGCGCGGCGGGCGGCATCACACAGGCGGCCAGCGCGGCGATCAGCGTGCAGGGGAGGAAACGAGACGCCGTCTTGTCGATACGGTCTGCACTGAAGCGTCGAGTTATCATCGTGATATCAGGAGTCTTCAGCCGGCAGCCACGGAGCACCGATCTGCAGTTCAAGTCAGGTGGCAGGGCCGCCAAGTCTCCGGCGCACCCTGCGTTGGCACTCGGCCAGCGCCTTCGGCGAGAGGTCGCTGCCGTACAGGCGCGCCACCAGCGCGTCGGCGAGCTGATCGCCGGCCAGCCCCCGCTGCTCCAGGCTCCTGCGGACCATCGCCCGCGCCGAGGTCGACATATCCAAGCACATCGCGACTCGCCTGGCCGGCGGCAGCGCCATCAGGCGCTGGGCGTACCCCGCCGCGATGTCCCGGCTGGTGTCTGCGCTCATGGTGAGGTGGCCTTTTCCAGCAACTCTGCCACACCGAGCCTACCCGCCCAGTGGGACAGATACGACTGATCCAGCTCCTGGACCGATACTAACAAGTTTCGCACGTCTCGGATCTGGAGATCGGACTCTCCCTGGGCGGCCCAGGCCAGCTTCGCGAGAATCAGATCTTCTGGCGCGATGATGCGCACATTCAAGCCGGGCGCGATCTCGGCGTCGCGCCGTCGCCGAAAGGCCTCGATGTCGTGCGCGCCGCTCTTGCGCAGGATCATGTCCACCTTCACGACCAGCGCGTCTTGAATCATGTTGAACATGCCACGACGCTTCACCTCGTCGCGGACGACGTCGGCATCGATGTAAAAGTCGGCTGAAAAAGCGTCGACCACGGTGTTGATCTTGGCGGCGGGGAGGTCGATCACGATATCGACGTCCCGGGTTTGCCGTGGCTGCGCGTACCAAGACATGGCGACCGATCCGGTCAGCATGTACTCCACTTGCGCCGTCGCCAGCCTCTGGGCCACGATGCGCAAGACCTCGATCTCGTCGGACACCGCCTGGATTCTAGCTGGAGCACCCTCAGAAGCTGGCGTTCCTGGCCAGCTCGAGCGCCTTTGCGTGCCACCACATGCCCGCCTTGGGGCCGCCGTTGCACTCGCCGTCGGACTCGCCCGGCTTCTTCAGCCACAGGTAGGCGTCGACCAGCGGGTCGCCGGTCTTGGTGGTGGGGGGCGTGCCCAGGCCGCGGCCCGGCGGGTTGCACCAGGCGGCCTCGACGTCGCCCTTGACGTCGGGCGGCCCCTTGCCGTTGCGGCTGGTGTCGATCACGAAGTGTTTGCCGCCGAGGCGCCTGGAGATCTCCTTGCCGTACTTGATCGTCGCCTCGGTGGTCTTGTAGTTCGAGACGTTGAGCGCGAAGCCTTCGGCGTCGTCGACGCCGGCGTCCTTGAGGCGGATCGCCATCTCGGGCGCGTCGATCCAGCCCGCGTTGCCGGCGTCGATGTAGACCGCGGTGTTCTTCTGCTCCGCGAACGCGTGCACCGCGAAGCGCAGCAGGTCCAGGCGCTCTTTCTGGTCGGCCTCGGACAGACACTTCTTCAGCAGGCCCAGCGCGTCGGGCTCCAGCACGACGGCGGCGCGCTGCGGGCCGATGGCGCGCGCGAACGCGGCGATCCACAGCCGATAGGCGTCGCCCTGGGCGGCGCCGCCAGCCGAGTACTGGCCGCAGTCGCGCTTGGGGATGTTGTAAGCGATGAACAGCGGCAAGGCGTGGCTCTTGTTGATGAGCTTGACCCGCTTGTGGACCCAGTTCTCGACGTTGGGGGTCCAGTCGCCGATCCAGTCGGCGCCGCCGTAGTCGGCGATCTTGGCGATCAGCGACGACTCTTCCAGGTTGTTGGCGGCCTTGAGCCGCTTCATCGCCAGCGTGGCGTTGGAGTACGGGTCGACCCACCATTTCACTCCGGCGAAGATGTTCTCGCCCTTCTGGCGCGGGACCACCGGCGCGTCGGGCTCGTCCTTCCTGGGCGGCGGCGGTGGATCTTCGGCGGCGGCCGGGGTCATGCCGCCGGCGGCGGGCGCGGTGACTGGCTTGACGCAGGCCGGGACCAGCCACGCCAGCCCGACCGCGCAGAAAGACACCGAAAAAGACGCGAAGGCGAACCGAGACGCGAGACGAAAACGAGCAGTTTGCATGCGACGACCTCTCATAGGAAAGCCAGGCGCCGCCCGGGCGGCGGCGCAAACACTAACACGCCGGGACGACCGTTTTCAGCGGCTGAGCGCGCGCATGCCGTAGTAGCTAGCGGCCGCGATCAGCGCCGCCGACTGGATGGTGAGCAGCCAGGCCCACACGATGCGCAGCGCCACGCTCCAGCGTACGCCGCTCGGTCTCGTGACCCAGCCGACGCCGACGATCGCGCCGGTGATGGTGTGGGTCGAGCTCACGCCGACGCCGAAGTGCGTCGCGATGAAGATCGCGACCGCCGCGCCGGTCTCGGCGGCGAACCCGCCCATCGGCTGGAGCTTCGTGATTTTCGATCCCATGGTGTGGATGATCCGCCAGCCGCCTGTCAGCGTGCCCAGGCCGATCGCCGTGTAGGCGGCGATCTCGACCCAGAACGGAATCGGCAGCTGGCCGTTCACCATCCGTATGTACCCGCCCGTGACGAGCGCGCC
>DASRQZ010000127.1:0-10783 GCA_035696125.1 Polyangia bacterium
CACGGGCACGAAACCCGTGCACAGAAGAGCTCAGCGACGGGCTAGCGCAGGCGAAAGGCCTGCGGTAGCAGCGCGCCCAGCCGCTGTTCCTGCGCCGCGCCGGTCGGGCCGGCCAGCAGCAGCGGCAGGTCGTCGCCGCCGAACTCGGCCAGCACTTGCCGGCAGGCGCCGCAGGGCGTGGCCGGCGGGTGGCGCTCCCGGGTGACGATCGCGATCGCGCGCAGTGACCTCGCGCCCGCGGCCACGGCGGCGGCGACCGCGTTGCGCTCGGCGCAGATGGTGAGCCCGTACGAGGCATTCTCGACGTTGCAGCCGGCGTGGATGCGGCCCGCGTCGTCCAGCACAGCCGCGCCGACCTGGAAACGCGAGTAGGGGGCGTGGGCCCGGCGGCGCACGGCGCGCGCCGCGTTCAACAGGGCGTGGAAGCTGCGCGCGGCGGGTGGGCGTTTGGCGGGGGTCGGGCGCCCGCGGGTCACTCCGGGCTCCGCCGTGGCAGCGCGGCGACCACGCCGGCGATCAGCGATCCCATCACGTCGGAGCCTGCGGCGGCGGCCCGGGTCACGTCCTCGTGGCGCAGCCGTTCGCTCTTCACGCCGGCGGCGTGGTTCGACACCAGCGACAGGCCCAGCACCGCCATGCCGGCGTGGCGCGCGGCGGTCACCTCGTGCACCGTCGACATCCCGACCAGACCCGCGCCCAGCGCGCGCAGCATGCGCACCTCGGCCGGGGTCTCGTAGGCGGGCCCGGCCACGCCGGCGTACACCCCCTCGCGCAGCGGGCGTCCCAGCACGCCGGGCGCCGCCTGCGCGGCCAGCGCGCGCAGCGCCGGCGCGTAGGCGTCGCTCATGTCGACGAAGCGCGGGCCCAGCCGTTCGTCGTTGGGTCCCGACAGCACCGAGGCGCCGGTCAGGTTGAGCTGATCGGAGATGGCGACGATCTCGCCCGGTACGAATGACGGGTCGATGCCACCCGCGGCGTTGGTCACGATCAGAGTGGTCGTGCCCAGCGCGGCCGCGACCCGTACGCCGAAGCCGACCTCGCAGGCGGGGTAGCCTTCGTAGACGTGCACTCGCCCGCACAGCAGGAGCATCTTGCGCCCGGCCAGCGTCCCCGCCACCAGCCGGCCCGGGTGGCCGGCGACCGTGGTCTCGGGGAAGCCCGGCAAGGTCGCGTAGAGAGCGCTGCGCGGACCGTGCAGCCGGTCGGCGATGCCACCCAGCCCGGAGCCGAGCACCACCGCGACCTCGGCCTCGGCGGCGTCCAGATGCTCGGCCACCGTCTCGGCAGCGTTGCGCACCCGATCGTAGAGCGTCGCCGCCAGCTTCATCACGCCGCCCCCGACTGGCGCGCCGCCGCCTGGTCGAGAAACCCGCGTACGGCAGCCAGGAACGGCCCGGGCGCTTCGAGGCTGGCCAGGTGGCCGGCGCCTTCGAGGATCGCGAAGCGCGCGCCCGGGATGGTGGCGGCCATGCCCCGCATCTCTTCGGGCGGCACCACCTGATCGCGCGCGCCGGCCAGTACCAGCGTCGGGCACAGAATCGCCGACAGCTCGGCCGTGCGGTCGGGGCGATCGCGCAGCGCCGCGATTCCGGCTCGCAGCTGGTCGGCCCGGGTCTCGGCCAGCGCGCGCGCCTGCACCAGCACGGCGGCCGGCGCCTCGGGCGCCAGCAGGCGCGGCAGGCTACGGTCGAGGTAGCCGGCGACGCCGGCACTATCCAGCAGCGCGATCGCGTCGGCGCGCGCGCGTCGCACCTCGGCGCTGTCGGCGGCGGCCCGGGTGTCGGCCAGGACCAGCGCCGCCAGCCGCGCCCGGTGGCGGGCCGCCATGGCCAGGGCCGCGTACCCGCCCATCGACAGACCGACCACCGTGGCGGTCGCCAGGTCGAGCGCGTCGAGCAGCGCCGCGACGTCATCCGCCCAGTCGGCGATGGCGAACGTCGTGGCGGCGGCCGACTCGCCGAACCCCGGCGCGTCGACGGTGAGCAGGCGACGGTCGGGCGCGGCCAGCGCCGCCGCCACCGTCGCCCAGTAGCGCCGGTTGCAGGGGAATGGATGCAGCAGTACGACCGGCGCGCCTGCCCCGGCGTCGTCGTAAGTGATCTCGCGCTCCCCGACTCGGCGTCTCATGTCGGCCTACGGTAGCGCAAGTCGAGCCTCGGCGCAGGAGTGACGCCACGCGAACCGCCGCACGGGCGAGCGCGGGCGGTAACCATGGCGACCAGCGACCAGCGCATCCTTGCTAGGCCACCTGGCGGACTTCGCGCGGCGGTGATCCATAGGATTCGACGAAGCCCTGCCGCCAGCTGGGAAAGCGTGGGGTCCAGCCGAGCTCGCGCTTGATCTTGCCGTTCGCCGCGCCCCGGGACTCGGTCATGAGGACGCATACCGCCTCACCGCCCAGCGCACGGCCCAGCCAGCGCGGCACCTGGAGCGGCGGTTTGGCGCCGACCGCCTGGGCCAGCGTCGGCAGCCAATCGCGCACCGGTGCCGGTTCATCGTCGGTGACGTTGTAGACACCGGGGTGCGCCGCCTCGATGGCCAGGACGGTGGCGGTGGCCGCGTCGTGCAGGTGAATGAACGACCAGACGCCGGTGCCCTTGCCGATGATCGGGAAGCGCCGCTTGCGCACCAGATCGATCTGCGCGTCGATGCGCCCTCCGTAAAGGCTTCCGTAGCGAAGCGCGATCCCGCCGGCGTCCACGACCGAGCGCTCGAGGTATCGGATCGCCGACAGGGTTTCGCGCATCGACGCGGCCGGGTGGGGATCCAGCGGATCGTCCTCGGTCTTGACCGGGCCGCCCTGGCGCGCGTAGGGCCAGCCGGCGTAGCTCTGCGCGACGACGCGGGACACGCCCGCCTCGCGCGCGCCCGCGAGCAGCGCGTCGGTGCCCCGCGTGCGCAGGCTGTTGGTGGCCGCGAAGGACCGATCGAAGTGCCGGAAATCGCTGATCCCGGCCAGCGCGGTCGCCTGGTGCACGACGGCCGCGGGCCTGCTCGCGATGATCGCGCGTCGCACTGCCTCGGCGTCGAGCAGGTCGAGCGCGATGGTCTCGATCCCGCGCCCGCGCAGGCGTGTCAGCTTCTCGGTCGAGCGCCCGGCCGCGACCACGTCGTGACCACGCTCGACCAGCAGGGGCAACAGATGGGTTCCAACGGCGCCGGTGGCGCCCGCGACGAAGACGCGCATGGGATTCTCCTTTCTCTTCTCATGGAGACGGCGCTCGGGCGCCGCTCGTGACACGATGGCCCGGCTGCTGGGCAAGCTAGCGCAGCGCGCGCGGCGGCGGCGATCGGGGTTACCCCGTGTTCCTTTTAGCCCTGGCGCTGGCGGGTGGTCGCGCTTCAGCGCGCGATGGTTTCCAGGATCAGGGGTTGGCGCCGGGGGCGCGCGGCGCCGAGCCGGAACGCCCCTGCGACCAGCGCGCGCGCCATCGCCTCGCGCCCGCGGTCGTTGACGTGCAGGGTGGCCAGCGGCTGGCGGCGGTCGACGCTGGCGCCGACCTGGTGGTGCAGGGTGATACCGACCGCATGGTCGATCCTGTCTTCCTTGCGTAGCCGGCCGGCGCCCAGCAGGGTCGCGGCGTTGCCGATGGCGCGCGCGTCGACGGCGGTCACCACCCCGGCCCGCGCAGCCAGGACGTCGAGGTGACGGCGCGCGCGCGGCAGGCGCGCGTCCGGCCGATCCAGCACCCGGCGGTCGCCTCCTTGCAGGTCGATACAGCGGGCGAAGCGTTCCCAGCCGGCGCCGCTGGCAATGGCCGCCTCGATGCGGCGCGCGCCGTCGGCGAGATCGCGCGCCGCGCGCCCCAGCACCAGCATCTCGGCGCCGAAGCGCACGGTGAGCGCGCGCGTGTCGGGTGGCCCGCCGCCGGCCAGGATCTCGATCGCCTCGCGCAGCTCGCCGGCGTTGCCCACCTCGCGACCCAGCGGCTGATCCATGGCGGTGAGCAGCGCGCGCACTTGCAACCCCTCGCCGCGGCCCAGGGCCACCAGCGTGCGCGCCAGCCGCCGCGCCGCCGCGCGCGACGGCAAGAACGCGCCGGCGCCGACCTTGACGTCCATCAACAGCGCGTCCGCGCCCTCGGCGACCTTCTTCGACAGGATCGATGAGGCGATGAGCGGGAGCGATTCCACGGTGGCGGTGGCGTCGCGCAGCGCGTAGAGCACGCGGTCGGCGGGCACCAGGCGCTCGGTCTGGCCGGCCAGCACCAGGCCGCAGCGGCGCAGCACCCGGCGAAATTCGGCGGGCGCGAGCGCGCTGCGGAAGCCCGGGATGGACTCCAGCTTATCGAGCGTGCCGCCGGTGTGGCCGAGCGCCCGACCCGATATCATCGGCACCGGCACGCCGCAGGCGGCGACCAGCGGCGCGAGGCAGATCGATACCTTGTCGCCAACGCCGCCGGTCGAGTGCTTGTCGACCTTGCGTCCGGGGATGTCGTCCAGGCGGAGGCGATCGCCCGAGGCGATCATGGCGCGCGTCCAGGTGCGCAGCTCGCGCGGCGACAGGCCGCGCCAGACGATCGCCATCAGCAGGGCGGCGATCTGGTAGTCGGGGATCGCGCCGCCGGCGGCGCCCGCGATCAGCGAGTGGATATCGCCGTCGGCCAGCGCGCCCCCGTCCCGCTTGCGCGCGATCAGCGAAGGGACCGCCAGAGGCGCGGCGCCGGTCAATGAACGGCGTCGTGGGGCGGGCAACGGACGAGGACGGATTCTCACGCGGGAGCGGCGGCGACTGTCGCACGTTCCCAGCGGTGGCGCGTGATCGGGGCCAACGATCCTGGCGGGAGGACCCGCGTGACGGGGCCGCGACAGGCGCGCCCTGGATCGGACGTGTCGGCTGCGCGCGGAGCAGGCCCTGTCGTGGTAACCGAGCAGGAACGAGCCTTGCATCATGCTGGGTGATGGCGCGGACCTGGCTCTGGGGGATCTCGATGGTCCTGGCTCTCGGCTCTCGCTGCTCGAAGGCGGAAAAGGAGATCTCGCGCGAGACCCCGATCCCGCTCCCCGATGCCGGAGACGCCTCATCCACCGACGGCGCGTTCGCGGGACCAATTTGCGCTTCGGATCCAGCCTCTCCGAGGTCGACCTGGGATCAGCCGCGACGGACCGTCCCGTGGACCCTGATGTTACCGGCCGATGGTGGTGATGCGGGATCGGCTGCGGGGATGCCCGACGGGCGGGCGCCAGGCGACGCCAGCGCCGAGGCCGGCTGCATTCGGAGGTCGCCCGTGCTCGGTAGCGACGGCGACGTGACCTGCCGGGGGACCGCTGCCGCCCGCGGCGGTGGCACCAGCCTGGAGCTGGTGTTCGGGGACGGCGCGGTGCTGCGCTGGGACGCCGCCGCGACCTCACCCGGAGTGGCGCCGCCGGTCCTCGCCGACGGACAGACCGCCTGGGTCGACTACCGGCAATCCGTCACCGTGGTCTGCACGTTCTGCGGGAGCTATCGGACCAGGCTCATGGAAATCCGCGCCGGCGCCGGCGGTGCCTTGATCTGGGTCGGTCGAGAAGGCGTCGGCCTGCCCGAGGTGAGCGCCGACCTGGTGCTGGAGCTGTTCGGCGTGGCCGCCCGCGCGGAGCCCGTCTGCCATGAGACCATCGCGCCTGGGTGCTGGAGAGAAGTGAATCGCGACGTGTTCGAACACGTCCTCCTCACCACGCCCGAGCAGCGCATTCCCTCCGCCAGGTTGAGCCACCTCACGACCAGCCTGGGCGAGTACGACGTCTTCTGGACCCACAGCATCGAGCAGGGCGGAGGACGGCGCTCGGACTGCTTCGACGGTCCCGACCTGGCTCACGACAACGCCTTCGCCGTCAACTGGACCGCGCCGCCCGCGGCTCCCTGAACGGGGCGGCCAGGCGCGGCCGGGTCAGGGACCGGCCGGCTGGCGCCGCTCCAGCGCGCCCAGCAGGCGGCGCAGGGTCGCGACCTCGCGAGCGCCCAGCGTGGCGGCCAGCTCGCGACCCGCGCGGCCCTGGCCTGGAGGGTGCCCTGAGGGCGGCGCGCGCTAGGTCGGGCGTTCGGTCTTGCCGTCGGGGCGGCGGGCGAAGCGCTCGCGGGCGCCGCCGTGCACCGGCTCGTGGCTGGGCCAGGGCCAGCCGCCGAACTGGGTGCGCTGGTAGTCGGCGAACGCCTGCTGGATCTCGTCGCGGGTGTTCATCACGAACGGCCCGTACTGCACCACCTGCTCGCCGATCGGCCGGCCCTGCAAGAGCAGGATCTCGACCTCGCCGGCGCCCGCCTCCAGCGCCAGTTCGCGATCACCGCGCACCTCGGCCTCGTGCGACGGGGGGATGTCGCGCCCGGCGATGCGCAGGGCGGGACCCCTGAAGAAATACAGCGAGCGGTTCGACCCCGGCGCGGCCGCCGGCAGCGTCCAGCGCGCGCCGGGCGCCATCTTGATGGTCCAGATCGCGACGTCGGCGTCGGCCACCGACGCCCACGAGTCGGGCGGCGGCGCGGGCGGCGTGACCTCGCCGTGGCGGCCGGCCACCAGCGCCACCTCGGTGGGCCGCCCTTTATCGTCGGCGAAGGCGCGGCGCGGGATGCTGCGGTTCCACAGCATCGCGAAATACGGCGCGACCATCTTCTTGGCGGCCGGCAGGTTGAGCCAGATCTGGAACAGCTCCAGCGGGTTGGGCTGTGTGCGGTCGAGCAGTGGGAACATCTCGGAATGCAGGATGCCGCCGCCCGCGGTCAGCCACTGCACGTCGCCCTCGCCGTAGCGGGCCGCCGCGCCCAGCGAATCGGAGTGGTCGAGCAGGCCGCGGCGCACCACGGTGACGGTCTCGAAGCCCCGGTGCGGGTGCTGGGGGAAGCCGGGCACATTCTCGCCGTGATACATGCGCCAGCCATCCAGGCCCTCGAAGTCCTGGCCGAGGTTGCGCCCCGCCAGCGAGGCCGCCGGCCCGAATTTTTCGTTGCCGGCCGGATAGTGGTCGTCGTGGTGTACGCAGAACAGGAAGGGATCGTGGGTGCGCCAGGGGAAGCCCAGCGGCGTCAGCGAGAGGATCGCCTGGCCGGCCGGCTGCGCGGTTGCCGTGCGGTTGGTGCTCATTGCCGTGGTGCCTTTCGTCTTCTTCTGGGCGCAACCGGGGGCCGCTCCCGCCGCCGCGCCCGCGGCTCCGGCGGCGGCGATCAGCTGCAAGGTTTCTCGGCGGGTCATCCGACTCATGTCGCCTCCCGGGCAATATAGCCGGCGATCTCCTGCTTGTCCGCCCGCCTGATCGCTGGCCGTGGCGACCGGTACTAGGCGACAGATACTAGCAGGCGATCTGGTCGAGGAAGCTGATCCCGCGCGCCAGCGGTGCCAGGCCGAGCCCCGCGGCGATGGTCTGTCCCAGGTCGCAGAACGAGGCACGCGTGCCCAGCGGGCCCGGGCGCACCGACGGGCCGAAGGCCAGCAGCGGCACCCGCTCGCGGGTGTGGTCGGTGCCGGGCGTGGTGGGGTCGTTGCCGTGGTCGGCGGTGATGAAGGCGACGTCGCCCGGCGCAAGCGCCGCCTGGAACGCCGGCAGCCAGTCGTCCAGCTCGCGCAGCGCGCGATAGAAACCGACCGCGTCGTTGCGGTGGCCGTAGAGCATGTCGAAGTCGACCAGGTTCACGAACAGCAGACCGCGCGCCAGGCGCGCCAGCGCCTCCAGGGTCAGCCGCAACCCGTCGCGGTTGCCCTCGCTGTGCAACGACTCGGACACGCCGCGGCCCGCGAAGATGTCGCTGATCTTGCCCACGCCGACCACCGGCATGCCGGCGGCGACGATCGCGTCGCACAGCGTGGGCCCGGGCGGCACCAGCGAGTAGTCCCGCCGATTGTAGGTGCGCCGGAACTGTCCGGGCGTGCCCACGAACGGACGCGCGATCACCCGCCCGATGCGGTGGCGATCGGCGATCGCGCGCGCCGCCGTGCAGATCCGGTCCAGCTCGGGCAGGGGAATCACCTCCTCGTGCGCGGCGATCTGCAGCACCGAGTCGGCCGAGGTGTAGACGATGAGACCGCCTGTGCGCAGGTGCTCCGCGCCGAGCTCCTCGATGATCGCCGTGCCCGAGGCGGGCTTGTTCCCCAGGATGCCGCGCCCGCCCGCCGCCGCGCGCAGCGGATCGAGGATCGCGGGCGGGAACCCGTGCGGGAAGGTGGGCAGCGCCCGGGTGGTCAGCAGGCCCGCCATCTCCCAGTGGCCGGTGATGGTGTCCTTGCCCGCCGAGGCTTCGATCATCGCGCCGTAGGCGCCGCGCGCGCTGGAGGTCGGCGGGACGCCGGCGATCGCGGTCAGGTGGCCCAGCCCGAGCGCGCCCAGCTGCGGCAGCGCTAGCGGCCCGAGCTGGCGCGCCAGGTTGCCGAGCGTGTCGGCGCCGCCGTCACCGTATTCGGCGGCGTCGGGCGCGCCGCCACATCCGACGCCGTCGGCGACCAGAATGATCGCGCGCGCGATCGCGGTCGCGCCGTCGCGCCCGCCTGCGGCCGCCGCCAATCAAAACTCCCCGCCCGGATCGTCGGCGTAGTTCTCGAAGCGGGTGTACTCCTTGATGAAGGTCAGCTTGACCGCGCCGGTGGCGCCGTTCCGGTGCTTGCCGATGATCAGCTCCGCGACCGAGGTGGGGCCGGTGTCCGAGCCGTCGCCGCCCGACATGTCCTCGCGGTGGATGAAGATGATCAGATCGGCGTCCTGCTCGATCGCTCCGGACTCGCGCAGGTCGGACAGCTTGGGCCGACCCTCGCGCTTCTCGACCTCGCGGTTGAGCTGGGAGACCGCGATGATCGGCAGCTTGAGGTCCTTGGCCAGCGCCTTCAAACCGCGCGAGATCTCGGCGATTTCCTGCTGGCGGTTCTCCTCCCGGCGCCCACCCCCGCCGCGCGCCAGCTGCAAGTAGTCGACGACGATCAAACCCAGCGGCGGGGGCGGCGGGCGGCCGTCGACCGGGTCCTGGGCCGGGAAGTAGCGCGGGTCGCTGCGGAAGCGCCGCGCCTTGGCCCGGATCTCCATGATCGAGATCGCCGAGGAGTCGTCGATGAGGATGGGCGCCTCGGCCAGCCGCCCGCTGGCCGGGTGGATCTTGTTCTTCCAGTCGGAGTACTCGAGGAAGCCGCGCTTGATGCGCGACGAATCGATGCGCGCCTCGCCGGCCAGCATGCGCTCCATGAGCTCGTACTTCGACATCTCGAGCGAGAAGATCAGCACCGGGATCTTGCGCATCGCCGCGTACACGGCGACGTTGACCGCCCACGAGGTCTTGCCGCCGCCGGGGCGGGCCGCGACGATCACCAGATTTTCGCGCTGCAGGCCCGCGGTGTACTCATCCAGCTTGGTGAAGCCTGTCGGTACGCCGGTCACGGCCTTTCTTTCGGACGCGCGCACCTCGATGTTGTGGAGAACCTCCTCCATCATCTCGCCGGTCGAGGCGTAGGTCTCGCGGCGGTTCTGCTGCGCGACCTTGAAGATCTGGGTCTCCGCCTCGTCCATGAACGGCTCGAACTCGCCGAAGTCGCCGTAGGCGCGCGACTGCACCTCGGCGCAGGCCGCGATCAGGCGCCGCAGCGTCGACTTTTCCCTGACCAGCCGCGCGTAGTGCGCGACGTTCTCCGCGGTGGGGGTCGCGTTGGTGAGCGCCAGCAGATAGCCCTCGCCACCCTCGAGCCGGGGCAGCATGCCGCGGATCTTCAGCTCGTCGGCGACTGCGATCACGTCCAGCGGCTGCCGCCGCTTGTCGATGGCCAGCATCGCGTCGAAGATCTCGCGGTGCGCCGGCAGGAAGAAGTCATCGACCGCCAGACTTGTCGCGACCTCGTCGAAGGCCGCCGGCTTGATGAACACCGACCCGAGCACCGATCGCTCGGCGTCCAGATTGTGCGGCGGGCTCCTGACGGCCGGGCCCGGATTCGAAGACGCGAGCTCCAGCATGGTGAAGGAGCAACGCTACAGGACGCGCGCGCGCACGGCCATCACCAAGGTGCCCACAGGGTTATCCACAGGCCCACGCGCGCCGAAAGCAGTCACGGTCGCGCCTGTCGCTGCACCTCGACCAGCTCGACCACCACGTCGCCGATGCCGACCGGGACCGAGAGGCGCAGCGGCACCCGGGCGGCGTCGTTGGACAGCCAGAGGGAGAAGGTGCGGTGCGGGCGATCGCCGTCGTCGTCGCGACCGTCGTAGAAGATCGGGTCGAGGCGACCGTCGATGCGCAGCGCGCTGGCGCCGGCGGCGCTGTCGGGCAGCGGCTGCGTGCCGGCGGCGGTCAGGGTGGCGCGCCAGAGCGCGCGTCCCTCCATCACTTGCAGCACCTGGGTCTGGCCGGGCGCGGGCGGGGCGATGCGCAGGCGCAGGATGAACCCGATCGGATCGAAGGTGGGCTGCGGCAGGTGCGCGGCCTGGCGCTCGGTGGCGCGGCCGCTGCGGCGGCGCTCGATGCTGACGGTACCGGGGCGCGGCTGGTCGATGACGTCGGTGATGGTCTGGTCGTCCTTCCAGCGCTCCGCGGTCCAGCGCCGCGAGCCCAGCCCGGCCGGATCGAACTGACCATCGACCTGGGTTCGCATGCGTCCCAGCCCGAAGATCGCGCCTTCGCCATAGCCGCCGATCTTGACCAGGCGGGCCGCTCCCTCGGTGTGGTCGTCCTCGATGGCGGTGCGGATCTCGCCGATCTGGCCCAGCAGCCCGAAGCCGATCCGGTAGTGCGCGTTCTCCAGCATGGCCACCGGCACCGGCAGTGGCGGAAACGGTAGCAGCGGCAGCACCACCGTGGGGGCGGGAGGTGGGGGAGGGGGTGGCGGCGGTGGGGGAGGTGGGG
>DASRQZ010000128.1:0-19361 GCA_035696125.1 Polyangia bacterium
GGCGATCCGACGCCTCAACGAGGCGCACGGGGGCGCCAACACCCCGACCAGCGGCTACCACGAGACCGTGACCGCCGCCTACGTCACCTTGATCGCGGCCTTCCTGGCGGCAGCCGACGCCGGTGAGCCGCTGGACGAGCGGATCGCGCGCCTGCTGGCCAGCCCGCTGGCCGACCGCGCGGTGCTGCTGCGCTTCTGGTCGCGCGACACCCTGATGTCGCCCGCGGCGCGCGCCGCCTGGGTCCCCCCAGACTTGGCGCCCCTCGCCCTGCCGCCATAGGCATCCCGTTCCTTGCTGGATCGATCCCCCCCAGTACCGGCCGGGCGAACTATGCTTGCAGACATTATGCTCTGAGACATAATGTTGGGGCTTGGACTTCCTCGATCGCCAGGATGAGCTTGCCCGCCTCGATGGGCTGGATGGGCCCGGCCTCGCGGTGGTCTGGGGTCGGCGGCGCGTGGGCAAGACCCGGTTGCTCGTCGAGTGGAGCCGCCGGCGGGGCGGTCTCTACACTGTCGCCGACCAATCGGCCGAAGCGATCCAGCGGCGCTACCTGGCGGAGGCGGTCGCGGCAAGGCTGCCGGGATTCGACGAAGTCGAGTATCCCGACTGGCGGGCGCTGCTTCGCGCGCTCGCGCGGCGAGCGGGGCAAGAAGCGCCCCTGGGTCCCTTGATCCTCGATGAAGTCCCCTACCTGGTGGCGTCGTCGCCTTCGTTACCGAGCGTGCTGCAGAGCTGGGTCGACCACGAGGCCAAGCAGGCAGGTCTGCTTCTGGTGCTGGCCGGCTCGAGCCAGCGCATGATGCAAGGGCTGGTACTGGACGCCGCGGCGCCGTTGTACGGACGGGCGCGCGAAACCTTCCTGCTAAGACCGCTGCGTGCCGGTTGGACCAAGGAAGGAATGCACCTTCGCAAGGCTGTCGATTGCGTGCGCGCGTTCTCGGTCTGGGGAGGCGTCCCCTGGTACTGGGAGCTGGCCGCGCGCTTCGGTTCCGATCTCGATCGTGCGGTCGATGAGTTGGTCCTGGATCCGATGGGCCCCCTGCACTCGGAGCCCGACCGACTCCTGCTGGAGGAGCTCCCCAGCGCCAGCGCGCTACGCCCGCTGCTGGACGCGATCGGCGCGGGCGCGCACCGGCTATCGGAGATCGCCGGCAGGATCGGTCAGCCCGCGACGTCTTTGAGTCGCCCGCTCCTCCGCCTCGTGGACCTCGGCCTCGTGAGGCGGGAACAACCATTTGGCGACCACGAGCGCACGGGCAAACGCGCCCTGTACCGCATCGACGACCCTTTCTTCCGGTTCTGGTTTCGGGTGGTCGCCGCTCACCGGGGGTTGCTCACGGTCTCGCCGCCGCGGGTCCGCCGGGAGCTCTGGCGGCGACACGCCCCGCACCTTTTCGCCCAGACCTGGGAGGAGCTCGCCCGCCAGGCCGTGCCGCTGCTTGGTCGCAAGCAACTCGGCGGGCGAGGGCCTTTTCTACCGGCGGCGCGCTACTGGCGGGGTGGACAACGGGAGTGGGATCTGGTGGCGGCGTCCACCGACGGCGAGACGCTGCTCCTCGGCGAAGCCAAATGGCACGAAGGGCCGGCCGACGAACCGTTCCTGGAACGGACGTTCCGCGGCTTGCTCGACAAGGGTCTGCCCGAGATCCCTCAACCGACCGGGCGCGCAGTCGCCCACGTGCTGTTCGTACCCGAGTGCCCCACCCACCTCAAGCGGCGAAAGGCCCCCTACGTCGTCCTCGACGCCGCGGACGTCCTGGCGGTCTTGCGCTGACGACCATCGGCGGCGGGAATCTGGAGCAAACGCGACACATCAGGCCGGCGCTCGTTGGGCGAGGTCAAGCCGGCGCGAAGCGCGCCGTGAAGTGGCGCAGCGCCGGCGGCTGCTCGACGATGGTCATGCCGCGCAGGCTGTCCTTGCGCGCGGCGACGGCGGTCAGCACCTCGACGACGTAGTCGACGTGGCTCTGGGTGTAGACGCGGCGGGGCAGCGCCAGGCGGACCAGCTCCATGGCGGCGGGGAGCTCGGAGCCGCCGCCGGGGGCGGGGCGGGCCAGCATCACCGATCCGATCTCGCAGCTGCGGATGCCGCCGGCCAGGTAGATCTCGCAGGCCAGCGCCTGTCCGGGATAGGCGCGCGCGGGGATGTGCGGCAGCAGCGCGCCGGCGTCGATGTAGATGGCGTGCCCGCCCGGTGGCTCGACGATGGGGATGCCGGCCGCGCGCAGCCCGTCGCCCAGGTAGGCGGTCGAGCGCATGCGATAGGTGAGGTAGCTCTCGTCGAGCACCTCGTACAGCCCCACGGCGATCGCCTCCAGGTCGCGGCCGGCCAGACCGCCGTAGGTGGGAAAGCCCTCGGTCATGATCGACAGGTTGCGCATGCGGGTGGCCAGCGCGTCGTCGTTGGTGCCGATGAACCCTCCGGTGTTGGCCAGGCCGTCCTTCTTGGCGCTCATGGTGCAGCCGTCGGCCAGGCGCAGCATCTCGCGCGCGATGTCGATCGCCGGCCGGTGGCCCTGCCCGGGCTCGCGTTGCTGGATGAAGTAGGCGTTCTCCGCGAAGCGGCACGCATCTATATAGAAGGGGACGCCGAAGCGGCGGCACAGCGCCGACACGCTGCGCACGTTGTCCAGGGACGCCGGCTGGCCGCCGCCCGAGTTGTTGGTCAGGGTCAGCATCACCAGCGGGACGCCGGCCGGCCCGCGAGTCTGCAGCAGCGCATCCAGCCGCGCCAGATCGATGTTGCCCTTGAAAGGGTGGCGCAGCGAGGGCTGCTTCCCTTCGCTGATCACCAGATCCAGGGCCTCGGCGCCGCTGATCTCGATGTTCGCGCGCGTGGTGTCGAAGTGGTTGTTGCTGGGGACCACCTGGCCGGCGCGCAGGGTGCAGCCGAACAGGATGCGCTCGGCGGCCCGGCCCTGATGGGTGGGGATGAGCTGGCGGTAGCCGAAGATGTCCTTCACCGCCGCCTCGAATCGGAAGTAGCTGGGGCTGCCGGCATACGACTCGTCGCCGCGCATGATGCCCGCCCACTGCTCGGCGCTCATGGCCGACGTGCCGCTGTCGGTCAGGAGATCGATCATCACCTGGTCGGCGCGCAGCGCGAAAAGGTTGTAGCCCGCGCCGCGCAAGAGCTCCTCGCGCGTGGCGCGGGTGGTCATGTGGATTGGCTCGACGACCTTGATCCGGTGCGGCTCGATGATGGTCCGATAGCAGGGCTCGACCACGGGGCGTCCTCCTGGGCGACATCTAACAGCCGCGCGCGCGCAGCTTCAAGCCAGCGGACCGGGTCCAGCGCGCCGGCCGTCGAGGGCGGCGCACCGCGGCCTGATGGCTGGACGGTGCATCGCCGCGTCGCGCTGGCGCAAATCTGAGGTCCGCGGACCAAGAATTTGCGCGGCCAGCTCTTTCACCACTCGCCACAAGAGTAAGCCGCCGGGCCTTGCGCAAAGGGTCAATGGTCGCCGCGATCCGCCATGATTTCGCATGGTCCGGACCATCTTGATGGTTGGCACCAACAGGCGACCTGGCGTCATTGTTTGCTCTGGCCAACACACCCGGATCCTACCCGGCGCAAAAACCTGAATGAGGTTGGCAGTATCTGCGCATGGGCGAAGCTGCCACCCGCCCCCAAATGTCGGCACGGATAGTGCTGAGCCTTACCCCGAGTCTTACACCCACCGTCTGCAATTTCGTACCGCGAAGGGGAAGCACCCATGACACCTGCCGGCACCAACAGCGCTCAGCGCATCTTCCATCTGACCATTGCAGGCCTGCTCTTGCTTCTGCCCGAAGCCGCAATGGCGAAGGGGAAGAGAGGCAAGGGCTCCGGCGCATCAGAAATGGTGAGCTCCTGTGTCGACAACTACAAGACCGGGCTGGACAAAGAGCAGTCGGGGCACCTCCGGCAGGCGCGCGAGCTGTTCATCAGGTGCTCGAAGGCCTCCTGCGGCAGCCCGCTGCGCGAGGAGTGCACCACCCGCTTCACCCAGCTGAGCTCGGACATCCCCTCGATCGTGCCGGTGGTCACCGATGACGCCGGCGGCCCGCAGACCGACGTCGAGGTCCGCGTCGATGGCGAGAAGCTGACCTCGTCGCTCGACGGGCACTCCTTCTCGCTCGACCCGGGCGTGCGTGAGGTCTCGTTCAGCAAGGACGGGCGGGTGTTCGCCACCCAGAAGGTCATGATCGTGCAGGGCCAGCGCAACCGTCTGATCTCGGCCTCGATGTCCGAGGGCAGCGTCGCGGCCAGCAGCAGCAAGCGCCCGGCGAAGGCCGCGCCGGCCAGGAAGGCGGCACCGGTGGTTGTCGCGCAGGCCTCCGATACCAGCGAGGCCGCGGAGTCCGAGCCGGTCACCAAGAAGGTGACGCCCCACCTGGCCGCGCCGCCCCCCAAGGAAGCCGCCGAGCCCGAGGTCGACCTGACCGCCGAGGAGCACTCGGGATCGAAGGTCCCGACCCTGAGCTACGTGCTGGGTGGCACCGGCATCGCCGCCCTGGCCGCGGGGGCAACGCTGATCTACTGGGGCCGCAAGGACAACAGCCGGCTCACCGAGTGTTCCACCGCCGAGACCAACTGCCCGCAGTCGGCCGTGGATCACATTCACAACCTCTACCTGGCCGGCAACGTGGCGCTGGGCGTGGGCGTGGCGTCGCTGGCGGCGGCGTACTGGGTCTACTCGCGGTCCGGCAAGGAAGAGTCGACCAAGGAGGCCTACCACTTCGACCTGCAGCCCAACAAGGGCGGCGCGGTCGCCGGCATCGGGGGTTCGTTCTAATGAAAACACAACCGTTGAGGTCTTCGATGAGGAACGTTGCGCTCTGTGGCTCCCTGGGATTTGGTCTTCTGATCGCCATGGCCGGCTGCGAACCGGTCGACGACGGCGCCTCGACCCGCGCCAAGGGCTGGGACGGCGTGCTCACCGACAACGTCGTCCCCGGCGATCGCGACGTCTTCATCGACACCGACGAGACCATGACCGTTGCTGATGGCTGCGCCAAGACTGAGATCGACGCGCTCAAGGTTCTGGGGGACTACTGCGCCAGCTGCCACGGCGACCCGGCCACCGCCCAGGGCCTGCCACCCTGGGACTACGTGCTCAAACCTGAACAGATGAAGACCGCGACCTGGATGCGCGAGGGACAGCCCCCCATCAAGTTCCTCGACGTGGGTAAGCCTGAGACCTCCGCCATCTACATGCGCGCCGCGATGTCCCGCGACATGCCGCCTACGTATGACGTCGGTGTCAAGTCGCCCCCGAAGATCACTTACAGCGGCGCCAGTGTCCTGCGCGAGTGGATCGCCAACTGTATGCAGTGAGTGCTCTTGGAAATTGACGAGCACTCACGAAGGGGCGGCGAGTGGCGGCGGTGATTGCGCACCGCTAACCAAGTAGACCGCGAACTTTTTCAGTTGGATCTTGATGACCTGACAGGAGCTACTTCGATGAATCGACGACGGAATGCTTTCACGGTAGTCACGGGCTTCGCACTCGGTTTGGTCGCGCTGAGCGTGGCCTGCTCTGATCCGACCAAGCCGCCCTTCGATCCGATCCCGATTGAGGGCGAGGAGATCTGCGAGGCCAGCGCCGACTGGCTGCCCAACACCCCGGAGCTGCCGCAGTTCCTGCCGGTGCCGCACCCGGCCGGCGAGTGTCCGTTCTATCGCAGCGGCTGGCAGAACTTCCTGCGCGCCATGCAACCATCGGGTCCCAATGGTCGGCCCGCCTTGATCGACTACCCCACCATCGAAGATGTGTTCCAGCCCGCCAAGGCGCACACCGTACCGCGCTCCTACCTGGGCGACATCAAGCAGGCCGGCGGACGTCAGATTTTGATCGACGGGAACGGTAACAGCCTTTACTACGGAATCCATGTCAACGACGCCTTCCAACAGTTCATCGCGGACAACGGCCTGCGGACAGCCACGGCGCTGAAGGCTTATCCAAACAACGCGGCAACCAAGAATCTGCTGTTCCCCCCCGGCGTGGTGGAGTTCAAGTCGGCCTGGCAGATCATCGAGGGGTCAGCCGAGGAGCAGGCGGCGATGAAGCAGGATTACATCTGGATGGACACCACGGTGCCCACCATCACCCAGGACGGACCGCCCAGCTACACCATCCACGAGAACCGCGAGATGCCGCGCCAGGTCACCGTCCGACTGCTGGCCATTCACGTCGTCAGCACCCTGGTTGGTCACCCGGAGTTCATCTGGGCAAGCTTCGAGCACAGCACCGGTATGGCCAACGACAAGACCGACACCTCGGCGACCGACTTCCAGCGCGACGTCGCACCGATCCTGTCCAGCGACGCCAGGCCGTCAGACGATGATCCCCTCAACCAGAAGGTCACCATACCGGCCAGCCCGATGGATCACGTTCTGTACAAAGGCGGCACGCCGGCCAACAAGGCCAATCGGCCCCACCTCGAATCAGATATGCGCCTGGTGGGCCAGAAGTTCATGCTGGCTTCCGACATGGCGACACCGGCGCAGACCTCGATTTACCGGATGTTCCCGGCTTCGAAGTCGAACACCACCGATCCCGACGCGGCGATCACCTCGCTCAATCACAACGTCGAGGTTCTGTTCAAGGATCATCCCAACGACGTGCGCGGGAACTATCGCCTCCTGGGCGCGCAATGGATGGACAAGCCGGGGTACTTTGAAAACAACATCCCGATTCAGAACGACCGGAATAGCCCGATGATCAAGGGCGAGCACATCTCGCAGGAGGGCAAGTTGGTCCCCCCGATTCCCGAGCAGACGCTCCTAGACGCCATCAAGGCCGACGGCTCGGACAGCGAGTTTTCGATCCTGGCCGGCGAGGACCGGATGTCGAGCACGGCAATGGAGTCATTCACCCAGCAGCCCGGCAGCTTCAACAACTGCTTCACCTGCCACAACACCCAGGCCATCACGGCCAACGGTATCCCGGCCGATCGCGACACGGTGGGGACCCCCATCAAGCTGCTGGACCCAGGCCTGCTCAACGTCAGCCACATCCTGTCGCAGTTCCTGCTCGAGGAGTATGAAGCCGGCCTGACCCCGTGACATCACCCCGCGGGGCGGCGTTGGTGCTCGCGCCTCCCCGCGTTCAATCTGACCAGGTTGCTTCTACCCCCGTGACCGGGAATGTGGTGATGCCAGTGTCAATCGAGCTGAGCGCGGACCAACGACGGAAGCTGCTCCGCCAGCACCGGGATCTTCGAAAAGTGCTCGAAGTGACCCTCCTGGCCACCGAGGACAACGAGGAGACACCCGGGATCAGGCGCCTCCCGGTGCTGGTGGGTCTGGCGCTGCGGCTGCAGAACATGCTGGAACGGCACGCGACCTTCGAGGAAGGGGTGCTGGTGCCCCACCTCCTGATCGAGGATCCGGCGCGCGTCGACCGCCTGATCAACGACCACCGCCGCCAGCGGGCCGAGCTGAGCATCCTGGCCAAGCTGGCGTTCCAGAACATCGGGCTGTCTCGGGTGGGGCAGGCGTTCCGGTTCTTGATCCGCAGTATCTTGACCGAGATGGACGACGAGGAGCGGGAGCTGTTCCGCGGCGTGCGGCGGCGGGCGAGCCGCAGCGCCCCGCCTCGCCAGCGCGTGGTGACCGGCGAGTTCCCCGCGGACCCGGCGGTCCTGGAGGTCGATGACGACGTCGAGGACGACAACCCAGTCGTTCGCCGCGGCGCTGATTGACCAGACCACTCACTCGAACCCAACAACACCAATGCAGGGAGGGCTTGTATGAGTCATGCAGCACTCTTCCGATTCATCGGGGCCGGTTCGTTGATGGCGATGACTGGCTGCGAGCCGGTCGATGATGGCGCGGCCACCCGCGTCAAGGGCTGGGACGGCGTGCTCACCGACAACGTGCTCCCCACCGACCGCGACGTTTTCACCGACACCGACGAGACGATGAAGGTCGCCGACGGATGTGCCAAGACCGAGCTCGACGCGATGAAGATCCTCGAGGACCAGTGCGCCAGTTGCCACGACGCCGCGTCGCCGGACCAAGATCCCACGACCTTCGACTTTGTGCTGAATGTCGGGAGGATGAAGACGGCGATGTGGACCCCCACTGGAGGGAGCCCGATGCGGTACATCGATGTCGGCAAGCCAGAGGCGTCGGCTATCTTCCTGCGGGTCGGCATCGAGCGCGACATGCCACCGCGCGACGGCCTGCCGGTGACCCTGAGCGGGGTCAGCGTGATGCACTACTGGATCGGCACCTGTTTGTAAGGCGCAGGCGCCCCGACGCCGCTGCTCAGCTCTCGTCCTTGTCGCCCTTGCCGTCCCCTTCGCCGAGCAGCGCGCCCAGGCTGGCGCTGCCGCTGCGCGGGGCGGCGCCCAGGGCGCGCAGGCTGTCCAGGTGGTGTAGCAGGAAGCTGCGGTTGTCGCCGACCGACAGGTTCTGCATCTCCAGCGCGCCGATGCGGTCCTCGGGCGAGAAGGCCGGCTCGGCGACCCGTTCCATCGATAGCTTCTCGGGCGCGTAGCTCATGTACTGGGCGCGCGTCGACACGATGGTGTAGTCGTCGCCGCGGCGGAGGTCCAGGGTCACCTCGCCGGTGATGGCGGGCGCGACCCAGCGGGTGAGGCCGTCCTTGAGCAGCATCGCCTCGGGGTCGTACCACTTTCCTTCGTAGAGGATCCGTCCCAGGCGGCGCCCGAGGGTGAAGTAAAGGTCGAGGGTGTTCTCGTTGTGCACCGCCGACAGCAACCGCTCGTACACCAGGTGCAGGAGCGCCATCGCCGGCGCCTCGTAGATGCCGCGGCTCTTGGCCTCGATGACCCGGTTCTCGATCTGGTCGCTCATGCCCAGGCCGTGGCGGCCGCCGATGCGGTTCGCCTCCAGGAACAGCTCGTACAGCGTGCCGTAGCGCTTGCCGTTGATGGCCACCGGCTGGCCCTGCTCGAAGGTCACCGTGACCTCCTCGGGCGCGACCGTCACCCTGGCGTCCCAGAAGGCGACGCCCATGATCGGCTCGACGATGCGCATGCCCTTGTCGAGGTACTCGAGGTCCTTGGCCTCGTGGGTCGCGCCGAGGACGTTGGAGTCGGTGGAGTAGGCCTTCTCGGTGCCCATGCGATAGGGCTTGCCGCGCTTGATCAGGTATTCACTCATCTCCTTGCGCCCGCCGAAGGCGGCGACGAAGGCGCTGTCCAGCCAGGGCTTGTAGATCCTGAGCTGCGGGTCGACCAGGATGCCGTAGCGGTAAAAGCGCTGGATGTCGTTCCCCTTGTGGGTCGAGCCGTCGCCGAAGACGTGAACGTCGTCGGCGCGCATGGCGCGCACGATCGCGGTGGTGGTCACGGCGCGGCCAAGCGGCGTGGTGTTGAAGTATTTCTTGCCGCCCGCGCTGAGATGAAAGGCGCCGCACTGGATCGCGATCAGGCCCTCGCGCACCATCGCGTCGCGGCAGTCGATGAGCCGCGCGACCGCCGCGCCGTGCTCCAGCGCCACCGGGGGAATGTCGGCGGCGTTGGCCTCGTCGGGCTGGGCCAGATCAGCGGTATAGGCGTAGACCTCCAGCCCGTTGTCGACCAGCCAGGCAACGGCGCAGCGGGTGTCGAGTCCCCCGGAGAAAGCGATGCCCAGGCGCGTCCCGCGCGGCGGAAGCTGGCGATAGATTCGGCTCATGGGCGCCAACTAGCAGATCTGCGCCGCCACGGGAACCCCCCAAAACATCGCAGGCGGCCAGCCCCGGGCGCGGTCACCGAAAACCGAACAAGCCCACTGTCGTTGGTAATCCCCGATGCACTCCGCTATCCGAAAAATATCCGGCAACGCGACGAGGCAGGCGCCAGGCTTGCCCGACACCGAGAGCTCTTTCAAAGCACGCTCTGCGGGTCGACGTCGACGGCCAGGCGCACGTCGGAAGCCAGCTTGACCGCGGCGCCGGCCCGGGCGGCCGCCACCAGCGCTGACCGGTCGCGCCCGCCCAGCCAGACCTGGTAGCGGCTGCGGCCTCGCACGCGCGGGATGGGCGCCTCGGCCGGGCCAAGCACCCGGATCTTGCCAGCGCCCGCGCCGGTCGCCGCGGCGGCGACCCGGCCGGCCTCGCGCGCGACCGCGACGGCGTCGCGCGCGTCCAGGCGCAGCACGATCATGCGCGCGTACGGCGGGTAGTCGGCCTCGCGCCGGAACGCGAGCTCGCCGCGCACGAAACCCAGGTAGTCGTGGGTTTGCACCGCGGTGATCGCCGGGTGCTGGGGCGTATAGGTCTGGATGATCACCCGCCCCGGACGATCGCCGCGCCCCGCCCGTCCTGCGACCTGCTCCAGCAGCTGGAAGGTGCGTTCGGCGGCGCGGAAGTCGGGCAGGTGCATCGCCTGATCGGGCTGCAGCACGCCGACCAGGGTGACCCCGGGGAAGTCGTGCCCCTTGGTGACCATCTGGGTTCCCACCAGGATGTCGATCGTCCCGCGCTGCATCGCCTCGAGGATCGCGCGCAGGCCACGCTTCGAACCTTGCTCCGTCGGTCCGCCGTCGGCGGTGTCGCGGTCCAGGCGGGCCACGCGCGCGTCGGGGAAGCGCTCGCGGATCACCGACTCGACGCGCTCGGTGCCCATGCCCAGGCGGTCGACCCTGGGCGACGCGCACGCCGGGCAGCGCGCCGGCACCAGCGTCGACCGGGCGCAGTAGTGACAGACCAGCCGGCCGCGGCTCTGGTGGTAGGTCATCGACACCGCGCACTGCTCGCAGCGCACCACGTTCCCGCAGGCGCGACACAGCACCACCGTCGAGAAACCGCGCCGGTTCAGGAACAGGATGGTCTGCTGGCGCGCCGCGAGGTTGGCGGCCACCGCCTCGGCCAGCACCGGCGACAGCAGCCCGTCGGCGCCCACGGGGTGGCGGCGCAGATCGACGATCTCCACCGGGGGCAGCGGGCGCGGCGTGGCCCGTTCGGGCAGCACGATGCGCTGGAACCGGCCGGCGTCGGCGTTCTGGAACGTCTCCAGCGACGGCGTCGCCGAGCCCAGGATCGCGACCGCGCCCGCGCGCTGCGCGCGCACCACCGCCAGATCGCGCGCGTTGTAGCGAAAACCCTCGTCCTGTTTGAAGGACGCGTCGTGCTCCTCGTCGACCACCAGCACGCCCAGGCGCTGCACGGGCGCGAAGATCGCCGAGCGCGCGCCGAGAGCGATCCCGACCTCGCCGGCGCGCAGCTGCCGCCAGGCGCGCAGGCGCTCGCCGGGGGGCAGCGCGCTGTGCAACACCGCGACGTCGTCGCCGAAACGCGCGCGAAAACGCGACGCCAGCTGCGGCGTGAGCGCGATCTCCGGCACCAGCACCAGCGCCCCGCGCCCGGCGCGCCGCGCCTCGGCGATGACCCGCAGATAGACCTCGGTCTTGCCCGACCCCGTCACCCCATGCAGCACGAAGGTGGCAAACCCGCTCGCCAGCCCCGCGGTCAGCGTCGTGATGGCCGCCGCCTGCGCCGCCGTGGCGACTATCCCACCATCCGTGGACCTGGTCGTGGACGTGGACGTGGACGTGGACGCAGTCGCGTCCGTGGACGTCGTCATGGACATGGTCGCCAGCGCGGTCATGTCCGTGGACGCCCCCGCCGCGCGCCGATCCACCCCGGCCACCCCCGCCGCCACCAGCGCCTTCAACTGCGTCCGCTCCGCCGCGCTCAGCTCCGCCAGGGCGATCCCTCCCTCCCCGGCGGCCTCCAGCCTCGCCGCCAGCGCGCGCCGCGCCAGCGCGCGCGCCGGCAGCCCTTCGATGAACCGCGCGCGCGCGCCCGCCTCGCCCGCCGGCACCGCGAAGGCGACCGTCGCCGGCCGCTTGCGCGCGCGCACCTCGTCGCCGACCTCGACCAGTCCCTGGGCCGCCAGCCGCGTGACCTGCGCGGCCACCCGGGCGTCCCGGCGCGCCAGCGCCTTGAGCGATTGCGTTCCGCCCGCCGACTCCAGCGCGGCCAGGATCGGATCGACCGCCGCCGCCTCTCCCGGCAGCAGGCTTGGCTGGCGCAGCAGCGCGCGCCGGCCCGCCTCGGTCAGGCGCACGCTGCGCACCGCGGCCGCCTGCTCGCCGTGCGGCAGCGCCGCGCGCAGCACCTCGCCGAGCGGCGCCTGGTAGTACTCGGCAGCCCAGCGGCCGAGCGCGATCATCTCGTCGTCGAACGCCGGGGGGCCAGCCACCACCTCCTCGACGTCGAGCGTGGTGGCGCCGCCCGGCCGGGAGGCGCCGTCGCCCTCCTCCGCGGCCCGGTGCCCGACGACGAAGCCGGTCACGGTGCGCGGCCCGAACGGCACCACCACCTGGGTCCCCAGCGGCACCGGCGCGGCGCCGCGCGGGTCGCGGTAGGTGAAGGTCCCGCGCACCGGCAGCGCGACCGCGACCTCGAGCAGCGGCGTGCCGCCGGCCCCGGTCACCCGCGGCCGAGCTCGTCGAGCAGACGCTGCGCGCCGACGCGCACGTCGGCGCCGATGTCCTTGCGCCGGAGCGCGTAGTACAGCACCGCCAGCACGTAGCCGGCGCGATCCCCGGCGTCGAAGCGGCGCCCCTCGACCTCCAGACCGTGCATGCCACGGCGGTCGCACAGCACCGCCATCGCATCGGTGAGCTGGATCTCGCCGCCGCGGCCAGGCGGCGTCTGCTCCAGGATCTCGAAGATCTCGGGCGGCAGCACGTAGCGGCCGATGATCGCCAGGCGCGAGGGGGCGGTGCCTGGCGCCGGCTTCTCGATCATGCGGCGCACCTTCCAGTCGCGGTCGGCCACCTTCTCTCCGTCGATGATGCCGTAAAGGTGCTCCTGTCCGGGCGGCACCTCCTTGAGCGCGACCACGCCCTGCCCCCATCGTTCGTAGTTGTCGATCAGCTGGCGCAAGCCGGGGCGCTCCGCGTCGAGCAGGTCGTCGCCCAGCAGCACCGCGAAGGGCTCGTCGCCGACCGCCGCCTTGGCGCACAGCACGGCGTGGCCGAGGCCGCGCGCTTCGGCCTGGCGCACCGACACGAACTTGGCCAGCTTGGCAAAGCGCTGGATGGATTCGAGGTCGGCGGTCTTGCCCCGGTTCTCCAGCAGCGCCTCCAGCTCGCCGGCGCGGTCGAAATGATCTTCGATCGACGACTTGCCGCGCGCGGTGACGAAGATGATCTCGTCGATGCCGCTGGCGATGCACTCCTCGACGTTGAGCTGCACCGTGGGAATGTCGACGATGGGGAGCATCTCCTTGGGGATGGTCTTGGTCGCCGGCAGGAAACGGGTGCCGAGCCCGGCGACGGGGAGCACGACCTTGCGCACCGGTCTGGGGGAATTGGACATCCTGGTCTCTCCTTGTCTCCTTGTCTGTTCGCGACCGCTGGCCTTCCGCCTGGGCGCCGCGGTCAGTTTAGGCGTCCTGGCGGGAAGCGCCATGGGCATCGATCGCGATCGCGCCGCGCAGCAGCTCGGCGACCCGCTCGTAGGTCGACGCGGGGATCTCGGCGCCCGCGTCCAGCCGCTCGAGCACCGCGGCCAGATCGGGATCGCGCGCCACCGGAACGCCGGCGGCGCGCGCGGCCGCCAGCAGCGGCCCCGCCGCCGCCCGTCGCGCCACCGCGACCACGACCGGCGCGCGCGGGCCGCCGCGCTCGTAGACCAGCGCGATCGCGACGCGGTCGCCGCTGACGCTGTCTGCGCTGTCGCTGTCCCCACCGACGCCGGCGACCACCAGGTCGGCGCGCCCCACACCTGCGATCGCGCCGCCCGCCGACAGCTCGCCGCGCAGGCGCCGGCGTTCGGCGCGCACCAGCGCGTCGCCTTCCTGCTCGCGGCGCTCCCGTTCCAGATCTCGTCGGGTCATGCGCAGCGCGCGCCGGTGGCGCGCGCGCACCCAGGCGTAGTCGAGCGCGCCGAGCAACAACAACACCAGCGCCAGCCGGCCCCCGAGCGCGCGCGCGGCCACGCCGAACGCGCCCAGCGAGCGCGCACCCGACGCGCCCGCCAGGCCGATCAGCAGCGGCGCCAGACCACCCAGCGTGGTCGCGGCCACCACAAGCACGACCACCGCCCTGGCCAGCCCCGCCAGCGGGCCCAGGAAGAACGACGAGGATGATGACCACGGCGACCCCGCGGTCCCTCGGCGTCCGCCCGCCCACCCGGGCCACAGGCGCCCGAGATCGGCGCGCGGCACGCCGGTCCACAGGCCGCCGGTCTGGATCAGCCCCGCCGCCAGCGTGAAGGTGACCACGACCATCAGCGGCGCGGCCAGTACGCGGGCGCCGCTGTCGAGCGCGCGCGCCGCCGCCGCGGCCATCGGCTCGCGCGCCGGCGCCAGGCGCAGGCCGGCCGCGAAGGTGGCGACCAGCTGACCGACGATCGACGGCCCCAGCAGCGCCAGCGCCGCGCCGGTGGCGGCGAGCGCGATCGCGCCGCGCAGGTCGGCGCTGTGGGCGACCTGACCATCACGGCGCGCGTCGGCCAGCCGGCGCGCCGTCGGCTCGTACGTCGCTTCCGCGGACCCAGGCTGGTCGCCGCGCGCCACAGATGCCCGGTGGCTATTTCTTGGCGGGCGGCGCCGACCCGGCGGGCGCGCCCCCTGGCGGGTTGACCGGCGTCAACGCGCCCGACCCTTTCATGCCGCCCATGAGCTGACCCACCATCTGCGCCTGGTCGAACGGCTTGGCCGCCCTGGTCACCGTCATCTTGGCGTCCTTGCCCAGCGCGGTCAGCTCGAACTTGACCGGGCCCTGCGCCGGCGTGGCGGCGCGCTTCTGCTCGGCTTCGACCCGCACGATGCCGAAGGGCGGCACGTCGGCGCTGACCCAGAAGTCGAAGGCATCGCCGGTCGGCGTCTTGTCACGGTAGTGCTTGGTCTTGAAGCTGCCCGCCGCCACCTTGATGGTCTCGTCCTTGAGGAACGACTTCGGGTTCGGCTTGTGGAACTGCGACTGCTGCCTGCTGTCGATCGGCATCTCCATCGGCTCGTTGTCGCCGATCTGCATGATCACCTTCTTGACCGGGTCGGGCTTGCCCTGGTCGGCGTCGACGATGGTCTGCATGCTCAGCTTGCCGCCCGACATGGCCAGCATCCCGCCCTGCATGATCATCTCCAGGGTGTGGGTGGCGTCCGACTTCGCGACCAGCGCCATGCGCGCCTTCATCGGGGGCATCTGCCCCACCGTCATGTTGTATTCGGCCCAGGCCCCGACCGCGACCTTCCTGAGGTCGACCGCCATCGGCAGCGGTGGCGGCTGGCCCGGCGCCTGAGCGAACACACGCCCGGGCGCGACCAGCAAGACGAACGCAAGGCAGGGCGAAGCGGCGAGTGCGCCCAGCAACCAATGGGCGCGGCGACAGCGAGTCATGGGACCTCCCGTGGGGCGATTGGACCGGCAGCATACGCATTCGACCGGCAAAGCGCGAGCCGGCCCGCGGAGAAGAGACTCAGAGCCCGAAGCCGAGCTTCAGGGACCAGGTGTCGACGTAGACGCTGGTGAACGACTGCATCTTGGCGAATCCGTTGACCGGCCGCAGGTAACCGAGCGCCAGGCTGACGTAGCCGTGCTCGGCGACGAACAGGTTGGCGCCGGCGTCCAGGCCGAACTGCCAGTAGGCGGTCGGGATGGTCCTGTCGAACTGAAAGCGGCGCAGGTATCCGGCGCCGGCGAAGGCCTCGGCAAAGGGGGTGATCGTGGGGCCCGGGTGCTGCACACCCAGCGACACCGACTGCGCGATGAAGTAATCGCCGTCGCGGCTGTCGAAGCGCCCGCTCTGCCATCCGTACTGCGTCGTCAGGCCGAAGCGCAGGGTGCGCGAGATCGGGTAGAAATCCAGCGCGATGCTGTCGAACGGCTCGCTGGCGGCCGCGCCGGCGCCCGACCCCGTCGTGGCGCCGATCTGCACGAAGCTGAAGCGCCGATACCCGAGGCCGATGGTCGGCGTGCGTCCTGTTTCCCCTGCCCCCGACGGCGCGGCCGCGGCAGGCTGGGCGCTGACCGGCCCGCCCACGACGTCGACGGCAGGCACGCCCGGCGCGGAAGCCGGCGCCGCCGCCGACCCCGACGTCGCGACCCCGGCCGGCGTGACCGGACCGCCGACCGCGGCGGCTGTCGGCGCGGTGCTCGCCCCGAGCGTGACCCGCGAGCCCAGGCGGCGCGCCAGCTTGGGATCGTCGATGGCGTCCGCATCGGCGGCCGCGACCGCGCGCGACCGCACCGGCGCCCAGGCCGCGATCGACAGCGCCAGCGACAGGAAGAACGGCGAGACGCGCATCCCGGAACTCATCCTTTTGCTTCTGCTTTTGCTTCTGCGCATCACCCCGGTCTCATCCCGCTCCGGGGCCGAAGCTGACGATCATCTGCAGGATCATGGGGTCGTCGGCCAGCGACTTCCGGCCGGTGAAGCGCAGCTCGAAGCTGGTGGCCGCGCTGTCGCCGTCGATGTGAGCCTCGCGATGAAAGACCGTCGCCGACTCCTGCCAGCTGATGTCGAGACCCGTCTGCCCGCCCACCGCCGTCACCTGCTGCTTCGACCCCAGGTCCCAGGGTGGCGACTGCGCGCTGGCGCTGTTCTGAAAGGCGGTCAGCGCGTTGCCCGGACGGGGGGTGACGTGCAGGGAATACAGCGCGTCGCTCTCCTGGCTGGTCACCGACACCGACAATGAGCTCGAGGGGACCAGGAAGATCGTCTCGGCCTGCAAGGTGACCGGCAACCAGGGCGGCTCGAGCAGGCGCAGGTGGTAAGTCTTCTGCGGGCTGACGTACACCACCGTGCCCGGAAACGGCTGGCTGCCGGCGTCGATGTCGCCGCAACCAGCGCCCGCCGCCATCAACGCGAGCAGCAACGGCAGCACGAACGGCAGCCTGAAAGAGTGGAGATCGCGGGGGCCTGACACGGTGCTCTCTACCCTGTGGAGAAGTCTAACACCCCGTTCTCTCGACGCTACCGCCCCGATCCTTTAACTCGTGCGGTCGAGGTCCGGCAGACGCGCACTTCCTCAGCGAAATACCAGGAACCCGCGCTCGGCCAGCGCCAGCCAGCCCGGAAGACCTGCGACCAGGGCCGCGGCCAGAGCGCCCAGGCCCAGCAACACCACCCCCACGCCCAGCAGAGCCCGCAGCGGCATCGCCGCGAAATGGATCGGCACCGCGGGTGTAAGGCGCGCCACGGCGGCGAGCGCCAGGTCGGCGAGCAACAGCGCGACGATCACCGGCGCGGCCAGCCCGACCGCGGACTCGACCAGCCGGGCCGACGCGACCACCACCAATTCGACCGCTGCGCCCACGCCGGCGCGGGCGCTGGTGGCGCCGGCCCCGGCGCCCGAGCCGATCGGGATGGCCAGATAGCTGCGCGCCAGCGCGCTCGCCAGGCGACCGAGCCCGCCGAGCTCGAGGAAGATCAGCGCCGCCGATAGCCAGTAAAGCGCGCCCAGCGGAGTGCTGGAATCGCTGGACAGCGGTGACGAAGCTTCCGCCTGGCCGGCGCCGCGCGCGACGTCGGCCAGGCCGCCCGCAGCCTCGGCGGCACGGAAGGCCAGCGCGACCACCCAGCCCACCGACGCGCCGATCAACACCTCGCGCGCGGCGACCAGGGACCATCCCAGCGCGCCGAGCCGGGCCAGTGCGGGCGCGGTGGCGGCCATCATCAAATATGGCCAGCCCAGCGTGGCCAGCACCAGTCCAACGCCCACCCGGGCCGCCAGCGGCAGGCTGCGGCCACCGAATGCCGGCACCAGCCAGGCGATGGGGATCGCGCGCGCCGCGCCCAGGCCCAGCGCCACCAGCATGGTGGGCAGCGCCGCGGGCATCTCGCTTCCCGACACCAGCACGTCAGCGGAATCCGGACGCGCCCACGCCCGCGGTCGCCATGAAGACCGCCTGGGTGAAACGCACCAGCTGCGCGCCCAGCAGCGGTCCGGTCGCGATCAACGTCAGCATCACCACCACCAGCTTGGGCACGAAAGACAGCGACACGTCCTGGATCTGGGTCGCGCCCTGGAACACACCCAGGAGAAAGCCGGCAAGCAAGCTGGCCAGCAGCGGCGGCCCCGAGAGCACCAGCACCAGCAAGAGACCTTCACGCAGCACGCGGAAGACCAGATCGGCGGCCGGCCCGCTCACAGATAGCCCTCGATCAACCCGCGAATCACCAGGTGCCAGCCGTCGGCCAGCACGAACAGCAGCAGCTTGAACGGCAACGCGATGGTCGCCGGCGCGAGCATGTGCATGCCCAGCGCCAGCAGCAAATTTGCGACGACCAGATCGACGACCAGGAAGGGGATGAACAGCAGGAAGCCGATCTCGAAGGCGCGCCGCAGCTCGGAGGTGACGAAGGCGGGCACCACCACCAGCAGGTCGCCGTCGGCGATCGCCGCGCGCTCGGCGGGCGAGCGCATCTTCAGCGCCAGGCCGTGGAACAGCGCGCGGTCGCGGCGGTCGGCGTGCTTGATCAAGAACTCGCGCAGCGGCTCCTTGGCGCGCTCGCCGGCCAGCGCCAGCGCGTGCACGCTCTCGCCGCTCAGGAGCTCGGCGCCGGCGCCGACGCCCAGCACCGGTTCCACGGCGCGGTAGATGCGCTCGCCGGTGGGCGCCATCACGAACAGCGTCAGGATCAACGCCAGCCCGGTCAGCACCTGTCCGGGCGGCACCTGGGCGCTGCCGATCGCGCTGCGCAGGATCGACAGCACGACAGCGATGCGCACGAAGCAGGTGGTCATCAGCAGCGCGAACGGCACCAGCGATAGCGCCGCCATCGCGAACAGCAGCACCAGCGGCCGTGACGCGATCGGCTCGATCCGCCCGGCGGCGTGCGCGAGCGCGGGCAGCGACAGGGTGCTCGCGCCGACGACGCCCGCGAGGGCGATCCGTCTCATGGCTTGCGCTCGCTGGGCGGCGGGGCCGGGCGGGCCAGCACCCGCGCCAGCACCTCGGCGAAACCGCCCCTGGACGGAGCAGCGCTGGTCGCCGCCAGCTCCGCGACCTTGGCGCCGTCGACCTCGGCGATCAGCGACATCGGACCGTCGCCAACGCCGACCAGGAAGCACCGCCCCGCGGTCTCGATCAGATACATCGAGCGGCGCGGCTCGAGCGGGCAGCGCGCGACCACCCTGACCGCGCCCAGCGCGCGGCCGACGCCGCGGCCCGCGAGCCACTTGAGCGCGACGTAGGCCAGCACGCAGACCAGGCCCAGCGACGCGAACGACATCGCCAGCGAGCCCCACCCCAAGGTCGGCAACGCACCCGCCGTATCGCCCATGAGGCGCGTTATCGCCAGAGCGGCGGGGGAATGTCAATCGGGCGTCTTGGGGGGATCGGCGGCACCTGTCCTTCGAACAGTGCCGAGCAGGTCGCGGTATTGCCGGAGCTGCGTGCGCGCCCGTCGCCAGCGCTGGTGGCAGTCCGATCGCAGGTGCCGCCCTGCCCCGCGCCCGA
>DASRQZ010000129.1:0-69041 GCA_035696125.1 Polyangia bacterium
GTGCACCATGCGGTCGAGGTCTGCTGGACTCTGGGCATCGAGATCCAAGCTCTGCCGTTGATGCCACAGCACCCGTCCATCCTGGGCCGACACCAAGGTCATCGAGACGTACAGCTGGTCGCCCGCGAAGGTGTCGTCCTCGTGCGACACCGTGCCGTCGTGGGTGTAGACGGGGCCGTCGAGCGGGATGATCACACCGACGCCGATGCCCACGTGCGGGCCGCCGCCGCCGTAGACGCGGCGAGGCCCTCCGCCGATCGGCGGCGCGTAGCCGCGACCACGCGGCGCGACGATGGGGCCGCCGGCGCCGGGCGGTGTGCCGCGGAACCCGCTGGTGGACGGCAGGCGCGCGCCGCCGGTGGCGGGCGGCGTTCCGCGCATCACCGGCTGGCCACGCATACCCGCCCCGCGCCCCAGGCCAGAGGACGATCCATTGTTGTTCTTGCCGCTCGCGGCGATGGCCAGAATGATCGCGGCGATGATCACGACGATGAAGACCGCCGCCAGCACCTCGGCGGCCCGCTTGCCCGACGAGACGCTGACGCCCTTGACGTTGACGTAGAGCAGCGCGTCCGACTGCGTCGCCCAGCCGACGTGCGCCGCGACCTCGGGCGCGATGAAGGCGGGCTGGGTCATGGGGCCTGCGCCGCCGCCCTCGGGGCTGTTGGCGAACTGCAAGATCCCGTTGGCCAGCCAGCCCATCTCGTCGCGATTCACCAGCAGCGAGCCGTCGGGCGCGACGATGCCGTCCCAGCGCGCCGACAGGTCGACGTCGTAGCCCCGGCTGCGCAGCGCCTGATTGATCGCCTGCACGGTCTGTCCGGTGACGGCCTGGCCCAGCGCCGCCGAGGCGACCGGGTCATTGTCGCCCACCTGGTCGAGGACCACGAAGACGTCGGGCTGCAACACCGCGATCCGCAGCGGCGTGTACGCGCGCGCCGCGAAGGCTGGGTCGATCATCGGACCGGGCGTGGCGCAGCCGGCGGCCCAGGCGGCCGCGGCCAGGCAGATGGCGAGGGCGGAACGTCGCAGGCCGTTCATTTTCAGGACGTTAACACGGCTCGCCGCGCCCCCGAGTGACTGCTGGCACGCGCGCTGTCGCGCTAGTTAGAAATGATATGCTTCGCCCCGTCATGCCGCCGGTGCTGCGCCCCCTGCTGGTCGCGACGATGCTACTGCTGGCGGCGGCCGCCGCCCCGGCCACGGCCGCCAAGAGCAAGGCCGGCAAGCCGAGCAAGGCGGGCGGCGACGTCGTGGCCGGCTCTCGCCTCAAGATCCAGGTCGAGAAGGCCAGAGTGGATCTCGAGAACCACCGTCTGGAAGTGAAGATGTGGCCGCGCTCGGGCAAGGTGACGATGGAGGTGACGGGAGAGTCGGGCGCCGTCATCGCGGAGGAAGCGCAGGACTTCACCGGCCGCCCCGCCGGTTCGCCGCTGCCCATGAGCTGGCATCCATCCAACGCGGAGCCGGTCGCGCGCATCGAGATCCGCGCCACCTACGAGGACGGATATATCGGCGTGGCGTTGATGCCCTGGTCGGTCTCCGTTCCCCACGACGAAGTGAACTTCAAGACCGGCTCGGCGGTCATCGAGGACTCGGAGGTGCCGAAGCTGGAGGCCGCGCACGCCCGCATCGTCGAGAAGGTCGCCACCATCCGCGCGCGCGACATCAACAAGGACCATCCCAACCTGACGCTCTTCATCGCCGGCCACACCGACACCGTTGGCGGCAACGACTATAACCTGGGACTGTCGCGCGACCGCGCGCGCGCCATCGCTGCCTGGCTGCGCCGGCGCGGCGTCGGCGTGCCCATCGCCTACGAGGGGTTCGGCGAGACGTCGCCGGCGGTGCCGACCGCCGACCAGGTCGACGAGCCACGCAATCGGCGCGTCGATTACGTGCTGTCCTTCGACGAGCCCACCATGAAGACCACCGGGTACAGGCCAACGTGGAAGCGCAGCAACTGAGCACGGGCGCGCCCACGCTCGGCCGTCGCCGTCTGGGCGCTTTACTGATCACGGCCGGCCTGCTGGCCGGCTGCGCCACCGCGCCCGCGCCGCGCAAGCCGCCCGTGGTGCTGGCCGAGCGCTGCCAGCGCGGGCCGTTCTGCGTGACCGGCGAGGTCGACGATCAGTTCTCGATCGCGGTCGAGGGCGCCAGGTGTATCGCCATCGGCGGCGGCACCTCGACCACGGTGCTGTCCGATGCGCGCGGTGTGTTCTTCATGGATGGGCTGGCGTCGCTGCCCGATCAGATCCGCTTCGAGAAGCCCGGCTACTCGTCGCAGACCGTGGCGGTGCTGCCGGCTGCCGCGGGCGCGACCGCGCGGGTCTACGTGATCTTTCACCGCATGTCGGACGGCGACTGCTCGTGCGAGCCGTCCGCGATCCTGGCCGGCCACGAGCCCTGCCCGGACGACAAGTGCGGCCGCTCCCGCTTCGACACGACCATCCCCGAGAACGCGCCACCACCATCAACATCACCCGAGAACTGACGTTCCGCGAGGGCGCGAACAGGCCGCCGAAAAGGGCTACAGACTACGGGCTGCAGGCTTCAGGGGACGGAAATGGGTGCGTGGCCCATCGATGTCGGCGTCCTTCCTGAAGCCGGGATCTGTAGCCCGCTAGACCACCGCGTAGCCGCCGGCCTCGACGGTGTGAAGCGCGATCTTGCGCCGCAACGAGAAGGTGTTCACGCGGTGCAGCTCGTAGTAGCTGTTGATGTCGCGGATCTCGCGCCCCCACTCCTCGGCCTGCGACATCCACATCAGCATCTCGCGCAGCAGATCGAACACCTGCTCGTGCGCCTGCGCGACGAACAGCTGGGTCATGTAGATCGCGACGCGGGCCACATCCTCGCCCCTGGCGCGCACCAGCTGCAGCGTGCGCGAGATCGCCGAGTCCATCGCGAAGATCTGGATCAGGCAATCGGCCAGCACGCCGAGCAACTCCTGCTTCTCCGAGATCTGCTGCATGTACTTCTGGACGCCGATCGACGCCCCGTAGGCCACCGCGCGCTTGGCGAAGTCGCACTTCTGGCGCTCGAGGCCGAGCGGCCCGTCGGCGATGCGTCGATCGATCTTGCTGGGGTCGGCCAGCTCCTGCTGCACCTGCGCGACCAGCCCCATCAGGCCCAGGCGCCCCTGCAGGGCCCGTTTGAGCAGCGTGCCGGGAACTAGCAGGCGGTTGATCTCGTTGGTGCCCTCGAAGATGCGGTTGATGCGCGCGTCGCGGCTGACCCGCTCGATGGGGTAATCCTCGATGTAGCCGGCGCCGCCGAAGATCTGCAGCGTCTCATCGGCCGTCGTGTGCAGCATCTCCGACCCGAACACCTTGATGATCGACGCCTCGATGGCGTGCTCCTCGATCGCGTCGATCTGCTTTCTGGCCGCCGCCGGATCGGCGGGGTCGATGAGCCGGCTGCGCGCGTCGAGTAGCCCCGCGGTGCGAAACGCCATCGATTCGGCGACGAAGGTCTGGGTGGCGATGTCGCCGATCTTCTTGCGCACCAGATCGAAGTCCGCGATCGGCTTGCCGAACTGCTTGCGCTCGCGCGCGTACTTGACGCCGATCTCCAGGCAATACTTCGCGCCGCCGACCGCGCCGACGCCCAGCTTCCAGCGTCCGATGTTCAGGATGTTGAAGGCTATCTTGTGCCCGGCGCCGATCGTGCCGAGGACGCTGTCGACCGGGATCATGCAGTCCTCGAGATACAGCGGACAGGTCGAGCTGCCACGGATGCCCAGCTTGTGCTCCTCGGGCCCGATGGACAGCCCGGGCGCGCCGCGCTCGACCAGGAAAGCGGTGAACTTCTCACCGTCGATCTTGGCGAACACCGTGAACAGGTCGGCGAAGCCCGCGTTGGTGATGTACTGCTTGGTCCCCGTCAGCTTCCAGCTCTTGCCGTCGGGTGACAACACGGCGCGCGTCTTGGCGCCCAGCGCGTCCGAGCCCGAGCCCGGCTCGGTCAGCGCGTAAGCGGCGATGCGCTCGCCGCTGGCCAGGCTGGGCAGGTAGTGGCGTTTTTGTTCGGGCGTCCCGAAGAGCACCAGCGGCATCGTTCCGATGCCGACGTGGGCGCCGAAGCTGACGGCGAATGACCCGAGGCGGCTCGCGCTCTCGAAGATCAAGCTGGAGCTGGTCTTGTCGCCGCCCAGCCCGCCGTACTCCTCGGGGACGTCGTGGCCAAGCAGGCCCACCTCGCCCGCCTTCTCGAGGATGGCGCGCATCACGCCCGGCTTCTTCTCCTCGATCTCGCGGGTGCGCGGCTCGACCTCCCGCCGCATGAAGTCCTCGGCGGTCTCCTTCATCATCCGCTGCTCGTCGGTGAGCATCTCCGGGGTGAGGACGGACGTCGCGCCGGTTTGCTCGAGGAGAAATCCACCCCCCGGCGACAACGTGACGTTCGACGGTGAGTCGCCCATGTATTCAGGATAGCAGCTGGGCGCGGGAAACGAGCCCGCTGAAATCGAGCTTGCCAAGGGATGTGGCTTGCATAACCTGGGATGATGAGCGCGCCCTCCCAACCGCGCCGACGCGGTGATCGCCCGCGCGTCGCGCTGGTGCTGTCGGGCGGCGGCGCGCGCGGCGCCTACGAGGCCGGCGTCCTGCGCTATTTGCGCGAGGATCTGGCCGGCGACCTGGGCGGTCAGGTGCAGTTCGATATCATCTCGGGGACGTCGGTGGGCGGCATCCACGCCTGTTTTGTCGCGGGCACCGCCGACATGGCCGCCAGGCAGGGGCGCATGCTGTGCGACCGCTGGGAGAGCTTCGTCCTCGAGGAGATGGTCACTTTCGGCGTGAAGGACTTTCTGCGCGCGCCCGCGACCCTGCTGGGCAGCGGCAAGATCGAGGAGTTCGAGGACGGTCAGCGTCGCCTGGGCGGTATCGTGCAGACCCAGCAGCTCGAGCGGGTCGTACGGCGCCTCATCCCCTGGGGCCGCATCGGCACCAACCTGGCGCAGGGGCACTTCGAATCGCTCTCGGTCACCGCCACCGACATCGGCTCCGGCAAGAGCGTGGTGTACGTGCAGCGGGCGGGTGGTGGCATCCCCGAGTGGAGCAAGGACCCCTTCGTGCGCGCACAAGCCGTCACCATCGGGCCGGAGCACGCGCTGGCTTCGGCGGCGCTGCCCATCCTGTTCCCGGCCGTCGCGGTCGGCGAACGCTTCTTCTGCGACGGGGGGCTGCGCCAGAACACGCCCCTGTCGCCGGCCTTGCGCCTGGGCGCCGACAAGGTGCTGGTGATCGGGTTGCGCCACAAGCCGCCGCCCAACGACAACAACGTGCCCGAAGAGTCGATGCCCTTCCCGGGCGCGGCCTTCCTGGTCGGCAAGATCCTCGACGCCTTTCTGCTCGACCACATCGACTATGACCTCGACCGGCTGCGCCGTTTCAACGCGCTCATCCGCGCGGTGCACGCGGTGGGCAGCGTCGAGCACAGCCGGCGCTTCGACGAGGTCGTCGCCTCGATGCGCGGTGCGCCCTACCGCATCGTCGAGGAGTTCATGATCCGTCCCTCGGCCGATCTGGGCGAGATCGCGGGTCGCATCGCGCGCGCCGGCCGCTTCAAGGGCAGCGGTGGCGGGCCCGGCATCCAGCTCTTGCGCCGACTGGCGACGGCGCGCGGCGCCGACGAGGCCGACCTGCTGTCGTACATCCTGTTCGACGGCCTCTACGCCGCGGAGGTCACCCGCCTTGGCTACGAGGATGCACGCGCCCAGCACCACGAGCTGGCCAGGTTCCTGGGCGATTCGGTCGTGCGCGAGTAGCGCGGTGCCGCCCCCCCGGAAGGGGAGCGTACCCGCCAAGCACGGCGCGGGCGTCCGCGCGCCGCTACTTGACCAGGCGTAGCTGCGGCTTGCGGCGCCGCCGCCCTGAAGCCGGCGGGCTGAGGGCGACCGCCGCGCCGTCCGAGGGCACCGAGCGCAGCATGCGCTCACTGATACGGCCGCTCGGCCCGGTGGTGCCGGGAACGGCGCTGCGTCGGGACGCGCCATTGGCCGCGCTCTCGACCTCGGCGTGGCTCTGGTCGTCGGCCAAATCGTCGATCAGCTCTTCGGGCAGCTCTTCGGGCAGCCCTTCGGAAACGTCCGCCAGCACGCTGGGGCCGTCGCCCATTTGCTCGCCGGCGGCATCGGCAGGCGAGCGGTCGGCGCGCGGGTGCGTCGCGATGATGGACACGTCCTCCGGAACGTCCTCGTGATAGAGCACGCCGCGCCCATCGTCACAGGTGACGACGTACACCGCCGACCAGGGCACCACGGTCCGTTGCGGGTGCTTGGAGAACGAGAGGGTCGCGCGCACGCCGTGCTCGTCGACCTCGAGGTCGGGGATCGGAATGGGCAAATCGTGCCCGTACTGCAGCACCAGATGCGGCTCCGACTTCAGGTGTGCCGGGACAATCACCCCGGGACGCCGCGCATCGAGGTGCAACGACGTCCAGCTTTCCCGCAGTAGCGCGAGGAAAACCTCGTGTTTGGAAGGGCGTTCTGAAGACCGCATGCGCGACAGCGGGGGGCTTGCGCCTAAGTTTTACTAGATGACCGACTCGTTGCAAATGGTGGAGTTCTGACACCTGCAACTCTGTTGGCCCACGCCATTCGGTGGTTGACGTCGGCACCTTTAGCGGTCAGCAGGGGGGCAAATCGCCGCGGGGCACAAAAGTCGTCCCCGTCGGGGAGCAGATTATGCGTTACCCTTCCCCACACTGATATGAGCCGTTCGCCCTTTGCCCCCCCCGCCGGTGGGCCGACCCGTTTCCCGTCGGGATGGCGCGCGCGCCTCGGTAGGGATCCGATACCGATCCTGCTGCGCGAAGGGTCGCCGGCGCTGGTGGCGCGGGTACGGCGGTCGCTCATCGACGACGAGGAAGCGCCCGGCCCGGCGGAGGTTGCCGCCTATCCCGAGGTCAAGGCGTACCTGCGCAAGCAGGAGAAGACCGGGGCCTTCCCGGTCAAGGCCGCAGATCGTGCGCTTGGTCCGGACAAGCTTGCGTGCGCCGTGGCCACCTTGCGCGCGCTCGATCGACTGACCGAGCTCGGCCTTGACGTCTCTTTGCCGGGGGTCGCGGCGGCGGCGGAATTTCTCTTGTCGTCGCAAGGGAAAGAGGGCGATCTCACTGCGCTGGCGCTGGGCGAGACCCGCGAGTCACGGCCCAAGACGGTGGCGCCGCAGCTCCACGGCTGGGCGCTGGCCGTGCTGTGCCGCGCCGGGCTCGACACCGACAAGCGCGTCGAGCTCGGGTTTGGCTACTTGCTGGCTAACCGGCAGGCGGACGGGGGCTGGGCCTGGCGCGGCGTGCGGACCGACTCTGCGGCGCGGCCGTCGAGCCACCTGGTCACTGGCATGGCCCTGCGCTCGTTCGCCGCCTCGCCGTCGCGGCGCAGCTCGCGCGAGGCGCGGCGGGCCGCCGAGCTGCTGGCCACTCGTTTCCTGCAGCCCGATCGCTACCCCGACCGGCGCGCCGCCATCTACTGGGAGCAGCTGGGCGAGCCGCGCTTCTACACCGATGTGCTGGACGCCCTGGATTCGGCGACCGCCGTGGGGTTGGGCAAGGAAAACTCGGGCGTGCGCACCGCGGAGGCTTATCTGCGTGGCCGGCAGCAACCCGACGGGCTCTGGTACCCCGGGGCGCCCACCCGTACCGAAGGCATGGACAGGAGCGCGGCCGCCAAGGTTCGCGAAAAAGACGATCGCACCAAGGAGGACGAAAAGGAGCGGGAGGCGGCGCGCTGGCTGACGGCACGGGTCCTGGTGGTCCTCCGGCGAGTGAACTGACGATCGGGCTGTCAGGCCTCAGGCTTCTCAGGCCTCAGGCGTCAGGCCTCGGGCTTCAGTTACAAGGCCGAAGCGCGAAGCCGAAGCCCGAAGCCCGAAGCCCGAACGCCCGCAGGCCCGACAGCCCCAAACTGTGTTACAAAGTTGGCCGTTTTACGGCGATGATGCAGGAGCACGTGAAAAGACGAGACTTCACCCTGGCCGAGATCCGCGCCATCCATGATCTGCCGCTGCCGGAGCTGATCTGGCGCGCGCAGCAGGTTCACCGCCAGCACCACGCATCCGGAGAGGTGCAGCTGTGCTCGTTGCTGTCGGTCAAGACCGGGGGCTGTCCCGAGGACTGCGCATATTGCACACAGTCGTCCCGCCACGACACCGGGCTCGGCAAACAGCGCATGATGAAACCGCCCGAGGTGCTGGAGGCAGCCGAGCGCGCGCGCGCAGCGGGCGCGACCCGGTTCTGCATGGGCGCCGCCTGGCGCGAGGTCAAGGACGGCGCCGCCTTCGACGAGGTGCTGGAGATGGTGCGCGGCGTGAAGGCGCTGGGCATGGAGGCCTGCTGCACCCTGGGCATGCTGACCGAGGGCCAGGCCCAGCGGTTGGCCGAGGCCGGGCTGACCGCCTACAACCACAACCTCGACACCTCGCGCTCGTTCTACAAGTCGATCATCACCACCCGTACGTACGATGATCGGCTGCGCACCATCGAGAACGTGCGCCGCGCCGGGATCACGGTCTGCTCGGGAGGCATCATCGGCATGGGCGAGTCGCTCGACGACCGCTGCGCCATGCTGATGACCCTGGCCAACCTCGACCCGCAACCGGAGAGCGTTCCGGTGAACGCGCTGGCGACGCTGCCCGAGGGTGTGCGCACCCAGCTGTCCGATCGGCCGCGCATCGACCCGTTCGAGCTGGTGCGCATGATCGCGACCGCGCGCATCCTCATGCCGCGCGCGCGGGTGCGCCTGTCGGCGGGTCGGGACGCGCTGACCAGGGAGGCGCAGATGCTTTGTTTTCTGGCCGGCGCCAATTCGGTCTTCTTCGGCGAGAAGCTGCTGACCACCGGCAACCCCGACGTGGACGATGACCGCGCGCTGTTGCGCGACGCCGGTCTGCACGCGGCGCCGCCCACCGCGGAGCCGATGTGACCGACCTCGAGGTCAGCGGAAGAGCGGCGCGCCGGCCGCGCCTGGACGCCGCCGACCTGGCTCCCCTGCGCCCGTGGCGCGAGCCCTGGTGGCGCCCCACGCCGGGCGACGGCCCGGTCTTTTACTACATGATCCTGATCCACCTCGGCGCGCTGGCCGCGCTGGTGCTGGCCCCGCTGCCGGGCTGGCCGATCGCGCTGGTGGCGTACGGGGTTCATTTCCTGGGCGGCCTCGGCACCACGGTCTGCTATCACCGCGCGATCGCCCACCGCACGGTCAAGCTGCACCCCGCGGTTCGCCAGGTGCTGACCTTCCTGGCGATGTTCAACGGCTCGGGCGCGCCGCTCAGCTGGGCGGCCTACCACCGGCTGCACCACGCCAAGTCCGACACGCCCGAGGACATCTCCAGCCCGCGGGTGGGCGGCTTCTGGTGGTCGCACCTGCGCTGGCTGTGGCAGGCGGGCGCGCCCCCGATCCAGAAGTACTGCAAGGAGATCGATCGGCCCGCCTATCGTTTCTGGGCCAAAGTGCAGATCCCGATCCTGGCGGTCTCGGTATTCGGCGCGCTGCCGTTCGGTTGGGCGGCATTCCTGTGGATCGGCCCACTCCGCCTGGTGTGGGCGCTGCACGCGCAGTGCTTCGTCAACAGCATCTGTCACATGCGCAAGGTCAGCAGCCCCGACGAGGCCACGGCCAAGAACGTGCCCTGGCTGGCGCTGATGCACGGATTCCAGGGCGAGAACTGGCACCAGAACCACCACGACCGCCCCGGATCGGCGCGGCTGGGCTTCAAGCTCGCGCAGCTCGACGTCGGCTGGTACACGATCCTGCTGCTCGAGAGGCTGGGCCTGGCGACGGACGTGCGCCGGCCGGACCTGACGCGGTCGCTCGACGTCGCGGCGTAGGGATCACTCCGCAAGGCCTGCCCTCTCCCCGGCCCTCTCCCGCGGCGGACCGCGGGCGAGGGTGACTTGATCCTGGGCGTTGGCGCTCGCAAGGCCTGCCCTCTCCCCGGCCCTCTCCCGCGGCGGACCGCGGGCGAGGGTGACGCGTTTTTTAACGGGACGGTGGGTTCAGCGCTTCTGCGTTCCGTACCTCCCTCCCTCGATTGCGGCTCTGCGCAAGATCACGTCGTGCTCCACTGGCGCTGCACCTCGTACGCCGCCACCGCCACGGTCGTCGATAGATTGAGCGAGCGCAGCTCCCGGTCGGCCATGGGGATCGACACCGTGTCGGCGGCATACCGCGCCAGGATCTCCTGGGACAGCCCCACGCTCTCGCAACCGAACACCAGCACCGTGCGTTCGGGATAGCGCGCCGCGCGGAAGTCGCGCGCCGCGCGGGGCGCGAAAAAAAAAGGCGTGCCCAGGTCGGGCAGCTGATCCTCGAGCGCAGGCCAGCTCGGCCAGACGTGGAGACGCGGCACCACGCGCGCCCAGTAGTCGAGGCCCGAGCGCCGGACCGCGCGATCGTCGAGCGCGAAACCCAGCGGCTGCACCAGGTGTAGCTGGGCGCCGATGGCCAGGCAGGTGCGCCCGGCGTTGCCGGTGTTCCAGGGGATCTCGGGCGCGACCAGCACGACGTGCAATCTCGGGGGCGGCGGCGCTGACATAGGCATTGGCGCGGGGGCCGCCGCCAGTGTACTCATGCAGAGCCTTCCGTGCCACGGCTCGACGTCCTGCTCGCCCGCAACCTCGGTTGTTCCCGGACCGCGGCGGCGACGCTGATCCGGGCCGGGCGGGTGCGCGACGCCGAAGGCCGCGTGTTCGATCAGCGGCGGGTCGAGATCGCGTCCACCACCCCGCCGCCGCTGGTCACCATCGACGACGCCCGGCAGCTGGCGCTGCACGACTCCTTCCACGCGCTGCTCAACAAGCCGCTCGGCGTGGTGACCGCGCTGCGCGACGAACGCCACCCGACCGCCTTCGCGCTGCTGGAAGGCGCACCTCTGGCGGGCGAGCTGCGCGCGGTCGGCCGCCTCGACCTCGACACCTCGGGGTTGTTGCTGTGGACCACCGACGGCCAGTGGGTGCAGCGCCTGACCCATCCCAAGCGGCAGATCTCGCGCACCTACCAGGCCGCGCTGGCTCGCCCGCACCAGGGGCTGCCCGCTGCCGGCCTGACGCTCGACGATGGTCACCGGCCCACGATCCGCGCGCTCGATCCGATCGATCGCGCGGCGGCCCACCCCTCGCTGGCGTTGCCGTCCGAGACCACCGCGCTCGCGCAGATCACCGTGGTCGGCGGGGCTTACCACGAGGTGCGGCGGATCTTCGCCGCGCTGGGTAGCCACGTGCTGGGCCTGTGTCGCGTCGCCTTCGGGCGCCTGCAGCTTCCGGCCGACCTGCCGCCCGGTGCCTACCGGGAGGTCGATCTCGCGCAGGTCTAGAGGAAGGCCCACGATCGCAAGGCCTGCCCCCTCCCTGACCCTCCCCCGCGGCGGACCACGGGACAGGGGACCGGAGGCGGGGGTCGTCGGCTCTCGTCGCTGATGTTACCCTGGCGCGGATGTCGACCGCGGGGCCGCGCGTGCTGATCTTCGGCGCCACCTCGGCCCTCGCCGCCGAGGTCGCGCGCCTTTACGCCGGGCGCGGCGCTGGTCTTTTCCTGGTCGGGCGCAATCCCGACAAGCTCGCGCGCCTCAGCGCCGATCTCGGTCCGGCCGTTGCCGGAGCGCGCGCCGCCGACCTCGACGACATCAGCGCGGCGACTGATCTGGTGGCGGAAGCGATCGCGGCGCTGGGCGGCGGGGTCGACGTCGCGATCATCGCCCAGGGGCTGCTCGGCGATCAGCTGGCGACCGAGCGCCGCTACCAGGAGGCCGAGGCGGTGATCCGCACCAACTTCCTGTCGGTGATCGCGCTGTTGATTCCGCTGGCCAATCACCTGGAGGCGCAGGGAAACGGCGCCGTCGGCGTGCTGTCGTCGGTGGCCGGCGAACGCGGGCGCCCGCGCAACTACACCTACGGCGCCGCCAAGGGCGCGCTCAACGTGTATCTGCAAGGCTTGCGCACCCGGCTCGGCCCGCGCGGCGTGGGCGTGCACACCTTCAAGATCGGTCCGGTCGACACGCCGATGACCGCCGACCACCGCAAGACCCTGATCTTCGCCCGCGCCGCCGACGTCGCCGCCGGCATCGTCGGGGCGATCGACCGCGGCCAGCACGAGGCGTTCCTGCCCTGGTTCTGGCGCCCGATCATGGCGGTGGTGCGCGCGCTGCCCGAGCCGGCGCTGCGCCGCATCCCCTTCCTGGCGGGGCGCTGACGGCGGCATGGCGATCAAGGAGCTCGGCCCCGAAGAAGTCCGCACGCTGACGCTCGAGGAAAAGGACCGCTGGTGGCGCGCCCACGTCTTCAAGGGCGACCTGCCGCAGCTGACGATCCGCGCGGCGCTGACCGGCATGGTGCTGGGCGGGGTGCTGTCGCTCACCAACCTCTACGTCGGCATCCGCACCGGCTGGACCCTGGGCGTGGGGCTCACCTCGGTCATCCTGTCGTTCGCCGCGTTCAAGCTGCTGGCGGCCGCGCGCCTGGGCCGGGAGATGACCGTCCTCGAAAACAACGCCATGCAGTCGATCGCGACCGCCGCCGGCTACATGACCCTGCCGCTCATCTCCTCGGTGGCCGCCTACATGATGGTCACCCAGCGGGTGGTGCCGCCGTTGCAGACCGGCATCTGGATCGTGCTGGCGGCCGGGCTGGGCGTGCTGTTCGCGTTTCCCCTCAAGAAGCGCTTCATCAACGACGAGCAGCTGCCCTTTCCCGAGGGCTACGCGGCGGGCGTGCTCCTCGACAACCTGCACAGCGAGCACGGCCCCGCAGGCCTGTTCAAGGCCAAGGTCCTGGCCGCCGGCGGCATCCTGTCGGCGCTGATCGAATTCATGCGCAGCGAACGGGTGATGACCGCGATGCGGCTCAAATGGCTCACCCTGCCGGAGGCCTGGGACGATCTTCTCTATCGGGTGGTCACGCCCCGCCTTCTGGGCACCCCGCTGCGCGATCTCACCATCCGCCTCGACACCTCGATCGTGATGATCGGGACGGGCGGCCTGGTCGGTATCCGCGCCGCCTCGTCGCTGCTGCTGGGCGCGCTGCTCGGCTACGTGGTGCTGGCTCCGCACCTGCTCGCCCGCGGGGTCATCGCCGCGGCGAACTACCGCGCCATCGCGAGCTGGACGCTCTGGGGCGGCGCGGCCCTGATGACCACGGCATCGCTGTGGACCTTCCTCAGTCGGCCGGGAGTCATCGTGCAGGCCCTCACGGGAATGCTCCGGCGTCGCCGCGCTGAGGACGCGGCCGATCCCATCGCCGATATCGAGCTGCCGATGAAGGTATCGGCGATCGGCATTCCGATCGTGGGGGCGGCGCTGGTCCTGGCGGCGCGCTGGATCTTCGGCGTGCACCTGGCGCTGGGGCTGCTGGCCATCCCGCTGGTGTTCATCTTCACCATCATCGCGGTCCACACCACCGGCCTGACGTCCATCACGCCGGGCAACGCGATCGACAAGCTGACCCAGCTGGCGTTCAGCTTCGTGGCCCGTGGCCAGACCGCCACCAACATCATGACCGCGGGCATCGCCAGCGACGTGGCGCTCAACGCCAGCAACCTCCTCTCGGACATCAAGCCGGGCTACATGCTGGGCGCCAAGCCACGCCAGCAGGCGGTCGGTCACCTGCTGGGGGCGATCGCCGGCTCGCTGGTCGCCGTGCCGGTGTTCTACGCCCTGTTCCACGGCAACATTGCGCTTTTCACCAGCGAGGCCATGCCCATGCCCAAGGCGATGCTCATCCGCAGCGTCGCCGAGGTGCTGACCCACGGCTTCGCCACGCTGCACGTCACCGCCCGCGTCGCGATGGCGATCGGCGCCGCGCTGGGCGTGTTGATCGGGATCGCCGATCAGCTCACGCGCGGGCGATTTCCCATCTCGGGCGTGGCGCTGGGCCTGGGGATCTTCCTGCGCTTCACCGATACCTTCGCGATCGCGATCGGCGCGTTCATTTTCTGGCTGGCGGCGCGCCGCACCCGCGGCGTGGGTTCGCCGACCCACCGGATCCTCGTCGAGGAGCACGAGACCCTGTGCGCCGGCATCATCGCCGGCGGTTCGATCGCCGGCATCGTGCTCCTGCTGCTGGAGACGCTGATCCTGCGCTGAGCACGCGAAGGCCGCTCGCCGCCGCGGGGTCAGGCCGCAGCGGCTGGCTTGGCGGCGATGGCCTTCTTGACCAGCTCTTCCAGCTTGGCGCGCGGGACCGCGCCCAGGATCTGGGCCACCACCTTGCCGTCATGCAGGGCCAGGAAGGTCGGCATCCCGCGCACGTCGTAGCGCGCGGCGACCTCCTGGTTCAGATCGACGTCGCACTTGGCGAAGCGCACGCGGTCGCCGTAGGCCGCGGCCAGCGCGTCGAAGTGCGGCGCGACCGTGCGGCAGGGCCCGCACCAGACGGCCCAGAAATCGATGACCACCGGCAGCGGCGACTGCTCGACCTGCGCTGCGAAATTGGCGTCGGTGACCTCTACGATGCTCGGATGACTCATGACCGGTCTCCTTTCATTGTCCTCGGAACCCTCAAAGGGTTCCGAACCTCCCGCGATGGGCTCCGGCGGGGGACCCGCCTTCGCCCGACGCGACGTCGTCCTCGGAACCCTCAAAGGGTTCCGAACCTCCCGCGATGGGCTCCGGCGGGGGACCCGCCTTCGCCCGACGCGACCATTGCGTCGTCGTCTTGGTTCGCGTGGGGAAGGTCGGCGGCGGCGGCCATGCAGGTCGCCAGGTTGCCCTTGGCACGGTGCAGGAGCACCGCGACGTGTCCGGGCGCGATGCCCAGCATGCGGGCCACGTCTTCGCCCGGGACCTCGTCGAGCATGCGCAGGTTGACCACCGCGCGTTGCGCCTCGCCGAGCTCGCCCACGCAGCGCGCGAGCTGTTCGTGCAGCTCGATCGACTCCAGGACCTGCTCGCTGCTCGGCGCGGCGTCGGGCAGCTGCTCGACCACGCTGGCGTCCGACAGATGGGGTCGCGCGCCCGCGTGCAGCCGCCGCCGGTTGCGCGCCAGGTTGCGAGTCAGCGCCACCAGCAGCTTGCGCGCCGCCTCCGGCCTGGTCACCAGCTCGGCCGCGTCGGGCCGCACCAGAAAGGAGCGAAACGCCTCCTGGACCGTGTCGAAGGCATCCTCGGCCAGCAGACCCTCACCGCGGGCCACGCGCGCCAGCGACGCCCGGTGGTCGTGTACCAGGCGCGTCACCCAGCGCGCAAACTCCGGCTCGGCCGATCCCCGCGCCGTCTCGCAGGGCAGGCAGCGTTCCTGGTCGTCTCGCACGCCGTTTGGGTTCTGCGCCTTCACGAAAATCCCTCTCAGGGGAGATGCCCGCCACTGCGGGCGGGTTACCACCGCTACCCCATGAGGTGTCAACCAGCGCGCGGATTACAAGGACCCGAGCGGTTCTGGCGGAAACTTCCTAAACCGCTTTGTCGGCCAGGGCTTGGCGGATCTCTGGGTGCTCGTCCAGGAAGGCCTTGCGGCTCTCGCGGCTGATCTCGACCACCACGTGGGTGTCGCGCAAGATGCGCGACTGACAGCCCAGGCGGGATGTCGCGCGCACGTCGAAGGCCTTGTCCATGATGTCCTCTTCGCGTTCGCTCGCGGCGGCCAGGTCGGACAGCCCCTGACGCACGTACACGTGGCAGGTCGAGCACGCACAGACGCCGCCACACGCCGACCCGACCTGCGCGTGGGCCTTTTGCGACGCTTCCAGGATCGAGGTTCCAACCGGGACCTCGATCTCGATGCCGTCGGGCTCGAATCTCACCTTGGGCATGCAATCACCGGTGGCCGTGCCCCGAATGAGGGTGGCCGGCGTGGCCCTCGCCGCTGACCCGACTGGCGAGGTCGCTCCTGGGCTCGGTCTCGGCCACCTTGGCTTCCACCTCGGCGACCCCGCGCCCGCGCAGTCCGCTGTCCAGCGCGCGGTTCATGCGCCGGGCCGCGAAGTCCTTGGACGCGGCGTCGAGCCGTTCGATGGCCGCGCGGATCGCGCCGTGGTCGCTCCCGACCTTGAGCCGATCGAGATCCGACAGCGCGGCACCGATCCCGTCGCGGTCCACGTCGCTGAGCAGATCGGGGCTATCGGCCATCGCGGCGCGCGCCGCCGCGGCGATCCGCTCCGCCTCGACCCGTTGCTCGGTCAGCAGGCGCGCCTTGACGTCCTCTTCGGCGTGGACAAACGAGTCGAGCAGCATGCGCTCGACCTCCTCGTCGGTCAGGCCGTAGCTCGGCTTGACCTGGATCGCCGCCTCCTTGCCGGTCGTCTCCTCGCGCGCGGTCACCCGCAAGAGACCGTCGGCGTCGACGAGAAAAGTGACCTCGAGGCGCGCCATCCCGGCCGGCATGGGCGGGATGCCGGTCAGCTTGAAACGCGCCAGCGAGCGACACTCGGCGACCATCTCGCGCTCGCCCTGCACGACGTGCACATCGAAACCGGTCTGCTTGTCGGCGTAGGTGGTGAAGGTCTGGGTGGCGCCGCACGGGATGGTCGAGTTGCGTGGCACCAGCTTCTCGACCACGCCGCCCATGGTCTCGAGCCCCAGCGACAGCGGCACGACGTCGAGCAGCAGCACGTCATCGCGCGTACCCTCGCCGGCCAGGATGTCGGCCTGCACCGCGGCCCCCAGCGCCACCACCTGATCGGGGTCGATGTCGCTGAGCGGCGTCCGGCCGAACAGGTGCTCGACGAAACGCCGCACCAGCGGCATCCGGGTGGCGCCGCCGACCAGGATCACGCCCGATAGCGACGCGGCGTCGAGCCCGGCGTCCTTGAGCGCGCGGCGCACCGGAGCCGCGCAGCGGTCGAGCACCGGACCCACCAGCGCCTCCATCTCCTCGCGGGTCAGGGCGACCGTGCGCGAGCCCCCGCCGGGCAGCTCGACCGTCTCTTCGGCGCGCGCGCTGTCGGTGAGGCGTTCCTTGATGGCGCGCGCGGCGTCCAGCACACGGCGCGCGAGGCGTGCGTCGCCGCCCGCGTCCTGGGGCAGCCCCAACACCGACAGGATGTGCCCCGCGATGGCGCGGTCGAAGTCGTCACCGCCCAGCGCCGAATCGCCCCCGGTCGACTTGACCTCGAACACCCCGCCCTCGAGCTTGAGGATCGAGACGTCGAAGGTTCCGCCGCCCAGATCGAAGACCGCGAAGGTCCCCTCGGCCTGCTTGTCGAGCCCGTAGGCCAGCGCCGCCGCGGTCGGCTCGTTGATGAGCCGCAGCACCTCGAGCCCGGCCAGCCGTCCGGCGTCGCGCGTGGCCTGGCGCTGGCCGTCGTCGAAGTAGGCGGGGACGGTGATGACCGCGCCGGCCAGCTCGCCGCCCAGCGCCTCCTCGGCGCGCGCGCGCAGCACCCTCAGGATCTCGGCCGAGACCTCGATGGGCGTGACCGCGCGCGTGCCACCCGCGACCGAGAAGCGCACCATCGGATCGCCAGCGGCCGCGGGCGCGAAAGCGTACGGGGTCAGCCGGCGCGTCGCCTCGGCGTCGCCGGGGCCGCGACCCATGAAGCGCTTCACCGACGCGATGGTGTCGCGCGGGTGGATCGGCGCCAGCCGGTCGCGCGCCTCGGCACCGACGATCACCAGGCCGCCGCCGGCGTAGTGCACCACCGACGGGACGATCACCTCGTCGGTCGCGGGATCGCGCAGGCTGACCGGCTGTCCGGCCTGCACCGCCGCGACCAGCGAGTTGGTGGTGCCGAGGTCGATGCCGACGGCGCGGCCCTTACAGGCCTCCTTGACGCGCGACTGGCCCGGCTCGGCGATCTCGAACAGCGCCTCGACCGCCATCAGGGACCTCGCGTCTCGGCGGCGGCGGCCTTCGCCCCGGCTGTTGTTTCCTGGGCGTCGTCGTGCACCGCCACCTCGTCCATGAAGCGCCGGTAGTAGCGCAGCGCCACCAGCTCGGCCGCCACGCGACTGTGGTCGCCGGCCGCGAGCCCCGCGGCCACCTCGCGCATGGCGGCCGCCACCCGCGCGCGCATCGCCGCTGCCATCGCCTGCACCTTGCGGTCGTCGCCGGCGGCGCGGGCGTCGGCCAACTCCTCGCGCAGCTCGAGCGTCTCCATCAGCAACGGCGCCGGCACCTCGCCGGTCAAGCTGACCCCGGCCAGGGACAGAAGATACTCCGCGCGCCGGAACGGATCCTTGAGCGTGCGCCAGGCTTCGTTGAGCTGCACGCTGCGCTGCAACGACGCGCGCCGGGCGCGCGGATCGGCCATGGCGAAGCGATCCGGGTGCAGCTTGCGGCTGAGGTCACGGTAGCGGCCCTCGAGGTCGGCCAGATCCAGGTCGTAGCGCGGCTCGACGCCGAGGACGGCGAAGAAATCCGCCTTGGCATTGGGCGGAAGGATCGCGCCGCAATGTGAGCAGGCGATGCCCGCCCCCGGCGCGCGTTCACAGGACCAGCAGATCATGACAACCCGATTGGCAAAAAAGGATCGGCGCGAAGGCAGGGCGCGGGCGCCCTAGAATTGGACGCTCTCGCCGCAGCCGCACGAACCCTTGACGTTGGGATTCACAAACTTGAAACCGCGGCCCATCATCGACGTCGCGTACTCCAGCGTCGAACCGTCCAGGTAGAGGAAGCTCTTGGGGTCGACGAACACCCGCACCCGCCCGTCCTCGAACGAGAGGACCTTGTCCTCGGGGCGCGGGTCGCTGTCCGACCACTCGAAAAGGTAGGAAAAACCGGTGCAGCCGCCGCCGCGAATACCCACCCGCAAACCCTTGGGGGCCACGGCGCGCGCGGACGACGCCTTCTTGATCTCGGCGACGGCTCGGTCTGTGACTTGGATGGCCATGATGGTGGTGACGACTTCAATCTGTCTTCAATGATGATGCCTCTGACGTTCAGGCGTTTCCCAGCCGCGCGGCGCGCTTGGCCTTGTAGTCGGCGATCGCGCTCTTGATGGCGTCCTCGGCCAGCACGGAGCAATGGATCTTGACCGGCGGCAAATTGAGCTCCTCGACGATCTGGGTGTTCTTGATCGCCATGGCCTGATCGAGGGTCATGCCCTTGACCCACTCGGTGGCCAATGACGACGACGCGATCGCCGATCCGCAACCGAAGGTCTTGAACTTGGCGTCCTCGATCACGCCCTCGTCGTTGATCTTGAGCTGCAGCTTCATGACGTCGCCGCACGCGGGCGCGCCGACCAGCCCGGTGCCGACGTCGGGATCTTCCTTGGCAAAGCTGCCCACGTTGCGCGGGTTCTCGTAGTGCTCCAGGACCTTCTCGCTGTATGCCATGTGCGGTGCCTTTCTGGTTCCTTCTCGAATTCCTAGTGCGCGGCCCAGGTGACGCTCTTGAGGTCGATGCCCTCTTTCGCCATCTCGTACAGCGGTGACAGCTCGCGCAGCTTGGTCACCTTGCGAGCGACGAGATCGATCACGAAGTCGACCTCTTCCTCGGTGTTGAAACGACCGATGCCGAAGCGGATCGAGGTGTGCGCCAGCTCTTCGCCAACGCCGACCGCGCGCAGCACGTAAGACGGCTCGAGCGACGCCGAGGTGCACGCTGACCCGGACGAGACCGCGACGTCCTTGAGCGCCATCAGCATCGCTTCACCCTCGACGTAGGCGAAGCTGACGTTGAGGTTGCCGGGCAACCGGTGCTCGAGCGATCCGTTGATGTAGGTGTCGCTGACCCGCTCGGCGATGCCCTTGCGCAGGCGTTCACGTAGCGCCAGCGTGCGCTGCGCCTCTGCCGGCATTTCCAGTCGGCAGATCTCGGCGGCCGCGCCGAAGCCGACGATCCCGGGTACGTTGAGCGTGCCCGAGCGCATGCCGCGCTCGTGGCCGCCGCCGTCGATCATCGCGGTCAACCGCACGCGCGGCTTGCGCCGCACGTAGAGCGCGCCCACCCCCTTGGGACCGTACATCTTGTGCGCCGACAGCGAGACCAGGTCAGCGCTTGTCGCGTTGACGTCGAAGGGGATCTTGCCGACGCCCTGCACGGCGTCGGTGTGGAACAGCGCGCCCCGCTCCTTGACGACGGCGCCGATCTGTTCGATCGGGTTCACCGACCCGATCTCGTTGTTGGCCAGCATGATCGACACCAGGATGGTCTTGTCGGTCATCGCCGCGCGCACCACCTCGGGATCGACCCGACCGTCCTCGGCGACGGGCAGGTAAGTGACCTCGAAGCCGTCCTTCTCGAGACGTTTGCAGGTGTCCAGCACCGCCTTGTGCTCGGTCTGCGCCGTGATGATGTGGTTGCCGCGGTCCTTGAGGAACTCGGCGGCGCCCTTGATGGCCAGGTTGTCAGACTCGGTGGCCCCCGAGGTCCAGACGATCTCCTTGCCGGTTGCGCCAATCAGCGCGGCGACCTGGTCGCGCGCCTGGTCGGTCGCCTTCTCCGCGGTCCATCCGAAGCTGTGCGACCGGCTGGCGGCGTTGCCATAGACCTCGCGGAAGTAAGGCAGCATCGCCTCCAGCACCCGGGGGTCCAGGGCGGTGGTGGCGTTGTTGTCCATGTAGATGGGAAGCTTGAGAGCCATTGGTTTCGTCTCGCTCCTGTTCCTGCTCGGCTGACTTATTTGGAGATGCCCTCGACCAGCAACGGCGCCTTGCCGCCGTGACCGTGGATGTCACAGGTGCCGCACTCGGCCTGGATGTGGGTCGGCTCGCAAGAGCGGCAGCTGTCCATGTAGGCCAAGGTGTCCCTCAGCTCGACCACCAGGTGCCCCAGGCGCGCGATGGTCTCCTGGGTTTCGCGCAACTTGTCGGCGAAGATCTCGCGCACCCGGTTCATTGCCTTGGGGGCGGCGTCGCAGTCCTCCCAGTCGCGCAGGAAGGCCTTGATCTCGGTCAGGCTGAACCCCATGTCCTGGAGTTTCTGAATCCATTCAATGCGCTTGGCCGCCCGCGCCGGGTAGAGTCGGAATCCCCCCTTGGACCGCACGGCCGGTGAAAGCAGCCCCAGCTCTTCGTACAGATGAATGGCGCGGACGGTCTTGCCCGTCTTTTTCGCCAGCTCACCCACTTTCAAGAGCGAGAGACTATCGGCCGATATCTCCAATGCAGTGCCTCCAGAAACGGCGGACCCTAACCCTTACGTACAGGTGAGGTTAATATGTGATCCATCCGGGGGGTGTCAAGCGGATTCACTGGGTTGGCAGGGTCGGGCTGGAGTTGCTGGCGCGCGGCGTCCCCGTGGCGCAGGGTTCAAGGGGAAGTCGAGGCAAAGTGCGTAGTCTGGGCGTGATTGCCCGCCGGGTCCTCTCTGGGGTCTTTCTGCCCCTGCTGGTGGCGGCGTTGCCCGCCTGCGCCACCGCCCCTGCGGGGGGACGGGGTGGGCAGGTCTATGGGATCCGGGTGGCGACCGTGGACGGGGTCCCGACCTCATTGCGCGGGCCCTCCACCCACCCCGCCTGCGTCCTTCAGGTCGGCAGCCGGGTCGCGCCGGTCTGGCTGGCGGCGCCCGACCACGCGGACCGGCCCAGTCCGGTGGTGTTCGAGGCCGATGCCGAGGCCCTGAAGGAAGGCATTCTGGTCGAGCGCAGCTGGAACGAGGCCGTGGTGCACGAGGTCACCGAGGCCGAGCTGAGCGCGGGCGCCGCCGTGGTCTACGTCCCGGGAAACAGGCGTCTCACGACGGTGGAGCTGCGCTTCGACCCGGTGTCGCGCCTCAGCCGCTCAGACCGCTAGAACGACCTTGCCAAAGACCGCGCGGGATTCGAGCAACCGGTGAGCGGCGGCTACGTCCGCTAGCGGCAACACGCGATGGACGATGGGCCGCAGCCGGCCGGTGGCGACCAGCGACACGATCTGGAACAGGACGGCCTTCGAGGCCAGGGTCGAGCCGAGGATGGAGAGCTGCCGCCAGAAGACGTGACGGAGGTTCAGCGCCGGTTCGAAGCCGTCGGTCGCGCCGCAGGTCACGATGCGCCCGCCGCGCGCGCAGGCGACCACCGACTTGGCGAAGGTGGCGGCGCCGACGTGCTCGACGACCACGTCGGCGCCGCGGCGTCCGGTGAGCCGCTTGACCTCGGCCACCAGGTCCGACCCCTGGTAGTTGATGACCTCGTCGGCGCCCAGCTGGCGCGCCCGCGCCAGCTTCTCGTCGGTGGAAGCGGTGGCGATGACGCGCGCGCCGAACAGCTTGGCGATCTGGATAGCCGCGCTGCCCACGCCCGAGCCAGCCGCCAGCACCAGCACGGTCTCGCCCTGTCGCACGACCGCGCGCTCGACCAGCATCTGCCAGGCCGTGATGAAGGAGATCGGCAGCGCCGCCAGATCGGCGTCGTCGAGCGGAACGCGCGCGCGCGGGACCGGAACCAGGTTGGCGACCGGAACGACCACCTTCTCGGCGCAGCCGCCCCAGCGGTTCTCGCCCAGCAGCTCGAAGTCGGGGCAGAAGTTGTCGCGGCCCGACAGGCAGGCCGGGCAGCGCCCGCAGGAAACCCCGGGATTGAGCAGCACGCGGTCACCCACGGCGACCCCGCGCACGCTGGCGCCCAGCGCCGCGATCTGACCACACACGTCGCCGCCCGACACGTGGGGCAACGCCACCTTGAGCGCCGGCAGCCCACGCCGCAGCAGGAGGTCGATGTGGTTGAGCGCGACCGCCGTGACGCGCACCTCGACCTCGCCGGGGCCGGCCTGGGGATCGGGGACCTCCGCCAGCTCCAGCACCTCCGGTCCGCCGTGGCTGCGAAAGAGGGCGGCGCGCACGTCGTCTCTCCTGGACCTAGACCGACTCGAGGGCGGCGCGCGGCGCCGGCGCGGAACGGGCGGCGGCCACGACCGCGGTGACGGCGGAAAGAAAGGCGTCGAGGGTCGCGTCGGAGATCTCGCCCATGTTGGCGACTTGCACGTGGCGCGCCGCGAGCTCGCCCTTGCAGCCGTAGATCACGAACCCGCGCTGCTTGAGGCCACGGTAGAGCTGCTCGACAGCGAGGAAGTCCGGCAGGCGCAACGTCGAGATGGTGTGCGATTCACGCCCGGTCCTGGTGAATGACTCGAACCCCAGATCGGTGAACACCCGACGGATGCGCAGCGACCGCTTCCGGTAGACGGCGCGCCGCGCGGGAACGCCGCCCGCCTCCGCCAGCTCGTCGAGGGCGGTCTCGAGCGCGAAGAAGGACGACACCGCGGGCGTGAAGGGCGTCTGACGCAGCTCTTCCAGATAGCGGCGGTGGCGCTTGAGATCCAGGTAATAGACGCGCGGGCGGATATCCTCGACGCGCGCCCACACCTCGGGCGCGACGCACAGAAACGACATGCCCGACACCGAGTGCAGGCACTTGTTGGCCGACGAGTAGCAGATGTCGACGTGGTCACGCACGACGTCGACGTCCTCGGCGCCCAGCGCCGACACCGCGTCGACGATCAACGTCACACCACGCTGATGGCACAGGCGTCCGATCTCGCGTACCGGGTTGAGCAGGCCGACCGAGGTCTCGTGGTGAATCAACGCCGCGCCCGCGATGTCGGGATCGCCGGCCAGCGCCTGCGCGACGTCGGCGGGATCGGGCAGCGTGCCCCACGGGTAGCGCAGCACCACGCGGCCGATGTCGTGCAGCGCTGCGATCTCGTCCAGGCGATCGCCGAAGGCGCCGTTGCTGACGACCAGGATCTTCTTGCCCTCGGGAATCGCCGACGAGATCGCCATCTCCATCGCTGCCGTTCCCGAACCGGTGAGCAGCAGCATTTCGTGCTCGGGCGACGCGCCGAACACCGGGCGCAACTTGGCCTGCAGGCGCCCGACCACCGCGGAGTAGTCCTCGTCGCGGTGGCAGACGTCGTGATGCACCAGCGCCGCCTTGACCCGCGCCGAGGTCATCACCGGCCCGGGGCTGAACAGCACGTGGCCGGGCAGGTCCTTCTCCGCCAGCAAACGCTCGATGAGCGCCAGGGTGTCGCCGGCGTGCGAGTGCACGGTGGCCGGCATCGACGGTCGCGCCAGGTCCTCGCCATACACGCGCAGCAACCAGTCGGCGTGCGCCTTCATGGCCGGTGAATCCACGTCCTGCCACAGCTTGGTGCCAACGTCGTAGGCCTGGACCTGGCCGCGCGCCGCTGCCGCCGCGACCCCCTGGGTCAGCGATGGCTCCGGCAGGTCGTCCAGCGCGGCCAGCAGCGTGGGCGACATGATGAACAGGCCCGCGCTCACCGCCTGGTACTGGCGCAAGTCCTTGCCGATCGCGCGCACCGAGTCGCCCGACAGCGTCACCTTGGTGGCGTCGTCGATGTCGAAGACCCGCGCCAGATCGCGGTCGACGCAAAGGACGGTCCGATCGGCGGCGGCCGGCGTCGCGATCAGATCGCGCAGCAACGCCGGCGCGGCGATCTGGTCGGCCATGACCAGCAGGGTCCGCTCGGTGAGAAATGGCCGCGCCGCCTGCACCGAAAGCCCGTTGGGCCTATCCCAGCTCGGGTTCTCGAAGAAGGTGAGCTTGCGCTTCAACGCCGGCGCCAGCCGCGTGGACTCCCCGATCGCCCGGCGCAGCTCGTCGCCGCGCCACCCGACGGTGATCGCGATCTGGCGCATGCCCAGCGCGTCCAGCAACGCCAGCGTCCGCTCGATCAGGGTGGTTCCCCCGACCGTGGCCAAGCTGTTGGGGCCCGGGTGGTCGCCGACGGCGATGCCTTTGCCGGCTGCCAGGATCAGGGCGCGGGTGATCATCGATAGGACCTCGAGCCCGCGAGGGGGGGCGATCTCTCCCTGCGGCGATCTACTTTACCCTGGCGACGACCCGGGGCATCGCCGAATTCATATCGGAGACAAAGGTCAGCTGGTAGACCGAGTTCTCCGTCTCGACGTACAGCTTGTCGCCGCTTGGCTCGCCCAGCAGCCGTCTCACCGGGGTGGTCACCATTCGATGGCCGTTGGGATCGCGGAAGATCACCATGCCTCGACCGACACTGGGATAGCTGATCAGATATCCGGCGTAGATCCGTCCGACGCCGAGCGATCCGTGCTCGCGTCCGTGATCCCGAATCTTTCTCGCGGTTACGCTGACCACGCCTGTGCTTCCTCTAAAATGTTAACACAACCCTGAGTGCAGAACCGGTACCGCGCGGCGAAACGGTCGGGAATTGTCCCCCCATGCTTGAGGAACATACCCAAAATGTCGGGCCATGGGCAGTCTTTTGCCCGACCCGTTCCGGCTTTTTCTTGGTGGCCAGAAATTCGAGGTCAGGGCGCGGGTTGGAATTATCAGTCGACGGCTTCCCACCGCGGCTTGACTGGGTCGGTCGCAATCGTCGGACCCTGTTCGCCCGGCTGCCGCGGGTCCGCGAAAACGTCATTGGGCCCACATCCAATCCGCGGAGAGAGCCTAGCGCACTTCAGGCGCTGGCGCCTCACCACAGCGAAGCCCGGGCCATGGCGTCACGCGTGGCCCACGCGCGTCGGCCGGGTCGGCCGCGTGGGCTCCGGCCAGCGACGCCTCGTCCATCCGTTTTCTGGCAGCCGGCGCGCGAGGCGCAAGCGTGATTTGCTCCGCGAAGATCGTCCGGCTCGTGTCCCGTCCGCGTGGTGACCGGCGCGCTCTTGCGGCGCTATACTGCGGAGCTTGCCGATGTCGAGCCGTGGGCGTGCTGGAAACTTGACGGCTGCCCTCGTCCTGGTCGCGGCGATGGAGCTGGTGGTCAATCGCCTGGCCAACCGCCTGTTCCTGCCCCGATCCCTGGTGACGGGCGCGGGCGCCGGCTCCACGGTGCTGGCGCGAGCGGTCAGCGACTCAGGCCCGTTTCTCTTTCACCTGACCGGCGTGCTGGCGGTGCTGGTCTTCGCCATGGCGCTGGGTGGGCTGTTGCGGCGACGCGAGCTTTTCCCCGAGCCGCTCACCAGCCGGATCATCATCAGCACGATCGGCATCTTCTGGTTGCTGTTGACGCTGGCGGCGCTGGTCGGCAGAGTGCCTCGCGGCTTCGTGGTGCCCCTCGAAGCGGGCTTCGTCTCGCTGTCGCTCCTGACGCTGGGCGCCTTCCTGCGCTCACCGGCCCCGCGTCGCGCCAAGCTGGGGGTCACGCTGTTCGCGCTGCCCGCCGTACTGCACGTCGGCGCGGCCGTCCTGGACGGGATGGGCTGGTCGAGCGGGCGCCGCCCCGCGGTCGGGCTGGCGCCCTGGGCCGAGACCAGCCTCTTGTTTGCCGCCGCCAGTGCCCCCTTCACGGTGGTGGCGATCGGCGGGCCGAAGCGGCGCTGGATCGTTCCCCTGGCGCTGGCCGCCGTGCTGACCGCGGCGCTGATCGCGGCGCTGCTCACGCGCTACGATCTGATGCAGGCGATCGCCCTTTACGGGCCGCACATGGAGATCCCGCGCCTCCCGACCTGGATCGGCCTGGCCTACGTCATCGCGACCCTGGGCTGGTGGTACGCGGTGATGAAGCTCATGACCGAGAAGGGCGGCGCTCGCCTGGCCGGCTACGGCCTGCTGCTGCTGGCCATCGCCGGCTACCCGCTGGGATCGCCGGTCGAGCTGTCGGTCAGCCTGGTAGGCCTGCTGTCGCTGTCGGTCGGCGAGTTGCGGCGGCACGGTCCGCGGGATCGAGCATCGGTCGGACCCCAGGCCGCGCTGACCCGCACCGACTGGCGCGTCTGGATCGGCCGGCTGGCGAGCTCCGCGCACGACGGCACCGCGCCCGAGCTCGGGCCGCCCGAAGCGGTGGTGGTGGAGGAGGACGACCTCGAGGCCAGTCGCATTCGCGCCCAGCGCCGTGGACGCAGCGTTGGAATCCGATTCCTGCGCAGGCGCGGCCGCATCACCGAGCTCGAGGTCACGGTTGGCGATCCCGGCCACCGCGAGGCGACCGCGACCATCGAGCGACACCGTAGCTGGCTGGCCCGCAGCCCCGAGCAGCGCCTGCCGCTGCCGCGCGCCCGCACCGGCGACCCGACCTTCGATCACCGCTTCAGCGTGCACGGTGAAGCGCCACTGCAAAGCGACACGGTCCGGCGCGAGATCATGCGCCACGAAGAGGGCCTCTTCAGCCTGTGGAAGGGGACGGCCGCGCGCTACCACGCGACGAGCGGGATCGCCGACTCGGCGGCGCTCCTGGCGCTGCTGGATGTGCTGATCGACCTCGTCGAAGCTTCGTGTAGGGTCGAATCGGGATAAACACCCAAGATCAAATCACCCTCGCCCGCGGTCCGCCGCGGGAGAGGGCAGGCCTTGCGAGCGCCAACACCAGGACGCCAAGATCCGGAGTCTCCAAGATCCCGACTCTCCAAGATCCGCGACATGTCGTCTTGGCGCCTTGGCGTCTTGGCGTTTACTTCGACTGATCCGGATCTACTCGGCGGGAGCTGGCGCCGGGTCTTCGTACTTTCCCTTGGGCGGTTCGGGCACCGTCTTGCGCGGGTTGAGGCTCTCGAGCTCCCTGAGCTGCCGGCGGGCCGCCGGTGCGTCGGGCCCGCCGGGGGCGACTCCCAGGTATCTCCGGTAGTTCTCGGCGGCGCCGGGCAACTCGCCCTGCGCGCGATACGCCTCGGCCAGGCCGAAAAGCGCGGGCGCGAACTCGGGCGAGATGCCGAGCGCGCGCTTGAACATCGATATCGCGGCCAGCGGCCGGTGCCGGTCGAGCTGAAGATAGGCCGAGCCACTGATCGCGGCGACGCCGTTCGGCTGCAGGGACAACGCCTCGTCGAGCAACTTCTGCGCGCGCACAGGTTGGCCGTTCTCCATCAGTCGATCGGCGTCGGCCACCAGGCGTTCGTAGGTGCGGGCTCGACCACCGGGCGCGGGCTCGGGCGCAGCCCGGGCGGCGGCGGACGACGTTGGTGCGGGTGTCTGCGACGGGACCGGCATGGGCGGCACCGCAGGATCGGGCATTGGCGGCGCCGAGAGCCCGGGTGTCGGATGGATCACCGGCGCGACCGGCGCGCCGGCCCGAGCAACGGGCGCCACAGGCTCCGCCGACGGTGGCGTCGCCCGCGACGGGAGTCGCGCACCGGCAGGCGGGGCCTTGGCCCCAGGGGCGGCGACCGGCGCTGGTTCCGGGTTCTTGAAGAACGGCAGCCAGCGCGGCCGGCTGAACCCTATCAGGGCCGCGGCCACGGCCAGACCGACGAAGCCGGCGATGCCGGCGACCCTGAGACCCCGCTGGGTGCGGAAGATCGCCAGGGTCTGGAACTGCCTGACGTCGCCCGGGCCGTCATCCTCCAGCGGGTCGCTCTCCAGCGTCGGAACCGGCGCCGAGTCGAGGCGCGCCGACAGCGATCCGCCGCGACGACCAAGACCGTTCGAGCGATCGCGCGCGCCTTTCGGACCTTCGACCGCGGTCTGACGCGTCGGCGTCTGCCGGGGTGACTGTCCCTCCGCGTCCAGGCGCGGCGCCGAACGGCGGCCGCCGCTCGACCCGGAGCGGGCACGATCGGCTTGCTCGACCACGTCGAAGAACGGTCCCAGCTCCCCGACATCGCCCAGCGGGCGCCAGGGCCCGCCTCGCTGCGAGACCCGATCCTCGCGGGTCGCCTTACGTTCGACCACCCATTTCTGCAGGGTGGTGAGGTCGCGGAAGCGATGGGTCTGTCCATCCTCGGTCGCCAGCAGCCAATCGGCGGCTTGTGGCCCCACGAGATCGTTGAGGCCCCCCGGCGGCGTGGGAACGATCTGCGCGATGGTCACCCCGTCCGGGCCGACGACAAACGTGTGCCCGCACGTCGTGCATTGCACCGACGCGCCACCTTCGGTGACACTGTCATCGTCGAGCTCGTATTCGGTCTGACAGCGATCGCAGCGAACGTCCATCTACGCACCCGTTGACCGCTCGCCATTGGGCAACCCAACGGTCGCTCCGACATTAGCATGTAAAGAATCCGGCGTTCCGTGGGATCTCGGCTGACCGGCCATGGGGCTAAAGGCTCTCTGGAAAGAGGGCATAGAGCTGGGCCGGGGGAAAGCGATAGCTGCCCGCGACCATCAGGTTGCCCAGGTGATCGACACGAAAGCCACGCTCGAACGCTCGATGCAGGACCGGGGGCGTCGCGGCCGAGCCGCGGATCACCGCGGGCCGCCCGGGCAGGGCTGCGGCGACCGCATCGATCAGGGTCGCCAGCAGCTCGGGTGACTCCGCGACCGCCGGGCCCAGGATCACCCGCGCCGGCAGTGAGCGGTAAAAGAGGTAGCCCGCGATTGTGCCTTGCTGCTCGATGACCATCGCCGAGCCGCTTTGCGCCAGCAGCGCAAGGTCCCGGCCCCGGTCGGCGCCGGTACGCGCCAGATCGTAGCGCTCGATCTGCGCCAGGTCGGCCACCGTGGCGACCCGCACGCTGCGCGGTCGTGCGGCCGGCGGCACCAGCGGATCGGCCAGCAGGTAGGGAGCGACGTCGGCAACCACGTAGCCGAGGCGCGAATAGAAACCGAAGGAGTCGGGGTTGAAGCTGTCCTGGAACAGGCGAACGCTCTCGCAGCCCTGGGTCAGCCGATGAAAATGCGTCATCAGCGCGCGCCCGACGCCGTGCGGCGCCCCCATGCGCGAAGCGACGGGGCCGATGCTGGCCACCGATCCGCGGGGATGGACGAAGCCCACGCCCAGCGCCTGGCCGTCAGCCTCGGCCAGCGCACAACCATCGGGGTCGAGGTCGAGGTAGGCGCGACACAGCCAGGAAGCGCTCTCGACGTTGGGGAAGGGCGGCACGTGCCCGCGCTGGCGATAGACCGCCGAAAACGATTCGTACAGCAGGTGGGCGGCGGCGTCCACGTCGTCGTGGGTCAGTGCGCGGACATCAATCATGTTGAGTCGGCCCCATGGTCACACAAAGTCGCGCCGGCGAAAGATCCAGACCGCCAGGCCCAGCACCAGCAGCGAATACCCGACGCCGTAGGCGGTCGCCATCGCCAGATAATCGGCGCCGACGAAGCGCCCGTGGATCGAGACCTGGCGCGCGCCGATGATGGCGCCCGAGGGATAGAAGAGGTGCAGGTTGGGCACCGCGTACGAGGCCAGATCGACGGCGCGCCCCAGCGAGCCCCCGATCCGCGCGGTCACCAGCCGGATGTCGGGCACCGATCGGCCGACCAGGAACACGCCCAGCGAGAAGAACCCGGACAGGAAGGGGCTGGAGAAAGACGAAAACAGGATCGCGACCGAGGTCACGACGGTGACGTTCACGAGCAAGAGCCACAGCGCCTTGACCATGCCGGCGTCGATCGGCGCGTCCTGCGCCACGGTGACCAGCGCCAGCACCAACCCCATGACCACGATCTGCAACGCCAGCGTGACGAGCATACCCAACCACTTGCCGACAACGAACTGCCAGCGCGCGATCGGTTTGGGCAGGATCGTGTAGACCGTCTTCAGATCCAGCTCCTTGTAGAGCAGGTTCACGCCGACGAAGATCGCGATCAGCACGCTGAACAGATCGATGCCGAAGAGGCCGAGATCCCGGGTCATGCGCACCTCCTCGTTGAGCGACAGCTCGCCGAGCGCCAGCGCCGACACGATGAGGAGAATCGCGAAGAACAGCAGGCTGTAGAGCACCTTGTTGCGCGCCGCCTCACGAAAGGTGTTGCGCGCGATGGCGGCGATCGCGGCCGCGCCGGCACCCACGCCCGTCAAGAAGCGACCCTCACCGCGGGTACTGGATCCGGCGGTGGCGACGACGACGCCTGCGCTTCACGCACGAACAGGTCCTCCAGGGATTCACGGCGCGGAGAGACCGACAGCACCGACGCGCCGGCATCGAGCGCGGCACGCAAGAAGGCATCGACGTCGACCGGCTCGGGCAGCTCGAGCCCGACGCCGGAGTCCCCCGAAACGAAGCGCCGCGTGCCGGCGGGCAACAGCAGGCGCGACAGGGTGGGGTCGGCGTCGGGCGCGCGCAGCACGATCTCCGTCGACAGCAGGCGCGCCGAGAGCAGCTCGCCGAGCGGGCCCACGTTGCGCAGGGCGCCGCCGATCACGATCGCCACTCGATCACAGGTCATCTCGACGTCGGGCAGGATATGCGTCGAGAAGAAGATGGTCTTCCCCTCGCGCCGCAGCTCCAGGATCAGGTCGCGCACCTCCTTGCGCCCCAGCGGATCGAGGCCGGTCATCGGCTCGTCCAGGATGACCAGCTCGGGGTCGGCCATGAGCGCCTGAGCGATCCCGATCCGCTGCAGCATGCCCTTGGAGAACTTGCGCAGCGGGCGGCCGCGCGCGTGGTCGAGCCCGACCCGTTCGATCAATCGGTCGGCGCGCCGGCGCCGCTCGGCGGCGGGTAGCGCGCACAGCGCGCCGATGAAGTCCAGGAACTCCTCGGGCGTGAGGTAGTCATAGAAGTAGGGGCTCTCGGGCAAGTAGCCCAGGCGGCGCTTGGCCGAAAGGCTGGGGACCGGCAGGCCCAGCACCTCGGCGCGCCCCGCGCTGGGGAAGATCAGCCCCATCAACATCTTGAGCGTCGTGGTCTTGCCGGCGCCGTTGGGCCCCAGGAAGCCGAAGATCTCGCCCCGGCGTACCTCGAGGCTGACGTTCTTCACCGCTTCTACCCGGCGACGAAAGAAGCCGATGCGGAAGGTCTTGGCCAGCGCGTCGGCGCGCAGGACGACATCGCTGGCCGATGAGGTCATGGTCACGGTCATCATACTCGGTTAACGTCGCAGGGTGATCGTCCCGGCGACCCGGCGCAGGTCCCCCTGGAGGCCCCGGCGGCGCCTGATGTTCATCGCTGGGCTGGGCGCGGGGCTGGGTGTCTCGTTGACCACGGGGATGGGCACCGCGCGCGCGGCCCCGGTCGACGATCCCCGCATCCCCCTCAGCGACAACTTTTCTCGCCTCGAGCTCGTGACCACAGCCACGGTCGTGGTCGCGGGCAGCCTGGCGCTGGCGCTGTCCCCGAAGATCTGGCCACCGACCCCGAGCATCGGTCCCCCGGCCCCATCCAGCTTCGACCGCCGGGTGAGCGACGACCTCTACCAGGCGCACGGCACCGGCGACCGATTCTTGGGCAGGGTGCCCGACCGGGCGGGGCTGTATGTCTTGCCCTACTTGCCGGGGGTCTTCTACGGCGGCGAGGCGCTGTGGCGGGCGCGCACCGGCCGCACCCTCCGGGAAGGCGGCGATCAAAACCCCGACCATCGCTTCGCGGCCTACGCCGAGGCGCTGGGATGGACGACGCTGCTCAACGGCGTCACCAAGGTGGTGGTGGGGCGCGCGCGTCCCTACGTGGTGCTGAACCATCCCGAGCTGGCGGACGCCGGCTCCGAGGACAACGTGTCGTTTTTCTCGGGCCACAGCTCGGTCATTTTCTGCGCCGCTTCCTTCGTGGCTCTCGACGCCAGCGACCGCTTGCGCTGGCGCGTGCTGGCCGACGCCCCGCCGGTCGAGCGCTTCCTGCTCGGCACGCTGGTCCCCTATACGGTCAGCTTCGGCGTGGCGGCGCTGGTCTCGGTGTCACGGATCATCGACCAGCAGCACTGGGCCAGCGACGTCATCGTGGGCGCCGGCGTGGGGACGCTGGTCGCCCACCTGGCCTACGTGGCCCACTTCGATCACTGGGGCCGCCCGCGGCGGCGGCTGGGCGCCGACGGAGGGCCACCGGCGGCGGCCGCGATGCGCGTCGTGCCGACCGGAAACGGCCTGGCGCTGGCGGGTCTGCTACCGTAGCCGCTACTAAGGAAAGCGAGCTTGCAGCCCAGCGCCCACATCGATCTCGAAGCGCAACCAGCGGACGAATCCGACGGTGTCGCTGAACTGGGCGTAGACGCCCAGATCGCGCATGACCTCGAACATCAGGCCGTTGCTGTTGTGAAACGCCAGGTCCCAGCTGGAAAGCGTGCGGTTGTGCTGCTCGGTGAAATCGATGGCCAGCTGCAAGGTGGTGAAGAACTTCAGACGTTGCGGCGGGTCGACCCAGAAGCGCACGCCCGGGGTCAAGGCGAAGGCGCGCGTGCGCGCGAAGTCGGCCTCGAGGCCGAAGCGCAGGTCGACCAGCGCGTCCCAGTGCGGGTGGAAGCCGAACGACCCTTGCACGTCGAGGTAGGCCGGCAAGCGGCCGTTGCAGACCCGCTTGCCGGGCTGCCCGCAATAGACGTCCTGCTGGTAGGGAAAGAGCACGCGATAGCCCGACCCCGGCAGGGTACTGACGCCGAACTGCCGCTCGTGGCTCAGCGATGGGGTCGGCAGGTCGGGGAAGACCCGGGGCGCGACCTCGGCCGGCGCGGGCGCGGCCCGGCCCACCCCGGCGAGACCACCGGCCAGAATGGTCGGTACGCCGGTCAGCACGAACCGGCAGGCGAACAGAGCGCGGGCGGCGGCCCTCATCGGTGGCGCAGTCTAGATGCGTTCCTCGATCGAAATCCAGACCCACGCGCGCTCTCGCGCCGGCGGCTGCTGGCGGGCGCGCTGGGCACCGCGGCGCTGCTGGCGGGGGCGCGGGTCGCGCGCGCGATCGGCGACCGGTCGCTGTTTCGCTTCGCCCGCCTGACCCTGCCCGGCCTGCCCGACCCGCGCCCGACGGCGTTGCAGCGGCTGGCGTGGGAGCTGGTGCGCCGTACCAGCCTGGTGACCGCGTCCGATCCGGCCGAGATCCGCCCCACCGATCCCGGCCTGTTCCGGTACCCCTTCCTGGTGCTGTCGGGCGATCGCGCCTTCGCCCTGCCCCCGGAGGTGGAGATCGCGCGCCTGCGTCGCCACATCACCTATGGCGGCTTCCTGCTGATCGATTCGTCGGAGGGGCGCGCGGGCGGGGGCTTCGACGAATCGGTGCGCCGCCTGCTGGCGCAGATGCTGCCCGGCGAGCTGCCGGTGCGCATCCCCGAGGACCACGTGCTGTGGAAGTCGTTCTACGTGCTGCGCGGCGCGCCCGGCCGCATCCTGGCTGCGCCGTACATGGAGGGCGTCGAGCGCGATCGCCGCCTGGCGGTGGTCTACACCCAGAACGACCTCGGCGGCGCGCTGGCGCGCGACGGGTTCGGCCGCTGGGAACACGAGGTGATCCCGGGCGGCGACGCGCAGCGCGAGGAGGCATTCCGCCTGGGCGTCAACCTGGTCATGTACTCGCTGTGCCTGGACTACAAGACCGAGCAGGCGCACATCGATTACATCCTGCGCACGCGAAGGCAGCCGCGGTGACCCCGCCCGGCTTCAACGACTGGCGCCTGGCGCTGGGCGGCCTGGCGCACCTCGGCCGCGTCGGCGTGCTGCTGGCCATCGTCGTCGCCGCAGTCGCGATCGGCCTGTCGGCGGTGTCGCTGATCGAAGAGCGACGGGGCCGCTGGTGGTTGTTGCTGGTGCTGCGCGCGGCAGGGATCGCCGCCTGCCTGATCGCGGTCCTGGAGCCGGCGCTGGAGCTGCGTCAGATCGTCCACGTCGCCAACCATGTGGCGGTGCTGGTCGACGTGTCGCGCTCGATGGAGGTGCGCCCGCCAGACGGCGGCGCCTCGCGCACCGAGCGCGCCGCCGCCCTGGTGCGCCGGGCGGCGCCGCGCTTCGCCGCCTGGGAGCAGGCCGGCCACCGCGTGGATCTCTACAGCTTCGGCGAGGTGCTGGCGACGGCGACGCCGGAGTCGCTCGCCGGCCGACCCGGCGGCGAGTCGACCCGCATCGGCGAGGCACTGGCCGAGGTGCGCGCGCGCTACGCCGGCCGCGACCTGGGCGCGGTGGTCATGGTGTCCGACGGGATCGACACCGGCCGCATCGGTGAGGGCCCGCTCGATGTCACGACCCGCAACACGATCCAGGCGCTGGGCGCCCCCATCCACACCGTCGGCGTCGGCGAGCGCTCGCTGAGGGACGTTTCGGTGGCGGCCGTGCTGGCCGACGAGTTCGCCTTCGTGCGAACGCCGGTCACGGTCGAGGCGGTCATCCGTCAGCACGGGCTGCCCGATCGCCAGATCGAGGTCACGCTCAGCCGCGACGGGCGCCCGGTGATGACCCGCGGCGTGATCCTGCGCGGCGATCGCTCCGAGGAGCGGGTGTCGTTCGACTGGCTGCCCGACCACCCGGGCAACTTCGTCTTCCAGATCGCGACGCCGGTGCTGGCCGGCGAGGCCCTGGCCAGCAACAACAGCCAGGTCTTCACGGTCAAGGTCATCCGCGATCGGGTGCGGGTGCTGCACCTGTGCGGGCGCCCGTCCTGGGATCAGCGCTTCCTGCGCGCCATGCTGCGCCGCGATCCCAACGTCGACCTGGTGTCATTCTTCATCTTGCGCACCGAGACCGACGACCAGCCCTGGAACCGCAACGAGCTGTCGCTGATCCCCTTCCCCACCTTCGAGATCTTCGAGGAGCAGCTGAAGTCGTTCGACCTGGTGATCTTCCAGAACTTCAACTTCGCGCCGTACGGCGTCGAGCCGTTCCTGCCCGGCGTGCGCGATTACGTCGAGGAGGGCGGCGCGATCGCGATGGTCGGCGGTGATCTCTCGTTCGCCAGCGGCGGCTACGGATCGACGGTGCTGCGCGACGTGCTGCCGGTGGAGCTGCCCGTGTCGCCGCCCGGCCTGTCGCCCACCGGCGGCGACCGGGACGTGACCGTCGACGCGTTCCGCCCCAGGCTGACCGCCGAGGGGCGCACCCACCCGGTGACCTCGCTGGTGCTGGACCCGCGTGAGAACGAGGCGCGCTGGGGCAAGCTGCCCGCGCTCGACGGCATCAACCGCGTGCCGCGCCTGCGGCCGGGCGCGGCCGCGCTGCTCAGCCATCCCACCCTGCACGCCGACGGCGGTCAGCCGGCGCCCGTGCTGGTGGTCGGCGACGCCGGCAAGGGCCGCTCGCTGGCGCTACTGACCGACAGCGCCTGGCACTGGGGGTTCCTGTCCGCGGGCGAGGGAGACGACGGCCGCGCCTTCCAGCGCTTCTGGGAGAACGCCATCCGCTGGCTGGTGCGCGACCCGGCGCTGACGCTGCTGCGCCTGGAGCTGGATCGCATCGAGTACCGGCGCAGCCAGCCGCCGTCGGTGCGCATCCGCGCCATGCACCCCGACTACTCGCCGGCGCGGGAGGTCGACGTGGTCGTCGAGGTCAGCGCGACCGACAGCGACCCACAGGCCAAGCCGCTCAAGCACCTGCCCACCACCACCAACCAGGACGGCGAGGCCCACGTTGACCTGGGCGCGCTCGCGCCCGGCGCCTACCGCGTCGTGGGCCGCGCCACGCTCGACGGGCGGGCGGTGACCGAAGACAAGACCTTCGTGGTGCGCGCCGAAGGGCGCGAGCTGGAGGACGTCGCCTTCCGCGACAAGGTGTTGCGTGAGATCGCCGACGCCAGCGGCGGCAGCTACCAGGCGGGCGAGATCGGCGACGTCGCCATCGCCGAGCCGCGCGAGGTGCGCGTCGGGCGCCAGCGCTCGATCGAGCTCTGGTCGAGCCCCATCTTCCTGGCTCTGGGCTTGCTGCTGCTGGTCACCGAATGGTATCTGCGCCGCCGCGCGGGGCACAGCTAGACAGCATCCGGCTCAGCGGCGACGGCGGCGGCGGATGACCAGCGCGATTCCGAAGAGCGCAAGACCAGCCGCCGGGCTGGGCGCGCTGCTGCCGCCCGCGACGGTGCAACCCCCGGCGGGCATGCCGTCGCCGGTGGCGTCCATGGGGGCGTCGACGGTGATCTGGGTGGTCGCGGTCCGACCACGGCTGTCGGTCGCGGTGACCGATATGGTCTGATTGCCGCGGATGTTGGTCAGGTCCCAATCGTAGGGCGGCGTCATCGCCACGGCGTGCAACACCTGCGGCATGACGATGACCTCGACCTTGGTGACCTCGCAATCACCCATCGCCTTCACGTGCATCGTGAAGTCGTGGCTAACTTTGCTGCCGTCCCCGGGGCCCATGACCTGCACGGCCGGGGGCTTCGAGTCTTCCTGGCAGCCGAAGGCCGACGGTTTCGGTCCACCGCTCCACGCGCCAAGACGCTCCTTCATCATCGCGTAGGAATTCTGGGTCGTGCGGTTGCACCGATCGCCGGTGACCGGGTTGTCGAAGCTCTGAAAGCCGTCGCATTGCGAACACACCGTAGGCAGGAGTAGATCCACGCTGCTGGTCGTGTGCTCGAGGCCCACCAGGTGGGCCTGCTCCTGCGCAATGATCACCGCGGTCTGCTTTGCGTCCTCGCCGCCGAGGAAGGTGTAGGCGACGCCTCCGTCGAGATCGTTACACAGGAACGGCGCCACGCCGGCGACCTTGGACTCGACGCCGCACCACGCGCCGCCACCCGAGCTGATCACCTCGGTGTAGTACTTGCCGCTGGTCGGACGGGTGAACGTGAAGATCACATTGAAGTCGGCGTACCAACGATCGAGATACGACTGGATCTGCTTCTGGCAATCCAGCAACGACGCTCCGAAGTTGCATTGGAACTTGGGCGGCGTACCGTGGCACGCGTTGACGTTGGTCTTGGGTAGCGGATTTCCGTCGGCGTAGAAGAGATAGACCACGCGCGGTTCCCTCTCGGTCTCGTTCGAGCCGGCGCCCCCGCCCGTGCCGTTCAGCGCCGAGCGCGTCTCGGTCAGGTCGTCGGCCAGCTCGTCGGCGACGGGTGCGACCATGTCGTCACCCAGGCCCGCCATCGCCGGCACGGCGCCCTCCGTCCCCATCGTGGGTCCGATCCCCGACGGCGACCATTCACCGCCGCAACCTGCGGCACAGAACCAACCAAGCATCCCGGTCATGACGGCTCGAACCGTCAAGGCCACTTTCGACTTCACTAAAATTCCCCCGCGTTCCACGATTGTTGTGTTGGCGACAAACCGCGAGACGTGTCAGGGTCTCGCTTCGTTCGTCGACTCTCTTAGCCATCGACACCTCCCGGCAGGTCTTGACGTAGGTCTTGACGGTGCACCGCATCGAACGACAGGATTGAGCGAACATGGTGACAGCCGACAATTTTGTGACGGAGCTCGACGCCAAGAATCACACGTCGATCGATCGCTTGATTGCTTCGCTCGTGAGCGGCATCGACAAGGAGTCGTTCGAAGTCCCCGACGTCATGCGCTTGATCCTGAAGGCGGGCATCGAGGCCGCCGAGGTGGCGGCGCTCTGGATGTCGGATTGTGACGACCTGGAGATGAAGCTGCTGTTCGCCGAGCAGTGCGGAGATGGCGCCAAGCACTATCGCCAGATCTCGGCGCGCCTGGCGGCGCTGGGGGCCGACGTCGCCGGGTACGATCCCCGGCACGGCGGGTATTCAAAGGTCTTCGCCTTCCTACGTTCACTCCAGACTCCCGAAGAGCGCTCCTCGGCCGGACACGTCACCAGCAAGGCGCTGTCGATGGCCAGGCTGGAGACGCTGGCCGTCTTCTGCGAGGGCAAGGGCGACGTCGAGACCGCGGCCTTGCTGCGCGATCAGCTGTCCGCCGACGAGCGCCGCTACTACGAGGAGGGCAAGCGCATCCTGTCGATCTCCGCCGCCAGCGAGGAGAGTCAAGCGCGCGCGCGGCGCGCCGCGTACCGCACGCTGGAGCTCGCCGCCGACATGCACGAGCCCATCCAGCTGCGCAAGATCTTGCTCAAACGACGCTGAGCGGCCGCCACCCCTGCAGCCGCAAGGTGGAGGCGCGAAGCGCCGGCAAGGGCGGGATTGCAGGGTTGTGCGGTGGCGGTGGGCAGCTGCCAATGTGCGAATGTGCGAATGTGCGAATGTGCAAAGCTGCAATGTGCAACGTAGGTGTTCGCCCGAAAGCGCGGCGATCGACCGCCGGCGGATGATATAGTCGAGGACGGAATGTCGACTGAGGGACCCTCGCCGCTGCCCTCGCAGTTCGGCCGCTACACGCTGCTCGAGAGGTTGGCCGTGGGCGGGATGGCCGAAGTCTTTCGCGCCAAGATCGTGTCGTCGCACGGCTTCGAGAAGGTCATCGTGATCAAGCGGATCCTCCCGAACCTGGCCGCCGACAAGACCTTCGTCTCGATGTTCATCGACGAGGCCAAGCTGACCGCGCAGCTGACCCACCCCAAGATCGTCCAGATCCTCGACTTCGGCGACGTGTCGGGGAACTACTTCATTGCGCTGGAGTTCATCGACGGCTTCGACGGGCTGGGGCTGCTGCGCACCTGCGCGCAGAAGCACGTGCGCCTGCCGCTGCACATCGCCGTGTTCATCATCATGGAGGTGCTGGAGGCGCTGGACTACGCGCACAACGCGCGCGACATGGGGGGCCGACCCATGCAGATCGTCCACCGCGACATCTCGCCGTCGAACGTCTTCCTGTCCCGGCGCGGCGACGTCAAGCTGGGCGACTTCGGAATCGCGCACGCGCAGGAGCGCGAATCCAAGACCCAGGCCGGCACGCTGAAGGGGAAGTACGGGTATATGTCGCCCGAACAGGTGACGGGCGGCGGCCTCGACGGGCGCAGCGACCTGTTCGCGGTCGGCATCGTGCTGGCCGAGATGCTGATGGGTCGGCGTCTATACACTGCAGCCGCCGATCTGGACGTGCTGCTCATGGTGCGCGACGCGCGCACCGAACGCTTCGACAAGTACTCCGGCGATCTGCCACCCAAGCTGGATCGCATCGTACGCCGTGCGCTGAAGAAGGATCCCGCCGAGCGCCACCAGAGCGCGTCCCAGTTTCGCGAAACCCTGGCCGACTACCTGTTCGAGTCGGGCCGGCGCGTGAGCTCGGCCGACCTGCGCAGCTTCCTGAACGAGCTGTTCGAGGCGGCGCCCGCCTCCGCGGCCAGCGCCGCCGGCAGCGGGCGGGTTCCGCGCGCGGCCAAGCCGACGCCGCCGGCTCCGCTGACCACGGCGCGCCGGCCGCCGGCCGCGGCCGCGTCGCCCGCGCGGCCGCCGCCGCCCCCGGCCGATGCCGTGCGCGCCCCGGTCCGGCCGCCAGCGCCGGCCGAGGCGACGGCGCTGGGCAACGCCCTGGCGCAGCCGCTGTCGGTCGTCGACATCGATCAGTGGTCAAGCGACGCGGATCGCGTGTCGGGCCCGGGCGTCGGCTGGAACCCGGCTGCCGGCGAGACGCCCGCCGACGGCTCGGCGCGTGTGACGTCGGCCGGTCCGCGACGGCCACGCGCCACCAGTTCGCGCAGCGAGATCGGCCGCTTCGTCTCGGGCGCGCCCACGCACCCACCCGACCAGGCCGGCAACGTCGGCGTGATCTCGCCGATGCGGATCTTCGCCGACCTGGCGGTCGCCAAGGAGACCGGCCTGCTGCGCTTCGAGATCGGCGGGCAGGCCAAGGAGATCTATCTGGTCAACGGCACGCCGCAGTCGGTGAACTCCAGCTTCCCCGGCGAGCGCTTCGGTGAGTATCTGGTCGGCAAAGGGTTGCTGGGCGCCGCCGACCTCGAGCGCGCGCTGACCATGCTGCCGAGCTATGCGGGCAAGCTGGGCGACACCCTGGTCGCCCTCGGGTTGATGAAGCCGCTCGACGTCTTCCGCTGGCTGTCGCAGCAGGTCCGCGATCGGGTGCTCGACGTCTTCGCCTGGACTCAGGGATCCTTTGCCTTCTACCGCGGCGTCATCAATGAACAGGAGAGCTTCCCCCTCGGCCTCGACACCTTCGAGATGCTGGGCGCCGGCGTCCTCAACCTGCCGTCGCAGACGCTGGAGGGTGTCTTCTCCACCCGTCTCGACTTCCGCCCGTCGGCGACCGGACGCAGCCACGTCTCTCCCGACGCCTTCCGCCTGGGCCCCACCCCCGGCGAGGTGCTGCGCCTCCTCGACGGCGAACGCACCCTGCGCGCCTGGATGGCGCACTTCACGACGCCCGGCGAGCTGCTGACATTCTTGCGATCGCTGTACCTGCTGGTCGAGACGGACCAGGCGAAGTTCGAATGACGGGCGGCGTCTTTTCCGTCGGCGCCGGCGCTACTTGAACGGGTCCAAGGTGACATCGCTGGAGAGCGAGCGCCCGTCGCGCTTCCTGGCCACGCGCGCGCGGGGGGAACCGGCGGGCGCGCGTGCCTTGTGCGGCGCGCGCGCGGGCGCCGGCGCCGCGGCCAATGCGGGCGCCGCCGCGACCGGCAGCGGCGCCGGACCCGCCGCGACCGCGCTCGGACGACCCACGAACGGCGGCGGCTGTTGCTCCGACGCGGCGGCCGGCGCGGGGCGCCGCGCGTGCCACAGCGCCCAGGACAAGCAGGTGACCAGCGTGGCGGCGCACAGCGCGGCCACCACGCCGCGCACGAATGGGCGGCGATCGGGCGCGAGCGGCGCCGGACCCGGCGTGACGCCGGCCAGCAGCGCCGCGTCGTCGCTGGTTGCCTCGCCGGCGTCGATCTCGATGTCGATCTCGACCTCGACCGGCGGCGCCGGGGTCGCGGCCGCGGCAGCGTTGGCGCGGTCCTGGGTGTCTGAGGTCTTCCAGTCGGGCAGGTCTGGCGTGTGCTCGGCCGACTCTTCGCCGAAAAGGTCGTGCAGCAGGTGCGCCAGCGCCTGGCTGTGGCAAGGCGCCATGCGCAGGTAGCGCTCGAGCGCGTCGGCCATCTCGCGCGCGTCGGGATAGCGCTTGCCGCGCTCGCGCTCCAGCGCGCGCGCGACGATGTCGTCCAGGGGCCTCGGCACCTCGGGACGTATCGACGAGGGCGCGGGGATCGGCTGGGTCAGCACGTTGCGCATGGTGAGGAACTCGTTGTCGGCCGAGAACAGGCGCCGTCCGGTGAGCATCTCCCAGAGCACGACGCCCAGCGCGAACACATCCGACCTCCCGTCGAGCTCCTCGATGCGAACCTGCTCGGGCGAAAGATAGGCCAGCTTGCCCTTGACCCGGCCACCGCCGGTCTCGACCTGTCGGGCGAAGTTGGTCGCCTGGGCGATCCCGAAGTCGAGGATCTTCACCGTGCCAGTGCGCTGGAGCATGATGTTCGACGGGGTGACGTCGCGGTGGACGATGCTCAACGCCCGGCCGTCCATGCGCCGCAGGGTGTGGGCGTAGTGCAGCCCGGTCGCTACCTGCTGCGCGATGTGCGCGGCGATCGATGGGCTGACCCCCTTGCGCGCCGCCCGCAGCGCCTTCATCACCGCCGACAGATCCTTGCCGCGCAGGTACTCCATCGCCAGGAAGTAGGTCCCTCTGATCTGGCCGAAGTCGTAGACCTGCACGACGTTGGGGTGGTGCAAGAGCGCGCACAGGCGCGCCTCGTCGCAGAACATGCGCACGAGCTCGTTCGAGTCGGACTTCTCGGGGCGCAGCCGCTTGATCACGAAGACCCTGCGGAAGCCCTCGACCCCCTGGGCGACGGCGCGAAAGACCTCTGCCATCCCACCGCGGCCAATGCGCTCGATGAGGTAGTACCGCCCGTAGCGCTCGACCCCGGGGCCCAGGCCCTGGGGCTGGGCGGCGCCGGCCGACGCCGGTTGGGGGTGGTTCTCCATCGTGACGACGTCTTCCATGAGCGCAGACCGCCGGCGCGGTTTCCGGGCGGGTCATCGGCAGTTTCGCAGCGCGGCTTGAACGCCGGCTACGCGGGTTCTTGCTGCGTCATGCAGTGGAGCGTGCCCAGGCCCCACACCAGGTCGACCGCGTGGATGCCCACGACCCGGCGGGTGGGAAAGAGGTCGCCCAGGATGGCCAGCGCGCGCCGGTCGTTGGGATCGTTGAAGGTCGGCACCAGCACCGCGTGGTTGCCGATGTAGAAGTTGGCGTAGCTGGCCGGCAGGCGAACGCCGTCGAGCCGCACGGGGGCCGGCATCGGCAAGTCGATGACCCGCAGCGACTCGCCGCCGGCGGTGGTCATGGCAGCGAGCCGCGCGCGGTTGTCGGCCAGCGCGGCGTGATTGGCGTCGGCCGGGTCGTCTTCCTGCGCGATCACCACGGTGCGCGCGTCGACGAAACGCGCCAGGTCGTCGACGTGCCCGTGGGTGTCGTCGCCGGCGATGCCGTTGCCCAGCCACAGCACCTTGCGCACGCCCAGGTACTGACCCAGAACGCCCTCGAGCTGCTCGCGGCTGACGCCCGGGTTGCGCGCCTGGATCGGGCTCAGCAGACACTCTTCGGTGGTCAGCAGCGTGCCGCGCCCATCGACGTCGATGCTGCCCCCCTCCAGCACCACGCGCGCCGAGCGCGGACCGCCGTCCACCGTCGGAAACCAGGCGCGCCGGCGCAGGCGGCGAGCCAGCCACGCCCCCACGGCGGCGTCGCGCTTGTGGTTGGCGTACTTGGCCCAACCGTTGAACTTCCAATTGGTGAGCGCGACCTCGCCCTTGCCATCCTTCACGAACAGCGGGCAATAGTCGCGGGTCCAGCTGCGATCGGTCGCCACCCGGAAGAAGTCGACCTGCCCGAGGTCGGCGCCCACGCGCCCGAGCAGCGCGCGCGCCCTGCGCTCGGTGGCGCCGTCCTTGACCAGGATGCGCACCCGCTCCCCGGTGGTCAGGTGGCGCACCACCTCGCCGTAGACCCAGGGGATGGGCGCCAGCTTGCCTGGCCAGTCGTCGCGCTCGTGTGGCCAGGACAGCCAGGTGGCGGCGTGCGGTTCCCACTCGGCCGGCATGCGGAAGCCGAGCGCGCTCGGCGAAGCGATCGCCGCCTTCATCAGTCGGTGGGATCGATGAAGCGGCGGCTGATGGGCGCGTAGCTCTCGATGCGCCGGTCGCGCAGGAACGGCCAGTGCCGGCGCACGTCCTCCTGGTGCCGCCGATCGCACGCCACGATCAGGATCTCCTCGTCGGTGCGCGAGGCCTCGGCCAGCACCACGCCGAAGGGATCGCTCACGAACGAGCCGCCCCAGAACTCGATGCCGTCGCCGCCCACCTTCGGCAGCTTCTCGAGGCCGACACGATTGACGGCCGCGACGTAGACGCCGTTCGCGATGGCGTGCGCGCGCTGCATGACGCGCCAGGCGTCGGACTGCGCGCCGCCGAATTCGGCCTTCTCCGATGGATGCCAGCCGATGGCCGTGGGGTAGAACAGCACCTCGGCGCCCGCCAGCGCGGTGATGCGCGCCCCTTCGGGGTACCACTGGTCCCAGCACACCAGGGTGCCCAGCCGCCCGTGCGCGGTGTCGAACGCGCGGTATCCAAGGTCGCCGGGCGTGAAGTAGAACTTCTCGTAGTAGAGCGGATCGTCGGGGATGTGCATCTTGCGGTACAGCCCCTTGAGCGTGCCGTCGGCGTCGATGATCACCGCGCTGTTGTGATAGACGCCAGCCGCGCGCCGCTCGAACAGCGAGCCCACCACCACCACGTGCTGCTCGGCCGCGACCCTGGCCAGGGCAGCCGAGGTCGGGCCCGGGATCGGCTCGGCCAGGTCGAAGTTGGCGTGGTCCTCCGACTGGCAGAAGTACTGGGTGGTGAACAGCTCGGGCAGGCAGACCACCTGCGCGCCGCGCGCCGCCGCCTCGCGGATGCGCGCGACGGCCTTCTCGACATTTTGCGCCGGTTCGCTCGAGCAGCTCATCTGGATCAGGCCCAGCGTGAAGGTGTCTTTGGCCGACATTTATGCGCTTACTATTGTCGCCGAAGCCAGAATTGCAAGCGGCGCGCGCGCCCGATCAATTTGCGGAAGCGAATGTCGCCAAGATGTTGCCGATCAACCGGTCGCCCACCCGCATGGCTTCGTCGATACAGCGGCGCGTGTCGGCCAGGATCCGCTCACCGCTGCCTGGACCGTTGGCTGCCGTGATGTAGTCGGCGTCGTCGCGCACCCAGACCGCGATCGTCTCGGCGGACAGCTCACAGTGGAACTGCAGGCCGAACTCGCGACCCGCGATGTGAAAAGCCTGGTGTGGGCACACATCCGTCGCCGCCAGGTGCGCCGCCCCCAGCGGCAGATCGAACGTGTCACTATGCCAGTGCAGGAACGTCTCTTCCGCGCGGATGCCGCGCAGCACGCGCTCGTGCTTCACGTCGAGGAAACGCACCGGTCCCCAGCCGACCTCACGGCGGTGCGCCGCGTAGACCCGCGCGCCCGCGGCCGCTGCCAGGAGCTGCGCGCCCAGGCAGATGCCCAGCACCGGCCGCTCGCGCTCGACCATGCGGCGCAAGAAGGCAATCTCGGGCGCCAGGAACGGAAAGCGGCTGTCGCCCGCGTCGCCCACCCCCATCGGACCGCCCATGACGATCAGGATGTCGCTGCCGTCGAGGTCGGCGGGCAGCGGATCGCCGCGATAGAGGTGGCGCACGTCGAGGGACCAGCCGCCCTCGACGGCGAGCGCGCCGACGCGTTCGGGTCCCTCGGCGGGCGCGTGCTGGAGAACGATGGCTTTCTTGTTCGTGGTGGTGCTCATGAGGGCGTGAGTCTAGCCCATGCGGGCGGCGGCGCCTCGACCAGCAGCGTCTCACCGGAGCTGGGATGTCGCAGGCTGACGGATTCGGCGTGCAGCCGGATGCTGGTCGCGCCCAGCGTGCGCGCCGCGGCGCCGGCGCGCGCCTGACCGTAGAGCACGTCGCCCACCAGCGGGTGTCCGAGGGCGGCCAGGTGGGCGCGCACCTGATGGGCGCGCCCGGCGTGCAGCCGCACGCGCAGCAGCGCCGACTCGGGGCGTCGCTCGATCACCTCCCACTCGGTCAGCGCAGCCTGCGGGTTGCGACCCGGGCCGCCGACCAGCACGCGCTTGCCCCGGCGACCATGGCGTCCGATCGGCTCGGCCAGGCTGCCGCGCGCCTCGGCCGGAGCGCCGACGACCTCGGCCAGGTAGTGCTTCTCGCAGGTGGCGGCGCGCAGCGCGGCGCGCAGCGCCAGCCATACATCGTGGCGCCGCGCGGCCAGCAGCACGCCGCTGGTGGCGTTGTCCAGGCGATGCCCCAGGCCGGCCTCGCGCCGGTCGTCGGCCGCGCCGGCGCACTCGGGAAAGCGCGCGACCAGCGCGTTGGCCAGCGTGCCTTTCTCCCCGGTGCGCAACGGGTGCGACGGGATGCCGGCCGGTTTGTTGACCGCCACCAGCTGCGAATCGCAGAACAGAACGTCCAGCGGCGCCTCCGGCTGTGGCACCACCCCGGCGGAGGGGTTGCCTGCCAGCTCGACGATCACGTCCTGCCCGGCCGTGAGGTGAATGCCCTTCTTGATGTCGTGGGTGGCGCGCCCGTCCAGACTGACTCGCCCGTCGACGATCAGGCGGCGCGCGGCGTGGACGCTGTCCCCGATCAGGCGGGCGACGAAGTGGTCGAGCCGGGCACCCGCCGCAGCGGTATCAACGGTCGCGCGCGGCACGAAGCTATTTCTTCTTGCCGGCCGACTTCGTCGCGGGTGCTGGACCCCGCGCCCCGCGCGCCGCCGCGCCCGGCGACGAGCCGTGGCCGCTCCCGCTCCTGGCGACCAGCGACGGCGACGCTCCCTTGCTGCGGGGCGGGGCGCCGGCCGGACGTTTGCTGTCGGGCGTGAGGCCCATGGTGACCTCGCGCGGGGCATCACCGGTCGGCGAGTACACGACGATCTTCTGGCCCTCGTGCAGCTCGCTGTTGTAGGAGAAGCGATTGATGCGCGCCAGATCGCCGGCGGTGAGGCCGTACCTGCGCCCGACCTTGGCCAGGTTGTCGCCCGACTTGCACGTGTAGAAGACCCGCCGCTTTCCCCGCTGCGCGGTCGTCAGCTCCAGGAACTCCTCCGAGCCCAGCGTCACCACACGAACCCGGGCCGGATCGATCAGCAGCACCCCTGTCGGATCAAAGTCCTTGCGGACGAAGACCTGCAGGATCAGCCGCGGCTGCAGCTTGGCCGACGGGTCGAGGTTGTTCCATTCGACGATGTCGTCGGGCAGCACCGCGAAGGTCTCGGCGATCTCGTCCAGCGAGTCGCCGTCGCGCGTGCGGTAAAAGACCCGCTCGCGCCCTTCGTAGGTGAAGACCCGATCGGGGACGGCGACGATGGTCTGATCGTCGTCGGAATCGGCGTCGCCGTCGCGATCGCCCTTGTCGCGATCCTTGTCGGCCGCCTCGTCGTTCCTGGCCAGCGCCGGCGCACGGCGCGGCACGACGATGGTGACGCCGGCGCGCAGCTCGGCGCTCTCCTTGACGCCATTGAGGCGGCGCAGCTCGCGCGGCGCCAGGCCACGCGCCCGCGCCACCTCGTCGATGGTCTCGCCGAAGCGCAGGACCACCGTGTCGACGCGATCGGCGGCCGCGCGCGCCTTCTCGAAGGTCTCGGCAAACTGCGCGGCGCTGCCCGGGGGCACCCGCACGACCGCCACACCGCGGTCGGGAGGCGTACGCTCCCTTATCAGATGCGAGTTGAGGGCGGCCACTACCTCGGGGCGCGTCCCGGCGGCGCGCGCGATGGCAGCGAAGGTGGTGCCGGCGGCTGCCTCGACCCGATCGAAGGCAAATGGCGGGTCGGGCGTCAGGTCCGCGAAGCCGAACGCCTCCAGGTTGTGGCCCACGATGGCCGCCGCCATGATCTTGGGGACGTAGATGCTCGACTCCCAGGGCAACCCCGATTCGTGCCGGCAAAGCTCCCAGAAGTCGTTGGTGTTGTAGCGGGTGATCGACGTCAGCACCGCGCCGTAGCCCGCGTTGTAGGCGGCGAAGACCAGCGGCCATGAGCCGAAGCGAACGTAGAGATCCTTGAGGTAGCGCGCCGCCGCGTCCGCGCTGCGCTCGGGATCCCGCCGGCTGTCGACCCAGTAGCTGATCTCCAGCCCGTAGGTGCGCGCGGCGCTGGGCATGAACTGCCAGATGCCACCGGCGCCGGCCCGTGAGCGCGCGGCCGGCTCAAAGCCGCTCTCGATCATGGCCACGTAGAACAGATCCCTGGGCAAACCATAGCGGTCCAGGGTCTTTTCGAAGAGTCCCCGGAACCGCCCGGCCCGCTTGAGCCAGCTGGCCATCACGGCCCGCCCCTTGGGATCGGCGCGAAAGTAGTCGAGGTAACGGAGGACCTGAGGATCCCAGCGCACCGGCAACTCAGGCAGCTTGAGCGTGCGCAGCCAGTCCGAATCGGGGTCGCCGGCAGGTGGCGCGAATCTCGGGGCGGGATCCGGGGTGCGCAGCTCGGCGGGCAAATCACCGGTGCCCGCCCAGTGACCGCGCAGCTGTCCCAGCTCGGCGCCGCCGGGACCGCCGGAGTCACCGCGCACCGGGTAGGGCTCACCGGCCGGAGCCGGAACCTGGCCGGCCCGGGGGAAAGTCTGTTCCTCGAAACGGCGCAGCTCCTTGAGCTCGGGGCTCTCGCCGGTGGCGGCGTCCAGCGCCACCCCGCGCACCGCTCGCCGCTCGGACGGGCTCTCTTCTCCCGTCGACAGCGTGGCGCCACCTTTGTCGCGCTTGGCGGCGGCAGCGCGGCTCGGCTCCTTGCCGCCGGGGCTGTTGGCGCCGCCCGCAGGGGTGGCGGCGCCCGCCAGCGCACTGCTCAGCGCGGCGGCGACCAGCGCCGCGGCCGCCGAAACGCCACGCCCCGAGAACGACATGAAGAAGGAAATCGTATCGGTTTTTCGGCAAGGCGCCAAAAATCCTGCAGGGTTGCGCCGCGCGCGGTTGAATGTTTCCCCTGGAGTGCTATAGGTGGCTGACAAGGGGTGCTTCCATGTTCGGAATGGGCTTCGGCGAACTCGTACTCATTCTCCTGATTGTCGTCGTCATCTTCGGCGCGACCAAGCTGCCCCAGCTGGGCGATGGGCTCGGACGAGCCATCAAGAACTTCAAGCGTGCGGTCAGCGCGCAGAACGAAATCGAGGTCGCGCCCAAGGGCGAGGCAGCCAAGGCTGCGATCGGCGACGAGGAAGAGCGTCCCAGCAAGACCGCGAAGTAACCGCACCGAGTCACGACGGAAAAGCACGCGCCGCAATGCACGTGCAGCAATGCGAAGGCTCGCGCGCCCGACAGCGGCAGCCGCGCGATTCCGGTACGATCGTCGACTCGAGCGCGATGGAATTTCCGGCGAATCATCGGATTGCGCCGGTCAATGAGAATCGCCCAGGGGCTTCGCCGCTGTATTGGCTGGTCGTCCGCGGCACGCACACCAGCGCAGCTGGCGCTCGCGTCGACGATCTGTCGTGCTCGTAGTAGTGGATTTAATTGCACTAATTTTGGGACTCTCAAAATCTTTTTGTTGTTTGCATTACATCATTGACGCGGCCAATTGGCCATGACACCCTAAGACAATGACCACCGCACGCACCATCAAACGCTACGCAAACCGGAAACTGTACGACACCCGCGACAGCCGTTATGTGACGCTCGATCACATCGCGGCCATGGTCCGCGCCGGCGACGACGTCCGCGTCGTCGACAACACGACGCGGGCCGATCTGACGACGGCCACCCTGGCTCAGATCATCTTCGAGGAGGAAAAGAAGACTCCCCGGCTGTCCGTCGCCGGCCTCCGGAAGATCATCCAGGGCGGTCTGCCGATGCTGCCCGCCGCCTAGCGCGTGGGAAGCTACGAGTCCGAATCCCCCCTGAGGGGGCTCGACCGAGCTCTGAGCGGTGCGAGCCCCCTCAGGGTGTCATCCACCCAGGGAGGGGGCCCCTAAAAATCGAACCCGGTCGACAGAGAGAAGGACTGTTGCTGTCCGCTCTCGTCGCGAGCGCCGTTTGCCTGGCTGTCATCCCGACTGCGGCCGACCGGAATCAGGTCATACTCCGCCGTCAGGAAGAGCACCGACAGCTTCAACTTGAAGCCGGCAAAGTACCGCTGCCGGGTGATGATGTCCTGCTTGCGGAAGGTGAAATCCGCCAGCGAGTCGTTGGAGTTACCTGCCTGTCCGCAGTACGGGCTGGGCGCGGCCGTGCCATGCTCCAGCGCGAACGCGTCGCAGCGTGGGGTCGCGTCAATCACGCCGCTGCGCGCGTCGATGAACAGTAAGTTGCCGCCCAGGTAGGGTTCAAAGCGCGCCGTGCCGGCGATGCTGAACGCCTTCGAGATGACCGCGTCGACGCCCACGACGGTCAGGTCGACCTGATCCGTTCCCACGAGCTGTGACACCCCCACCCGGATCGCGACCGACGGCACGGGCCAGGAATGAAATCCTTCCTGCAGGGCCAGCTTGGCGTAGCCCTGCACGGAGAACATGCTCGACCCTACGATGTTGAGCGCGCCGGCGCCGATCTCGAAAGCCGGCAGCGGCAACCAGATCCCCTTGCGCACAAAACCACCCACGGTCGTCAGGTAGGCATCGGGCCGCGCCGCCGTCCGGTTCGCCGGGTCGACGCCCTCGACGCCGTCCCAGTAACCGCGATCGCGGTTGATCTTGGTCATGCCCAGCTCGGCGGCAAACTGAAAGCCCGAGAACCCGAGCGTATCGGCCGGGGTCTGCAGGCGCGGCGCGATCACCACGCCCAGCTCCGACATCAGGCTGCGGAAGTTCGTGGTCCCCTGGTCGTCGGGCCCGACCGGTCCCGTGAGCGCGTGACTTGTCGGGTCGCGCTGGCTCTGGATCCAGGAGCATTCCTGGATGCCAGCCCCGAGGACGCTGTTCTCGGGACGACAGAGATTGAGCAACTTCAGATCGTGCTTCCCCGCGCGTGCCACCCGCCCGCCCGCGACGCTGGCGAGACCGACGGCGAGGGCGACGGCGACGGAGGAGAGGCAACGCCCCCTGGGAAAGGCCATCGGCGAGTACGGTACGGTCGCGTTACTGTCGATGTCAAACCCTCGAGTGGAGGACTGAGCCCCGGCTCCAAATTTCTCGTCCCATATATCCAGGGTGGGTGTCCGGGGAGCGGGTGATTTGACCGGGGACGTTCCCTCCCCTAGCGTTCGCGTTCCATGTTCCGCTGGTTCCTACGGGTGATCCTGCTGGTCGTGCCGCTGGTCCAGGCGATCGCCGCCGTGCTGATGCCCGCCTGGCGCAAGCCGCTGGTCGCGCTGGCCATCGGCGGCTTGCTGGCCTTCGGTGTCGTGGAGCTGTTCTGGCCCGGCGCCGAGCCGTTCGTGGGGCTGCGCTATCTGCACAGCAGCCGGCGCCCGCGCGGAGCGCTGGCGGGGCTGGCGTCCTCTATCGGGCTCGCCCTCGTCGGCGTGCTGATCTTCGTGCTCGCCCGCCGCTATCACGCGCGCGGCTGGGAGACCGCGGGCGTGGTCGCGGTGCTGGCCGGCAGCCTGTTGACCGTGCTGGCGCTGCTGCTGCAATTGTTCTCGGTCTTCTCGACCGTGTCGGCGATGGGGGTGGTGCTGGGCGTCGCGTCGCTGATCGTGGTCATGGCGGTGACCAGCGGCTTCGAGCGCGAGTTCCAGAACAAGGTGCTGGCCCTCAACGCGCATCTGGTGGTGATGCCGTACGGCAACGTCGAGATCGACTCGCCCGAAGGCGATCAGATAGAAGGCAAGCTGCGCGGCATGCCCGGCGTGGTCGGCATGGCGAAGTTTCTGTTCTCCGCCGGCGAGGTCATGGTGGGCAAGGTCGGCAGCAACCTCAAGGGCATCGACGTCGCGCGCGGCGCGGAGGACATCAAGGGCTCGCTCATCGAGGGGCGCGTCGCCGACCTCGAACGACCGGCGACCTGCCCGGGCATGAAACCCGACCGGCACGCCGGCCGCATCATCCTGGGCGCCGAGCTGGCGCATCGCATTCACGCGCGCGTCGGCGACTGCGTCCCGATCATGGTCCCCTTCAGCCTGGGTGACGCCTCGGCGCCGCCGACGTTCCCGTTCCGCGTCGTCGGCCTGTTCCGCATGGGCTTTCACGAGTATGACACCCGTCTGGCCTACGTCAGCATCCAGGACGCGCACCGCCTGGAGAGCGCGCGGGCCTGGGTGTTCGGCGTCGAGGTGCGCTTCTCCGATCCCTACCTGGCCCTGTCGCAGGTCAAGGAGGTCAAGCGGCGCCTGGACGCCCCTTACCGGGTTGTCGACTGGAAGGAGCTGAACCACAACCTGTTCATGGCGCTGGCGGTGCAGAAGTTCGCCATCTCGCTGGTGCTGCTGCTGATCATCGTCGTGGCGGCGTTCAACATGATCGCCTCGTTGACCATGATCGTGCTGTCCAAGGTGCGCGAGATCGCGATCCTGAAATCGATGGGGGCGCGCGCCCTGATGGTGGCCCGGGTCTTCCTGGTCGGCGGCACCGCCATCGCAGGCGTGGGCACCGCCTTCGGGATCGTGCTCGGTCTCCTGATCTGCTTTCTGGCGCGCGTCTACGGATACCCGCTGGACCCCAAGGTCTACATGATCGGCCAGCTACCGGTGGACATCCCGATCCCCGAGATCGTGGGGGTCGCCGCCGTCACGCTGGCGATCTGCCTGCTGGCCACGATCTTCCCCGCGGTGCGCGCCAGCCGGCTGGAAGCCGTCGACGGCCTCCGCCATACGTAGCCGCGACGGCGGGCTTGGAGTCAGAGCTGGCGCGCGGTGTTGGGGTCGATGCCGGGGGCCTTGGTGGCGCCGGGCGTGCCTGGCTTGGCCGCTTCGTACTTCGACGGGCACTTGGCCATGATGCCGTCGGGGATCACCTCCAGCCGGTCGTTTTCGACCAGCATCCCGCGCGCGACGACCTCGGCGCCCGACTTGAACGTGTCGGGGACGAGGCCGGTGTAGCTGGCGCTGATGACCGCGTGCTGGCGCGGCTCGCGGCTCTCGATCTTGAACCGATACTCCAGCGTCCCCTTCTTCTGCTCGATCGAGCCGTCGACGACGTGGCCGTGCACCTGCAGTCGCTTGCCGTGCATCGAGCCCAGGTTCGTCATCACCTCGTCGACGTGCTTGTAGCTCTCGGCCCCTTCTTTGAGCGAGCGCGAAAGCAGGAAGGCGACCGCGCCGGTGACCACGAGGACCGAGGCGATGATTTTCCAGGCGGATCCGCGCGAGGTGGTGGCCGCGGGGGCGGGTGACGTCATCGAACGAGCTTAGCGCGCCGTGCGGCGCTTTCAATGTAGTTCCCCCGGCCCAGCCCTCAGGACCGCGACCGCGCCGCGCCCAACTCCGCGATCTTGTGAAAGTAACGGCAGAACATCTCCATGCCGCCCGAGGCCTGGGTCCAGTCGTAATTCTCGTTGACCGCGTGGTAGCCGTGCTCGGGCAAGGACAGACCCAGGAAGGTGATGGGCGCCTTCAACAGCCGCCGCATGGTGAGCACCGCGCCGATCGAGCCGCCCTCGCGGGTGAAACCCGGCTCCTTGCCGAAGGTCTCGCGCATCGCGGCCGCGGCCGCGGCGTTCTCCGCGCCGCCGAGCGGCGCCAGGTAGGGATCCAGCGACGCCTCGTGGGTCACCACCGCGTCGGGGCAGCGGCCCCTGATGAACTGCTTGATCAGCTTGAACACCTTGGCCGGCTTCTGATCGGGCACCAGCCGCGTCGACAGCTTGGCCTCGGCGCGGTGGGGCACGATGGTCATGATCCCGGGGCCACTGTATCCACCGACCAGCCCGTGCACCTCGAAGGTCGGCGCCGCCATGATGGCCTGCATCAGATCCAGGTCGCTCTTGGCCGGGCGCAGGCTCTTGAGCTCGTGCGCCGCCTTGAACCGCTTGGCGGAGAAACCGGCGCGCGCGAAGCCCTTCTTCTCTTCGGCGGTGAGCCGGCGTACATCGTCGTAAAACCCGGGGATCTTCACGCGCCCGGTGCGCGCGTCGTAGCACTCGGCGATGACCGCGGCCAGCTCGCCGATGGGATTGCGCGCGGCGCCGCCGGTGGTGCCCGAATGAACGTCCTTGGCCCCGGTCTGCAGCGCCACCGTGAACCCCATCAGGCCGCGCAACCCATAGGGGATGGCCGGCTGGCCGGCTGCGATCCAGATGGTGTCGGAGACCACCACCGAGTCGGTCGCGAACGCGGGACGTCCGCCGGCGGCGTCTCCGGCGATGGCCGCCGCCAGTCCGTGAGCGAAGTGCGGGCTGCCGATCTCCTCCTCGAGCTCCCACAGGAACTGGATGTTGACGCGCGCGTCCTGCTCGAGCGCGAGCTTGGCGCCGTAGAACGCGGTCAGCGCCGGCCCCTTGTCGTCGGTGGAGCCGCGCGCGATCCATCGGTCGCCGTCGCGCGTGAAAGTGAAGGGCGGCGTGCGCCACTCGGCCGCACTTGCGGGCTGGACGTCGAGGTGGTTGTACACCGTCACCGTGGGAAAGCTGGGATCGCGCTGGATGCGGCCCAGCACCAGGGGAAAACCGCCGGTGTCGATGACGTCGACGCGCGCGCCCAGCTCGCGCAGGTAATCAGAAGCGGTGGCGGCGCAGCGGTCGATGTCGCCACGCCGCTCAGGATCCATGCTCACCGTGGGCAGCTCGACCATCGCCGCCAGACGCTGCTCGAATTCCCCGCGCAGCTCGCCGACGCGCGCGCGCACCTGGCTCACGTTCATGCGGATCTAGCCTCCGATCGAGATCATGGTTTTTCGCGGCCCGCCGATGCCCAGCAAGCCAAAGCCGTGCGCCGGCCGCTTGCCCGAGACCGCGCGCCGGATGGCGGCGATCACGCCCTGCTCGCCGCCGACGCGCAGGACCGCGCGCAGGTCGACGGCGTCGTCGTAGCCCAGGCAAGCATGCAGCGCGCCCGACGCCGACAGGCGCACGCGGTTGCAGGCGTCGCAGAAGTGCTCGGTCATGGCCGAGATGATCCCGACCCGCCGCGCGGGCCCACGATACCCCGGTGTCTCCAGGCGCCAGTAGCGCGCCGGTCCCGCGCCGCGCGCGCTGCCGCCGTCCTCGGCGACCAGGGTCGCGCCGGGATGCGCGGCGATGACCAGATCGCGGACCTCGCGCGCCGCGAGCAGCTCGCCGGGAACGAACAGCTCACCGCCCGCCATCGGCATCTGCTCGATGAAGCGCGGCACCAGGCCGCGCGACCAGGCGTAGGTGCACAGCGCCGCCACCTCGCCGTCGTTGAAACCCTTGATGGCGACGGTGTTGGTCTTGATGACCGCGAAGCCGGCGGCGCGCGCGGCCTCGATCCCCGCCAGTACGCGCGCCAGATCACCGCGCCGGGTGATGCGCGCGAACCTCTCAGGGTCCAGCGTGTCGAGGCTGACGTTGAGCCGATCGACGCCCGCGGCGCGCAGGGGAGCGGCCAGCTCGGATAGCAGATGGCCGTTGGTCGACAGCGCCAGGTCGTCGATGCCGGCGACGGCGCGCAGCCGCCGCACCAGCCCGACCAGATCGCGCCGCACCGTGGGCTCGCCGCCGGTTATGCGCAGGCGCCGCACGCCCAGCGCGGCGAAGCAGCGGGCGATGGTGACGATCTCTTCGAAGCTGAGGATGTCGGCGCGGTCGACGTGCTCGATGCCTTCCTCGGGCAAGCAGTAGGTGCAGCGGTAATTGCAGCGATCGGTGACCGACAGCCGCACGTAGTCGATCCGCCGCCCCTGCGGATCGTTGAGCGCGCCCACATGGACGCCGTCAGTGGTGGTGCGAATGTCCATGATCGTGACCGCCGGGCGGTGAGTGACCGTGGCCCCCCGTGCGCGACAGCTCCCCGACCAGGTGGGCCAACTCGGGCAAGATAAGCCTTTCCATGGCCAGACGCACGGCCGCCGGTGATCCGGGCATGGCGAAGATCGCGGTGCGGCCGATCGTGCCGCCGATGGCCCGCGATAACATGGCCGCGGGGCCGATCTCGGCGAATGACAGCATGCGGAAGAGCTCGCCGTAGCCGTCGATGCGCTTGTCCAGCAGGCCTTGCACCGCCTCGATCGTGGCGTCGCGGTCGGCGATGCCGGTCCCGCCGGTCAGCAGGATGACGTCGGCGGTCTTGTCCGCACATAACCGGCTCACCAGCTGGCCGATCGCGTCGCGCTCGTCGGGCAACAGGCTCTCGCCCACGACCCGGAAGCCGGCGCCCTCGGTCAGCTCCCGGGCCAGGCGTCCGCCCTGGTTGGTCTCCGCGGTGCGGCTGTCCGAGGCAGTGACGATGAAGACCCGGATCGCGGCCGGCGCGGGCGCGTAAGCCTTGTGGTCCTCGACACTCACTGGTGACTCCCGTCAAAAGTCTGGGCAGCACCGAGGACGCCTGGCCGCGCTGCCCGCGAGGCTCGACGGCGGCGCATGGTGCATCTTGTGAAACCGAGGAGCAATGAAGCGGGGGCTCCTCGCTGCGCCAGGCTCGGTCCGCCGTTTAACACCACCCTCCTAGAACGCCATCAGGCCGGCGACCAGGCCGCAGACCCCCAGCGCCAGGGCGCGCAGGGGAGCGCCACCCCAGCCGCGGCTGGCCAGCCGGCTGGCGACCCGCGCGCAAGCAAACCCGCACATGGTGGGGATCAGCATGAGGGTGACGTAGCCCGCGCCGCTGATCATGATCCATCGCGAGGCGTTGAAGAGCTGCCACGCCTTCCACACCGTCAGCACACCCGCGACCCAGCCCAGCAGGAAAGCCGCCGTGACCAGTGACACCAGCGTCGCGCGCACGGGTGTCGCCCCGCACCGGTCGTCTGGTTGCCCGGAGATCCAGCGACGCTCCGTTCCCACAGTCACGGCGGCAAGCATGCCGCTCCCCCCTCGTTGACGCAAGGGGTGGCGCCATGGCAGAACCTCGCCGATGTCGATGCTGGGTGCGGTCAAGAGCGTGGTTTTTGGTCAGGCGATGCGCTGGATGAACGATCCGCGGGTCTCGCGCGTGGTCGGGGATCCGCGCGTCATGAACGCGGCCATGAAGGCGATGAGCCTGGGTGGTACGGTCAAGGCCGAGATCGACAAGGCCAGCCGCTTTGCCGCCGGTATGCTGGGCCTGGCCACCCAGGAGGAAGTCACCGCCCTGCGCACCACCATCCAGACCCTGGAGGACACTGTCGCCATCCTGGAATCCAAGACCGGCGCCGGCAACTCGACCGGACCCTAGCGAGCACCGAACGGTTTGAAAGCTGGGCCACGACGCCTTTGAGGGGCCTCTGGCTTCGGGCCTCGGACCTCCCAGTGAAGAGTCCTCCCGAGGCCCGAGGCACATTGAGGGGCCTCTGGCTTCGGGCCTCGGACCTCCCAGTGAAGAGTCCTCCCGAGGCCCGAGGCCCGAGGCCCGAAGCCCGAGGCCCTTTACCGGGTGATGACGGCTCGTTGTAACGGTTCGGTGTTCCAGGAGGGTGCGCCGCACTGGCCGCGGTAGACCTACATTTTTTCGCGGATCCGCCGTTGAGAAGATTGATCCGGGGATGCCTCTTGGCCCGGTCCCTGGCCCAATCCATGGCGGCATACCCCGATTCCTACTACCTTCGACGCAAGTCCGGCAGTCCGGTTGGCCCTTTCACACCCCAGGTGCTGGCCTCGATGCTGCAGAAGGGGACGCTGGATGGCAGCGAAGAGGTCTCGCGCGATCGGCGCAACTGGATCTCGGTGCGGGATGTGGAAAAGTCGGCGCCCACCCCACCGCTCGCTCCGCCCCCCGTGAGCCCACGACTGGTACCGGCCCCGCCGCTCGCCCCGCGCATGGCGCCGCCCCTGGCGATGATGGCCCCGCGGGTCCCACCAGCACCCCCACCCGCCCGGCCGCCGCTTGGCGGCGCCGACCGGGGATTTGCCGATGGCGGCACCGAGGTGCTGTCGATCGCCGACGGGCAGCTCATGATGCACGACCCCGGGCTGTCCATCAAAGCTCTGGAGGGCCTCGGTGGCGCCGACGGTGGTTTCGATTCCGGCTTCGATTCGCCCCCCAGCGCGCGTCCCTCGCCGGGCCGCAACGGAACCGCGGGTGGCCTCGGCCCACCCCTGGCCGCCAGTGCGGCCGCGGCTGCCAGCGCGCCCAGCGCCGACCCGGCCGGGCTCGCCGCGATGGAGCTGGACGCAGATGACCTGATCCCGCTCGAGCTTGCGCCGCTGGAGCAGCGCGCCCCCAGGACCGACAGGAGCGCGTCCGTCGCCGTGAAGGCCGTCGGCAGCGGTAATGCGAACACCGTGCCGCGCCTGGGACCACTGTCGCCAATGCGCGATTCGGCCGCGCCGGTGGTCATGCTGCTGGCCGACAGCGACGGGCTCCACTTCGATCAGACCGAGCCACTGGGTTCGATGCCCCTGCTGCCGACGATCCAGCCTGGCGGCCCGGTCTCGACGCTCGGAGGCGAGTCGGCACAATCGACATCGCAGCTCGCCGGCCGTCACCGCACCATGTCGGCGGTCCGGCAGCGTCCGGTGCTGGCGGCGCCGGTCGAGAAGCCACGCAAGAAGCTGGTCGTCGTCGGTGCGGCCGGGGGCGCGGCGCTGATCGTCGCCGGCACCTTCTTCGCGCTCGGCGGGATGGATCTGGTGGTGGGCGAGCCCACGGTCGATTCGGTGCTGGGTCCGATCGGCGCCTCGATCGAGGACAACCGCTACCCGGCTTTCGAGGAGGGCGCGCGCCTGCTGGTCGAGGCCGCCTCCTCACGGCCGAAGAGCGTGCGCCTGCGCGCCGTCGCCGCCGATCTGCTGGCCAGCTCGGTGGTCCTGCGGCGCGCCGAACGCGCGCGCATCGGCAAGGCCGAGGCGATCCTGGCCGAGATCCCGGCCGGCAACCACGGGTCGATGCGTGAGCTGAGCCGCGCGCGCGGCTGGGTGGCGCTGGCCAAGGGCAACGTCAGGGAGGCCAGCCGCCTGGCGGTCGAGGCCTCGGACGATCCACGCACGGCGCTGCTGCTGGGCTGGACGCAGATCGCCGACGGCAAGGCCAGCGCCGCCGTCAAGACCTTCGAGGCCGCGCTGGCACGCACGCCCGATTCGATCAGCCTGCGCTACGGGCTCGGCCGCGCGCAGGAAGACGCGGGGACGTCCGGGGCGCTCGCGACCTACCAGGGGCTGCTGGAAAAGGCCAAGTGGCATTTCGGCGCCGGGCTGGCGGTGGTGCGAACCAGCGCCTTCCCGCCCGCCGCACGCATCACGCTGGCGGAGACCCTGATCACCAAGAACGCCGCCGATGCCTCGCGCACCGAGCTGGCCGACGCCCAGGTGCTGATCGCGCGCGCGGCGCGCTTGCTCGGCAAGGTCGATCGCGCCGACTCGGAGCTGAAGCAGGCGCAAACCCTCGACCCCGGCGATCCCTCGGCCCAGGTCGCCGCTGGCGAGGCCCTGCTGGACCAGGGCCGGATGAAGGAAGCGATCGCCAGGTTCGACAACGCGGCGCCCAACGCGCCGGCGGTGCCGGTCGCCGTGCCGCTCGGTGACCTGCGCTTCGCGATGGCCGCCGCGCTGATCGAAAGGGGCAAGGCCAAGCCCGGCCTCGCGCTGCTCGAACCGGTGCCGTCGAGCGATCCACGCGCCCGTTTCTGGCGAGCGCGCGCCGCCGAGCTGGCGAGCCCGCCCGACCTGGAGGCGGCGCGCCGCGGATACGAGGAGACGCTGAAGAGCAACCCGCGCTTCGTCCCGGCGACGCTGCAGCTGGCCGCGCTGCTCACTCAGCAGCGACAGGGGGCCGAGGGGCTGGCCGTCCTCAAGCGCGCCGAGGCGGCGGGCGCCTCGGGCGCAGCGTTGCAGCTGGCGTTGGGGCAAGCCTTCCTGGCATCGGGCGACACCGAGCGCGCCAAGAAGACCTTCGCCGAAGCGCTGGCCGGCAACCCCAAGCTGGCGACGGCGCGGCTGGGGCTGGCGGCGTCGCACAAGGCCGCCGGAAATCTGGTGGCAGCCAAGGCGGAGCTGGAGGCGCTATCGACTCAAGCATCCGACACACCCGGCCTGCGCCAGGCGATGGCCGAGCTGCTGATCGCGCAGGGACAGCGCGATCAGGCGCTGGCCATCTACCGCACCGAGATCGACGCCGGCCGCGCGTCGAGCGGCCTCAAGATGGCGGCCGCGCGCCTGGCTCTGGAGACCGGGCACGCCGACGTCGCGCGCGACATCGCCGAGAAGATCGTCGCCGAGAACCCGGACACGTCGGGAGCGCTGGTCCTGCTCGGACGCACCCGTCGCGCGCTGGGCGACCTGCGCGGCGCCGTCGCCGAGCTGCGGCGCGCGCTGGCCTTCGAGAGCACGCCCGAGCTGCACTACGAGTACGGGCGCGCGCTGCTGGAGCTCGGCAACAACGAGGAGGGACTGGCCGAGCTGGAGCAGGCCCCGACGCTGGCGGCGGCGCAGATCGAGCGCGGGCGCGCCTTCATGCGGCGCGGAGACGCCGAGCGCGCGGTGGGACCGCTGGAGCTGGCGATCAAGCAGTCGCCCGGCAACGGCGACGCCTGGTTGCTGCTGGGCAACGCCTACGATCGGTTGGGGACCCCAGCCAAGTCCGAGGCGGCCTGGAAAAACGCGATCAAGGCCGACCCCGGCGCGCCCGAGCCCCGCTACCGCCTGGGCCGCCTCCAGATGGACCAGGGTCAGCCCGGTACCGCCCTGGTGCAGCTGCGCGCCGCCGCGCCCAAGGTTCCCAGCAATGGGGTCTGGACCCCGGATTTCTATTTTCAGCTCGGCTTCGCCGAGAAGGCGCGCGGCACGCGATCGGCGGCGGCCGCGGCGCTGAAGAAATATCTGGCGCTGGCTCCCGCCGATGCCCCCTCGCGCGGCGAGGTCGAGCGGCTCCTCGGCGAGCTATGAACGGGAAGTCGTCGGTTGCCAGTCGACAGTCGCCAGGGACGCCGTTGCAGCGAAGGTGTTTGCTGTTAACCGTCAAGCGTTAACTGTTGACTGATGCCGACTGACCATACGTCCATCCGTCAGCTCGTTCAGAAGGTGTAGGCGACGCCGAAGCCGAAAAAGAAGGCGTCGTAGAACCCGCCTTCCAGCTTGGCCTCCCAACCCTTGACGTTGGGCAGTCGAAAATCCAGGCCCGCGACCAGGTTGATGATCGGCACGATGGGCGGCACGTCAGAGCTCGGCGAACGTGGCAGGTTGGCCGGCGAGGTGCAGACCCCGTTGGCGCAGGTGAGCTCGGGCGGTTTACAAGCGTTGAGGTCATCCAGATTGCTGCTGTTGCAGCCCGCGCTGTCGTACAGGAAGAGATGGCCGCGCACGACGGCGAGGCCCAGGCCGGCGCCCAGGTGCAGGCCGAACCAGGAGTTGAGCATCGGGTGCCAGATGGCCGTGACGTCGGCGCTGTAGAGCGCGAGGCCGCGAAACTGCACGAACCTGGTCTGGGTCTCGGCGTCGTTGCCCGACCCCAGCCAGTTTCCGTCGCGCGGTGACATGTTCTGGTACGACAACGCGATCGCGAGATCGAAGTTGCCGACGCGGCGAAATCCCTCGATGCCAACGTGGCCGAAGGTGAGCAGCGGGATGTTGTGATCGGTGAACAGGCCGAGCAGCCAGCCCGGCACCGACACCCAGCGCCCGCGCAGGCCGACGCCCCAGGCGCGGTACGGCCGCGACGCCGGTACCTCCGCCGTCACCTCGGGGACGCGGGCGGTCGGCGCACGCTCTTCGGATTCCTTGGTGTCGTCCGAGCTGGCCGGGGGAGTGACCGGAGACGCGGCCGCCGGCTCGCTGACGGTACGGCTGCCCGGCTCTTCGCCATCGCCCGCGGCGCGCGCCGGTGGCTGCCACAGCAGAGCGCCCATGACGGTGAGCGCGGCCAGCGTCCCGATCTGTCTCGCGATCGTTCTTGCGACTCGCATGGCGTCCTCCTGAGGGCGCGCGATTATACGCGCGAGGGGACTCGGGGCGAGCGGTGCTGTCGTCGATGCGGATGCTATCCTGGACCGGTGAGCCGAACCGCGTCGGAACGTCTGATCTGGCTGCGCGTCATCTGGCTGCACGTGAGCTGCCTGCGGGCAAGCTGGCTGCGCACGATGGCCGTCGCCCTGGCGGCGGTGGCAGCGCTGGCGGCGGGCGACGGGAGCGCGCCGCGGCCGGCGGTCCCCACCCGCGCCGAGGTCCAGGCCCGACTGGCCAGGACCGGGCGCGGGTTCTCGGCGGGCGACGTCGCCGACCTGGGCAGCGGAGCCGGCGGCCTGCTGGCGCAGATTGCGGACGACAAGGCGGTCGCCCCGCCGATTCGCTTGCGCGCGATGGCGGCGTTGACCTACGCGCGGACTCCGGCTACCCACGACTTCCTCGAGTCGTACCTGGTGCGCCAGCGGACGTCGCGCGACCCGGTGGATCGCGCGTTGCTTCGCAAGGCGGCGATCGCTCTCGGCTGGCAGAGCGGACCGCGCACGGTCGAGATCCTGGCCGAGCTGCTGGACCACGAGGACGCTGAGGTGCGCCTCGACGCGGTGGTCGCGCTGGGGCTCACGCGGACGCGTCGGGCCGGCAAGCCGCTGCGCGACCGGCTGTCGATCGAACCCGACGTGGCCGTGCGGGCGCAGATCGAGAGCCAGCTCCGGATCTTGCTCGGACCCGAGGCCAGCGCGGCCGCGCCGGACTGACCGGCTCGCCCGTGCGGCGTCAAGGCGGGTCGATACCCCTGCCAGCGGCGGCGCGCTCGCGGCGCTTGCTGCGACGGTAGGCCTTGATGATCACGACGGCCAGCCCTATCGCGATCAGGATCAGGATCCCGTGCTCGGTCTGGCGCGCGTGCTTCACGACCCGATCGATCTGCCCGCCGAAGTACCAGGCCGAATAGACCAGCACCGGCACCGAGAAGGCGGCCGCCGAGAAGTCGTAGATGAGAAAGACCGAGGGGCGCAGGTGCAGCGTCCCGGCCGTGAAGAAGATGGTGAAACGGAATCCGGGCGTGAAGCGCCCGATCAGCACCACCTTGCTGCCGAACTTGCGAAAATAGGCGCGCACGCGCAGCTGCCGCCGGGGGGTGAAGTAGCGGCGCGCGAAAGGGCTGGCCAGCACCCGCCGGCCGAAGAAACGGCCCATGAGAAATGCCAACGAATCACCGGCCAGCACGGCGGCGAAGCAGACGGCGAAGGCGGTGTTGACGTCGAGGACGCCCTTGTACGAGAAGTACCCCGCCGCAATGAGCGATATATCCTCGGGGATGGGCAGGCCGAGACCACACAGCAGCAGGATAGTCGTCAGCCACAGGTAGGCCCCCATCGGCGTCATGGTCGCGAGATGAGCGATGAACCACTTCACGCGGTCGGACCTGCCATGCGGCTTGTTGAAATACCATGCCGGCTAGCCACAGGACGAGGGCTCGGTAAAAGAATTTCGGCCCGCTCCTCGGGATCGTGGCTGCCTTGCGTTGACATTGCCCAGGCCCGCACGTACGGTTTCCCCGAAAAAAGGGGAAACCATGCACACGCAACGGCTCTGGCTTCGGCTCTGGCTTCGGTCCTGTTTCCTTGGCATTGTCGTCGTCGCCGCCGTGGCGGACACGGGTTGCAAACCCGACTATCCGTCTTGTGAAACCGACAAGGACTGTCACGAAAAGGAATTCTGCATCGAGCGGAAATGCCAGCAGTGCCGCGATGTAAAGGACTGCGAGCCGGGCCAGAGCTGCAACGCCGGCAAGTGCGAGCGCATCCCCGGCTACTGCAAGAACAAGTCGGAGTGCCCCGCGGGTCAAGAGTGTATTGCCAACCGTTGCAAGGCCTGCGGGTCGAACGGCGATTGCCCGAGCGGCACCTATTGCGTCAAGGGCGTGTGTGGCACCAAGAAGCCCTGCAAGTCCGAGGATGATTGCGCCCAGAACGAGGATTGCGTCGAAGGTGTGTGCGTCGGCGCCGCGAAGAAGCCGCCGCCGCCGCCGCCCAGGGAGTGCGCGCTCGAGCCGGTGTTCTTCGACTTCAACGAGTCGGCGCTGACCACCGAGGCGACCGCGCGTCTGGCACAGGACGCCGATTGCCTGAAAAAGGTGGGCCGCGCGGCGACGCTGGTCGGGCACTCCGATCCGCGCGGCACCCAGGAGTACAACCTGGCGCTGTCCGAGCGGCGTGCCCAGTCGGTGCGCGACCACCTCGGCCGACTGGGGGTCGACGGCGCCAAGCTGACGGTGCTGCCGCGCGGCTCATTGGACGCCAAGGGAACCGATGAACCGACCTGGGCACAGGACCGCCGTGTCGACTTTACCTGGCGCTGAACGTCGGCGCCCGATCGCTGGCGCACGCATCCTCATCGCGTGCGCGCTGGCCATGGGATCTGGGCTTGGCCCCGCCGGCTGCGTCAGCAGCGGCGAGGGCGAGAAGATGCGCGCCGATATCGCCTCGTTGCGCACGCGCCTCGACGAGATCGACAAGCGCGACGCCGACTACAAGGAGCAGGTCGCGCGCCTGCGCAAGGTGCTGGATCAGGCGACGGCGTTGCTGACCCGCAACTCCGCCGACGTGGGCGCCAAGGCGGCCAAGGCCGAGACCGACATCGCCGCTCTGCAGGGTCGGATCGAGGAACTGGCCCACGCCGCCGAGCAGCGCGACCAGCGCGACCGCCAGAACCTGGAGGAGCGCAACCGGCTCGACACCCGCCTGGCCAACCTCGAGGCGACGCAGAACAGGATCGTGGACAAGGTCGCTCCCGCGCTGCCCGACGACAAGGAGCAGCTGTGGGCCCAGGCCTCGGCCCGCCTGAACGGCGGCCAGCGCGACGACGGCCGCCGCTTCTACCGGGTGTTCATCCAGCGCTTCCCCGACGATCCGCGGGCGCCGCAGGCCTACCTGGCCATCGGGCACTCGTTCCTGGCCGAGAACAAGTTCCCCAACGCCGCCGCCGAGTTCCAGAAGGTGCTCGACGCCTACCCGCGATCGCCCGAGGTCCCGGAGGCGATGTGGCAGCTGTCGACCGCGTTCGTCCAGCTCAAGTTCTGCACCGACGCCCGCTCGCTGCTCTCGGACTTGATGAAGCGCTACCCCAAGTCGCCGCGCGCCGCCGACGCCAGGAACGAGATCAAGCTGCTGGCTCGCCTGCCCAAGGGTAGCTGCACGTCCTGACACCGCTTGCATCGTAAGCCCGGCCGCTGTCGTCGGCGTCAGCGTGGTCGATCCTGAGCCGGAACCGGAAAAAGGGCCGCCGGCGCCGACGCCGACGCCGACCACCGGGGGCCGTCGGTCACTTCCCGGGCGACTTGACGAACGCCGCGGCCACCTGGCGCGCCGCGGCCGTCGGATCGAACGCTTGATCGACCGCCGAGATCACCGCCGCCGCCGCCGCCCCCGTCGCCGCGACGGCGTCCACGGTCTGCAGGGTGATTCCCCCGATCGCCACCACCGGGATGGGAGAGGCGGCGCATACGGCTCGCAGCGCCTCCAGCCCGACCGTCGGGTCGGGGCGCAGCTTGCTGCGGGTATCGAAGATGGGACCAAAGCCGATGTAGTCGGCGCCACCGGCGATGGCCGCCTGGGCCTGGTCGGGCCGATGGGTCGAGCACCCGATCAGCAAGCGTCCGGCGGCGATGCGCCGCGCCTCGGCCAGCGGTAAGTCGTCCTGGCCGAGATGCACGGCGTCGGCGCCGACCAGCAACGCGACGTCGAGGCGATCGTTCACGCACAACGGCACGCGCGCTGCGCGGCACAGCGGGAGCAGCGCGCGCGCGGCGTCGCGCAGCGCCGCGGCGCCGAGCGACTTGGCGCGCAGCTGCAGGAAGCAGGGGCGCGCGGCCAGCAGGTCGCGCGCCCGGCGCTCGACCTCGGCCGGCAAGCTTGGTTGCCGGTCGCCGGCGACGACGTCCAGACCAATGTTGACGATGGCATAGTACCCGCGCATCCCAGCGAGCATCGCGTACAATATAGCGCCTTGCCGACGCCGTTCCGCATGCAGACCGAGCTTCACCCGATGGGCGACCAGCCGACCGCGATCGAGGAGCTCTGCGCGGGCATTGCGCGCGGGGATGCGGCGCAGGTGCTGCTGGGCATCACCGGCAGCGGCAAGACCTTCACGGTCGCCAACGTGGTCGAGCGCATCCAGCGTCCGACGCTGGTCATGGCGCACAACAAGACGCTGGCGCACCAGCTGTACGGCGAGTTCAAGACGCTGTTCCCGGACAACGCCATCCACTACTTCGTCAGCTACTACGACTATTACCAGCCCGAGGCATACGTCCCCTCGACGGACACCTACATCGAGAAGGACTCGCTCATCAACGAAGAGATCGATCGCATGCGCCACGCGGCCACCTACGCGCTGCTGACCCGACGCGACGTGCTGATCGTGGCCTCGGTGTCCTGCATCTACGGCATCGGCGCCGCCGAGGCCTACCTCGGTATGAAGATCGATCTCGCCCGCGGGGTCGAGGTGCGGCGCGACGCCGTGCTGCGCCGCCTGGTCGAGATCCAGTACGAGCGCAACGACGTCGATTTCTCGCGTGGCACCTTCCGCGTGCGCGGCGACGTCGTCGAGATCTTCCCCGCCTACGAGCGCGAAAAGGCGATCCGCATCGAGTGGTTCGGCGACGAGATCGAGACCATCGCCGAGGTCGATCCGCTGCGCGGCAAGGTGCTGCGCAAGATCGACGAGGTCTCGATCTTCCCCGGCTCCCACTACGTCACGCCGGCCGATCGTCTGGTGAGGGCGATGTCCGGCATCAAGGAAGAGCTGCGCGGGCGCCTGGGCGAGCTCAAAGCCGCCAACAAGCTGGTCGAGGAGCAGCGCCTGCAGCAACGGACGCTGTACGACCTCGAGATGCTGGAGCAGATGGGTCGCTGCAAGGGCATCGAGAACTACTCGCGCCACCTGTCGGGTCGGGCCCCCGGCGAGCCGCCGCCCACCTTGCTGGACTACTTCCCCAAGGACTACATCCTGTTCGTCGACGAGTCGCACCAGACGGTGCCGCAGGTCGCCTCCATGTTCAAGGGCGACCGCTCGCGCAAGGAGACGCTGGTCGACTTCGGATTTCGCCTGCCGTCGGCGCTGGACAACCGGCCACTGCGCTTCGACGAGTGGGAGGCCCGCTCGCCGCAGACGATCTACGTTTCGGCGACGCCGGCCGAGTACGAGCTCGGGCAGGCCCAGGGGGTGGTGGTCGAGCAGATCATCCGCCCGACCGGGCTGCTCGACCCGGAGATCGAGGTCCGCCCGGTCTCGAGCCAGGTCGACGATCTTCTGGGTGAGATCCGCGAGCGGGTCAAGGCCGGCGAGCGGGTGCTGTGCACGACGCTCACCAAGCGCATGGCCGAGGACCTGACCGAGTACTACGCCGAGCTGGGCGTGCGCGTGCGCTACCTGCACAGCGACAGCGACACCCTGGAGCGCATCGAGATCCTGCGCGACCTGCGCCTGGGTGAGTACGACGTGCTGGTCGGCATAAACCTGTTACGCGAGGGCCTGGACCTGCCCGAGGTGTCGCTGGTGGCGATCCTCGATGCCGACAAGGAGGGTTTCCTGCGCGCCGAGCGGTCTTTGATCCAGACCATCGGCCGCGCCGCCCGCAACGTGCGCGGCAAGGTGCTGATGTACGCCGACCGCGAGACCGACTCGATGCGGAAGGCGATCACGGTCACCCGCGCGCGGCGCGAGGCGCAACAGACCTACAACAAGCAGCACGGCATCACGCCCAAGACCATCCAGAAGGCCATCGCCGATCTCGCCGGCACGGCGCAGGACGACTTCGTCGACGTCACCCGGCCCGCCAGGAAGGTGCAGAGCGACATCCCGCTCGAAGAGCTGCCGCAGATCCTGTCGGCGATGCGCAAGGAGATGCACGATCTGTCCGAGGCGCTGGAGTTCGAGAAGGCGGCGGCCGTCCGCGACAAGATCAAGGACCTCGAGGAGATCCAGCTCGCGGTCGGCGTGTGAGCCCCTGGCCGGGCCTCGGGCCTGCGGGCTTCTGGCCTCGGGTCTGGGGCTTTGGGGCCTCGGGCCTCGGGCTTCGGACTTCGGAGGCTGTTGCAAAACCCGGGGGTGCGTGCGCCTGCGGATGGTTCGACGGGGGGCTTCAGGCTCCTGGCTCCAGACTTCAGGATCAATGAGCCCGTGACCATACGTGATCATATGCGGAATTGTTTGAGGCCTGCAGCGTGGGGAGATACAGGTGAAGGATGAGCCGGAAAATAGCAGCAGATTACAGCCAGCGTTTTCTGCTCCCGCCCAGCCTGGACGAATGGGTCGGGCCTGAGCACCCCGTGCGGTTCGTGCGAGACCTCGTGGAGTCGCAAAGACTCGACGAGCTTGGGTTTCGCGATTCGCCGGGCGACGAGGGGCGACCGCACTACGCGCCTGAGCTACTGCTCGGGGTGTGGTTGTACGGCTGGATGGAGCGAATCCGAAGCAGCCGGGGGCTTGAGAAAGCGTGCGTGCGCGACGTGGCGTTCCTCTGGCTGACGGGGAATCATCACCCCGACCACGCGACTCTGTGGCGATTCTACCGGGACAACAAGGCGGCTCTCAGACGACTCTTCAAGCAGGTCGTGCAGGTCGCGGTGCAAGCGGGTTTGGTGGGGTTCGCTTTACACGCCCTCGACGGAACTAAGATCAAGACACTCAGCTCGATGGATAAGGCGCTGCACAGAAAGCAGCTCCAAAAGGAGCTCAAAAAGCTCGATGAGATCGTCGACCGCTCGATGAGAAACACCGAGGCTGCGGAGCAGCAAGAGGACGCCAGCTACGCGATGCCGAACGAGATGCAGGACGCCGACGCTCGCCGCCGCAAGATTCAGGAGGCGCTGGCGGAGCTCGACAAGGCCCAAGTGGACCATATGCATCGGCGAGAGCCAGAGGCCAAGGTGACGAAGGTCGGTAGGGAAAGGACGCTCGCTTACAACGCTCAAGCCATCGCCGATCAGAAGAGCGATCTCATCGTCGCCCAGGACGTCTGCACCGATGCGACGGACCACGCGCAGCTCGTACCGATGCTCGAGACCGTCGAGGAGACTGCCGGGCGAGCAGCTGACCATACGGTGGCCGATACGGGCTATTGTGCGGGGCAACCTCTCGAAGAAGCGGAGAAAAAGGGCTTTAATGCCATCGTCCGCATGCAGGAGGAGGCCAGCACCAAGGGAGAATTCAGCAAGTCGAATTTCAGTTACGACCGCATTCGCGATGGCTACATCTGCCCGCGAGGTGAGTTTCTTCCACTACAGACGATACGTAACCCGACGACAACCGCTGCCTACGAGATCGCGACTTACCGCTGCCACAATCAGGCCTGTCCCGCCCGGGCTCAGTGCACGCAGGACAAGCTCGGCCGCAGCATAAAGCGCACGCCATACGACGACGTGCTACAGCGCTACAGACAGAAGTTCGCCGACGCTGAGAATCAAGAGCGCTACAAGGCGCGCTGCGCAATCATCGAGCACATTTTCGGTATTGCAAAAGGCATCGATGGATTCCGCCGATTCACCGCGCGCGGCCTGGAGAACGCCCGAACACAATGGGCGCTCCTATGCACGGCGATTAACCTGCGCAAGCTTCTGCCCTTCTGGGCGAGCGGACGCCTGTCCCTTTGCGGCGTCTGAGCGCCAATACCCTCCCGAGGGGCTTACTTCCAGCTTCTACACGCTGGAGTCAGTAGCCTGAAGCCTGGAGCCGCTTGCAACACTCCGGAGGCGCAGGCACCCCCGGGGTTTTGCAACAGCCTCTTCGGGCTTCAGGCTTTCAGCTTCAAGGATTGAATCGGTGCGCCTTCTCCAGACGAGTCTCTTCCAGAAGCCAGAAGCCAGAAGCCAGAAGCCAGAAGCCAGAAGCCAGAAGCTCCACCGAGGCCCGAGGCCCGAGGCCCGAGGCCCGAGGCCCGAGACGCCCGCACGCTGGGTTCAGCAGCC